>CALVOK010000019.1 GCA_944350275.1 uncultured Clostridia bacterium | reverse complement strand
TGGATTGGTGATGATGAAAATCCAACTTGTGGAGATTGTGGTTGCAAAGTTGGCGAGCAACATCTTGATAATTGTGATATAGAGCGATGCCCAAGATGCGGACTGCAATTCATTAGTTGTGATTGTGGTGTTAAATATGTTGTAGATGAAAAAGATATGGCCTTTCTTCCTATGCTAATTGAAGAACAGAAAAAGGAGAATATTAAGGAACAAGAAAGGTATAACAAATTACTGGAAGAACTTAAAGAAAGAGAAAAAAAGTCGAAAAACAAAAAGTTTGATAGTGAGATGTAAAAATGGAAAATATTGCAATTGACGAATTAAAATCTCATTTACAAGACTATCTTGAAAAGAATGGTATAAGAACAGATAGATTTTTTAGGTGCATAAATCCAGAACATATTGATAGAAATCCGTCAATGAAATATTTTGATGACAACAAGGTCCATTGCTTTGGTTGTAATGCAACGTATGATTTAATTGGTGCTATTTCAGCCATAGAGAATTTAAGTAGAAAAGAAGCTTTTAAGCGAGCAATTGATTATTATGGCACAAACAAGATAGAAATTAAACCAAAATACAATAAAAAAGAAAACTCTACAACAGAAACAAAAGACTATTCAAAAGCATTTTACATTTGGCATAAAAATTTTAAATCAAATGAGAAAGCAAGACAATATCTTAATTCGCGTGGAATAAGCGATTTTATCACTGAAAAATATAATTTAGGATATAACGAATTTAACTTTGGAGAAACAACATTTAAAGGAATTATTATTCCCATAAATGAGCATTGTTTTTCTGCACGTAATATTGATAAAACAAGTGATTTTAGATATTACAAACCGAAAAATGTGCACACAGAAATATTTAATTTAGAGGCACTTACGAACTCTAATCCTTTTTGTGTGATAACCGAAGGCGAATTTGATTGTCTAAGCTTTGAAGAAGTTGGAATAAACGCCATTTCGCTTGGCAGTGTTTCAAATATAAATAAGTTTATAAGTGCAAATAAAACTCCAAAAACTTATGTTTTAGCGCTTGATAGAGATGAAGCAGGACAAACAGCAACAAATGAACTTATTGACTATTTTAAGACTAATAAAATGCCTTACATTATGTTTGATAATTGTGGATTTAAAGACGCAAACGAAGCACTTGTAAATGATAGAATAACCTTTAAAAAAGGAATAGAAAGAGTTATAGAAAGAGAGATTAGAAAGACATTAAAGAAAAACGAAGAAATGTGTTAAGGAATGAATTATGCAACAATCAATTTTTGATTTGTTGGGTGATGAATTTGATTATTTAAAAACAAAAGAAAGCAATGATTGGTATTGGCATTTTAGCGATTATCCAAATTGTAACGGATTAAAAGTATTCTCGTGTTTTGCTTGTGGTGGAGGCTCAACTATGGGTTATAAACTTGCAGGATATGATGTTGTTGGGTGTTTAGAGATTGATAAACGAATGAATGATGTCTATCTTGCAAACCACAAGCCAAAATACAACTTTTTAATGGATATAAGGGATTTTAATAAACTGCCAAACAATGAAATACCAGATGAACTTTTTGATTTGGATATATTGGACGGAAGTCCGCCTTGCACAACTTTTTCTATGGCAGGATTGCGTGAAAAAACTTGGGGTAAGAAAAAGAAATTTCGTGAAGGACAAAAAGAACAAACACTTGATGATTTGTCTTTTATTTTCATTGAAACTGCAAATAAATTAAAACCTAAATTTGTCGTTATGGAAAATGTGGAAGGACTAACAAAAGGCAATGCTTGGAGATATGTTCAGCAAATATATAAGCATTTTAACAGTATTGGATATAGTGTTAAGCATTGGCTTTTAAAAGGCGAACAAATGGGTGTTCCCCAGAAAAGACACAGAGTATTTTTTATTGCAACGAGATTGAATGTTGATTTAAGTAAATTAGATATGTCATTTTTGTATAAACCCATTTTATTTAGCCAAATAAAGAGCGTTGGAGACACGAAAACAATAGCAAGTGATAATCTTCAAGGGCTTATCAAATATGCCAAATATGGCGATAGAAATTTAGAACCTGCCTGCCTAAGAACTCGTGGAAAGAGCTCTTTTTTTAATTATTGTTTTGTTTACGATAATCAAGTAGCACCCACAATTACTGCCCACTGCAACAATATTCGGTGGGACACAAAATCTTATTTAACAAAAAAAGATATAATTTCATTTTCTACCTTTCCACAAGATTTTAACTTTTTAACAGACAATGTAGATAACATTGCCTATATTTGTGGAATGAGCGTGCCACCAGTGATGATAAAACGTGTGGCAGAAAGACTTATACCTTTACTTAAAGGAGAACAATAATGAATGAAATATATGCAAGAAAAAAGCTTATAAATCAATTAAATCAAGAAATTGAAGATATGGAATTTAAAAGCAAAGCTTATGAGAAAATAAAATCACTCGTTGAAGATTTTGATGCCGACCATAACACCTATTACTACGACAGTTTAAGAGAATTGTCGGATATACTTGATGATGACGACTTAGACTATTGGCTTGAAGAGGTAGCAAAAGACGGTGTCGATAGAGTGCGTTGCTTTATAGCAGGTACTTATAGCGATGACATCTACAAATTAGACGGATATAACAATCTCTCGAATGTTGAAGAAAGCGATATAGAAAATTTAGTATATGACCTAACAGAACAAATAAAAAGCGATATAGAAGAATTAAAGCAAAGCGAAATGTGAGGTAGCAAATGAATTTAGATAACATTATTTCAGCAGAGATAAGACGAATAACTGAAAAATATAACAAAGAATATCTTGATTGTTCGGACATTATGAAAATTACTGGACTTGGCAGAGATAATGTTAGAGCAATGATGACAAAGATAGATTTTCCAAAAATTAGGATTGGAAAGCGAAGAATTGTTAGTGTTGCGGCATTTGTAACTTGGCAACTAACAAATGAATTGAGAGGTGGAAATGGGAAGAAAGAAAATTAAAGTTATAGAAAAAACAAGGCGTAGCAATGGCTCAGGCTCAATTTATCAACAAAAGAATGGGCTTTGGACCGGTAAAATCTGGCTAACAAATCCAGAGACTGGTGAGAAAGTTAGAAAGACTGTTTATGGCCATAGTGAAGCCGAAATTTCGGACAAACTCGTTAAACTCTCTGGCTCAATGACACCTTTAAATGGAATATTTGCACATAAAACCTTTGGAGATATGTTTGAAGAGTGGCTACTTGTTTTTAAAAAGAACCAAGTAACGCCACGAACATTTGAAAGCAATATGCGATGTTATAATTTACACATAAAACCGTATGTTGCAAATATGGATATAAGCGAAGTTACAACCCCAGTTATTCAACAAGTGATAAATGAAGTTTTTGTTAAAGGTCGAGGAACAAACACTGCAAGAAAAACAAAATTTCTTTTCAATCAATTTTTTGAATATGCAATAGATTGTGGCTTGGTTGAAAATAATCCTACAATTAGAATTAAAATAAAAACAAGAGATACCCATAATTTTGATATGGAAAATACTTATAAAGCAATTCCAGAAGATGTGAGAATGAAATTTGTTACTGCACTCAATCAACACGAATTTTTAAAGCCCTTTTGTATGACAATGATGTTTGCTGGCCTAAGAACGGGTGAAGCTCTTGCTTTGCGATGGGAAAACATAGACTTTGAGAACAAGACCATAACAGTTAAAAATAGCATTACACAAGTGCCTACATTTGATAAGAAAGGCAAAGTCATAAGTCGAAAAACAGTTATTGGTCAAACTAAAACTAATTGCTCTGTTCGTGAGGTCCCTATTCCCGATATTTTAGTTGAAGTGTTAAAGGATTGGCGTAAATGTCAATGGGTGCGAAAAGAACTCACAGGCATTGATTTACTCGCTCCAAATGCAGTTGTTTTTGCAAATAGCGATGGTAGTGTAAGGACTTATTCTGGAACAAGACGAATATTTGATAGATTTGCAAAGAAAAACGGATTTTTTGGGAAAATACATTTTCATACACTAAGACACACATATTCAACAATGTTATTTGAAGCAAATGAAAATCCAAAAGTTATTCAAGCACTGCTTGGGCACAAATCGGTTAAAACCACTTTAACAGTCTATAATAGTGTTGATAAGAGTTATTATAAACAAGCGACAGATAAACTTAACGACTTGTTTAATAGTGAAAAAATGAAGGAATATCAAGAACTGCAAAACAGGAATGATATTCCCGCACTGAAAAGAGAAATTGAAGGACAAGACGAAGATGAGGACGACCCAGAGATTGAACTTTTGGAAAGATTACTTGCAGAAAAGAAAGCAAGAAAGAAAAATAAAGATTTTGAGATGTAAGAAAAATAGTCAGCAAATTTTGGCTGACTATTTTTTAAAAAAACTTAGTAGGACCATTTGACCCCATTTACCCAGAAATAGGCAGAAAAAGATAGAAAATTTCAGTCTTTTGGTTTTTTATAAAAAAGCGAGCAAAAAACTTCTGGTAATGATAATGGTTCAAAAATAGAAATGGCTCTATACACTCATTGCGGTTTTTGACAAAAATAAAAACCCTTTAAATTGGCTCAAAGCCATTATTTTAAAGGGTTTTATAATTTGGAGCTGGTGGCGGGGATTGAGCCCGCTCTCTCAGCCTTACCAAGGCTGCGCTTTCCCATTAAGCTACACCAGCATATGTATTTGGCTCCATAAAATAGAGCCATTTTCAGTTATTTTTTTAGTCTTTTTTAGGCGCTAAAATTTCCTTACCAAGGCTGTGCGCTACCTGCTGCGCCACATAAGCATAATGAAATTTTAGTGTGTTTTTGTTGTTTTTAAGTGGTAAAATTTGCCATTTTTTATCTTACCAAGGCAGCCCTCTACCTACTGAGGTATATCAGCATATATTAAATTTCGGAAATACATTTTGATTTTTTATGACATAAGCATTGTGCGAATTTCAGCCATTAATTTAAATAAGTCATTTTTTCATATTATTTTCATATGAAAATCATCTATTTATTTAGACACATGTAAATATTAGCATATAAAAAAGGTTATGTCAACCTTTTGACAATCAAACAATAAATTATTTTTTCTTATTCTTAAATTTATTAGCAAGTTCGACAATATCCCCTGCTCCTAAAATGGCAAAAATTACACTTTTTTCTTTATTTTTTATAATATTTTCATAACAATCATCAAAATTTTTAAAATATCTTGTGTTTTTACCATCTTTTTTTAAATCTTTTGATAATTTGTAGGAAGTTACACCTTTTATTGCTTTTTCGCGTGCTGGATAAATAGGAAGTAACCACGTTTCGTCAGCATCATCGAAACATTTTAAAAAATCTTGATATAGATCTCGCGTTCGAGAAAAAGTATGTGGCTGAAATATTGCAATAATTTTCTTATATCCTATATCTTTGCATAATTTCAGTGTTGCTTTTATCTCGTCAGGATGATGAGCATAGTCGTGGACAATTAAATTACCTCTCTTCTTTGATAATATTTCGAAACGTCTTTCCACCCCTTTATAATTTTTTACACCTTTTTTAAACTGTTTGAATGGAATATTCAAGGCAAGTGCAACGGCAGAGCAAGCAAGGACATTCAAAACATTATGCTTTCCATAGCATGACATACAAATATTCCCAAGCATTTTGTTTTTATAATACAAATCAAAAGAAATACCACATCTTTTATCTGTTTTAATATTTTTTGCTTGCAGGTCTGCTTCGTTATTTATTGCAAAGGTTATTTTGTTTGACTTTACAACTAATTTTTGGCACATTTCATCATCATTATTTACAATTACATAGCCATTTTTGTCAGTATTGTCTACAAACTTTTGAAAAGACGCAAACTCATTTTCAATATTGTGAAAATAGTCCAAATGGTCGGGTTTAATATTTAAAACTACACTTATGAAGTTGTGTAGTGTCAAAAAACTATCCTTATACTCACACGCTTCAGTTAAAAACAAGTCACTTTTTGTAATAAATACATTTGAGTTTATATTTTTTAATATCCCACCAATATGAATGTTTGGTTTATCCTGTCCTCTTAATAAAACTGATGCAACGAGTCCTGTTGTCGTTGTCTTTCCATGAGTCCCTGATATTGAAATTGTTGTCTTATTTTTAGTTAACTCTCCTAAAATTTGAGCACGGGAGAAAATTGGTTTTCCAAGCATTTTAGCATAAGAAATATCAGTGTTTTTATCTGACACTGCCGAGGTAAAAATTACAATATCACACTTTTTAACAAAAAGTGGTGCCGAAAATTGACGAAAAACAATTATTTTATCTTTAATAAGTTGTTTTATCTCTTCATTATACGTAACATCCGAGCCATAAATTTCAATTCCCCTCGACTTTAAAAATCTTGCAATAGCCGACATACTTATTCCACCAACACCTATTATATATGCCGATTTTATATTTTCTAACATACTTTTATATATGCTTTTAAAAAGCATTATTTCACAAATTTTATTACAGAGCATAAAAAATATTATGAGTATTAATCTTATGGATATAAAGTCATCAACAAATGATGACATTGGAAAGTTTACCACTATGAAAATTCCTGCAAAAGTAAAAAAAATATATTATCCTAAAAATGAGCAGGAATTGGTATTCCTATATGATTATTTGTTAGATAATAATATAAAATTCGTAATTTTGGGAAATGGAAGTAATACAATTTTTACAAAAAAATCAAATAACTTAGTCATAATATACACCAAATTTATAAAAAATCACATTTCAAAACGAGAGAATATTGTCTCCGTTTCATCTTCTGTAATGCTTTCAAAATTGTATAGATATTGTCAAGAGAACAGCCTTTCAGGTTTTGAAAAACTTGCATCAATTCCAGCAACAGTAGGTGGAGCAATTATGATGAATGCAGGATGTTTTGGTGAAAATATATGTGATAACTTACTTTCTATAAAGGTCCATCATAACAGAAAAACCTATTGGATAAAAAAAGAAAAACTAAATTTTGGCTATAGAAATAGCAATTTAAATGACTATTTAATATTGTCAGCAAAATTTTCTTGCCATAAAAAAGACAAATGCGAGATTGAGCAGGACTATATAAAATATTTATCAATAAGATTTGTAAAACAACCAAAGGGATTAAGTAGTGGAAGTTTTTTTAAAAATACACCCACCTATTCTGCAGGAGAACTGATTGAAAAATGTGGACTTAAAGGTTTCACTGTTGGAGGAGCAAAAGTCTCTGAAAAACATGCTAATTTTATAATAAATTTTAACAATTCTACAAGTGAGGACATTCTAAAATTAATTAAAATTATAAAGAAAAATGTTTGCCAAAAATTTAAAATCAATCTTGAAGAAGAAGTAAAAATATATTGAATTATTATTAATAAAAATAAAAAAATTAAAAAATTAAATTATTTTTCAAAAAAATTATTAAAAAACATTAAAAAAATTATAAAATCAAATAAAAATATTTAAAAATAATTAAAAATAAAAAATTAGTTTATAAATTATTTAAAAAATCATTTATAAATAAAAATAAAACTTAAAATGGTTTATTTTTAAGTTTTATTATAACATTTTTAATAATTTGTTTAATAACCTAAACTTTTTATTTTGTCAGGTCTATCTCTCCAGTTTTTTTCAACTCTTACAAATATTTTTAAAATCACCTTTTTATTTAAAAGTTCCTCGGCATATGCCCTTGCCTCTGTTCCTATCTTTTTTAGGGTTTGTCCACCCTTGCCTATTATCATGCCCTTATGTCTCTCATTTTCACAAACCAGGTCAGCATCAATATGGACTGCCCTATCATCTTCAAAAAATCTTGTAATCTCAACTGCCACCCCATGAGGCAACTCTTGATGAAGATGCAATAGTGCTTTTTCGCGAATTTCCTCTCCAATTAAAAACTTCACACTTTTATCTGTATAGTATTCCTTGTCAAAAATATAGTGTTCGTGCTCATATTGTGGCAAATTTTCAAGTATCATATCTTTTAATTTGTCCAAATTCTGTCCCGTTTTTGAAGATATTTCTAAATCACAGTCAAAATTCTTTATGCCTTTTAAGTCAATTTTTGTCTTAATAATCTTTGTCGGAACTTCCAAATGTTTTATATATTCTTTTTCTTCACTGCTAGGAACAGTTGCTCCGTCAATAAGATACAAAATTAAATCAACCCCACTGACAGCAGAGCGAACATTTTTCATCATGGTTTTATCAAGTGCGTTTTTGCTGTGATGCACACCTGGTGTATCCACCAATACAATTTGATAATCTTTTCCGCTTACAATTCCCAAAATATTGTCTCTCGTCGTCTGCGGTTTGGATGAGATAATTGCGACTTTTTCGCCAACAAGAGCATTGACGAGACTGCTCTTCCCAGCATTTGCAAGCCCAACCACAGCAACATATCCTGCTCTAAACATTGCTTTTCCTTTTTATATTTAACTTATTTAAAATTTCGTTTGCTGTATCTTGCATGACTTTTTCATCTTGTTTTTCAATATGGTCATATCCAAGCACGTGCAAAAGTCCATGCAAAGCGAGAAAACTTATCTCTCTTTTTTTGCTGTGACCATACTCTTTTGCCTGTTTCTTTGCAATTTGTGGGCATATAACAACATCTCCTAAATAAAGAAAACCATCAGGTGACACCTCGCTATAAAACTCCTTAAGTTTATGCGGATAGGTAATATCAAGCATTGGAAAAGACAACACATCTGTTACTTTGTCAACTTTACGGTATTGTTGATTTAATTCTTTAATTTTTCCTTCGTTTGCAAATGATACAGTTATGACAGCATATTTAAAATCATTTTTTGTATAATTTAGAGTAAAATCATAAATTTTTCGTATAAGCGACCTATATCTAAATCCAACTTTTTCAAAATTAACTTGCATCGTTTCCTCCTATGTTTTTTTGAACAGAGATTGTATAGTTTACTATATGACAACCTGCCCCTTCGCTTATTGAGTAATTCTCATCTATTATTATGTCATTTTTATCGAAAAAAATCAAGGCTTTTTCCCGTGCTTGAGAAATAATCTCACTTTTTACCTCATCAAAATCCTGAAAAATCTCTTCCGTCTCAATTTCATAGTAAATTGTCTTACGCAGTACAAAAGGCAAAAGAATATCTGTAAGGTTTTGCGAATATGTTTCGCACTCATAATCTTTAAAATCAATATCATGAGTGTTGTTATAAATGACCTTGTCACCAAGTAAAACCTCGCTTATAGTTACACTTCTTCCTGTCCTATACTGCACTATTTTATAATCATAGTGACTAACACTTGCATTCAACCATACATCTGCAATAATCTCTGCACTTGGCTGAACTTCATAGAGGGTACCATTTGAATCGAGAATGTATGGCATAACAAGAATATCACCCTTTTGCACTATGTCGCCAACCTCGCAGTTTAATGTCCCTTGAACAAGATTTATTTCTTTAATAAGTCCGTCATAGTCACTCACGAGAGGTTGAAACTTTCCCTGCATTTCATCTGGCAATACTGATGGATTTAAATTGACAATAATACTTTGTCCAACAATTGCTATACTAACAGAACTTACAAAGTCAAAGTTATTTCTAACCAAAACCTCAAGTTCCTCAGTTTGAATATTATTTTTAAAGTTGCCTGGCATATTTTTCTGCACAAATTCTTTGACCTGTGCATTTTCAGTTGTACTTCCACCCCAAACCTCAATTTTTAATACAAAATTATACTGTATAACATAAAAAAGCACAACAAAAACCAGACCTGCTATTATCCCAAACCTCTTAAAAAGTGTAAAAAAATTGTACAGCAAACCTTTGTTTTTAATATCAACAACTTCAAGCCCTTCTTTTTCGATTAGTTTTGTTATCTTTTTTGTAAATTTTACATCAACTTCAAACTCACCTAGATTATGTTCTTGCCTTTTATAATTATATATTTTTATTGTTTTTGAAATATTGTTTAATGCTCGCTCCTGATTTAGCCCCTTAACTTTTATAGATGTTCTATTTTTTAACATTAAAAAATCTCCATTTTATTGATTTTTCCTTGTACAGTAAGGGTATTGTCAGTCAATTCACATAAAAAAAGCCCTTCACCTTCAACAACAACTCTCCCTCTCTTAATCTTAAAAGCGAGCATTTCACTATTCACAATTGTCACTCCCTGATGTCCCTCGACATATAGGAGTTTGCCTGAAAGGTTGATGATATTATAATCATTAAGTAGGTTGTTATCAATGTCGCCTGCTTTCTTTTTTATCTCTTCAAAAAAATTAAACACATACCCCTCCACTTTAAGATATGCGTTTAATTTGTTATTTATATATATAGATAAAAAATTTTATTTAATTTAATCATCATACTTATTAAAGACATTACTGAGAATAACCGCCTTAATCTCAGGAGGTAGGTCTTTAAGTTTGTTTAGTATCTCTCCTCCAAATATTCTTCTTGAATATGCATGCTCATTTAAGAAATCTTCAAAGTCATCCTTGCTAGGCTTAGGACTGTTATCTTTGCCCATATCGCCTATTCCATTTTCTCTTAAAAACCTCTTAAAATCCTCATCACTTACCTGCCTCTTCCTAGGCTGTTCTCCGTAATATTGTGGCTTGTCGTCGCGTACATACTCTTCAATAACAGGGGCTACCTCCTCGTGAATTTGTGTCTGTTTTTGCTCTTCATTCGCAGAATTCTCTTCATCATTTGCCAGAGTTATTTTAGAATTTTCTTCAATCCCTTGCTCACCTGTCTTATATTTCTCATTTTCCTGCTTGTACTTATTCAAGTTTTCCTGAAGTCTGTTAAATCTTTTTTTATTTGACCTACGAATAAAAATTACAGCAATAATAATTAGAAGAAGGACTCCACCACCTATTAAACATAAAAGGGTAACCGTGTCCATTAAAACAAATCTCCTTCGTCATCATCGTCATTTGATTTTTTGTTATCACTTATGATTGCCTTTCTTAATGCGGTGTCTGCTTGCAAATTCATAAGTTTATAATAGTCCATGACAGAGAATCTACCCTCCTTGATAGCCTGAGAAATTGCTTGAGGAACCTCTGCCTCGGCTTTTAGGACATTTGATTTCATTTCTTCAGTCTTGCTTCGCATTTGAATTTCTTTTATTTCTTCAGCATTTTTTCGTCTTTCAGCCTCAATTTGAGCATAAATTTTTTCTTTTTCGGCAGATTTAATATCATTTTCTGCGTTTAAGTCTCTTCCGAGGTCTACAGACAATATGTTTATATCAATAAGTTCATACATTGACTTTTGAGCAACAACTCTAAAGTCAAAATTTGACAAAAGCGCCTTGTTTGGTTCCGCCAAAATATCCTTATGATTGCCAGTTTTAGAAATATTTTCCATTATCCATGCGCTGACATTATTTTTTAAATCATCTATCCCAAGTCCTGAAAGATATTTGTTAAGGTTAAGTTTTACAGAAAACTTGCAGCCTACTATCACCTCTTGATTGTCTTTTGCAAATCCCTTTATGTTATTTACTTCAACAATTTGTGAAGTTATTGCATTTTGGACCTGTTTAAACACGTCCTTTGAAGAAATTTCAATAGCAGAAGCGAGACTAAAGTCAAGTTTTATGTTTGATTTTTCTGCTAAATTCATAGCATTAATTACATTTAATGCACTACCTCCAGCGCTTGATAGTGTCTCAATTTGGTTTAAAGTCAATTTTTTATTTGACTTCTTTGCCAAAATATAGGCGGTAGAAATGTTTTTTACGTCAAGTTTTCTATTTTTTAAATTTAAAAGTTTAAAACTTGGAATGTAACACCCAGAAAAAAGTGCATTTAGAAATATATTAAAAGGGACAAAGCAGTAGTAAATTATTATTCCTAATAATAATGCACCAAATACTGCTACAAGCACAATCTCTGTTGTTCCAAAATCTAATAATAAAGAATTCATCATTCCCTCCGACCTAATTATAACACAACTATTCAAACTTGTAAATAGCAAAATTTAATAAAAACAATTTATAAAATAAAAAATTAAGCAAAATGGGGTTAATTTTTATAAAAAAATGATGATTTTGCTAATTTTTTACAAAAGAACGTTGATAGTAAAACAAATATTGTTGTGCAAACCCTGAAAGTTCACCAAATTGTTTGACGAGATTTAAAGATATTGTCTTGCGTTTTTCAAGAGGAGGAAAAAAAGAATTGTACATCTTTTGTATCCATGTGTCTACAGGAAATACATCAAAACGATTGAAACCAAAAAGCAAGATACAGTCAGCAACTTTTGGTCCTACACCGCTGAGTGAAATTAATTTTTCACGAAGTTCTCCCGTTGGCAGTAAAGCATAACTTTGTAAAATTTCAGGAGTAATTTGTCTTAGCACTCTATATAAATATCCTGCCCTATACCCTGAGCCCATAGTCTTAAAAAAGTTTTCGTCACAGGTCAAAAGTTCTTGATAGGTTGGAAAACTCTTTTTGTCTTTGCTTAAATTTGTCCTCAAATTATTTAAAATAAGTTTTATCCTCTTTATATTGTTGTTTGCAGAAATTATAAAAGAAATTAGTGTTTCAAAGATATCCTGTTTTAAAATTCGTATGCCATAACCAAACTTAATAGGTTCTGCCATTATTTTGTTTTTAAGTAACTTTTCTTTTATCTCTTTATAAGACCTATCTAAATCAAAATACTGCACAAAAAACTCAGGGTCCTCTGTGTAAATTTTATAGCAATCTTCTTCCTCAATAACTTTTGCAAACTTATCCTTAGGAAAAACGACATACCCCTCTTTAGTTTTTTCATAGCAGAAAACCTGTCCACATTCCAAGATATGTTCAATATTAAACTCAGTTTTATCCAAAATTTTTATATAATTTTTTTCAACCGTGTACAACATAACTTCCTCTTAAAACAAAAAAACCATATTAAAATGGTTTTTAAAACAATTCAGGGAACACTTCCTTCCCAAGTTCTCTTTTTGCTTTCTGGTTTTTAAGTTTTTCAAGAAAAGTTTTAAATGGCACAACATTTTCTCTTTCTTGTTTCTTTCCTTTTGAATAAAGTTTCAACTCACCAATAAGTGCAGGTATCATAGTTGCAAGTCCAATTCCCAGCATGATATTCTTAGCACTTCCCTCGCTAAAATTTGAAGCAATAATCAAAGCATTTCCTCCTAGCACCAGCAAGCCCGAGCCTACAGTCGCAATTGACATTTTTATATTTTTGTCAATTTCTCCTTTATATTTCTTGGTGAATGCAACCAAATGCTCATCCAATTGCTCATCAGATAAATTTTCAATATATTCATCTACATTTTCAATCTCAAGTCCATTGACATACCATTTTACATCTACTTTGTCAACCATAATTTCCTCCTAAACTGCTAGTTTTAGTATACTACACTTTTATCATCATGTCAATAGGTAGGTCAGAAAATTTATCCATTTATTAGCGAAAACAGTTGTTCTTCGCTTAGCACTGTTATGTTTAACTCCCTTGCCTTATCAAGTTTGCTTCCAGCATTTTCGCCAGCGACTACAAAGTCGGTGTTTTTTGATACCGACGAGCCTGCCTTTCCGCCCAACTTAAAAATCAAATCTTCAATATCCTTTCTAGGTCTTGACATGGTGCCTGTGAGAACAAAAGTCTTACCCTCTATATTTTTATTATGTTCTACATCTTCATTTTCTTTAATAGTAACACCTGCATTAAAGAGTCTTTTTATTTCCTGCACGTTATCATCATTGTGAAAATATGATATAATATTGTCAGCAATAACATCACCAATATCATTAATTTTTAAAATTTCTTCTTTGGTTGCCAACTGTAATTGGGTCAAGTTTTTAAAAGTCCTTGCAATATCTTTTGCTGTTTTATTTCCAACTTCTGATATACCAAGAGCATATAGAAATCTTGAAAAATCAACATTTTTGCTGTTTTTTATTGAATTTATTATGTTTTTTGCCTTTTTTTCTTTAAAATTATCAAGTTTTAATAAATCTTCTTCTTTTATACTGTATAAATCACTCAAGTGCCTAATATTTAACTTATCATAAAAAAGTTCGCAAGTCTTTTCAGATAACCCCTCAATGTTAAAAGCATCTCTGCTTGCAAAATGAGAGAGTCTATCCACCACTTGAGCCTTACATCCCAAGTGATTTTCGCAGAACAAAAGAGGTCCTTTTTTGACTAGAATACTTTTGCAACATGGGCACAACTGTGGCTCTTCAATAACCTTTGAATTGTCATTCTTCTCAGCAAGTCCCATAATTTCTGGGATAACCTCGTTGCTCCTTCTTACAAAAACTCGTGCATTCTCGTAGACATCCTTTCGCCTTATGTCATCAATATTGTTAAGCGTCGCTCGTCTTATTGTCGCACCCGCAAGTTCTACTGGCTCGAGTTCGGCAATAGGTGTCACTCTACCACTCCTACCCACCTGCCAGGTAACTTTTTTCAAGAGAGTAGTTGCCTCTTGAGCAACAAATTTGTAAGCAACAGCCCACCTCGGAAATTTGGCGGTAAACCCAATCTCATCTCGCGGTGCCACTTGGTTTATCTTGATAACCATTCCGTCAATCATAACATCAAGTTTGTTTTTTACAAGGTCAATTTCATTAATACAATGTATTATCTCATGTACATTTTTGCATATCTTAAAATAGTTTCCTGTTTGAAAACCATTATCAACCAAAAACTCGCGCATATCTTTTTGTGTTTTAAACACCTTCCCATCACACAAGAGTATAGAATAGCAAAAAAAGTCAAGTTTACGTTTTGCCGTCTCTTTAACATCTAAATTTCTGATAGCACCAGCAACAGCATTTCGAGGGTTTTTAAGTTTTTCAAATGCGGTCTTATTGTACTGGGCAAAACTCTTGTTTGTCATCATACCCTCGCCCTGCACAATGAGTCTGCCTTTAAAATTAATCTGCAGAGGTACTGAGCGAATAGTTCTTACCTGCTCGGTTACATCTTCGCCAATACTTCCGTTGCCTCGTGTTGTTGCAGAAAAATAAATTCCATCACGATATTCTATCACGAGATTGAGTCCATCAAATTTATATTCAACAGCAAAGTCTGTTCCGCCTGTCAATTTTTCCATATCGTTCACCCAATCTTCAAGTGCTTCATAATCACGCACCTTGTTGAGCGAATACAAATTGACCTCGTGACGCTTTTTTGTAAAACCCTCAAGCACTGTGTCTCCCACACGTTGAGTAGGCGAATATGGCAAAATAACACCTGTCTCTTTTTCTAAATCAACAAGAGAATAGTATAACTTGTCATATTCACTATCCGAAATTGTAGGGTTGTCTAATACATAATAATTATAATTATGTTTTTCAATTTCTTTAATTAATTTTTTCATTTCTTCAATTTTTTCGTCATTATTTGCCATTTTTTCACCTATTTTTACTATTTTTTTTAAAAAATTATTAATTTTTTAATTTATTTTTACATTTTTTAACAATATTAATTCTTAATTTCTTTATTTTTTATAAATTTAAAATAATCACAATTTACTTTATATTTTTATAGATAATAATTAAAAAATAATATTTTTTTGTTTAATTTTCACATTTTTTTATTAAATAAGTTGTTTTTTTGCTTATTTTTATTTAATTATTTCAAAATATTTTATTATTTTTGAATTTTTTACTATTTTTATAAATATTTTTTATTTTATTATTTCAAGAGGAGCAAGTTCTAGCATTAAACTCTTTTTACCAAAATTCTCAAATATTATGTCAGCAACAAGTCCGTCATCAGAGATATAGACAATTTCACCCTCCTCATATTTTGGATGTCGAACCTTTTGTCCAACCCTGTAAACTGAAACATCTTTTTTTGGTTTCTCTTCTTGTTTTGTTAAAATTTTTGACTTATCAAAGAATGTTTGACTTTTATTGAAGCGGTCAACATCATATGTTTTTTCTTTACTATAATTCGGCTCACCTGTTCTATATCTGTTTACAAACCCTCTGTCATATTGTCTATCTTGCATTTGACTTGTGTTTGTTCTCTCAAGTGATAATAGACCAAGTTCTCGACAAAACCTACTTGGAGTTTGATATTGACTTTCTCTATAAAGATAACGTTTTGATGCATGAGATAGATAGAGTCTCTCCTCCGCTCTAGTCAAGGCAACATACATAAGACGTCTCTCCTCTTCAAGTTCGTAACTATTATTAAGCGCTCTCGAAATTGGGAAGATACCCTCTTCGAGTCCGATAACAAAGACAACTTTAAATTCAAGTCCTTTTACAGCATGAACGGTCGCAATTGTTACCGCGCCACCACTGCCTATATCATCAGTATCTGAACTTAAGGTTATACTCTCAAGAAAGTCTCCTAAACTCGCATCAGGATTAAGACTTTCAAACTCTCTAACGGATGAGATAAACTGGTCAATATTCATAAGTCTATTAAAGTCCTCTTCCTCTTTGATATTGTATGCCTCCCTTATATGAAAGGCATTTAAGAGACTCTCCACAAACTTTGAAAGCGGACGCATTGGCACTGCTCTTGCCTTTTTATACTCCTCAATAAAACTTGCAAACTTTTTATAAAGAGTAGGGTCAAGCAATAATTTATCAGAAAGGGCATTCTCAAGAAGTGACTTTTCTTGGTCAAGATTTTGCAGTTTTGCAAGTGTTCCCTCACCTATTTTGCGTTTTGGGAAGTTGATAATTCTTGAAAAAGAGATATCATCTTTAGGATTGGTAAAAAGTCTAAGATATCCAATAACATTCTTTATCTCCACTCTCTCATAGAATTTAAACCCACCAAATATTCTATGCGGAATATTATAGGATAGAAAAGCCTCCTCAAAACTACGAGAAAGTGCATTCAGTCGCATAAGCACAGCGATGTCATTGTATTCATAGCCCTGCGACTTTAAGTTTATAATGGTCTTTGCTACATAGTATGCCTCGTCACGTTCGTCATAAGCATTGTATAGAGTTGGTTTTTCACCACCCTTTTTATCAGTCCACATATTTTTGTTAAGCCTTGTACTGTTATTTTTAATAACATTGTTGGCAACTTTGATTATTTCGTCAGTCGAGCGGTAATTTCTCTCAAGTTTAAAGGTTTTTACATCAGGAAAATCTTTTTTTAAATTAAATATATTTTGAAAGTTTGCACCTCTCCATGAATATATACATTGGTCCTCATCACCTACTACGAAAAGGTTTCCATGTATTGAAGTAAGCATTTTGACAAGATTATACTGCACGGTATTTGTGTCCTGAAATTCATCAACAAGGATATATTTAAACCTATTTGCATAATAATTTAAAATATCTGGAAAATTTTTAAATAACTCCACAGTTTTGCATAAAAGGTCATCAAAATCAAGTGCGTTGTTCTTCTTAAGCCTATTCTGGTATGCCCTGATAAGTTCGCCAATCTTATCCATGTCACATTCATCAGAGTGCGTGGCTACATAGTCCTCAAGCGTTTGACTTCCGTTTTTCCAATTCGACAAATGCCTCACAAGTGCTTTCTTCATTTTGTCATCATCAATGTTTTGCTCAGTCAAAATCTCTTTTATAACCTTGTCACTATCACTCTCGCTATAAATAGAAAAATCTTTTGTAAATGGATAAAGAACATCTATATCTCGTCTTAAAATCCTCGCGCACATGGAGTGAAATGTAGATATCCAAACCCTGTCGGCACCATAAACCATAGAAGAAATGCGGTTTCTCATCTCGTTTGCCGCCTTATTGGTAAAGGTAATTGCTAAAATATTGTAAGGGTCCACTCCACATTCTTTTATTAAATAAGCAACTCGGTGTGTAAGAAGTCTAGTCTTGCCAGAACCCGCACCTGCCGTAACTAAAACCGCACCCTCAATTTGTTTAAGAGGGGCAATTTGTTCTTCATTTAGTGAATTTATATCATAGTCCATAGACCTATTATACCAATTTTAAAATAGAAAAGCAAATAAATATTATTTTTATATTCAAAACAAAGTTTTTGTCTCTACTTAAAAAATTGTTTTATAGAAAAATCATTTTTTCAAAAAGATATATTAAAAAAGACGAGTTGCCCACTCGCCGTTTTTAAGGTTGAATAATCGTTAAAAGTTTAAAAATTGATTAAGAAAATTATAAAATAGAAATGAGTTTATGTTCTTTATAAAATGAAATTTATATAAAAATCAATCGGTGTATCATCCGCACTATTAGTACGTTCTTGTACAATATGAATATAATATGTTTTGCTTTCTCCTGATGGTATTGACTGTGTAAGTGACTCACTGTCAGCAGACTCTTCAGAGTCATCAAAATCATCTGTATCAGTAACATAGCATAATACAGATGGAGAAGCAGAAATAACTCTATTGTCAGCCTCTACTTCGACATTGATTGCCGTTCCTTCGTCTCGATTGGTTATTGTAAGCATTATTGTTGAGCAAATAACACCTGTCTGCGACTCCTCATCATATTTATACACCGGTCTTAAGTCAAGGTCTTGCCAAGACTCTGGTGCTGTCAGGCTTGTTGTTCCCTTTTCAATGGAAATATCTTCAAGTTCTATTTCTGTTTGGTTCCTTATCACCTCACCTGCAATGTTTACATCAAGCACAGAAGAAAGTCCATCAAATGTGAATGTGCCGTTGAAAGTTAGAGATGTTGTTGCAGCAAAAATTCCTGTAATCATCAGGGCAAGGACTAAAACAAATGCACATATGCTTGAAATTAACTTCATTTTTAAACTCATAATATTCCTCCTTTTAAAATTTCTATGCCTTTTACTTGAGTTTTGGGCAATTAAACAAAAGTATCAGGCTTATACCTTATATTTTAATAATATTTTTTGAATTTTCGTCATTTAGAACATAATGTTCCATATCAAACAAATTGGAACCTTTTGTTCTAAAATTTTTGTAATGAATAAATTTAAAGATAGATTAAGAGAATTAAGAGTTGAGAAAAACATATCTCGAAAGAGACTTGCTAAAGAGTTATTTGTCAGTGTGCGTCTTGTTTCTTATTGGGAAAAAGGAGAAAGAGAATGCAGTTTTGATATGCTTATTACACTGGCAAAATATTTCAATGTCTCGGTAGACTATCTCCTAGGAGTTGTTGATTTTTAAAAAAACTATTATATTTTACAAAAACATATTGACAAATCTCTCCTTGTATGCTACAATAAACCTAAGGAGTGAAATATGAACAATAAAAGAACAATTAAGAAAATGGAACAATATGCAGATAGAATACTTGGCAAATCTGAATGGCACATACCTGAGATTTATACTCTTATAAAAGATGTTAAGGATTCATTTGCTAAACTTGACTCTATCTGCAAGGAAGAAGAGATAACTGACACAATGGTATTTGAAGCAAATAAGGCAGTTGAAGTTTTTGAAAAGAACATTGATGAAATTTTGTCTAATAAAGAATACAAAAAATATCATCCGTTTTTCAAAAATATAGTTTTGCCTGAAGCAATAAGGATGATGGGCGAAATAGAGAACAAGAAAATTTCTGATGTTTCACCTATAGTCGCTGAGGCAAAAGATAAAGTCGAAGACATGAAAAAAATTGAAGAAGAGTTTGGTGTAAAATCTAAATATGTAGAAGAAGTCATACGAAAAATCGGCAATGACGAGCATAAAGCATCTGGTTATAGATGGGATTCATATCATGTAGAAATTGTTGGGTTCTTGGATGATTTAAAGAAGATTGATGAGCAACTTAAAAATTTAAAGACCCTTTCAAAATTCCAAGAGCAATTAGACGAGGTCAAAAAAGAAGGCGACGAATATTGCAAAAAGATATTCCCTGTCATTCTTGAAAAACAGGAACAACTTGAGGAACTTGACCAGCAACTTAATCCTGACAACCCTCTATTCGATAAAAAATATAGTTTAGACTATAAAACAAATGAAGATATGGAAGTTGAAAATCAATAAAAAAAACAACCTTAAATTTGAGTGAGATTTCATATAATCATCGCATCAAAATTTAAGGTTGTTTTTTGAATATGTCTATAAGAGTATGCAGATAACTCCGCCCTTGCCTTCATTTACAATTCGAGAAAGTGTTTTTCTCATTTTCTTTTGTGCCTCGAGTGGCATTGTGACTATCTTAGAAGTTATATTTTCACCAACCAAGGTATACAAACTTTTGCCTAAAATATTGGTATCCCAAATGGCTTGAGGGTCGCTTTCAAATTGGTCAACTAAACTTTTTGCTAGGTCTTGACTTTGGTCCTCAGTGCCAACAAGCGGAGTAACTTCAGTTTCAACATCCACCCTCATTATATGCAAACTTGGAGCGGAGGCTTTAATTTTTACACCAAAGCGGTTGCCCTGCTTAATAATTTCAGGCTCGCCAAGTTCGAGGTCCTCTCTTCTAGGCTCAACAATGCCATACCCTGTTTGTTTAACCTCTTCAAGTGCGTCTTTGATTTTGTCATATTCAAGTTTGGCAACTGCAAGTTCTTTAATATAGTTCACAAGTTGGAAATCATCTTTGATCTCACAGCCACACTCATTTGAAAGAACATGATAAAACAAATCTTCTTTTGGTATAACATTAAACCTAACCACACCATTTCCCGCGTCAATAGTCGATACTGTGATAGGGTCAAAGCAGTTTGATTCAGCAAAGGCAATTTGACTTCTCTCAGCATCCGAAAGTTTCAGCATATTAGAACTAATTTTTCTCATTTCGCTGGCAATTTCAGAAATAATTTCACTGTTATAGTCGAGTGCTCTAAGCCACTCAGGCATCTGTACTTGCAAAGATGTTATAGGAAATTCCATTAAAATATGTTCTACCACCTTATCAACGTCATCATCTTTTAACTCTTGTGCATTTAGAGGGATAATAGGCACCTGATATTTTTCAGCGAGTGAGGCGGTAAGTTTTTTCGCCTCACTATTATTTGGATTTTTGCAGTTTAACACAACAACAAAAGGTTTTCCACAGGCTTTAAGTTCTTCTATGACTCTCTCTTCAGCCTCGACATAACTTGCTCTAGGAATATCTGTTATACTTCCGTCAGTTGTAACACATATACCGATTGTCGAGTGTTCTCTAATAACCTTATTAGTTCCAAGTTCAGCCGCCTCTTCAAAAGGCAATTCCTTTTTCGACCAAGGAGTTTTAACAAGCCTCGGTTTATCATCCTCGGTATGTCCCATGACTCCGCTCACGAGATAACCCACGCAGTCTATCATTCGCACTTTCATTTCGGCATTTGCGACCTTAATTTTAACCGCCTCATTTGGAACAAAATGAGGTTGAGTGGTCATGATAGTTTTTCCATCAGCAGATTGAGGTAGTTCGTCAATTGTACGTTCTTTAGCATTTTTTTCGGCTATATTAGGCAAGACCAATTTTTGCATAAAGTTAGTAATAAAGGTGGACTTGCCAACTCTTACAGGTCCAACAACACCTATATAAATATCTCCGTTTGTTCTTGACCTTATATCATCATAAATTTGGAATTTTTCCATAATTAATCCTCCATTGATACAAGGTAATGTATGTAAGAAAAATGTCAAATAGAACGTTTGGTAAAAAATATATGTATTTTATAACAAAAAACAACCTAAAAATAGGTTGCCTTTATTGTTTCTTACTATCAGAACTATTATCTTCGTTGTTTTGCTCGCTATGTTGATTGTCCTCATCTATTACAATTTCTTTTTCTGGAGAGTGCTCAACATATTCCTCATCAATAATCTCCTCACCCTTCTTATGACAAAACATTGATTTTATTTTCGCCTTGAAGTCAATTTTACTTTCGGTGTGATTTATAAGACGTTTAATGTTCCCTCTATGCATAAAAAGCATTAATGCATACAAAAACCACAGCACAGCGGTCACAATTATAGCATAGGTGTTTTGTGACAGCCAACTAACAGAAAGGTCGGCAAGCCAAACATAGATTGTATAACCCACGCACAGTCCGCCTATGTAGGTAAAGGATATAACACTGCCATAATTTACAAACAAAAAGAGGATAAAACACACTACAAACCAGCCGAGTGCGACATACCAAAGTTGCGAGAACAGAAAAACACCTGCAAAGCAAGCGACACCCTTCCCGCCCTTAAATTTAGACCAAACAGGGAACATATATCCAACTATTACGAAGAATCCAGCGACGAAGTAGATTATATCATACTGTGGGAAGATAAGTTGGAATATAAGACAGGTTAGTCCAGATTTAACCACTTCGCCCAAAAAGGTAGCAAGTGCAAGACCGAACCCAAATGAACGAAGCATATTCATAGTGCCAGGGTTACCACTGCCCACTTTTGTAATGTCTTTATGTCTAAAATACCAAGCAAGAATCTTGGAAAAATTTATTGTTCCTATAAAATAGGATACAAAAGCGACCAAAATAAAATATAGCACAGTTTCCATTATTCTTCCCCCTTTCCTTTTATGATAAACTTGATAGGAGTTCCAGAGAAATCAATTCGCACACGAAAGCGATTTTCAAGATAGCGCCTATACGAGAAATTTATTGAGTTTGTATCATTTACAAAAAGCACAAAGGTTGGCGGATTTGTAGATACCTGAGTGATATATTTTATTTTTACACGTTTACCATTATGTGCAGGAGGCTGATAATTTAAAATTGCCTCAGCAAGAAGGTCATTCAGAACACCTGTGGTAATTCTCTTGCTGGAATTTTGATAAACCTGCTCTACAATTTCCATAATCTGACCTGTGCTTGCACCTGTGAGTGCAGAGACAAATATGACCTTGAAATAACTCATAAATGCCAAGTTTTGAGATAGCATTTTCATGAAGTCGTCCTTGCTTTTGGTCTTTATATCCCATTTATTGACCACAATAACACTAGGTTTGCCCGCCTCGTCGACATAGCCTGCAATTCGCACATCCTGCTCAGAAATATCCTGCGAGCCGTCAAGGACAATTATAGAAACATCCGCCTCATTTATTGCCGACATTGTTCTTAGTACTGAGTAGCCCTCAACTGACACCCTTTCAACCGATCGTTGTCGCCTAAGTCCTGCAGTATCAACAAGCGCATAGTCCTTTTTGTTAAACCTAAAAGGAACAAGCACGGCATCTCTCGTTGTCCCCTCAATATCACTTACAACCACCCTCTCTTTTCCAAGGAGGCGGTTTACAAGCGAACTTTTGCCAACGTTTGGCCTGCCAACTATTGCAATTTTAGTCACATTTTCGCTCTCGCTAGAAGTTTTTTCCTTGAAAAACCCAACTATTGCGTCAAGCACATCACCTATACCCTTGCTCTGCATAACAGAAAGAGGATAAGGTGTCCCAAGTCCGAGCGAATAGAATTCATACGTTTTCTCCACTTCAAAATTGTCAAGTTTATTGACAACAAGCACAACAGGAGTTTTTGAGCGATGCAAAATTGAAGCAACCTCTTCATCATTTGTAGTAACTCCCACTCTGCCATCAACAAGAAAGACCACTACATCCGCCTCATTTATGGCAATCTCCGCCTGTTTCCTTATATCTTTCTGGAACGCATCCTCACTGTTATTGTCAATGCCACCTGTATCCACAAGAGTAAATGTATGCCCACTCCATTCGCAGTCAGCATAAATCCTATCCCTAGTAACTCCAGGGGTATCGTCAACTATGCTTATTCTTTTGCCACATATCTTGTTAAAAAAGGTACTTTTGCCAACATTTGACCTACCAATAATGGCAACAATAGGCTTATACATTTTTCTCCTTTATTTGATTATCTTTAGATAATTTAATGTAAGAAATATTTTAAATATATTCTAACAAAACATATTTGAAATAAATATTCTCTCTTATTAGACTAGCACATTTTTCAAAAAAGTCCAAACAATTTTAGGACTTATTCTCTTTTACTTAAAAAGTCATTGCAGTTTTTTGCAATGACTTTTAATAATTTGATGTTTTACTTCTTGCCAGTTGTTTTCGTTCCACTTGTCGAAGTTTTTCCTGTTTTTGCCTTAGTATCTGCCGTCTTAGTCGTACTCTTTGTTTTCTTTTCTGCAGAAGTATTAGTTGTTTCGCTCTTCGCTGTAGTGCTATTGTCTGCGGTTTTCGATTTCTCACTTGCTTTGCTTGCTACATTTTCCTTTCCGCTTGCACTTTTATCTTGTACAACTTCGCTCTCACTCTTGCCGTCTACAACATTTTCTTTCTCGGATAGATTTTGATTTGTGTTAGGCTGGTCTGCTGAGACATTCTTATCTTGAGGCTCAGATTTTGTTAAACTATCATCCGCTTTAACCTCTGCTGGCTTAGCCTCACTATTTTGTTGTGTTGCGACAGTATCTTTTCTTATGATAGGTTTCTTAGGTGGCACTCTATTCTCAGCTGTCACACCACTATCATCCTTTTTGATTACAGGTTTCTTTGGATGACTTCGCTTTATCTTTTGACTTTCTAAGTTATCTTGTAAATTTTGCTCACCCACTTGAGAATTTACATCCTCTTGACTTGCATTTTCTCCGCTAACCTCTTGATTGCTATTTTCTTCCCCTTTCTGTTCTTTTTCACTTTCTATTTTCGCCATCTCACGTTCAAATCCCGCCATTGAACTCTCAGTTAGTCCGCCACTATAAGATGATGGTTCTACTTTGACAGAAGATGAAGAATTGCTCGCAGATATGGAGGAGATTAAAGCATCTTGGAAAGCCTCTTCCTCTTTCTTTTTCTTTATCATTTTGTCGATTGTGTTAATAATGCTGATAAGAAGCAGGAACATTACTATACAAGATGGTACAACTACAAGCACAACAATTCCTACAGGTGAGGCAATAAACTCAAGTATACCTGCAAGTGCACTGTCCGTATACCTACCAATAACGTAGTCCGCTCTGACTAAATAAGGATCCGAACTAGAATTGCTTGAACCCTGTGTCTCAAACCAAAGAGTCCCCTCGCTGTCAACTGAAATGCTTACAACTTGGTGGAACACCCTGTCTCCACTATATCTACTACCGCTCGACCAAACTTCTTGAATAGTGCTTTCGTCAACACTGTCGACAGGCACAAGTTCGCCAACAGGGTTCTCTGTTGTACCTGAGTATTCATAATACCCAATAATATCTCCAACTTTTATTTCTTTTGTGTTGACTTCATTTACAATAACAATGTCATTTACCGCAAATCCCTCTGAGATGAGAGTGCTCTCCTCGTCTCCAGGAATGCTATATACAGGGTCGGTCATAGATGTTGTACTTATTCTAAAATAATACTGACCGAAAAAGGATGGTGCTTTATCTTGAGAAATACTTCCAAAACCATAGACCATAAAGACAACCAACAGCAATAGGACAATAACAAATATTATATTTGATATTACATCTAAAACTTTTTTCCATCTTTTCTTTGTTTCCATACTTTAACTCCTACATCTCAATATCTGAGCAATCTATCCTAATGTCTAGTGCATTGCTTATTGAATTGTTTGCATCTGCAATTTTATAAGTTGAAATATAAGTGATAGTCTCTCCAGCATCAAGATAAACACTGTGTTGCCCTGGTATCTCGGCTTGACTTGAAGAGTCCTCTCCAATATAATAATAGTTTTGTATTGTCAAAGAAGTTGGCGAAGTTGCATTGTTGTATGACAAATGCAGAGTGTTCTCTTGATTATTGTTTGTAACCACAATATAAATTGTAATTATTGAATCTGCGTTTTCAAATACTAGATTAACCTCCCAAGATTCAACCTCCTCAGTATTTTCGTCAATAACAATCTCAGGTAAGGTCATAGGTTCACTCATGCCTTCAACCCTAGCATTTGCAGTAATGTTGACATTGTGTCCATCAACACTTATTTGTCCCCTTTTTATATCTTCTAGAACAAAAAATAATACAATACCCATAATAAGCAAGGCAACAACCAAAATAAAAGCAATCAACGAAAAAATGAGTTTTTTCTTCGAAGGCTGTTCGTCTTGCACTTCATAGTTTTCCATATTTTCTTCTGCCATATTTTTCTCCTATTTTTTTCTCCTGCATTTAGTTTAACATTTTTTTTAAAAAATATAAAATAATTTCACACATTTTTGACAAAAATCTCTACTTTTTTAGGTATTTTTCTAAAAAAATATCTTTTATAAAAGAAAATTAGTCGTCAAACCAAAATATCCCCTACTTTGACGTCACAAAACTTAATTTGTTTTTTATTTTATTTTTTGACAATTTTTTAATTTACTTCATTTTATTTAACCATTTTTTTGAATTTTTTGATAATTTTATAATACTATTTTCCCAAGCGGTCTTTTTAAACTCTGCATTTTTAAATACTTGTGTTTTTAACATTTGTGTTTTTAGTATTTGTGTTTTTAACATTTGTGTTTTTAGTATTTCAAAACTTAGTGGATAAAAAAATCTTATAGGAGTTGCCTATAAGATTTTTTTAGACAAATTAAGCATTTACTCTATTAAGAGTGAAGTCTGCATTCCATGCACCATTTACAATGTCATTGTTTGCAGCACTTGCTGGCAATGTCAATGAAATTTGATATGTGATGCTTTGACTTGCTGCAACTGTTTGTACTGCAGTGTAAGTTTCTTGTTCTGAACCACCTGCTGTGATTTCATAACTAATTTCAAGTCCATTGTCAACAGTTGGTGTAGCAGCAGTAACTGTCATGTTCTCATTAGATTTATTTGTAATTACAACAGTGATAACAATAGTTTGATTCTTGTCAAATTCAAGGTTTAATGTATCAGAACCCTCTGCTACAGTTTGTTTTTTTGCATCAAGATTATCATGCCAATCAATTTGACTGTCATTGTCAGTTACATCAATAGTTGCAATAACATCATTAGCAGTAAAGGTTATGCTACCTCCCAAGTTTACCTCTACTTGATTTGCAGCGAAGATACCTACAACCATCAATGCAAGAACCAAACAGAATGCTGCGATTGATGAAACCAATTTTGCTTTTAACGACATAATTTTTCCTCCTTTTAACTGACCTTATTTTACCCCTTTATGACATAATTTGTCAAATAAATTTAGTACTTTTTTCAAAAAAATATGTATTTTTTGATTTTTTTCGACTTTATGCCATAAAATTTTCATTTTGCCGTTCTAAATGAAAGTTTTTAGGGTGATTTTGTGGTCTTAACAGCCAAAGTTCAAAATAATTTCATTGTTTCGACATTATTCGCATGATTTTATGTTAAAAATAATAGTTTTTTCTTAAATATACAATATAAGGATAAAATTTAGTGAAATTTCAGCAGTTTTATAAAAAACTATTATTTTAAAATAAAAGATGCTATTTAAGTGAAACAATCAAAACATCTTGATTTTGGTCGTTTTACCTAAGACTATTTTTTGCAAAAAAATGTTCATTTATGCATAGAAAAAGAAATTTTATTGTTTTCTTTTATCTTAACAATAAAAATATTGAGTTATACGTGTAAATGAGCACACCATTTTCTTATATAGATATGGTAATATTCTTACTTGTTATATAGTACAATTAAAACGTTAATCTTTTAGACATAGAGTATACTTAACACTAGATAGTAGAGTGCATTTTCTTGTAGCATTGCACCGCTTTTTATGCTATAGTCAACCTTTTCAAGCAGAGAGTATATTTTTTTTAGTTGTATTTTTGAGAAGTTTTTAACCTGTTTACGTTGTTTTGCAATAGCAAATTCTTTTACATTAAGAAGTGAGGCAAGTTGTTTATCACTCATATCAGAGGTTGAGATAAAAAACAATCTTCTAAAGTGGCTTGTAATAAGACCTATTATGCCCTGTTCTTTTGACAGTTTATCAACAATCTGAATTGCCTTGTCCCCTCTTTTTTGAGAGAGTGCGTCGGTGAGTTCATAGATGACAAACTCGCTATCCTTATTTACCATATTTTCGACGGTTTTTTTTGTAATAAGCGGTTCATTCAAATCATAATAGGCAAGTTTATATATTTCATTATTTATACGTGTGAGGTAGCCGTTGCAGTAATCCCAAAGTGTATCAAGCGCCTCACCGCTTATTTGTTTGCCAAGGCGAGAAAGTTCATTTATTACCACTGCATATCCAAGTTTTTTATCGAATCTCGAGCAGTCGACAAAAGAGGACTTATCTTTTATAAATGTGAATTTATTAGGGTTATCAAAGATGACAATAACTGTTGTCGGTGTAGGACTATCGAGGTAATCTAGCAATAATTTCTTGTCGCTCTCACTGATTTTTGTTACATTTTTTACCGAGATGAGTTTATAGTTTCCAAGAGGCAGAACCTGGGCGGTATCGACAAGAGATTGCATTGTAAAGTTCTCATCGTCAAATTTTATATAGTCAAAATCTGGAAAGGTCAAGTCGCACCTATTTTTAATCATAGAAAAAGCCTTATCATATAGATAATAATCTTCACCCTCAAACAAATAGCAATTTTTCAAGCCTTCATTTAGTCTTGACTTTAAAGTTTTCAATCCAGCCTCCTAATAGAAATATTATCTCCTAAATCAAACCGTAAGTTTCCGTCTTTTGCAAAGTTGTAATTTGTAACTGAGTTTTGGTTTGCTCCAACCGACAAAAAATTCGAGTTTGCAAGAGAATAGTCATCACCTAAAAATGCTATGTCAATATTCAAAGAATTTAGATAATTTTGATATATTTCAATATTATTATAATCTATTTTATCTTTGCTTGCAACAAAAACTGAGGTTTGGTCAAAAGTTATTAATAAACCAATCACGTCGCCATCTAGTGAAAGATATGAAAGATAAAAATCACCCGCCTGCAACAACTGAAATGGTCTTGCCACAAAAATTCCCTCCTGATACTCCTCTCCCTCGGTACATATATAATGAGAGAAACCATATTCTTCAAGTCTATCAACATCATCTTCATTTAAAGAGTCGAACGTCACATAAATGTCGAGTCTATTTAAATTGTATTTGCCAGTCACTCTAGGTAAGAGATAATTGTCGCCGACAACCATTGTCTGACCACTTTTGCTTACCAAAAGCACACTCTCTTGATTGTATGAATTTAGATAGACTATAGAAGAAGAGAGGCTGTTTGAAATATAGCAAAAACCAAATGAGAGCACACATAGAAGAAGTATCATAGAGGAGGCGAAGAATTTAGTCATGGGTTTTATCATGACCAACTCGCCCATTGTAAAAACTAAAAAGTAGAATATGGTACTTGTTAAAATGCTTAGAGGTATCAGTTTTATCTGTAACGCACTCGTTGAAAATATGTAAGCAAAGAAATAACATACCGAAAGAATCCAGTCGACAGGCACAAGCATTACACTTAAAAATGGCAACAATAAACTTAAAAATGATATGAAAAACAGATATGGATACATCACTGCAAAAAGCGGAATTAAAAATAGGTTGATTATAAACGAAAGCAGATTGAAGGTAGAGCCGAAACTTGCAAGAAAAGGCAAGATTGCAATCTGTGCAGAAAAGGATACTGCAATATAGGAGGCAATAGTCGTTGGCAGAAACCTATCTAGAAATCTTATGAAGAGTGGCGACAGAGACACAATTCCAATCACGCAAAATACCGACATTAGAAAACCAACATCAAAAGCGGTCAAAGGATTAAGCAAAAGTATGATAAAACCTGACAAGCCAAGTGAATTTAAAGCATCATAACGCCTGCCAAATATCTGAGCCGACATAGTTACAATTCCCATTATGCTTGCTCTGACAACTGAGGGTGCAAAGCCACAAAAATATGCATACAAAACAATTATCACGCAGGTGATAATAAAACTTACAAGCCTTTTTATCCTAGCATGACTAAATGCAGTATAAAGAATTGCTATCAAAAAGCCAATATTAAATCCACTTACCGCAATAATATGTATTATTCCTGAGTCTCTGTATGATTGATTAACCTCATAACTTATCCCCGACTGGTCGCCAAACAAAACTGCATAGGCAATCGCCGCATTATCTTCGCTCATGTTTGAATAAATCAAATCTTTTATCGCAAGTCTCACATCCTCGTCAAACTTTGTGTATCCTGTCGCAATCACGAGGTCGCTTGTACTTGCTGACAAAGTGTAGCCCACATTCTGCCTATATGTTGTCGAATTTAGAGAGCCAAGTGTAAAAAGCGACTGAGGTGTAACTTCACTTTGAAAGGTCAAGATATCTCCAACTTCCAGTTTATTGTCACCTTTAGAAAAGGTTGCTTTAATATTTTTGGCACTCTCCCCATTTATAGTGACATCATCAAGCACCACCATGTAGTAATAGTCATTCTCTTCAAAATTGTCACTAACCCGTCCTACTATTGACACTTCGCCCTCATAAGACTTTACGTTATAGTTAAGAGTTCCAAGAAAATAAAAACCATTTCCAATAAAAAAGAAGGCAAACAAAATAGCCATAATTTTATATTTTTTCTTTACAAATAAAAATATGCCAATAATAAAAAGGATAGCAATAACTACTAAAAGTGTTTCAATGTCAGCAGAATATAGTCCTCTTGCTACAATAATTCCAAACAAAAATGCTAAAAATGGATAAAAAATATAGCGAAAATTTACAAGCCTTTTATCTTTCATTTTACATATTTTATCAAAATTTAACTTATTTTACAATAATTTTTAAGTTATTTTGTCGAAAATATTTAAAAAACAAATTGAATATTATTTGTTATGAAATGTAAAATAAAAAAATACAATAATTAAAAAAATGATAAAGAAAATTAATTCTTTATCATTATTTTTATAAAATCATTAAGCAATAAATGCAATGCCTGTGTAAAATTTATAGTTTGTGTCAGCGTCGCCTGCCTCTTTTATCACCTTGTAGGTAATCTCTATATAATCACTTCCATTATTCTCAGAATAAGTGTTTGGATTAAGTCTACCAGAGATGTATGTCTTGTTTTCTCCAAGCACATCAGTATCATATTCTGGATTTGAACCATACTCGACAACTTCATAGAAATTTCGCACATTGGTTGTTCCCAATAGTACAAGTGGATTTGTTGAGACAAAAGGTTCTGAGGTATAATGTCCTACCGTTCCAACATCGGTCATAAGTGCACCGCCACCTACGTCGGTTGAAAATCTTCCTACATGAACTGAATCTTCAAAATCAAACAGTAATGCACTTGTATGGTCGAGAGGTGCAATTGTGCCATCTCCTGAATTGCCCGTACCATCATTGAGATAATTTTCATCGTATGGTCCGTCATAAACTTTTACCCGTTTTGATGCTAGTACCTGTCTTGTTCGAGAAGTTGAATTATAGTAATTTATATCAACAATTATCTCAAGAAATTTGCTACTATCATAGACACCCTCTTCCGTTCCGTCAAGGTCAGCATCATATTTGAGTGCAATTGTAAGGCAACTTAAGTCAATCTCTTCATTGAACATAAGGACAGCAGATTGATATTCAAGCGGTTGCAACTGTGTAATTGACGACGACTCCGCTGGAAAGTTTGAGTCATCTGCTATCAAGAACAAATCTCCTGCATATTCCATTATATGTGAGGCAAGGAACCTGTTGTTGATTGTCACAACTTCACCATCATAAGAGCCAATTGGCACATTTTCGCATACCCCAATAATTATATTTTCGACGGCAGTCTCGTAGTTTCTGCCAAGAGTATAGGTTGATGACGCACCGCCAAGAGTAAACCTTGTTATCTCTCCGCTTGCATTCAAATATGCTGTGACACCATTATAAATGGTAAAACTGTCGCTATCACTTATTGCAATTTCGCCAATAACATTGTCAAGTATCCAGTTTTTGATATTTTCTATCTGCCTGTCCACAAGCCCGACATAAGAACCTAATATTGTGAAAGTATGTTGAGCATCTGCAAGTGCCTCATCTACAGATGAATACCCCTCAATCTGCAATTCATAACTTCCGTCATCATAAGTCTCAACTGTTACTTCATTCGGAGGTAGGTCAACAGCATAACAATAAATCACATATTCAAGAGTCTTTACATAGTCAGAATAATTATCATAATCAACCGCCTGCTCTGCTACCTCGGTCGACTCGCTACTAGTTAAATAAAGTCTTGTATAGTCAGTTCCTGAAAAAGATATATTTGTATTATAATAATCTGTCAACATACCCTCTACTGTAGTTTCCATAGGAAGAATAATATATGCTTCGTCACCATCTTGCATATTTATCCCGCCATTTATTGAACTATAAATATATGCCTTTAAATCTTCTCTGCTGGTGTTTGCCTCCATTGTCCACTGCCATCTAACAGATGTATCTGCACCTAAAATATAAAGTGGGTTTGTAAGTTCACTCGTCGCTCCGCTTTCATCAACTATCTGAGTCACCACACCTCTCATGTTTGTTTGATAACGAATACTGTCATATAAATATACAAGATTTTCATCGGCAAAATCAGGCAGTCTGCCATTTAAACCGTTGACACTTTCATTTTGTGTTAAACCATATATATCAAACAAATCTCTTAAAATATAAAAAGCATACTGACCATAATAATCATTTATTTCACCTTCTGCCGCACCTGAACCTGCATTGTAGTCATAATTATCAGGGCGATAAAGCACTTTGGTGCCATATAAGTCTACTGCCGCCAAATCACCAATAATATCCTCACCTTCAAGTCCGTCACCTGCGTCGCCAGGTTGTCCCATACAGCCAACTCCCAAAAACGCAAAGCAGGCAACCATGCATAATACAAAAATTTTATAAAATATACTCTTTTTCTTTATCATAGTTCTATTTTACCCTAAATTTATACTTAAATCAACTTTTTGACAAAATTTTCAACAAAAAAAGCGGAAATACCGCTTTTTGTAGTTTTTATAGACTATATTCCTCTTCTTCGCCCTTATCGTTTATAACAACATAATTGTATTTTGCACTTCTTGCCCTACTGTTTTGATTATCATGGTCAATAAATTTATTTGAAAATGCATTTTCTTTGCTTGTAACTTCATAAAATCTATAATCTCCACTGTCAAGACTATCAGTCAAATCGTCTGCCAATTTTATATTTATTGAATATTGATTGTAGCCATTGTCTGTAATATTAACTATTGTATACCTTTGAACAATACCATTATCAACTGCCGTTCCATTGTCTCTTATATAGAATGTATTTGTTATCTCTGAAATTCCTGCCTTCTTTAATGCAATTTTATTGATTTCAAGTGCAAGTGAACGCTTCGTGTTTTGGATGCTTGGATTATAAGTAAAAGCAAAATCTTTTGAATATGATGCACCAAAAAAGATGTTTGTATCAAATGCATCTTCTAGTTGTTTTGCATCTGGTGTGTATAAATCTTTAATTGTTAAGTCTACCTTAGGTTTTACACTTGTAATATAATAAGCATGCACAGTGTCAGATGCATCATAGTGGAAGAATATTCTTATTCTGTCTATATTTCCCCTGCCGTCGTCGGTGATTTCCCACTTTGCATCATGGGCTTTGTTTATATCATATTTTACACCCACACCTTTCATAACTATATTTTCATAAAGATAGTCACTTAAAGTTTCTTCAACAATGTCTTGATACTCCTCATTTCCTCTTGCAAACAATTCATTCACCGTTTCGGGAACATCCTCAGGTTCTGGCTCAGGTTCCGGTTCAGGCTCAGGTTCCGGTTCAGGCTCAGGTTCTGGCTCTGGCTCTGGTTTGGGCTCTGGCTTTTCATCTTCAATTTCTTCATCTTGGTCATCTTTTGACTCTTCATCCTCATCCTGCTCATCGTCAATTTGAGAATCATCCTCATTCTCATCTGGGTCACGGAAAATTAAGCCTGGATTTTCTTGTTCTGGTTTCTCATTAAAAAAACTGAAACATCCTGCAAAGGTAAACATAGAACCCAATGCAACTCCAAGTGTTACAAGTCCCATACCAAGTTTAGTTAAAAAACGCATTCTATACGTTTTCTTTTTAGATTTTAATATCTCATCATCTCTCATATTTCTCTCCCCTTTGGTAATATTATATCATATATTTTTTAAAAATCAATACAATTTTTACAAATTTATTAATCTTTAGGTTATAACCTTGTATATAGAATTTTAAAAGGATAAAAAAATGCCTGTTCTGGCAAGAAAGCATAAAAACTTAGAATTTTTCTAAGTTTTTACAAAAAGCCTTATGCTTTTTGTCGACTTAAAAGTCGGGCTTTCTTGCCTAAAACAAGCATTTTTTGTGCAATCACTTTAAAAGTAAAATTTTCAACAATATACTATGAAAAGTTTTGTTTTATAATTAACACTTTGAAAAATATTTTTAATTAGTTTTCTTCTTTATTATCTTCGTCACTGTTCTCTGTGCTATTCTCTTCATTTTCGTTTATATCTGCATCGCTCTCGCTGTTTTGATTATTTTCTGGCATAGTTACAATACCAAAAACCACAAGCAATCCTGCAAATGCCATTATTAGTCCTTTTACTAAGTCATTATCAACCGAAAATCCAAAACAGTCACCAAGAGCATTTAGAAATACTACGACAGCACCAGCAAGAGCAGTCCAAAAACTATATGACTTAAATCTATTCTTCATTTTCTCTCCTTTCAATAAGTTCAACAAGTCTTTCCACCTGCTCTTTGACGTCGTTCATCACTTGTAGACTGTCAGCGAGTGATTCAATTGTCTCTCGATAACTCTCTTCTCGTTTCGCACTATCCTTAAGTTGATAGAAAAATAGAAAGACAAAGAGCATAGCAAAAACTCCATAACTTACTATATTTTTTATAAATTCTGACCAGAAATCCATTTGATATTCTCCTTATTGTCTAGATTTAGGACATCTTGGAAAATATTTTCTTCAAGTTGGCAAAACACTCTATTAATCAGTCTAATTTCGTTTTTATATACAATTTTCATTGCCTAACTCTTACAAATAAGACAAAATTGCTTATTATGTTTTCTCCACCAGATTCTATCTTCACATTAAACTCATTGCCAATGATGTTTGCTCTAATTTTTTGTATGGTACTCTTGCCCGTCACAGCGAATTGTCTTGATTGATTTTCGCTTGATATGGTTACAATAGCATCACTGTTAGACTTTATTGAGAAACCTTTGATTCGTTTTTTCTTCGCGTGATAACCTAAATCAGACTTTACACTTTGCCACAGTGAAGGCAGATTCTCACCAAATAACTTTCCGTCTTGCGTAAGTTCGCCTATTTTATCAATGTGTTGATTATTAAAACAAGCAATAAGTTTTGATTTTAATGGATTATTTATTGCAAGAAGTTGATTTATATCAGCACCTCTTAAAATTTCAACATATTGCTTTTCTATATCATAAATAAGCAAGGCATTGTTAATATATCCTCCGCTGTAACTCTCACAGCCAATTTCTGCCCCATCTTTGAAGTCACACCTGCAAGCAAGATAATATTTACCCTCGTAGCAAATTGCCTGTGGACTAGGCTGAATTTTTGAAAGCAACTCTTTGCAGTCAAATTCAAGTTCTCTAGTAGAAGAGCCATTAAAATATTTAAGTGCATTTCTCTCCAAGAAATAGACATTGTCGCCACTTTGAGCAATAGTGTTAGGATATATATAACTATCTGATAAATACATATGGTTAATAGAAAAATCTTCATTTGAACCGTATATTGAAAGTTGAGTTATCCCATAATCACGAAAAACATAAATATAATCATCAAATGATATAATTTTATTTAAACATCCTCTTTCATCGGTAAAGTCAAGATTCTTGGTCTTTTCATCTGTCCAGGTAGTGACATCAACATCTTCGCTATAAACAAGTTTGCTATCTGGAGAGGCAGTTATAGCAAAAAGTTTTCCATAGTGAGAGCAACATGACTTGATAATAGGTGCGCTGCTAATGGTATCCTCACCACTATCCGAGACGACAAGCAAGTTTTCTCCTTCTCCGAAAAACAGTAGCAAATCTTCACCATCTATCCTATAATTAATAGCATACGGCACTTCTGTGAAATCGTTTGGTATTATAAATGTGGCAATTCTTGTACTGAACATATTTTCATAACAAATATATCCCTCATCATTATAATAAAACAGGTAATAATTGTTTTCATCATTACCCGAATCATACCACTTCATCTTCCATATTGCCTTAACTTCGTTCCCTCTTAGATTAATTACACTTTCGCTGTCTAAGTCTGTAGTCGAAATAGGCATTTTAAGTTCTGAAAAACCATATCCTGTCTTTAAAGCACCACTTTGCGTGGTAAAATTATATGTAAGTTTCCCACTCGCCATTTCCTGACTATCATCACTCTTGCTATTAAGATTTTTGTCAAAAAGAGAATACTCAAATTCTTTTTCGCTGGTTGGAAGTGTTTTTAGTTTATTTCTATAAAACATTATAAAAATCTCCTTTGTGGCATTCGTATTTCGTTACGTTTACCCTGCAAAATTGAAAGAACATCTTTAAACCTTTCCTCCCAAACATCTGCCTCATCAAACAAAGTTTGAAGAAAATAATATTCTCTTGCTATGCCATAGGCATATACCCTATTGGGCAAAGTGGTGAAGAATTCATCACTCAGCGATAGGTCGCCAGGTAAAGACTGGTATATAACATTGACATTGTTTGCAATTGCCATAATATAGTCATCATAAATCTTAAACTTTATTTTTCTGCCATAATAATCTTGAACGGCAATCACTCGTAGAATGCTATTTGATAGTGATGAAAGATTTATTTTGAAGTTTTCGGTCTTTGCGTTTTCACATTTTATAATGGGGAAATATTCACTTGCAATCTCGTTGTTTATCAAGTTAAAACACTTAACAAGGTCATTTACAATGGCATTTTGCTCGTCTGTTAAAGTGGAGTTATTTTCAAGTGCCTCGCCAATTTCTTTATTCTCTGTAAAATCACAGGCAAGAATAATTATATCTTTTACTGACATATAGCCTCCTTCAGCAAGTTGACTTGCTCTTTTATCAATTTTTTATAATTTTCTTCATTACTTTTCTCTATCTCTTTGATTATTTTATCTCTTCTATCACTTCGTGTCTTTAAAGAATAAAACAGAGTTCGTTCGTCAAGTTGGTCAAAAGGTACAGTAAAACAATAGGTGTCCTTTTGCTCATTTGAATGAATTTCATACTTTTTTCTGTCCAGATTAAAAAGCACATAATAGGACCTATCAATCTCTTTGAGTCTTTGACAAATATAATAGACATCATCTTTAATATCTAGATAATTTTTCAAAATAACCTCCAAAATAGATAAAAAAGGCAAAAAAAGTTAATTTTTTGCCTTTTATCCTTATTTAGTTTATTCGCTATCACTTGAATTAACTGTGATGTTGCTTGTAAATGGGTTTGTTACTGTTGATTTTATTCCTGAAATCTTTGCTTGTCCGCATGGTTTGTCGCAAATAAGTTCAGCATACTTTACAAGTGTTGCACTGTAAGTTGGATAACCTTGATTTTGTTTTAAGATTCTTCCATCCTCACCTTCAAGCCATTTCCAATCACAAAGTTCATGAATGGTAAAGTCGTCAGTGTTTAGCAAATACATAGTATCATCATCAACAAATCTATCGGCAACAACAGGTATCCCGTTGTGAGTAATAGTCTTATATCCGCCCTCAAGTTCGGTTACATCAATATTTCGTCTGTATGCTCCAAGATATTCTTGATATGCTCGTCTAACTTGGCTTGAACAAGTTATGAAATTGATTTTAGAGTCAACATTCATATCAAGAAAATCAATTGCCTGTTGAATAAGAATATCAGAAATTTCAGTTGATGTTGTGCTAACATAAGGGTTTAACCAAGGATATTCTGTCTTGCTTACTCCATAGATTGAAGTTTGGCTTGCATCAAATATCTTCCCTAAGCCTGAAATTTCAAAATCTTTTGAACCCTGAACATAGAATTTATATCCACTTGATATTGTAACAGACGAACTTGTCTCATATGTAAATTTTTTATTTACCCTATCAACATAAGTTACTTTCAGAGGTGCGGTATTTACCTTGCTTGTTCCGTTGTACACATCAATAAGCATTCCCTCTATTAAATTGTTGACTTTATCGCAAGTGACAGTCGTTCCGCTTTGTGATGATGCGGTGGCAAGAAGCCCTGTGCCATCACCATACAACATTCTGCCAAGATTGAACGAACTTGCTTTAACAAGTCCCTCCATTTCATCTGATAAAAGATTAACAAATGCACCAATGTTGTTTGCTGATGCCCTTATTGCTTTATCAGAAATTTCAATTCTGCCATATAGGTTTTTAAGGTCGGCTACAAATTGTACGTAACCATTTCCCGAAGATGTTGGAAGAGCACCCTCTTCGCTTCCAGCACCTATTCCACCATTTATACCAAATGGTGCAAGTTTTCTAACTTCTTTTCCCCAAACATCCTTGCTTGAGTGTTTGATTTTAGCCAAAAGTGGATTTGCATTTACATTAAGTTGGTTTGCAACAACTCCAAGGTAAACATTTTTTAATGCACTTTCAGCAGTTTGTAATGTTACCATTTTCTTCTCCTTTTTTTGTTTTTTTGAATTTGTGCTATCATTTTTTATTACCACAAATCATTTAAATAATTTAATAACTTTTAATCTATTTTAATTTTTATTTATCAGAAATTATACCTATAGATTTAGCAATTTAACTAAACATATTATTTACAATTTTCTTTGCCTCAGCAAGCGTCTTAGGGCTGTCAGGAAGTACTCCTGACACCCTTTGCCCGCCTTGTGAAGATATTATATGTGGTGGTTTTTGATTCTTTAAATCATTAAGATAATCTGCAATTATTTTATTCTTGACTTCATCACTTGACAGCACATATTGACTAATTAATGAGTCGCTTTGCTTTTGTTTTAAGTGATTTAATACAACATTTGCCCAAGCGTCCTCATATGGATTTTTAATCCGCGAGCCTTCAAGATATTCCCTTATCTCGTCAGCATAGTCTTTTGCCAGTACATTTTCATCAAGGAATTGATTTAGTGAATGAAGGTAATCCTGTTGATTATTGTCTCCACTATTTTCTTCATTTTCGGATAATTTAACATTTTCGACATTATTTTCTTGATTTTTTTCTGTTTTTTCGTCATTTTGTGTTAAATTCTCATTCTCGGCAATGATTTCTTCCTCTTTTTGAAGATTTTTTTCGCTTTCACTTTCATCAATTTTCTCTTTCTGAAGCGACTTCAAAAGTTGGCATTTCCTAGTAAATTCTGCTTCAAGATTGTTATAGGCATTTAATAGTGCCGACACATCTTTAAACTTACCAAGTTGCCCTTGAGAGCCAACATCACTCACAGCCCTATTCTCATCCACTTTGTTTAAAGTATCGACTGGTTCCATTGTTGGTTGTTCTCGTAAATTTTCTTCCATATTAACCCTCCATTTTCTTTTTATGAGCCTTTATATGCTCTAAAAATATTTTTTCTATTTTTGCATTGTTTTCGCTTTTTTTCTCATAATCTTCACCTAGCATAAAGGCAATGTGTGAATTTAGGTGCAATTTATCATCATCTATTTCACTTACAGAGATATTTTTACCGCTAAGCATTTTAAGATTTTCATTGTCGGCTCGTTTTAGATGTAGTTCATTTATATCCTGAGCATTTTCCCATATCCCTAGACCTAACATTTCTAAAATCTTGCATTTCATTCTGTTGGTTAAATTTCCACTTTCATCGTTTAATATACCCTTTTCTAGTAATGAAAATATCATTTCTCTACGCTGAGATAATGTTTGCGAGCCGTCAGTCTGATTTTCCAGTTCTATGTCATCACTTGATATATCTGATGAAGAGAAGTAAAACATCTCAATTTGTCCATTTTCTCCTATAATTTTTGCAATTCGTGGAAATAGAGCATATTGTTTATATAATCTTAATATTATTTTTGCTATGTCTCTCACTGCGAATTTTATACTTTCAACCGACGCATTAAGTCTTGTTTCATCTTGAGAAATCAAAAGTTCCAAAGCATTTCCACTTATATTAGTTGAAACTGAATTTGCACTCAACAAATCATTTACACCACTTATCTTATTAAACTCATCAAGTAGATTTTCTTCTTCATCACTAAGCCCTGACGGAATTGACTCACTTTGAAGATATTTAGGTTCACTTGCACCCTGTCTATAGACCAAGACCTTGCCTGGACATAACCCTTCATCTTCAAGGTTGTCGAGGTCTACAGAGCCATCCTCAACACTCAGCACTCCAAGTGAAAGTCTATTGATAAATTCATGTTTTCTGTTTTTTACCGCATTATAAGCCCTCTGCACAGGTACTAGCCTTTCTATAATGCTTGTACCCCAAAAACATCCTGGTTCCTCAATGCTTGTTTGTCTTACAAATGGAAAATCTCTCGTCTTATCTTCACCGCATAAGTAAGGAAGTTCGCCATCGTAGACAAGTTTATCCCCTGCCACTATTGTCAAACGCCCATTTGGATAATCATAATTAGGTCGCACATACCTTTCTATAACAATTGCACTGTCATCTTGAATAGTTTCAATTATCTTAGGTGCTGTACCATTAAAGCCAAGACCTCCCACACCAACTGAAACATTATCAAGAGCAAATGTGTTAATTCTCTCGCCCTTTACATCAACATTATACATATTTTTAATTTGACTTGTAGAAAATGCCTTTGCATGAATTAAACTTTGACATTCATGTAAATTTTCACAAGTTGGACTGTCAGGGTAGATTTCAAAAGGACTTACTACACTAAGTTCTACTTCTCCACTTTTAATTTCATTTCCATCTTCATCTATTCCAACGGTTTGTCCTAAATTTGAATTCCAACCAAGTTTGTAAAAAACCGTTCCACAGACTTCCGACCATTTGATTGCCTGATTTACTTTGTTTTCAATATTAAGTTTATTCTTTAAAGACTTGTATATCTTTTTAGATACTTTCGCTGACTGTTTATCTCTTTCGTCATTGGTTGCTGGAATGACGTTTATGTCAGGTTTAATTCTCGATAACTTTGCAAATCTAATATCATAAATTGGTGCAATATGGTTGTAAACTTCTCGCTCCTGCCAAAAAAATTGTCGATCAGTCTCCTCAAGTTGACCACCATAACCAATATTACAATATTGATTTCCCATTAAAAAGTTCATATTTATTTGCCAAATCAGGTCAAAACTTCTTCGCTCTTCTGCTCTTTTCTTAAAATCATCAATGACCTCTTTGACTATTTTTTCTTGATTACTCTCTTTTCTCATTTTACCTTCCTCGTCTTTTTATTAAGTTTAAATGGACTTTCTAGTCCTTTTGGTACTTGCAATTTTGCAATTTCTTGATACATCCCTTTTAAGCATTCCTCGCAAAAACATAGGTCTCGTTTTATTATACCTTTAGTAGAAAAACTATATTTCGCCAAGTTGTTGCAACCATAGAAGTCGCATTTGACGAGATGCTTGCATTCATGTATTTCCATCTTTCTCCCCCTTTTTTAAAAGTTCTTCAAGTCGCTTCTCTTCCCTCTCAAGTTCTTCATCACTCATAGCCAGCACTCTATCTTCATAAGTTCTATAAAATCGTTCTAACAGTAATTTTGCCGCAGAGATGTCGGGGCTATAATGTTTTTTTGTTACCTTCTTTTTAGACAATGTCTCCTGCCCGTCTTTGTCGAGGCTATACTCAGATACAATTTCATCTATGTCATATCCTAGTGCTCTTTTAAGTAATGCTTTCCTGATCTCATCTTCTTCCACATCCGCTCCTTTTAGCAACCTCGCCATGATTATATAATCTGAAATTGCAAAAAAACAATAGTATATGCCACTTTTTTTGAAAAAAAGTCACATTATTTTTATTTTTCGCTAAACTGATAATGTAGAGGTTATACAAATGAAGTCTTTGCTAGAGTTCAAAAATGTTAAATATTTTTACCAAACAAAAGAGAGCGAAATCAATGCACTTGAAGATATAACTTTTTCTATATATGAAAAAGATTTCACGTCTATTGTTGGGCCTAGCGGTTGTGGTAAAACCACAATCCTTTCACTAACTGCTGGACTGCTGACCGCTTCTGAAGGTGAAATTATTTTAAATGGGCAACCTATCACTAAAAATGATGGGAGAATTGGATATATGTTCCAACGTGACCACCTTTTTGAATGGCGTAGCATATGGCAAAATATCATTCTAGGCCTTGAGGTTCAAAAAAAACATAAGGACCCTGAAAAACTTGCCTTTGCTGAGCAACTATTAAAAAAGTATGACCTCTACAACTTTAAAAACAAAAAGCCTCGCCAGTTAAGTGGAGGAATGCGTCAAAGAGTTGCACTTATCCGCACTCTTGTGCTTGAACCCGAACTTTTACTTCTCGATGAACCTTTCTCTGCTCTTGACTTTCAAACAAGGCTTAAGGTTTGTGATGATGTCTATGACATTATAAAAAGCGAACAAAAAACCGCCCTTTTAGTCACTCATGATATTTCTGAAGCACTTAGTATGTCGGATAAAATAATCATTTTGACAAAAAGACCAGCAAAAGTTAAAGAAGTAGTCGAGATTTCATTCCAAGGGCAAACTCCACTTGCAAAACGTGAGGATAAAGAGTTTGGCAAATATTTTGAGATGATTTGGAGAAATCTTGTCTGATGAAATGCAAAAACAAAAATAAAGTTATATCCTACTCAAAAGCCCGCAAGCAGTATCTTAAAAGAATTAAAAAAGATAAAATTTTAGTCTTGTTTTGGCAAATTGCTTTGTTCGTTCTCTTCCTTGGAGTTTGGCAACTACTTGCTGACAATGGTGTAATTGACCCATTTTTCTTCTCAAGTCCATCAAGAATTGTAAATACTATCATTGACCTTGGACGTGACGGCAACCTTTGGATTCATATATGGACTTCTCTTTATGAAACCATAATTGGATTTATTATTGCAACTATTCTGGGCAGTTTCATTGCAATTTTGCTTTGGTGGAGCGAAAAACTTAGACGAATAATGGAACCATACCTTATTATCTTAAATAGTTTGCCAAAAATTGCTCTTGGACCTATGATTATTTTTTGGGTCGGCTCTGGAACATGGGCAACAGTTGTAATGTGTGTGCTTATCTGTATTGTTATTACCACAATATCTATGCTCAATGCATTCATCTCATGTGATAGCGATAAAATACTTCTCATGAAATCAATGCACGCAAATAAGTTTCAAATACTTTTTAAACTTATTTTACCTAATTCTATCCCTGAATTTGTATCCGTTCTTAAAATTAATGTCGGAATGAGTTGGGTAGGCACTATTATGGGAGAATACCTTTCAAGCAAAGCAGGACTTGGCTATCTAATAAATTATGGAAGCCAAATTCTCAAACTTGATATAGTAATGGCAAGCATAACACTTCTCTGTATCCTCGCTGCCTTAATGTACTTTTTGGTAAGCCCACTTGAAAAGAAATATAAAAGATAAACTTAGTAAATTTAAAATTTATATTAAGAAAACTTTAATACGTTATAATTTTTTACCCCCTTTTATTAGCACTTTTATATTTTCTTCAAATAATAAATTTAATAATAAAAATATTCCTACTATACTAGCAAGTGGATAAAGATAGGTTATTATAAAACCAAAACCTACTAAACTTAATATGGTCGGCACCACTATGCTTATAATAAAAACTAAAAATTCATTATTGCACAGCCCTCTAATCGTTAAAGACGATGAAAAAATAAGTGAAAAAAGTGTGGTGCTACAACCTATAAAAATTATTATGTTTAATAGAGTTCTCTCCCACCCATTAAATAATGAAAGTAGTGGCATATCTAAGGAAATAAGCGAAGAATGCTGAAGTAAAATGATATTTACAAACAACAGGATTAACATAAGCACGAGTGATGAATAAAAACTTGCTCGTGCTTTTTGTTTCCTACTTAACCCCTCTCCTAAACTTGCAAGCATTACGCAACTATTTGATGTATTTAGAACGACATAAAAAACACAATAAAAAGGCGACCAAATTGATTGAAAATTTTCTTGTAATTGAAAATTTAATGCTGATTTACTTGATAGTAATGCTAAAAAAATCACAAGCATTACGGGAATTAATATAAAGTTTAATTTATTTAAAAATGTAGTACCTTTTTTAAAAATTAATGTGCATAATGCCAAAATACACGAAAAAATCAGAAAATTTATAAAAAAATTATCAAAAATTAATAAATTATTAATACCCGCAAACATTGCAGAGGTAAAAATTATACAAAGAATTACATTTATAATCATAAATAATTTAGATTTTTTCAGTTTGAATAATATCTTGTCCCCCTTAATTAAAATAGAATAAAACAAAAACCAAAATAAGAAAAAAGCAATAAATATACACGGAATTGACCAAAAACCAAATCTTGCAAAAAATACTGCAACTTCTTTCCCACTTATAAACCCAGAACCTATCACCGTACCAATTATTGCAAAAATTATAGACAACTCTTTCATAGATTAAATCTATTAAAAATAACTAAAAAATAGACTAATTCCTATAAATTATTTTTACTTAAAAGGAGAAATCATGATAATCAACACAAATTATAGAATGGGCAGTTTTGTCGACCTTTGCAGATGTCCTTGCTCCTGCTATGGCTCTTGGCAGACAAGTTGTCCTCCATTTAATTGTCATTGTTCTTACCCTAATAACTTTTCGTGCTCACCATCATTTTCTCAGCCCTATCCCCTTGAGCAAATACAATGCTGTAACACAAGATCATGTCTGCCACAAAATTTAATATTTTTCTTTGCAGGCTATCTCGCAAATAAGCATAAATAACAAAAATCCACAGATTTTTATCTGTGGATTTTGCAATCATAGATTTTTATGCTATAATGATTAAGGAGTTTTTATGCGAAGGTTTTTTGGTAGAAAAGAAAATGATTTTATTATAATTGAAGATAATGAATATGACCATCTAAGAAAGGTTCTAAGAATGCAAGAAGATGATAAGGTTATTGCCTGCATTAATGACGAGTATGACTATTATTGCACAATTTCTAAACTTAATAAAAATAATTGTCTATTAAAAATAGATGAAATTAAAATTTGCCCTGCACTGCCTCGAAGAAATATCGTTCTTTTTCAAATGCTTCCTAAAAAAGATTATTTTGATGCAATACTTCCTAAGGCAATTGAACTTGGTGTAAGCGAGATATACTTTTTCACAAGTGAGCATACAATGACTAAAAATTTAAAGAGGGAACGTGTAGACAACCAAGTCATATCAGCCTGCAAACAATGTGAACGTTCAAAACTTGTAAACGTACATGATTTAATAGATTTTGAAAAAATGCTTGTTTTATTAAGAGATTTTGATGTGATAATATTTGCAAATGAGCATGAAAAAACAAATAACTTTAATATAGATTGGGTTAGTGGCAAAGAAAAAATTGCGGTTGTAATAGGAAATGAGGGCGGATTCAGTGAAAAAGAAAGTAATAAAATTATAGATATTGGAGGTAAGTCATTTTCACTTGGTAAAAGAATTTTGAGATGCGATACTGCCACAACTGCAGTTTTAACACTTGTCGGAGTATTCTCTAATAATTAATATTATTTTTAGGAGGTCAAATGGTATATTTTGTAAGACATGGACAAACAGATAGCAATGTAAATGGCATAATTCAAGGGCAATTGGATAGTCCTTTAAATGATGAGGGCATAAAGCAAGCGGTTATAACTGCAGATAAACTAAAGAATACCAAAATAGATATTATATACTCCTCTCCACTTTCTCGTGCATATAGAACAAGCCAAGAAATAAATAAATACCATAATGTAAAAATTATTCAAGATGATAGATTAAAAGAGCAAAATGCAGGGATTGCAACAGGGAGAAAATATAGCGAGTCAGCACAAGAAGAAATTGAGGATTTTATGAAAAATCCACATAAATACCAAGCAGAAGACTTTCAAGATTTATACAACAGAAACATCGAATTTTTTAAAACCATTGAAAAAAGCAAATTAAACATTTTGATAGTCTCTCACAGCGGTGTATGGAAGATGCTGAAAAGGTATGTTTTAGGTTTAGATATAAATGACGAAGTTGAAAGCATTGAAAATTGTGAAGTAAAAATATTAAAAAAATGACAATTTTTATCAAAAAAATATAATTTTTATGTAGATTCTAATTATTTATATTTATTTTTAAATTTATTTTTTCTATTTTTTGTTTATTTTTATATTAATTTATTTTATAGAAAGAATTTATAGTTTTCCTATTAAATGCTGTAAAAAATAAAATAAAATTCTAAATAAATAAAAAAATATCTGACAGATTTTTGTCAGATATTTTTTAAAGGAGTTTTGAAAAGTCTAAAACAGTTTTATTATAACAATTTTTAAGAATTTTATTCATATTATTTAAATATTTTTTGATTATGTCGTTAAAAGCATTTAAAAAATTACATTTTCTTCAAAAAATTATTGTATTTTATATATGAATTATCTCCTATCTCTTTTGCAAGTTCTTGTATTTTTGTTTTTGTTTGTTTGTCAAGACTCTTCGGTGTTTCTGCCTTAATAGTGATTAGCAGGTCTCCCCTATTTTCTCTATTAAGTTCCTTTACGCCTTTATTTTTAAGACGCATTACCGTTCCACTTGGTGTGAGTTCTGGAATTGTCAATGTGTATTTCCCTTCAAGTGTTGGAATGTCCACCTTGCCACCTAGCAAAGTTAAAGTAAAAGGCAAATAGAGGTCAAGATACAAATCCTTTCCCTTTCTTATCAATATCTTATGAGGGCTTACAGATATTCTTATATTAAGGTCACCATTTACACCATCTCCGCCAGGAGAATTTCCTTCGCCTTTCATCCTAAGTGTTTGGTCATTGTCTATTCCTGCAGGGAATTTAACTTGTATAGTTTTATTTGTCTTTTTTACACCCTTTCCATTGCATTCTGCACACTTTTCTCTTATAATCTTTCCGCTACCATTACATTTTGGGCAACTTGCTTCCCTTATGGTTGTACCAAAAAGAGTGTTTTGTTGATAACGGACCCTGCCTGCTCCATTACATTCAGGACAGATAGAAAACTCTCTACCATTTTTAGCACCCGTTCCATTACAAGCGGTACATTTATCTTGTTTGCCTATTGTTATATTTTTAACACAGCCAAAACAAGCCTCTTCAAAAGTTAAGTTTACAGCAATATTGATGTCCGCTCCCCTTTGCCTAACTTTTTCTCCATGTCCTCCGCCAAAAGCAGAAAAAATGTCAGAAAAAATATCGGAGAATCCACCGCCACCACCAAAGAAGTCGCCAAAACCACCAGCGCCACCAGCACCGCCAGCACCAAATGGGTTGCCGTCAGCGGAGCCAAACTGATCGTAGTTTGCCCTCTTCTTAGGGTCGCCTAAAACTTCGTATGCTTCGTTTATATCTTTAAATTTCTCCGCTGCTTCGGGAGTTTTGTTGAGGTCGGGATGATATTTTTTTGCAAGCCTTCTATATGCCGACTTAATTTCATCCTCGCTCGCATTTTTATCAACTCCTAGCACTGAATAATAATCTTTATTTGCCATTATCTTTCCTTTTTATTAATCTTTTTGTTTTTCGCAGTCCCTTATTATCTCACTTTCAAAGAATCGTTCCTGAAATTCAGTCAATGCTTTAATTTGGGCGTCAGAGTAATCCTTCTCGCTTGCCATCACAACAAGTTTATCATCGTTATCGTTTATCCTGTGAATAATTGCCTTGACAACTCCTGTGTATTCGGCGAGAGGCTTAAACTCACCGAGTACATAGGCATCAAGTTCTTCTCCATCACCTGAAATAGTGTTTGGAATATAACCATAATTGACAGGATAAATAAAATCATGTTTTGGATGTTTGCTCCCAAGAGGTCTATCCATTTTGACAGTCACAATCTTACCAAGATAATCCTTAGTTTCCATAACTCTCTCCTTACTCATAAACATATGTTTATCTAATTTCTTACTACAAACATAGTATTAATATTATTTATTGTCATCATCAACAACTACTTCTGGGTCAGAGCCGTTATCTCCATTATTGCCATTGGCTTCAGTACTGCCATTAGCACCATTAGGGTTTGCAGATTGGTACATCTTAGAAACTATGCCATTTGAAACATTTGTGAGTTCATCAATTGCCTTCTTAACTGTATCAATGTCCTCGCTCGCCATGTCGCTTTTTGCTTTCTCAATAGCATCTTGCAGTTTTTTCTTATCTTCCTCTTGAAGTTTATCTCCATTGTCTTTAAGCATCTTTTCAAGTCCATAAACAAGGTTATCGCCTTGGTTCTTAGTCTCAACAAGTTCCTTACGTTTCTTATCTTCCTCTGCGTGAGCCTCAGCCTCTTTAATTGCTTTTTCAATATCTTCTTCTTTAAGGTTTGAAGATGCTGTGATTGTTATATTTTGTTCTTTGTTTGTTCCAAGGTCTTTTGCAGAAACTTTAACAATACCATTTGCATCAATATCAAATGTAACTTCAATTTGAGGCACTCCTCTTGGTGCAGGTGGGATGTCTGTAAGTTGGAATCTACCTAGAGTTTTGTTTTGATTTGCAAATTCTCGTTCGCCTTGAAGAACGTGAATATCAACGCCAGGTTGATTATCAACAGCGGTTGAGAATATCTGTGATTTTCTTGTAGGTATGGTTGTGTTTCTCTCAATAAGTTTAGTAAACACACCACCAAGTGTTTCAATACCAAGAGAAAGTGGAGTTACATCAAGAAGTAATACATCTTTAACTTCTCCGCCAAGGACACCTGCCTGAATAGCGGCACCTATAGCGACACATTCATCTGGGTTGATACCCTTGTATGATTCTTTTCCTGTAAAGTTCTTAACTGCCTCTTGTACAGCAGGGATACGAGTTGAACCACCGACTAAAACAACCTTATCAATTTGGTTTTTGTCAAGTTTTGCATCGGCGAGTGCTCTAACTGTGCAGTCAATTGTCTCTTTTACAAGGTCCTCAGTAAGTGAGTCAAATTTTGCACGAGTGAGTTCATATTCCATATGTTTTGGACCTGTTGCGTCAGCAGAAATGAATGGAAGTGAAATTGTAGTTTTTGGTGTCGCTGACAAGTCAATTTTAGCCTTTTCTGCCGCCTCTTTAAGTCTTTGCATAGCAAGTTTATCTTGAATTAAGTCAATATTGTTAGTTTTCTTAAACTCTTCAACGAGCAAATCAATAATTCTATTATCAAAGTCATCTCCGCCAAGTCGAGTGTTTCCATTTGTAGAGAGAACTTCAAATACACCATCACCTATTTCAAGGATAGACACATCGAATGTCCCGCCACCGAGGTCGTATACAAGAATCTTTTGATTTGAATTCTCGCCCTTATCAAGACCGTATGCAAGAGCGGCAGCAGTTGGTTCATTGATAATTCTAAGTACTTCAAGACCAGCAATCTTACCTGCGTCCTTTGTGGCTTGACGTTGAGAATCATTAAAGTAAGCAGGTACAGTGATAACTGCCTGTGTCACAGGTCCACCAAGATAACTTTCTGCATCTGCCTTTAATTTTGAAAGAATCATAGCAGAAATCTCTTGTGGTGTGTATTCCTTGCCATTTAGTTTAACTTTATAATTTGTACCCATTTCACGTTTTATTGACTGAACTGTATTTTCAGCATTTACTATTGCCTGTCGTTTTGCAACTTTGCCGACAAGTCTCTCTCCTTCTTTTGTGTATGCAACTACTGAAGGTGTGGTACGATCACCCTCTGCATTTGCTATAACGGTTGGTTTTCCACCTTCCATTACCGCTACACATGAATTTGTTGTTCCTAAGTCTATACCAATAATTTTTCCCATAATTAATCCTCCTTTTTATTGACTGAGACTATTGCATATCTTATTACTTTATCATGGAATTTATATCCTGCTTGATATTCCTCCAAGATAACGTCATTTTCTTTTTCCTCATCTTTCATAACTGCTATAGCATTGTGAAGATGTGGATTATATTTTTCTCCTACCGACTGAATTTTCTCAACTCCAAGACTTTTCAGGGAATTAGAGATGCTATTTTCTACCATTTCAAAGCCTTTTAGAACATTCTCATCGGTAATTGATTTTTTTGCCTCCTTAAATGTATCAAGACAAGGTAAAAATACCTCTATAACAGATGTCTGTCCGCTAATTCTTGCCTGTTTTATATCTTCAACAGCATGACGCCTGAAGTTTTCAAAATCGGCTTGAACCTGCTTTGCAAGATTTAAGTACTCAACTGCCTTGTCGTTTTCCTCTTTTTCTTGACAATTACATTCATCATTGCACTTATTTTCTTCTTGACATGAGCAGTTCTCACCGCAAGTGCAGTCGTCACCACAAGAACAATTATCGTCGCAATGGCAATCATCACCGCATTGACAATCATCTGTACAATTACACTTTTTTTCACCACAAGTACAATTCTCACTGCATTTGTGTTCGCCATTGCACTGACAACCATCTCCGCAAGTGCATTGGTCACAGCAATCGCAATTTTCTTTCTCTTCGCTCATGTTTTTATCATTTATATCATTTATGTCGGACATTTATTCTCCTTTTAAGTTATTCAGGTTATCTATTACAACCTTAAGTGCAGAGGCTATACCCGCATAGTCCATTCTCTGTGGTCCTATAACTCCAATTGAGGCAAGTTGGCGCCCGTCAACCTTGATTGGTGCTTTGACAACTGAGCAACTCTCTCCATCTCCTGCAATGGTAACCTCAATGTCACCCTTGCCCTCGAGTTCCATGATTGAGGAGAGTTGTTTCTCGTCGTCCAGGACATCAAGCACCTTTTTGGCTGATTCAACTTCATTTTTGTTCTCAAGAAGTTTGCCACTTCCCTCTCGTCTTACATTTAGATACCTTTGACTGTTGAGTTTTTTAAGTCCGCTTATAAGACTGTTTACAACACTCTCAAATGCCTCAATTTCACTCTTCATACCCTCTTCAAATTGGTCAATGTTGTCAATCATAAACCCAATTGTTTCGCCCTTAAAATGCTTTGTCAGGTAAATGGAAGCATTGTTGCAATCCTCCACACTTGCTGATATGTCAAGTGTCTGATTGATATAACCTGCGATGGTTCCAATCAAAACCATGACTTTATCTTCAAGTAACGGTATGATTTTAAAATCTGTCAGCACCAGGTTGTCAACTCCGTCAACCATAATTACCGTTGGATAATTGGTGGCTTTGCTGACAATCTTCGCAATCCCTGTGACTATCTCGTTTAAAGAACTGGTCTTTGAAGATATAAGGTCCTTGACCTCGTCAAGTTCTTTCTCACTTGCAGTCGCTCCCTCAAGTAAGTTTTCTACATAGTAGCGATACCCCTGCGCAGTTGGTATCCTCCCTCCTGATGTGTGCAACTGCTTAAGAAAACCCATGGCCTCAAGTGCATTGAGTTCGTTCCTCAGTGTTGCAGTGGAGCAATTGAGAGATGTAACATCCTTGATTCCACCACTTGTGATAGGCGAGCAGTCCTTGATGTACTCCTCAATAGCCATACAAAGAATCTTCTTTTTGCGGTCAGATAATTCCATGAACAACCTCTTACTTTTCGACTTTTTAGCACTCCAGTTTTACAAGTGCTAGCAATAGTATATGCATTTTTTATAAAATAGTCAACTATTTATGACAATTTTTTAAAAATTTTTTTGATTTTTTTGAAAAATTATCTTATTCAGAGCAAAAACTAAACAATAAATAAGATTTTTAAGTTTGATTTTGGTATTTTGAAGCCAGGACCTTGCTTTTAATTCACTTTCAAATTTGTACGTGTCAATACAACTGACTCCTCAGACTGTATATTTTATTACGACTCCTCAAACTGTATATTCTATTATAATAACATAAAATCTAAATATGATTTTGAAAACAAAATAAAACCAAAAGTGATATTGCAACAAAAAACACCTCTTTATAAGTTTGAACTCTCGTCAATAAAAGAGATGTTTTTTAGTTTTAACTTAAAAATTCAACAATATTTACAATTTCAATTTTAAATGAATGTTGTCTTTAAAAACAAAAACTTAACTCAAAGGCTCTGTGGAGTAAACCCTATAAGTCTTTTCGCCAACCACCTCATCATTTGTATAAGGGAAGTTTGTGGTGTTTATATAAGAATGTGAGTCACTCACAAAATCAGTAAGCACCCTAACAGTTGTGGCATAGTCAAGTAAACATCCACAATCAGTTGATGATGTTGCATTGTTGTAAATTGTTTCGTTTTCAATGGTGACGGTGGTGAGGTCGCATCCATTGAATGCAGACGTTCCTATACTTATCACACTTGCTGGGATGGTTATTGCCGTTAAGGCGCAAGAAAGGAATGCCCAACTTCCTATACTTGTCAACTGACTATTATCTCCAAAATCTACACTTATTAATTGGGAGCAAAACTGAAATGCAAAATTTTCTATACTTTTCACACTTGATGGGATGGTTATTGATGTTAAAGATGTGTTATCGAATGCATATCGTCCTATACTTGCCAACTGACTATTGTCGCCAAAATCTACACTTGTTAATTGGGAACAAGAACGGAATACATATTCTCCTATACTTGTCACACTTGATGGGATAGTTATTTTTGTTAAGGAGGTGCAACTATAGAATGCACTATATCCTATACTTGTCAACTGACTATTTTCTCCAAAATCTACACTTGTTAATTGGGAGCAAAACTGAAATGCATATTCTCCTATACTTGTCACACTTTCTGGTATAGACACACTAACAATATCAGTGCAACCATGAAATGCATATTTAGGTATTGTTGTTATAGTATCTGGTATAACTAAATTATTAGTTATCTCTTGTCCACCAATTTTTAGTGAATGTGAAGAATCGGTTATCCAAACATTACCCATATCTATAGATAAATATTCTTCTAATGTACCTTGATATTCTATTGTTTCTATATTATTGCAATATCGGAATGCATCATACCCTATTGTCTGCAAGGTGTCTGGGAATACTACATTGGTTATTGTTGTGTTTTCTTGGAAAACTCCCGGATAACCATCTGCAATTGATGTAACTGTATATTGAGAGCCTTCGTAGTATTTTGTTTCGCCGTCGGTGGTCTCTACTACTGAGATTGAGGATGGGATGGTCACTGTTGTGTCACTGCCTGTGTATCCTGTCACTGAGGCGGTATAGTCTGTGTCATTGAGTAAGAACTCAAAATCTACAATTTCTATCATCGTGATTGTTATTGTGATTTGACTGAGGTCTACCTCTATGCCTTGTGGTGAGGTTACTGTTAAGATAACCGTTGCAGTTGGTAGGGTTGTATTATCAATATCACTTGGGGTTATTGCCCCTGGTGGTATGTGATTATCTTTATTGTCGACCACAACTTGCACCTCTACACCATCGGCAGTTTGTCCTGTTGTGGCAGTCACATCATACACATAGGAATTCCCACTTTCGTCTACTGTGTTTATTATATCAAAGTATAAACTAAAGCCACCATAATTGTTGGTAAACGAACCAATGTTCATATTAAACTCACCATTGATATATCCTGGAATAAAAATCCCCTGTTCTTTCAAACTATATGGGTTTGACTGCATATCCTCCTGCACTCTCACATCTTGAACATACAAGGATTTGTCATCGACACTGAATGTTATGTTGCCACCTAGTTTTATATATTGAATTTCGGCAGCATAAATGCCTACGACTACCAGTCCTAGCACTAAACATACCATTGCTATTAGTGAAATTAACTTTAGTCTTAATGTTTTCATAACTCACTCCTTTTAATTGTGGGGACACCCAACTTTTTGACGCGGGCACGACTTGCAAAGGCAAGTCTAACCGCTAAAAGTCGTATTTCTGCGAGTCCCTCTTGAAATACTTTTGGTTTCCCTCCCATACCCCCTTCCGCACACTCGAAATTTACTCTGTAAATTTCTTCGTGATTTGGAGTCTGCCCGACTACATTTCCATGACGCCTGTCGAAAGTTTGATATGGTTTATTATTTGTAATTTTTTTAAAAGTATTACAATAACCTTTTACAACCCCTATTTTAGCATTTTTAAATTCTTAAGTATTTAAGGTGTCGTCAAAATGTTGTCATTTGCTATGGTTGCATTAAAATTTTTTTGACTTTTGTGGAAAAATTGGTGATGTGGAAATCTTTTTCTCCTAAATTATGGTCTAACCTATTGTAACCCCCCCCGACTTTTTGTCAACTAATTTAACAAAATTTTGACTTTTTGGGACAAAAAGTCGACAAAAACACTGAAATATGTGTCTCCACGTTTGAGTTTTTTGCTCCGTTTTTTCTTTATTTCGTGTCAAATTCTTTTTCTTACTTGTGTGGATAACTTCGTTTATATAAAAATCTCAACCTATTTTTATCTTATTTTGGGTTGAGAGTTTTATATTTTATCTTATTTTTAATGTTTATATTATAATTTAAAAATATATATTTTCTCTATTATGCTGTGTGTATTACATTTATTACAACTTCAAATTCAATCTCTTCTGCATAGAATTTGATAATGCAATCTTCACTTGTTATTAAAACAAATCTTCCTAAGTCGCTATCTAATTTGCCATTTCCTATGACTTCATAGGAAACATGAGTATCAAACACCTTACCATATGTATCTAAAATTTGGAATTTAAAGAAACATTCGTCGTTTGGCATAAGAAGTATGTTATCTTCAAATGTGCAATCTATGACAGGTTCAACTGTATAACTATAGTCTCTATCAATTACTGTAACTTTAAATGTATCACTAGCAATACTGCCATGAGATTCTGCACTAATTAAAACGTCCACCTCACCGACTTCGCATCCTTCTAATCTATCTTTATTGATATTAATAATTCCCTCTTTATCAACTGCGAAAGTGATTTCGGCATCATCTACATTTACTTCATAAAAATTTTCAACATAACTTCCCTTATAAATAACCAAGTCGTCTGTGCTTATTCTTGTGATTGGGGTATTTGAATTGATACCACCCGTAACGACAAAATATATCACTACAGCGAGTACTGACAAAACCAAACCTATGCATCCAAATACAAGAAACATGAATTTTTTACTCATACTAAAATAATATCAAATTATGTCGAAAAATCAAAATAAATAAAATATTTTTTAGAAAATCTTATGTAACATTTTTAAAAAAATTATAATATATATGAATATGGAAAAGCAAAAAGACAATGGGAAATTTAAAATTATATGTATAAAGGCACCCAGATGGCTAAGTTTTCTCCTCAGAAAATTTTTAAAGTCGTCAGAATAATTACATATTTCGCTTAAATGCAAGTTAAAGTATTCTTGGATAATTTCACCCGCACTTGCATTGAAAGGAATCTTTCAAAAATTCACATCCGTTCGGATGTGATTAAAATTTTGCGAGCAAAATTTTGGCAAGTGCGGGGTTCATTGACAACACTATTTTACTTTACAATTCTTATCACACCTATCTGAAAACGGACAGGTTCTTTTTGCTTTTATTCTTTTAACCACTAAAATTCCAGAAATAACAACCAAAATTATTGCAATAATAGTGCAAAACACCATCCAGAATCCAAAACACTCAATACACCTGCCAATAGTATAGACAAGAAAAGCAGTGATATATGCAACAAGGAATTCAATAACTACCCCTATAAATATCCATTTCACACCTATTTCTTTAAGCAAAACAGAGAATGTTGAAATACAAGGCAGGTACAAAAGACAAAAAATCAGAAATGACAAAACCGCACTATTACTTGCAAAGTACACAGCAGACGTAGATAGTAAAATTGACGACTGCACCAAGTCTGTAGATTCCACATAATTAAACATGGCAATTGAGGAAAGCACAACCTCTTTTGCGACAATTCCTGCAATTAAAGCCGATACAATTCCCCAGCGACCAAACCCTAAAGGAACAAAAATTGGTGCAAAAATTTTACCAAAAGTTTCCAGCATACTTTCACCATCACTGGATATAAATTTAAAAGATATTGTAAAGTTGGAAAGAACCCAAACAATGATATTCATTGCTAAAATTAATGTTCCTACCCTCGTAATAAAGGACTTTACATTTTGCCATAAAACAGAAAATGTTCTTTTAAAACTCATCATTCTATATGGTGGGAATTCTAAGATAAAAGATTGTTCCTTACTTTTTAAAATAGTTTTTTCAAAAATGTATGATAACAAAACCGCTAAAATAACGCCCAGCAAATAGAGCCCTACAATGACAAAAATATTATTTGCTCCAAAAAATGCACCTCCAATGACGGCATATATAGGAAATTTTGCTGAGCAACTCATATAAGGTGTCAAAAGTCCTATTTTTATCTTTGAGTTTTTATCTTCCATATTCCTAGCAGTAAGCACTGCAGTAGTCGAACAACCAAACCCCATCAATAATGTGTACACACTTTTCCCTGATAGTCCCACCTTGCCTAGAATATCTTCAAAAACAAACGCGACTCTTGAGAGATACCCACTATCTTCAAGTAGTGATAAAAAGAAGAACAAGAGGGCTACTTGTGGCAAAAATGTTATTATAGAGCCTACCCCACCTATAATGGCAGTGTCCACCATACTAACAATAGGACTATTTTCACCGCAAGTATCTATTAAAAAGTTGAGTAATGGCGAAGAAATAAATTTATCAAGCAAAAATTCAAGTCCATCACTCAGCCATGCACCAATGGTAAAAAATGTTAAATAAAAGCACACAAACAAAATCAAAATAAATATGGGTAATGCCAAAAACCTATTTAAGAAAATTTTGTCAAGTTTGCTTTTCCCATACACTCTTTCTCTCTTGCTTGAAAATTTGTCCATTATGCAGTCTATATACTTATATCTTTTACTTGCAACATTTTCAATTTCTTCAAATTTGTAGTCAATGGATAAATTTTGTTTTATTGTATCATCATCTTCTAGCAATTTAATCTTGTAAAAATTCCTTAAAACATCATTATTTCGAGAATTTTTATCAATAATATTGTCGAATTTCTTTAATTTACTTCCACAACTATAAAAAATATCTGTCAAATACGGCATATTATAGTTTGCTTTTAGTCCTATACATTTTTGCTTGTTTAATTCAATTATTTTTTCGCTGATTTTATCTCTACAATTTTTATCTGTCGCATTTATATAAATAATTGGAACATTTAATTCTCTGCTAAGTGCAGAATAATCTATTTTACATATCTTCTTTTTGTCAATTTGGTTGACCACCATTAAAACGGGACAGCCTAGTTCTAAAAGCGATAATGTTAAATATAAATTTCTCCGTAAATTGCTGGCATCACAAATATTTATAGTAATTCTATCTCGATGGGCAAAAATATAGTCAGTTGCTACTTTTTCTTCAAAACTTAGAGGACAAAGTGAATATATACCTGGCAAATCTACAATATTTATTTCAAATTCTTTATACCTATACTTACATGACTTTTCCTCAACGGTAACACCATGCCAATTCCCAACATGCTCATGTGAACCTGTAAGCATATTGAAAAGTGTCGTTTTACCTGTATTTGCATTTCCAACCAAATTTACATTTATCATAACTTCTCGCTCACAAAAATTTTGTCCACTATGTCTTTTCTTAGAGTCAATATATATCCTCCAGTTTCTACAAGATAAGACCTTCTTAATAACGAAGTTCGTTCAACCTTAATACTTGTATTTGGCAACATTCCCAACTCAAAAAGACGCCTTTTTATTTTAAAAGGAACATCTTTTATTTCTTTAATTTTATATTCTCTGTCAATTCTTGCCTCAGACAAACTTATCATGTTATATTTTTATTATTTTTTTAATCTTATATGACTTTTTCTAAAAAATATTTGAAAATTTTGGTTTATTTATGTTAAAATAATGTAGGAGATTATTATGAAGTGTATTTATTGCGGAAGTGAAGACAACAAAGTCTTGGATTCGAGAAATTATGATGATAGTATAAGACGTCGTCGCGAATGTCTTAGTTGTGGCAGAAGGTTTACAACACATGAGATTATTGAAAAAATACCTTTTTTGATTATCAAAAAAGACGGTTCAAGGCAGTCTTATAACCCTAAAAAATTAAAAGAGGGTATAGTACAAGCCTGCAAAAAACGTCCCGTAAGTGAAGAACAAATTGATAAAATTATAAATGATATTGAACTTACCATCCAAAATAGGAACCTTCAAGAAATTAAATCATCAACTGTTGGAGAAATGGTAATGAGAGCACTTAAAGAATTGGACCAAGTCGCATTTGTAAGATATGCCTCAGTCCTCAAGGACTTTCAAGGAGTTGATGATTTTAAAGATATACTTGAGACTCTGTAGAAATCATACTAAAAAGTTTTAAATATAATTGAAAATATAATTTTATTTTGAATTGTACTTTTTGCAGTTTTTTGGTTAAAAATAAAAAATGCTTAAATGATAAACATAAAACATTCATTTAAGCATTTTTTATATCTCTCTTTCTTCGTAAATATCATTTTCGCCCTTAACTCTTAACTCTTTAGGCACATTTGCATAAAGACAATCGGCTACAAGTTTTTTATTAATATTGATGAAATCTTTGTCGTCAATCTCATAACTTGTCGTTGAGTCAGCACTTTCACGATATTTTATAGGATATTTTTTTGCTAATTTTTCGAATTTTTCGGTTTTTTCAAGTTTTATAGCCATATCACTTCTCCTTTCGTAAAAAATTATTTTTTGTCATTATTTTGCGATAATACATAAGGATTTGTTGGCACCCCCTGTGCTGGCAGTTCAACTAAAATAGTATCCTCACCAATCCGAACAACACACCCATAAGGTATAAAAAGTTGATTTGAATTTTTAAATAAATTCCACCCTGTTTTTTCTCCTGGGACAATAAAACCAAGAACCCTCGCCGAGCCTAAATCAAATGCCAAATCTATTATATGCCCAAGCCGTCTACCATCAAGGATGTTGACGACTTCTTTGCACCTTAATTCTATAAATGTACTTTCCACAAGATAAAGTATGTCTTTAATAAACAAAAAATGACAAAATATTTATTTTTTAAATTATTATCAAGAATTTAAAAAGATATCATATTGAAAAAAGACAAATATTGAAATTGATTATAAAATCTCACATATTTGTCATATTTTATCTTATATATCTTACTCAGCAACTACAGAAACAATTTTTTTTGCGTTGCTTTGTCCAAATTTAACTACACCATCACAAAGTGCGTATAGAGTGTAGTCTTTTCCCATTCCAACATTTTGTCCTGGGTAAATTTTAGTACCTCTTTGCCTTACAATTATAGAGCCAGCAGAAACAACCTCGCCACCATAAGCCTTGACACCAAGACGTTTGCTTTGTGAGTCACGACCGTTTTTAGTGCTACCACCACCCTTCTTGTGAGCAAAAAGTTGAGCATTAAACTTAAACATTTTTTACCTCCAATTTTGCGTATTTTTTTTCATCAATAATTATAGATTTTAATGATTCTAAACAAGTTTTGAAAATTGCTTGGACCTTCTCGTCCTTTCCAACATTCTCATTAACCGTTATTTTTAAATAACCATCTGTTATTTGATGAAATGCACTTTTCTTAAGCACTTCCTCAATTCCGACTATCGCAAGTTGAGCAACAGTTGATATTTGACAACATAATAAATCTTTACCATAATCATCCTTGCCTGTATGCCCACTCACCTCAAAACCTATAATAATGTTATTTTTTTTATAAAAAATTATCTTTGTCATAAAAAACCTATTTTTTGATTGACAAAATCTTTAATTGAGTGAATGGCTGTCTGTGACCTTGTTTCTTCCTTTCGTTCTTCTTAGGTTTGTACTTGAAAACTACTATTTTATCACCCTTGCCATGAGCAACTATTTCAGCCTCGCATACAGCACCTTGAACAATAGGATTGCCAGCAACAACATTTCCATTATCGCTTACAAGCAAAACATCAAGTTTAACTTTGTCACCAACAGGCTTATCAATTTTTTCAACACTGATAATGTCGTTTTCGCTAACTTTGTATTGCTTGCCACCGCTTTGTACAACTGCAAACATATCTTTTACCTCCTCTAACCAATCTCGTTGCTAGTCAGGTACTGTATTAAATTAAATAACTAATTGTACAGATTTAAAAACCTTTTGCATACGGATACCTAATAAATATAGCATATATTGATTGTTTTGTCAAGTAAAAATCACAAATGATATTCTGTTCCTGCATAAACTAAGCCCATGCAGATAAGACACTGTATTGATAATACTACAAAAAGCAAAGTCCATCCCCGCAACCAGTCTCAGATTATGAAATCCCTTTAATAGAATCAATTTCTGGTAGTTCTGGCATAGTTTTACCCTTTCCTTTGTGCAGATTTTTTGATTTTGCTATGATAAAAATAATTTACAATAACAGGCTTTGCTTCAAAAGGCTTTAAAAAACTATCATCATTTGTTTTATATTCAAACCCCTGTTCTTTTGCAAATTCTTGCAGTTCGGCATCTAACTCTTGCCAATATAAGTCATTTCCTTTATTGTAAATCTCATCGTAAAGTGGGTAGAGTTTTGGATATTTTTGCCTTATGTAATTCATAATCACAGGTTTAAATGTTCCTCTCAAATTTAGATTTTCAAGCCATATAAGGTTGCATTTGTCTTTCGCTTTTTCAATAATTGCCTTAACATCTGTTATCCATGGAAATATTGGCGAAATAAAACAAGTTGTCCTAACACCTGCGTCATGAAAGGTTTTCATTGCATTAAATCGTCTTTCAATTGAAACGCCTTTATCCATATCGTTTTTAAAATTTTCGTCCAAAGTGTTTATTGACCACGAAACACGTGCATTTGGAAAAGATTTGATGAGTTCTAAATCTCTTAAAATCAAATCACTTTTTGTGGAAATAGAAAGTTTAGCACCACTGCCCTTTAATTCCTCTAGCAGTGCTTTTGTTCTCTCAAATTCCTTTTCACAAGGTTGATAAGGGTCGGTGACAGAACAAATAAAAAGTTCCTTTCCATTATATTTTTGTGGATTTTTGATTTTATCCCAGTATTTCACATCAACAAACGAGCCCCAATCTTCATTGTGCCCTGTAAATCTTTTCATAAAGCAAGCATAGCAGTATTTACAAGAATGTTCACAGCCAACATAGGTACTGACCGAATAATCACAAACTGGCAAATTTGATTTTGTGATTATTTCTTTAACTTTAATCTTATTTACAATCATTTCCACCTGCCAAAACGAATTTGTTTGTCTAAACTAGGCTTATTTTGCTCTAACTTTCTTTCATTTGGATTTGCATATCCAATACCAATAAAAACAGGTATCATATAGGTTGGTGGCGCTTTTAGTTTTTCTTTCACAATGTCGTGTTCTTTATTAAGTGGTATTCGCATAGAGCAAGACAAACCCTCGGCAGTTGTTGCCAAAAAGATATTTTCAATCACGCACCAAATGGTCGCAAATGGATTTAATTTTGAAACATATTCGCCATTTAATTCTTTCGACTTGAAAAGTGGAATAATTACATAAGGCGCTTCTTTTAACATTGTGTATTGTCTAGGCATTGCATAGCCATACATTTTTTGACCGAGTGTGATAGGATAAGGTCTTGGGAAATTCAAATATTTGTCGGCGTCAAACTTGTTTGCAATAGACTTTGCGTATTCAAATGCATATTCTTTTTCTTCGTCCGTTCTTAAAATAATGAATTGCCAATTACGATTGTGGTCCCATGTTGGTGCTTTGTTGCCTGCTTCTAAAATTCTTTTGATTTTTTCAAAATCGACAGGTTTGTCTAAAAACTCTCTTGTCGTTCTTCTTTTGTTTATAACATCATAAAATTCCATTTTTATTCTCCTTTTTGTTTGAAATTTTATTAAATTCATCTTCCATATTTTCTGCAAGTGCCGTTGTTAACTTTACAAGTTGTTTTATATTTTCTATTCCTAAATTAACCATTGCCAAATTTTCAGCATCGGCAGCAGGTGGAATGACCTGTTTTACGTATTTTAAGCCACTCTCAGTTAATTTAATAGGTTTGTTTCGTCTATCTTCCTTAACTTCAATAAACTCGACATAACCTTTATTATTAAATTTATTAACAATGGAAGCAATCGTCTGTTTGTTCGCCGACATCCGCTCACAAATTTCTTTTTGTGTTATTCCATTTTTCGCAAACCAAAGAATATCTAAGACAAATAACTCGTTAGTAGACAATCCATTTTGCTTTGCACATTTGTGATAGACAGCATATTGTCTGTCCCTTAATCTGCAATATTGATTGACTAAGTCGTTTATTTCTTTACTTACAACCATATCTCACTCCAAATTAGTCCATTTTCATACTAATTATGTAAAATTATTTCGTATAAGTCAACCAATATTGCAAAAATTCCAAGTTACAAACAAGTTGGGATTTTCCTACACCTCTATCCTCCCCTTTCTATCTGATGAACATCTGTTATTGGCACTCTCCTATCACTGCAAGTTGTTTTGATATCTCCAATGACCGTAACTCTTAAAATATTTTGTAATTATTACCATATTTTGAAATTTAGGTTACACTTCGTTCAATTTTGTTTAGAAAAAACGAAGATTATATTACACTTAACATTTTCCCCATCTTATTCATCATCTCTATTTTATACGAAAGCATTGAATGTGTGTATCTTTGAAGTGTGATAACAGGATTTTTGTGTCCAAGAATTTCTGACAAGGTTTTAACATCCATACCCATTTCAATTGCACGAGTTGCAAAAGTGTGGCGAAGAGAATGGAAATTTTTATAAGGAATATTGAGTTTCCTTAAAATTCTCTCATAGGTCTTTTGATAAGCCCGAGTTCCAACAATCCCACCCATTCTTGTAGATAAAAGAAAGTCAGACTTTGAAATTCTCTTTGCTCTTTTCAAAATCTTCAAAAGTTGTTTAGGAAGTGGAATAAATCTACTTGAGTTTTTAGTTTTAGGCTTATCAACAACAACCTGTGGCTTGCCATTTTGTTTGATTCTATATGCAGTTTTTGATATTGTCATAATCCCATTATTGAAGTCTATGTCATTCCAAGTTAGTGCTAAAAGTTCGCCAAGCCTTATGCCAGTGTAAAGACAAATAACAATTCCTAAATAGTTTGTTTTATTTGCCGACAAACAATATTTTTCTAATTTTTCTTGCTCACACTTTTTAAATGCGGTCACAGGTTTTTCGGTCGAAATCGGCAGTTTAATTTTGTCAGAATTATCCAGTGTACAAATTTCAAGTGATTTTGCAAGTTTCAACGCACTTTTCAAAACATTTACAATTCCAATAACTGAGTTGTTTGCAAGCCCTTTTGATGAAATAAGATTTCCACTTTCAAGTTCCGACAAAACATAATCCTGAAGTGTCACTGCTGACAAGTCATCTAAGTCAAACTCTCCAAGTTTATGATTGATGTGCTTTTCTATAATATATCTATATCTTTCATAAGTGCGGAGTTTCACCGCAAATTTTGTGTATTTGTTAAGCCAAATATCAAGCCATTCTTTTAATTTCATATTTTACTCCTTTTGAGCAAGCACAAAATACTTGCGATTTTTTACTTGTGAGAAAGGATAAATTATATCGACAGATATAATTTTCTATCTCCTAAAATATTTTAACTTATTTTTGCTTGCAATTCACTTATATAAGAACAAAATTTCTCATGGATGCGACGAAGATGCTTGGAAAATTGAATTTGATAGAAAAGTCTTGCTAGAATACTTAGATAGTCCTCAATGACTTGAACAAATTAAAGAAATTATTGATTTCAAAAACATTTTCAAATATGTAAATAATAAACGAGAAGTGTATTTAAATGATAAATAAACCTTACAATAAGCCACTTTGTCCTTCTTTATAAAATAAAATACATAGAAATTCACATAGATAAAAATGCAATTTAAAGTGTGCAATAAAAAAGCAAGGGTTTAGACACCGCCCTTGCTTTTTCCTTTCTAAAAATATTTTTGTTTATTTATTGGTGTTATTTTTTGTTTTTATCATTTTTGAGTTCTCGCTCATAACCCTTTGCACGTTTATCCAATTTAACCTTAGATACTACAAAGTATATAACTACACCTGCAAGAACCACGACTGAAATACCAATTAATACACCACCTAAAACTTGTTGAACATTGATTGTATCCCCACCGTCTGTTGTAACTTCAAATGAGAATGAATCGCTACCTGTTCTACCTGCTTTATCTGTTACTGTGATTGTTACAGTATAATTTCCAACTTCGGTTGGAGTATATTCAAATTCATATCCACCTTCCTCTGCTGTGTTTGGAATATCTTGTGATCCACTATTGTTGTCAGTGTTTCTAATTGTAACCTCAATGCTTTCTAGCAATTCATCTGTTGATGTTACATTATCAGAAAATTCTATGCTATCAATATCAATTATTATAGGGTCGCGCAATTTAATAGTCGAACTGTATTTAGTCTCATCAATGTCAACTACTGGGTCTTGTACATCGCCATTTGATATTGTAAACTCCGCTGTTCGAGGTTGTCCAATATTGTCGCCATTGCTATCCATTCCAACTACATTGTATGTGATTGTGTATTCTCCATTTCTAACAAGTCTCAGTTTTATCTCACTGCCTTGTACTGTAAAGTCATTTGATGCATTGTCAATTGACTCTTCCCACTTGTCAAAATATATTGTACCAACATTTCTCTCAGTACCTGAGGTACAAGTAATTTGCACATAACTTTCCGCATCGTTAACTTCAACGTTGCCTTCTTCTCTAATATCAGGTTTTACAATGGTAACAGTCTTGATATTGTCCTCATCGATTGTAGGATATTGAGTTTGTTCATAAGGATTTCCGTCAAAAATTATATTTAAACCAATATCACCTACTGTAATTGTTTGAACATTGCTTGGAATAGCAAACATATCTACTAAACCATCAAGCAAGCCCTCAACAACCTCTTCAAGTGTCTGTCCTTCTTGAACTGTTGGTGTATTTCCAAGTCCATGGAAGTCGGTATTCATTGTAGGAACATAACCATTGTCAGTTGCTTGGAAGTATATGAAATATGAAGTAGAACTTGCGCCAGTCTCTTTGTATTTCAATCTTCCATTTTCATCAAGATAGATACCTGCATCTGCAGAGTTTATACCATCTTCCAACAATCTACTAAGTCTATATCTCATAAGATATACAGTGTATTGAAGTTTGTAAGTGCCTTTATCATAACCTGTGAAACCATATAATGTAAGGTCATAGTCACCATAACTTTCAATAATTGAAGTTGTGTAATAGGTTGAAGTATTTGAATCGTCGTCGGTGTTAATACCTATATACCCAAATGAAGTAGATTCTGACACTGATAGTACTGGTGGGTCAAGTGTATATTCATCGCCTGCAGCAGCCTCAATAGGTGTTGAAGAAATATTTGTAATTTGAGGGTCCTCAACTACTCCACTATCTTCAACATTATAAGTGAAATATGTTGCAACAGAGTGATTGCTTGCATCTACCACAGTCACAACCGCCTGATAGGTACCACTCGTAGACGCATTGAATGTTCCAGCATTGACTCTGAAAATTCCTCTATATGTGTCAACAGAGGACGTCATATTTCTATTTTGTATAAATTGTTTTGAGGTAATATTCCCTTCTTCGCTTAATTCAATCTTGTATACTTCTACATTAGCATACATATAGTCAACTCTTGAATCAGTGAATTCAAGTGTTGGAAGAGAAATTGTTTGTGGTGCAGTGTAAAGTTGCATATCATCAGGTGCATTTTCAACTCGAATCAAGCCCGGAATATCATTGTCATATGCTTTTGCTATTGAAACCGTTCTGTCATAGAAAGCAATATTACCAACGTCATCAACTGCATACGCAAAAATTTCAATTCCATAAGCATCCTCTGGTGCACTTGCAAGGTTAATTGAATATTCTGAATCTTCTAAATACCACCCTTCGCTTGTAACTAGTCCATTTTCATCTGCATTCTTGATAAACCACTTATCACTGTTTTCATCATAGTTTGTGTGTACATTGTTTCCTGCCGCACTAACTATAAATTGCAATTTGTTTGTAGCATTGCTATCTGTAATAGGCTCTCCACTTTCATCTACAAACCTATAAGCAGTTACAACATTAAGTCTTGAATCAATATTGTCTGTTGCTGTTGCCACATCGAAAGTTATAGTATCAGTAGGAAGATAAGTTGTTTTAAGGTCTGTTGAGAATGTAATAGTTGGAGCAGTAGAATCGCTTACAGCATCACTGAGTCTTGTTTGATAGTAAGCCGCTCTCTCTGGAATGTTGTTTGTATTATTATCATCGGCATAATAATAGAAAGTATAACTTGATGAAGAAAATTCGTCATAATGCCCATTTGTAGTCTCTGCTTCAATATAAGCAAAACCTTTATCTCTCATTGCAGCAATTGCTTCTTCGTTTCCAACCTCTGTACTATATCCTGGCTCATCCTTACCCAATATTTGAGCACCTGTTGGGTCTTGATTCCAGTAGGTTGTAACAATAAGATAGTCATTTTCTAAAAGCCATGCTTTTACAGACTCGGCATCAGAAGGATCATAATCACCCTTATCAATCAGCATCTGTCTATAGATATCAAAGTTATCTAAAGCAATTTGAGCATAGTCTATAACTGTATTATTTTCTGAATTTGTAGTTGTTGGTGCAAAGATAAGGTTATAAGAATTGTACATTTTTTCGGTGATGTTGAATACAACTCTTGTAGCATCTCTTATCTCACGTCTAAGGTCTATGGCATCTGCTTCAACCTTATTATCCTTTCCTGCAATAGCATAAACAATAATATTTCTGTTCAAACCCTCTGTTTTGATTTTATGACTTGCATCAGAATATACGCCATCCTCTACTGTATAGTCACCTGCATCATACACATACACATTTGCCTGTTGAGTATCTCTAACATTATTGATATAGAATGAAGTTGAAGAAGAATCAACCTCGTTGTTATAAAAGTCTCTTACTGTATAGATAAATCTATAAGAGCCTTCTTCCTTCGCAGTAAATGTATTTTTTATACGGTCATAAGTGTCTGTTGTAACATTTTTATCGTATCTTCCTGTATCCTCGTTATATTTCATTACTTGAAGTTCAAAATAAACATTTACAGATTCACTTGCAGGGCTATTTGTAGATTTAGTTGTAGCAGTAACTGAAGGTAAATCAACAGAATTGCCGACTACCGCACTTGTTGGTCTTGTTGTAGACCATGACGTGTTAAGTTCGTAGCCATGTTCTGATTTTTCGCTAGTAGTAAAATAGTACTCATCCTGAACAGTAAATGTTGTACTTGTAGAATTGATAAATACAGGGGTACTGTTTTGTCTTATTTCATAATAAGAATAAGTAATTTTAAACTCTGTACCTGCCAACTCATTCTTTAAACTCGCGCCATTTATATAGAAATTGCCGTCTTGGTCTTTCTCTAATTTTACATTAGGCTCATTTGTTTCAGTATTCTCACTTCCCCCTGTAAGACTGATGTAAACAAAGGCATTCTTCCCATCAGGTGTATAGGTTGGGCGATTCTCCATATCGTTTGTATAATAGTTAGAGTCCTCGTCCTCTATATAATCCTCTGAAGAGAGCAGAGGATCTCCATCCTCATCATTTACAGTTGGAAGAGGAATAACAATGTTTTTATCTTTTGCAAGTTCTTTATCATAAATAGTAGGTACTATGTTTTTATTGTTTGCCCTAAACTCAAATTCAGCATCACTTGCAACACAAACAACCTCATAATCATAACTATACTCAACACCATTATCTACTACAGTGTAGCGAATAGTATAGGTACCTATTCTATCTGCAAGAAAAGATTGTCCTTCAAAAGAATCAAGACCAGAGATAACCTCTCCAACCATGTCATTTGTTGCCTGATAAAGTACTTCCACTTTAGAAGAAGTTACGCCACTGTCTGCAACAAGAGTTCCTATAATATGTTCAGTCCCATTGCTATGATAAACACCTTGTGGAATTGTGTAACGATCACCTTTAGTCACAGTACTTGAGAATGTTTGATCGCCAGATTCTTGTCCTATTTCAATTCTTTGAGTATTATCTGTCGCATCAGAACCTTGCCAACTTTCAGCAAGTGCCGCCGCTGCATTAAATGGGAAAAATGCTCCGCAAAGCACAAAAGCGAATCCAATTGCCGCTCCTTTAAAAATTCCTTTAAATTTTGATTTAGACTTAGTCATATATAACCTCTCAAATTATTATATAAATTTAGTAACACCCTATTTTAAACTATTTTTTTATTTAAGTCAACAAAATTAGCCAATTATACAAAATATTTTATCCCAAAAGGCTTTCGGATAGAAACATTTGTTAATTGAATTTATTTTTGTATGACTTTTAGAAAGAAAGAGGGCGAGCAATCTTTCGTTGTTATTGTGTGAAATAAAAGTTTTTATATGCTGTCTAAATTGCACTTCTTTTGTCGAATTTTTGGCAAATAAAAAAAATATGCACATTTTTTCATAAATTAAAGTAATATGTTAATGTGAAAGGAAAATCTTTCAAAATACATAAGAATTTTAGGAGGAACTAATGAACTTTTTTAATAACTCATCTTGTGGTGGGGGCTTTAACAACGGTTGTGGCGGATGCGGATGTGACTGCTGCTCGCTTATAATCTACATATTGCTCCTACAATGCCTTTGCGGTAATGGCAATGGCTGTGGAATGGATTGTTGCACACTTCTCATACTTTTACTTTTGTGTGGTTGCTGTGGTGGCAATGGCTGTGGCAAATAAAAAACAAAAGATAACAAAGTATAAACCATGTGATGTTAAAATTTAAACAAGTTAAATTTTAAACTTTGCTAACGCAAGAACACAATAGATTGTATCATCACATGGTATGTATTACCATCAGCCTCACTCTTGCAAGCAAGTTCGACTTTCGGTAATATAAAATTTAATTCAATCCCCTTAAATCACAAAACAATAGCAAATACACAACTGGTATTTGCTATTTTTTATTTATTCAATTATAATGCTTAATTGTCCGCAAGCAGCACCTGCTTCAATTTCCGCTTTGGTTGCAATTGCAATAGCATAATCATAACCTTGTTTTTCCAATGCATTTACAATTTTTTCCATACACTCACCTCCTTTTCTTCTATATTATAGAAATGGATAAGTCTATAGTTCATATTCTTTAATATTTGTTTATAATCTCTATAATTTTTACTAAACCAAATATCATCTCTAGGCACTATAAACCTATACCATAATCTATCTAAAAAGTAATTTTGTGGGAAAAATTTCTCTCTTACATCTATAATTCTTAAAATTCCACCCTTTTTTAAGTATTTATCAAGTCCAAAAAAAGTTTTTTCAATGTTTGGCAAATGATGAATAACATTTCTTAAATAAAACTCATCTACACTATTTTCTTTAAGACCTATTATGACATTGTTTGTCTGGTCATAGTGATAATCTAGAATTGGAGAAAAAGTTATATCACAAGTTTTATAATAATTTTTTGAGTTATAGCCACTGCCAAAATCAATTTTTAATTTTTTCATCTTTATCCACACTGCTTTGTCCTTTATTCAAACGACAATTCCCAACCTTATCACAATACATCTCCCACTTACAAAAATTACCAACAGGAGAAATTATAATGTCAGTGTCGTCATAACCTGTATAATTTCCAAAGACTCCAAATTGATGTCCATTCCAAACATAGTCATAGAAGTTGCACCCATCATCTTTTATCTTTTTTGCATTTAATTTTATTTGGAAGTCAAAATCCCCATATCTTCCCATCAAATCTTCGCAAACAATAACGTAGAAATCATCTGATAAAATGGTTTTTAATAGTTCAACAAGTTTATCTCCTGTACTTTCTTTGCATTTTGGTATATTTATTCGTGTATTGCTAATATATTTTTTGCATAAAAGTGCTTGTTCTCTTCTGCGATAGTACTGCTCAATTGACGATACTGAAATTGCCACCTCAGTGAGACCTGCTTCCTTATAACTTTTTATTCTTTCCTCATTTAATAATATACCATTCGTAACAAGACAAACATCCTCAGTTACATTTTCTTTTGCCAGTCTTATAAAATCAACTAAATCATTTCTAATAGTAGCCTCTCCGCCCATTATGGTTGCTCGTCTCAGCATACCTACCTTTCGCATTGTGTCTTTTGCTTGTTCAATATCAAGCATAATTGGCTGTTTGTTTGGTTGATAACAAAAATAACAATTTCCATTAGGTCCACTGCTTTCATTCATATTGCAGTTTAAATTTGTAATGATTCTATATCTAAAAATATTCTCTCGCACTGCCATTATACTAGATTCACCCCTTTTATCACACCCTTGCCTAAATGATTCTCTTGTGAAACTGCATTTTCATTAATAGGTGATAATTTGATAAAGAAATGTTTTTTATCAAAATATTTTTTAAGTTTTTCAATATCAAAGTCATTTGTATCTACTAAAGTTAAATTCAAAGTTGTTTTAAGATTGCTTTTTGTTCGTATTTTCCCAAGTTCTTCTATGCTATACTTATTATGAAATGGTATTAGCCAATTTCTTTTTTCCTCGTCAAGCGAATGCAATGAAATCTGTAGAGTTATATTATCTTTTATCCAACTATAATCACTACCCTTTATACCAATTGTAGATATGTAGTGATGTGCATTTGGATATAAATCATTAATCTTTTTAATGGCTTTTTTAACTTCATTGATATTTAAAAATGGCTCGCCCATGCGTGTATAATTAATTTTAAATTCCATAGACTCTCTAGGATTATATGCAGGATTCTTATCTAGAATAAACTTAACCTGCTCTACGATTTCATCGCAAGTTAAATTTCTATATTTTTTTAACTGACCTGTAGCACAAAATTTGCATCTAACAGGACAACCCGACATACACGACGCACCTATCATCCACCTTTGTTTTCTATCGCCAAGTTCATAGGATGAGAGCGCGTTTTGCTTTTTACCAATTGCATCCTTAGTATAAAATGGCAAAAAAGTGTCAGTTACCTCAATAGGATAGCCGTCCTCAGTATGTAGTGCATACACCACTCCATTTGCAAATTCTCTCTTTTTTATTTCTTTTAACATATTATTTCCTCCTTCTTAATTAATATTATACTCAAAAAATATTTGTTGTCAACAATTTGATAATATTTATTTGATAATATTAGAATATTTGTAACAAAAAATATTTATTAATATTTTTCAAAAAACTCTTTACTTTTTATAAGTTTTAATTTACAATATATTATAGGTTATTATTTTAATAAAAATAAATTAATGGAGGTTTAAATGAAATTCGACAAAGACTGTGAAATTATATGGCATGATAGAAAGAGATTCTGTGGACTACCTATTTCCTTTACAAGATACTACATTGTTAAGAAAGAGGGACAGTGGGTAAAAAGTTTTAGACATAAAGGCTTTTTTAGTTCAACAATTGACGAAGTTAATATTTACAGATGTTTTGATGTGACTTTATTCCAATCTTTTGGTGACAAAATATTTAAAACAGGCACACTTGAAATTTCTGCAAATGACGAAAGTTCACCTACCTTCCATATGCGACATATTGCAAATCCATACAAAGTTAGAGATTTGATTTCAAGTTTAATTGAAATTGAGAGAAAGAAACGTCATGTTGGAATTACAGAATTTCAAACTTAATCAAGAATATCTATATTTTATCCTAACAAAATATTTAAATAGGTGCAAACAAGTTTGATTAATAAACAAAACTTTGTTTAATTCTTGTTTGCATCTTTCACTTTAGAGGAGTTACTATGAAATTTGATAAGAACTGCGAAGTTATTTGGCAAGATAGAAAAAGACATTTAGGGCTTCCTATTTCCTTTTATAGATATTATATTGTCAAAAAAGAGGGCGAATGGGTAAAGTTTTTTAGACACAAAGGTTTTTTAAATGCAATAATTGATGATATTAATGTCTATAGATGCTACGATGTTACACTTTTTGTCTCCTTTGTTGACAAAATTTTTAGAACAGGAACAATTGAAATTGCAAGTAATGATGCTCATGCACCTATATTTCACATGAGACATATAAAAAATCCTTATAAAGTGAGAGACCTCATATCAAATATGATTGAGATTGAGCGAAAGAAACGAAATGTTGGCATAACAGAATTTCAAGGGCCTGACATGAATTAAACTAAAAAACCGCAGAGATATCTCCGCGGTATTTATGTCTTAAATAATTTATCTATCATTTAAAAATTTTCTTTATGTTATAATAAAAATTTTTAAGTTTTTATTTTAATTTATTAATGTAATTTTCAAAATAATCAGGCAGTCCTATCTCAAAAGACATCTCCTTATTTGTTCTTGGATGAATAAAGGTCAATTCATATGAATGCAAAAGTTGTCCTTTCAGATTTTTATCCGCGTTTCCGTAAACATCATCTCCTATTATAGAGTGATTTAGCATTTTACAGTGTACTCTTATTTGATGCGTTCTCCCTGTTTGCAAAGAAAACTCAACAAGACTCTTTTTTGACAGAGGATATTCTTTTACAACCTTATAATTTGTTATTGCAACCCTCCCACTTTCTGACACTGCCATTTTTTTGCGGTCAGTTTTACTCCTTGAAATATAAGTCTCAATATGTCCACTTTTATCTTTAAAGATTCCATCACAAAGAGCAATATACTCCCTTTTACAAGTTTTATCTTTAATTTGCTTTGCAAGTGATATGTGTGCCATATCATTTTTAGCAACAACCATAAGCCCAGAGGTGTTTTTATCAAGTCTGTGCACAATGCCTGGTCTTAGCACACCATTGATACCACTCAAATCTTTAACCCTATATAAAAGTCCATTGACAAGTGTACCATTTTTAGTTGAAGTGCAAGGATGAACGACTAGCCCCTGTGGTTTGTTTACCACAATTAAATCTTGGTCCTCATAAACTATATCAAAATCAATATTTTCAGGGCTAACATCAAGCGGTTTAGGTTCGTCAAATTCATATTCTATCGTTTCACCCTGTCTAACCTTTTCTCCAGCCTTACATACCTTTCCATTTAACAAGATTTTGCCATCTTCAATAAGTTTTTTTATATGTGAGCGAGATAGTTCTTTAAAATGCTCATTAAAAATTACATCTATTCTCTTAAATTCCTCTCCCCCTTCAATAATAAAATTACCCTTCATTTTTATCTCCGTCGTCTTTTTTGTGAGAGGTTGTATTTTCTTTTTCGATTTTTTGGGAGGCTATAACATCTTTATCATTATTCTGAGATGATTTATCTTCGTCTTTGTCTGTTGTTTCTATTTGAGAACTATCTTGTGAATTTCCTACTTCACCTATTTCACTGTCTGTTGTAGGTATAATAATTATGTCGCTATTGTCTCTAAATTCTGCCAAATCTTTCATTAACATTTCATATCTTTTATCCTCTTTTGAATACAAAAAGATAAAATATACAAGCATAAGAATTATTCCCACTGTCAAACTAATATCAGCCACATTGAATACAGGAAACTCCATAAACTGCAAGTTTATAAAATCTCGAACATAACCAAACGCAATCCTGTCAACAAGATTACCAATGCATCCGCCGACAATAAAACCTACACTTATGCTAAGCACTAAAGATGTGTTTCCTTTATGCTTTTTCATTCTAATTATATAAAACCAAAGATAGACTGCAAGTATAACTATTGACACAATTATTAAAAAAATAGGTCGCCCTGCAAGCATCCCCCATGCCGCTCCTGTGTTTTCAACATGAACAAAATTGAAAAAACCTGAGATGACCTCCATAGAATCGCTTACACTTGGCAATGCTTGAAATACAAAATGTTTGCTAAGAAGGTCAAACACCAGCATAACCACAAATATTCCCACAGCAAGTGATATGGATAAGATAAATTTACTCTTCAATTTCCATACCCTCCGGCAAAATTAGATAGAGTTTATTGTCACTTAGCGGAATAAATTTTGCATTTGCCCCATAACAAAACCCTTTCAGAAAGTCGACAATTTTTACAGCAATATCACTTTCACATACATCAGTAGAAACTATTATTGCCTTATTCTGCTTTGCAAAGTCAACAAAATCAGTTATCTGCTCAAATGTCTCTGGATAATAAACAGGCACTCCGTCAATATCTTCCACCTTATTTTTCTTTTTGGAACTTAAACTATATGTCGCCTTTGTCTTTGGCTTAACCTTTTTCGCCTTGGTCTCGCTTTCAAAACCAAGCGCTTTAAATAATCCACCCATAAAACTCATAAACTTTTTCCTCTCATTTTATTATAACAAAAACTTATAATCTTTTCAAGCAAAAATCGCCCATCAACTCTTTTTGTCTCTATTTTTAACATTCAAATCTAATTTTTACGACAAAAAACCACTTAAAACTGAAAATTTTTCTAAAAAGTATTTCAAAAATTTTATTTTTCAGCATAAAGCGGTTTTTGTTGTTTGTATTAAATTAAATAGCATTTTGTAAAATTTTTGCAAAATATTTTAAGAATATATTTTAAATTGTTGAACATATATCTCGCTTTTTATCTTTGAATTTATAATAATGTTGCGTAACCAAAACTATGGACATTAATTCTTATTTTTTAAATTATATATATTCTTTAATTTTTATTTTATATTCTTAAAATTTTATATTTTTAAATTTTAAAACCTTAATTTTACGTTTTGCACCTTATTTTTTGATTATTATCTGTATTTTGCAAGATTTTTTATATTTATTTTAAATTTTATTCAATATTTTATTCATTTTTTATTTTTTAAATTTTATTTTATATTTTGTTAAATTTTTTATTTTTTTAATTTCTATTTTTTTATTTTATTTTTTACATTTAATACTTTCCCGCTTTTATTTTTATTCTACTAGTTTTTATATCAAACTGCCAATTTAAAAGCAGCACGGGCGGCAAGAAAATTGTAGTGGACATAGGCAAAGTTGACGAGGGAGCCGTCATAGTAGACACCATAAGTATAACCAGCATAACCAGAAACATGGTAATGCGAGCGAAGCCAATAATCGTTCCACCACTCCCTATCTGTGTCAGAACTTGTTGTAGCATTTCCACTAAGGAGAGAATATGCCTCATAATATGATAACAACCAGAATTTGTCACTGTCTGTGCTTTGATATTGATATCCTGCGTCCGCTCCGCTTAGGTCTGGAAAGGTTACACCATCTCCATTTGAATCTAGTCCGTCATTATCATCATAGTTTCTTGAATATAAATCTCCTAAGGTCCTCGCTATGATTTGACTATAGACTATATCATTCTCTGGGTCTATATGCAAATCAGTAAACATATTTGATTGAGTACCACTTGGTGAGTATACTGTCCCTGCATCTGTCGATGTAGTTGTATAAGTCTTGCTTACCAATTCCATGCTATTCATATATTGCCTAATATTGCTTGTTGAATAGTCGTTTGCTTGTATTCCATCAAGTCCATTCAGTTGATGGTCATATGGAGAGGAATCTAGAAAATCATTATTCCATGAACAATTTATTCCATTTACTGCTGTACTATCAAATGCATCTATATATGTCTCTAAGATAAAGTATCCATTGCCTTCTGGTCTGGTGTTTGGGTCAAATGTAGCATAGTGTTGTCCCTCGGCAAGCACCTCACTTGTAGTATCTGTTTCAGCAACATACTCTGTTGTTTCTTCGGCAAAGTACCTCCAACGTAGATATTCACTCTCCCTCTTGCCCTCTTCATTGTCAGATGTAGTTGAATAGGTACCCATCTCTACATACCAATATCCCTCTTCTGTATATTGACTTACTTCGCCATCTGCAGTTGCTTGAAGTAAGTCCTCTTTCTCTTCAAAGGCAACTTCAAGTCCTGATACTGTTATAGGCGAACCGCTATTGTTTGTCACTGTGATTTTAAGGTCTCTACTCTCTCCACCTGTCACTTCTCCGCTTAGGTTTTGTGGCAGGTATAGACTTGTCGAGGTTATTGTGACTCCACTTGTATTATACCATGACACATTGTTTTTGATATATGTTGGTTTAAGTGAAGTCATGGAGATAATTATCTCTGTTGTTCCTGTCTCAAATTGTATATTTGAAAGGTCAAGAACTTCGCTAATTCCTATCTCTCCGTTGTACTCTGTTGTAGAATCTGGTGTACTATCATTAATTTGAACATTTGTTACTTGTACCGCTGGCTCAATATACTCAGCAATTGTAATTGTAATATCACTTAAATCTATTGAGTCTGAATTTGGAGCGGAAACTATTAGAACAAGAGTACCATTGATGTCTGTTTCCTCTGGGTCGAACACCTTGTCTCCATTCTCGTCTGTTTCTGTAAGTGTTGTCTCATAGATTATTCCACTGTATGATATAAACACTCCCTCGTCTCTTAGTTTTGAACTTAAAGTCACATTTGATATTGCCCATTGAATATCGGTTGTATTGATAATATCAAAGTATAGAGCAAATGAACCTATGTCATTGACATAGTCTCCTATATTCATATTAAACTCTCCATTGATATATCCTGGCATAAAGGCTGTGACAGGTTGTGGCTCTGAATTATTATCCTGCTTTATCCTGACCTGTTTAACATAAAGACTTCTATCCTCTACCCTAAAGGATATATTTCCTAATAGAGTCACTGTCTGTTGGTTTACTGCAAATATCCCTACAGTCAGCACTCCAAACATTAGAAACAACATCGCAAGCATTGATATTAATTTTAATCTAAGTGTTTTCATTTGGTTAACCCCCTTGTTTTAGAATATCCATAATTACCCTTTATATGCCATTTATTCGCCTTCTAGGTGGTTTTAAAATAGGGTATCAAAATTTTTTTGATACCCTATTTTACCCCCCCCGCCCCTTTTGTCAAGCAAATTGTAGTACTTCGTAAAAATTTGTCACCAAAAAGGGCTACCGACCTGTACAGCATCCCCCAACGTTCATAAGGTCTTATTAAAAAAAGGTGGACTTGTCCACCTTTACTTTTAAAGAATACAAAATATTTTAAACAATATTTTGATTATTATTAAAAGTTTATTTTTAAAAACTTGCTCATTTTAATGCTGATGAAGATGTTAATTATCCCTCTTTGCTTCAAAAGAATATAAAATGTTATTTACAATATTTGCTCACTATTCATTTTATGTGTCAAACTTGTGGCAACAAATTATACAAATAACAAAAAAAGCATGTACTATCTATGGTGTGCACTTCCATAACATACATGCTTTGATTTGCTTAATAACAATTTTATATATTTTTTATATTAGATTATTCTTTTTCATCTTCAGAGAATGAAATATTAGCGATATCTCCGTTAGGACTAATAATTAATTTGCCATATTCAACCGTTTCAATTACAACATCATATGAATTGTCTTGACCATTTTCTTGTAAATAAAGTTTTTTTGAATCTCTCGACAATGTATGTCTTGACATATAACTTTCTCCGTCTTTCATATGAATGAAAATTTATCTCATTTGTTCTTTTGAAATTTTGTCGAACTCTTATTTTATAAATGAGTTTGCAATATCAATATTAGCGATTTCGTAAATACCACTCATAAAACTCCTCCTTAGAATTTAAATAATAACTCTATGATTATTCAATAATAGATGAAACTACACCTGAACCAACTGTTCTGCCACCTTCACGGATAGCGAAACGGAGTCCTTGCTCAATAGCAACTGGGTTGATAAGAGTGATGGTCATATTAACGTGGTCGCCAGGCATAACCATTTCTACGCCCTTTTCAAGTTCGATAACACCTGTAACGTCAGTAGTTCTGAAAAAGAATTGAGGTCTGTAACCATTGAAGAATGGTGTATGACGTCCGCCTTCTTCTTTCTTTAATACGTATACTTGTGCTGTAAACTTAGTATGAGGGTGAATTGAGCCAGGTTTGCAGATAACTTGACCTTTTTCGATATCATTTCTTTGGATACCACGAAGAAGAAGACCAGCATTATCACCAGCGATAGCAGCATCGAGTGATTTGTGGAACATCTCAACTCCTGTAACAACTGTTGTCTTAGATTCTTTAAGACCAACGATTTCAACAGTATCACCAATTTTAACTGAACCACGTTCTACTCTACCAGTAGCAACTGTTCCACGACCAGTGATTGTGAATTTATCTTCGATTGGCATCAAGAAAGGCTTATCTGTGTCTCTTTGAGGCTCAGGGATGTAAGAATCAAGTACGTCCATAAGTTCTCTGATGCAATCACATGCAGGATTATTAACATCGCCTGCTTGTGCAGCTTCAAGTGCTTTAAGAGCAGAGCCCTTAACGATAGGAGTTGTATCTCCTGGGAAATTATATTGATTAAGAAGGTCTCTAACTTCCATTTCAACAAGTTCAAGAAGCTCAGGATCGTCAACTTGATCAGTTTTGTTCAAGAATACAACGATGTATGGAACACCAACTTGTCTTGCAAGAAGGATATGCTCTCTTGTTTGAGGCATAGGACCATCTGTTGCAGCAACAACAAGGATAGCACCGTCCATTTGAGCAGCACCTGTAATCATGTTTTTAACATAATCAGCGTGTCCCGGACAGTCAACGTGAGCATAGTGTCTCTTTGCTGTTTCGTATTCTACGTGAGCGGTATTGATTGTAATACCTCTGGCTCTCTCTTCTGGGGCTTTATCAATTTCATCATATTTCATTTTTGTTGTGCCGAAAAGCATAGTGATTGCGGCTGTAAGTGTTGTCTTACCATGGTCAACGTGACCAATTGTACCAACATTTAAGTGTGGCTTAGATCTAACATATTCTGCCATTTTTTATATTCTCCTTTTTTTATTTTATTGTTTTTTAACGCTAATGGTATTTTAGCATACTTTTTTATATTTTCAAAATGATTTTTCAAAAATTTTCAATTATTTTGTACCCTTTATTGCTAAAACAAAGGTTTTAGGTTCTATAGAGCACTTTTCACTTTTAATCAACCTTGAAAAATATAAGAATTTAATTGTTCTTTGCTCTTTCGCCAATTATTTGTTGTGCTACAGATTTTGGCACTTCTTGATAACGGAGTGGTTCCATTACATAGTTACCTCTACCCTGAGTTTGAGAACGAAGGTCGGTTGCATAACCAAACATTTCAGCAAGTGGAACTTCTGCGTTTACTATTTGAACACCTGCCGCAGACTCATTTCCTGTAAGCATACCACGACGAGAGGTAAGGTTGCCCATAACAGTACCAAGATATTCGTCAGGCACTTCAACTGAGACTTTCATAATAGGTTCAAGAATAACAGGATCTGCTTTCTTTGCACCATCTTGGAATGCCATTGAACCTGCAATCTTAAACGCCATTTCAGAAGAGTCAACCTCGTGGTATGATCCATCAACGAGGGTTACTCTAAAATCGACTGTCTCATACCCTGCAAGTACACCATTCATTCTTGCCTCTGCAATACCTGCATTGACTGCTGGAATGTATTCCTTAGGCACAGAACCACCAACGGTTTTGTCAACAAATTCATATCCTGAGCCTGCAGGCAATGGTTCCATCTCGATGATACAGTGTCCATATTGACCTTTACCACCGCTTTGACGGATGAATTTACCTTCTGCTCTAACAGCCTTTTTGATTGCTTCTCTGTAAGAAACCTGAGGTTTTCCTACAACAGCATCAACTTTAAACTCTCTCTTCAATCTGTCAACAATAATTTCAAGGTGAAGTTCACCCATACCTGCGATTAAAGTTTGACCTGTCTCTTGGTTAGTTGAAACTCTAAATGAAGGGTCCTCTCTTGAAAGTTTAGCAAGAGCCAGCGCCATTTTTTCTTGCATATCCTTAGTCTTAGGTTCAATAGCAAGTTGGATAACAGGTTCTGGGAATTCCATGCTTTCAAGTTGAATAGGATGTTTTTCATCACAAAGGGTATGTCCTGTGATAGTATCTTTAAGACCTACAATAGCGGCAATATCTCCTGCACTAACCTCGTTTATTTCTTGACGATTGTTTGCGTGCATTCTAATAAGACGTCCTACTCTTTCAGTTTTACCCGTGTTAGCATTATAAACATAAGAACCTGCTGATAATTTTCCGCTATACACACGGAAGAATGTCAGTACTCCAACATATGGGTCTGTCATAATCTTAAATGCAAGACCAGCAAGTGGAGCATTTTCGTCTGGCGCTCTTGTTTCCGTCTCACCTGTTTCTGGATTAACACCTGAAATATGCTCAATATCAAGTGGGCTTGGAAGATACTCAACCATAGCATCAAGGAGCATTTGAACACCTTTATTTTTGTATGAAGAACCGCAAAGTACAGGAACTAGTGATTTATTAATAGTTGCCTTTCTTATTGCTTTTTTAAGTTCATCGACCGAGATTTCCTCGCCTTCAAAATATCTTTCAAGCAAAGTATCATCTGTCTCGACAACTTTTTCAACGAGTTCGTTGTGATATTTTTCTGCTTTTTCTTTATAGTCGGCTGGAATATCTGCAATTTCAATCTCTTTTCCGAGGTCGTCTTTGTAAATTTCCGCTTTCATAGTAAGCAAATCAATAATTCCTGTAAAAGTATCGGCCTCTCCAATAGGAATTTGAATTGCAAGCGGATTGGTTTTAAGTCTTGTTCTTATAGACTCGATGCAACCAAAGAAATCAGCAGCATCTCTATCCATTTTATTAACATAAATGATGGCTGGTACTTTATATTTAGTAGCCTGACGCCAAACAGTCTCTGTTTGAGGTTGAACTTTATCACGAGCAGAAAGAACAAGCACAGCACCATCAAGGACTTTAAGTGAACGTTCAACTTCAATTGTAAAGTCTACGTGCCCTGGGGTGTCAATGATGTTGATTTTATGATCTTTCCAGAAACAAGTTGTACAAGCGGAGGTAATAGTAATACCACGCTCTTGCTCTTGTTCCATCCAGTCCATAACCGCTTGACCATCATGAACCTCACCAATTTTGTGAGACTTACCAGTATAGAACAAAATACGCTCTGTTGTGGTAGTCTTACCAGCATCGATGTGTGCCATGATACCAACATTTCTAGTCATTTCTAGATTATTTGCCATAATTTTCTCCTTTTTAAATTATATCCTTTTTAATGGGGATAAACCATTCAAATGTTGTATTTGTAAAATTTGTTTTTGAAATGTTATTAGATTTTCAATTTCTTTCTAAAAATTCGTCAATCTGGGAACCTTGCGGACAACTGCTAGCCTCTTTGTGCCCTCCACCACCAAATTTCTCGGCGATTTTAGACACATCAACACCTTTTTTGATTGACCTAAATGAAACCGTCCCCCTATCGAGAATTTTCATAGCAATTAAATCAATATCAATTTTGTTATCACGAATATATTGCGATAAAAGGTTTCTATACTCATTATTTATCTCAACTACACCAATTTTAAGGTTCTCATAATTTTTTAATTTCATAGAACTCAAATACTTTTGGCAAGTTTCATTAACATTGATAATATAGTTCTTTATTTGTGAAAGTTCGTCAACTGAAAACTCAAAATGTTTTTGCTTTGACAAAACATCTGTAAAATGACTTACATATTTATCAATTCCCCACAAAGTAAAGAGTATATTTAAATAATTAGCATTTTCATCATTATAAATATTTTTCCATTCCCAAGTGTCATATCTTCGTGTGAGTTCGACAAACTGATCTATACCATTATTGCTTTCAAGTAGTCCATTTTCTCTTAGATATTGGTAAAATAAACTTGTACCAGAGCATTTGCCTTTCTCATCTTCTACCTTGATAAATGAAAAGTCATATTTATCATTTTCTTCATTAATTTCAGTGATATGATGGTCTATAATTTGAAGTTTTGAAGATATCAATTTGTTTTTACTTACACTTTCAATATATGGCTGTTTCAGACAAATGTCCGTTATAAAGATTTTATCATATTCATAAATCTTACCACTTTCTACATAATTTTTAAATCTATCATTAACCTCAAAAGTTTCGCAATATTCAATATCACAATTTTTAAAGGCTAATTTAGAAAGTACCGCACACCCCATACCATCTATATCTATTTTATGTGTAAATAAAATTACCTTCATACTCCCACCTTATACCAACAATTTGATTACCATTTGAAATGAGCGAATGCTTTATTAGCCTCAGCCATTCTGTGCATCTCATCTCTTCTCTTTATAGATGCACCTGTTGAATTGAAAGCATCTAGTATTTCACCAGCAAGTTTTGCTTCCATTCCTCTCTCGCCACTTCTCTTTCTTGCAAAGTTAACAAGCCATCTTATAGCAAGAGTTTGACGTCTCTCTGGTCTTATTTCCATAGGTACTTGGTATGTTGCACCACCAACACGTCTTGATTTGGTTTCAAGAACAGGTTTGATATTTTCAAGTGCAGTTGTAAACACTTCAAGTGGTTCTTGTCCAGATTTTTCTTTAACTATGTCAAAAGCACCATAAACTATTCTTTGTGCGAGTCCTTTCTTTCCAGATAACATAACTTGATTTACAAGTTTAGTAACAACTTTACTATTGTATATTGGATCAGGAAGAACATCTCTTTTGACAGCACTATTTCTTCTTGGCATTTTTCTTCTCCTTTTATAGATTTTAAATTTTGTTCTTAGTTGTCACTAAGCCTATTTTGTTTTCTTAGGACGTTTTGCACCATATTTTGAACGGCTTTGCTTTCTGTTTTGGACTCCTGCTGTATCAAGTGTACCACGGATAATGTGATATCTTACACCAGGTAGGTCCTTAACTCTTCCCCCTCTTACAAGAACAACACTGTGCTCCTGAAGATTGTGTCCAACACCTGGGATATAGCAAGTTCCCTCAGTACCGTTAGATAGTTTCACTCTGGCAATCTTACGAAGAGCAGAGTTAGGCTTTTTAGGTGTAGCAGTTCTTACTGAAAGACATACCCCTCTCTTTTGTGGGCACTCTTCAAGAAGTGGTGCTTTTGATTTTTTCTCAAAAGTTTCTCTACCTTTTCTAACAAGTTGATTTATTGTAGGCATCTCCTTTCCCCTTTTAACTTGTATATTTAATAGGTTGTTTATTAAATATATCAAGAGATTTTTTGTCGATAAAAAATGCACGACTTTTGCTGTTGCCGTGCATGATAAATGCTTTTTAAAGTAAAACATGAACAACACGATTGCACCACCTTGTGCAACTCCGCTTTTCTCTAAGCGAATCGGCAATTTGATAAAGATTTTTGTAATATGCGATTGAAAGCAAAAATTTTTAATTCTTAAAAATTTTTCAAAGAAAAGCAAAATGCTTTTCTTTTGCGAGTTAAAAACTCGCTCTTTCAATCGCCAAATTCAAGACTTCAAATCACCTGTTGTTTGTTTATGCTTTTGTTGAAAAATCAACTAATGCAAAATAACTTTACCTTCACCCTAAAAACCACTTTAAAGCATAAATTAAAATCATATGCATTTTTAAAAGCATTGCCTCCGACAACGAAGCATACATGGGTATTATACATATTTATTCCCCGCTTGTCAAGGATTTTTCAAAATAAAATCTTTTCATTCTCAAATTTCCCTCACATCTCAACATAACATATAAAAAATAGACAAGACTTTTTCTTGCAAACCACCTACACAAGCCTCTTGTCTATCCTTTATCATAAAATTTTTATTAAATTAAGATTTGAACAATATTATTTTACATCAACTTTCTTCCTTTATAATATTTTCTCAATATATATACATTCATAATTAAACATATTTATATTCTTATTCTTATTTAAACATATTATCATATAAACACATTTTCTTAAATATTTTTTCATTTTTTGTTTAAATTTTAATTCTTTACATAAACATAATATCCGCCAACTGCAGTGTCACTTTGAAGAGTAAAAGACGAGTTGAGATATTCATTTGTGTGACCTAACTTCTCAATCACCGCCTCAGGTACATAAACCGTACCCTCCCCAGATTGTAAATAAGCAAGAATATATCCGCAAGAAGATGACGAAGATGTAACATTGCTGAACACATACTCGTTGATTACAACTGAGTTGAGATTTGTACAGTTGTAGAAAACAGCACTGCCTATAGTATCCATATTTGTGCAACTGCTTAAGTCTATAGTAGTCAAAGATGTGCAATAAGCAAATGCCCAAAAACCTATACTTGTTATACTTGATGAGAAGTTGACTTCCGTTATGTTTGGTGAATATGTTGAACCATTGTCTTGCGGACAAAATAGATTTGCTGGAACACTCTCTACATTATCTCCAAAGTTTACTGTTATCCCTGTTCCGTAATGCCCTGCATTACAAAATACAAAATTGTTGCTACCTAAATTTGATAGTGATGGTATGTTGTAGTTTATCTCGGTTAAATATCGACAATCTCTAAATGCATAATTACCTATACTTGTTATACTCTCTGGTAATGTTATACTTGTAAGTCCAGTACAATAATAAAATGCATATGCGCCTATTGTTTGTAAGGTCTCTGGGAAAGTAACATTTGTTAGACTACTACAATAATAAAATGCAAATACACCTATTGTTTGTAAGTTATCCGGCAATGTTACACTTGTGAGGTTTGAACGGTTGTTGTAAAATACACCATCCTTGTCCGGACTTCCATCTCTTATTGCAGTCACTTCATATTGGTTGCCTTGAAGGTATAAGGTTTGGTCGTTGATTGTCATGACTGAGATTGTGTTTGGAATTATTACCTCAGCGGAATTGCCTGTATAGGAGTCAAGTGTAGCAGTCCCTGTTTGGTCATCTGTTGTAAATGTAAAGTCATGATATACAGGGTCGGTAAATGTGATTGTTATTTGACTGAGGTCTACCTCAACTCCCTGTGATGAAGTTATTGTAAGTATTACTGTTGCGGTTGGTGAAGTGGTACTTGTTATCTCACTTGGGGTTATACTTCCAAATGGAATGTAACCCTC
>CALVOK010000018.1 GCA_944350275.1 uncultured Clostridia bacterium | reverse complement strand
AATTACTTAAAAAATATACAAAATAAAATAAAAAATAAGGAGTGATTTATGAAAACATTAAGACTTAAGTTAATTTCACTAATAGCAATGGTATGTCTAGTGCTAGGACTGGTAGTCGTAGGCATTTGTGCTGCCGAAATTCAGCATATAAAACTAGGTGGGAATGTAGTATTTGATATTGGAGATAAAACTCTCTATCTACAAGATGTTTTGATAAAGGGAAATGACAGCGACTCGGCATATAGTCTAAAAGACAAAGGTAAATTTGTACCAGGATATGTTGAAGAACAGTTTAGCATGAATCTGGGAGAGTATTCCAATAATAACAACTCATTTGAGATATATTATGATATAATAAATACAGTAGACGAAGAAGGTAATACCTATGTCTATGGAGTAAATGCAACTTCCACACAAGAGGGGGTTACATTTGACTATTCTATAGACAATGAATATGGTGTGATATTAAATGGAAGTTTTGGTCCAGGGGAAATCACACCAGAAACACCAGCAACCTCAAGATTAACACTTACAGTCAATGCACCGACAGAGACAATAGTAGACTTAAATCAAATAACAATCACATTTACCGACCCTGTATATCACGACTTTACCTTTACAACAGATGACCAAACAGGGACTGCCACACTAGACTCCTATACAGGAAACTCCGCTGAGGTAATAATACCAAATACAATCTCAGTCATGACAATCAACGACCAAACCCTATACTTACAAGGCAATCAATATGATGTGACAGCAATAAGAGGGGGGAATTTGGGATCAGGTGTATTTTACAACAACCGTGCAAATCTTACAAGTGTAACACTTCCAGATACCTTACAAACAATAGGTGCATATACATTCTATGATTGTGATAGTCTTACAAGTATAACTTTGCCGGAGAACATAACAAGTATAGGTGATGGTACATTTAGAGATTGTTCATATTTAACCGAGATAAATTACAACATACCATCACTATCAGATTTAAGTGTCACTAATAGTGTTTTCTATAATGCCGGACAAAGTGGGGAGGGAATCATAGTCAATTTTTTGGAAAAAGTAAAAAGAATACCTTCTTATTTATTTTATCAAGGTGTTTCAACATATTCACCACAAATAAAAGAAGTTAACTTCATGTCAGGACTTATAAGCATAGGCGATTCCTCATTTGAAAAAGTTACGAGTTTGGTATGTATAGATTTGAGTGAAAGCATGAATCTAACTAATATAGGAAGTTATGCTTTTTGTGATTGCAGTAGACTTGAAAAGATTATTTTGCCAGAAAATTTAATAAATATATATTCCAGTGCGTTTTTTAATTGTAGTATTATGTCAACAGTAAACTATCTAGGCACGATGTCGCAGTGGTGTGCAATAAGTTTTGCAAATTTGTATTCTAATCCAGTATACTATGCAGAATCGCTGGTAATAGACGGAGAAGTACTAGAAAACTTTGTTTTATCAGAAGAGGTAACAAGTATAGGTGCATATGCATTTGCAGGATACAGCAAACTCAAAAGTGTAACACTACCAGAGACCTTACAAACAATAGGTGCTTATGCATTTAGTAGTTGTGATGGACTTACAAGTATAACTTTCCCAGATACCTTACAAACAATAGGTGCATATGCATTTTATTATTGTTCTTCTCTCACATCTATAGATTTAAGTAAATGTACAAATTTGAATAGCATAGGCACTGATGCATTCCTAAACTGCACTTCTCTCAACTCAGTTGTAATCAACGAGTATGTGTTCAGCAATGTTACATCTTCAACATCATCTTGCGGATATATTCTTGCTTATTTACAATCTAGGGAGGGTAAGGTTTATGTACCTGAGGCGGTGATTGAGAAGTTAGGTCATACAAATGCTTATCTCAACTCGTCGTTTACTCTTCAGAGTGACACTGCAGTTGACGGATATTATATCTATGTAAAGAATTGATTTTAAAAAAAGATTTTAATATGACAAAAATTTCAAGCAAGATATCATAAAAAATATTAAAAAATGGACCTCAGATTAACAAAGTCTGAGGTCTGTTTTTTAATAATTCTCATCTTATGTAAATTTATCTATATTGCAGATATCTAAATCATTTCGTTTATATTGTGTAAATAAAAATTGAAGCAATATATTAATGGTATTTAGTTGCAACAAAAAAATCGCTTATGAATTTTATAAGCGGTTTTTTGTATTTTAGATCTTATTCGTCATCTTTTGGAAATATAATTACATATCTATGAGGCTCAGTGCCTTTTGAAAGGGTTGTCACACGAGAATCTTCAGCGAGAGCGGTATGGATTACACGTCTTTCTGCTGGAGTCATAGGACTTAATTTGATATATCTTCCACTACGTGCAACTTTGTTTGCGGTACGTTTTGCAAGTTCCGTTAAACTTTGAGTGCGTCTCTCTCTAAATCCGCCAATGTCAAGAAGAATTTTTTTGTTATCTCTACCATTCATGACTGTTACAAGTCTATTTATAGCGTAGTAACCTTCTCCACGATGTCCTATAATTTCGCCCATATCTTCTCCATTGACGGTTATGTGACGATATTTTTCATCTTGTGTATCTTCAATTTCGACTTCTTTGCCAAGAATTTTAAAGAAACCGTCAAGGAATTCATGTACGTCAACAACTTTACCTAAAGTTGTCTCACGAGGAGAAGAAACACTTTCCACAATGTCTTGATTTGTTGTATGCTTAGTGGAATCTTTATTTTTGTCATCATTCTTTAATATTTTACTATTTGATTTTACATTTTCATCTTTTTTGACTTCTTTGTTTTTTATTTCCTGTTTTTCATTATCATTTGATGACACATCTTTGTTTATGCCCTCTTTTTTTTGATATTTTGGAAGAGCGTCTTCTGAAATAGTAATTAAAACTTTAGCCTTTTTAAAAAGTCCGCCTTCATTGATAATTTTAATGTCCACATCCTCGCGTTGTGCTTTTAATTCGAAAAGGGCATTTTCGATTGCTTTTTCAATATTTTTCCCTATACCCTCTGCAGATATCATTATTTCCTCCCATTTATATATTTTTTATCTTTTTGCAAGTTTTTACAAATTAATTTAGAATTTTCTTGAATAATCAAGAGTATTTTTTGTGTTTTCCTTTTCTTTCTTTTTGTTCATTATTTTGTCAACAATGAATAGTTGTAGCGGAAGCAAGATAGTAGAAACTACTTGACCTGTAAACATATATATTGCGAACACACTGCTGTAGAACAGAGCAAACAATCCAAGCAGAACAGGGATAAGGATAGGCATCCATTTCATAACACCTGTTGCTTTGACATTTTCTTTGCCAAGTTTTTTATTTCGTCTTTTGGTGTGCAGGTTATTTAAAAATACACTCAATGCTGATACAAGAACGCAAAGTATAGGTAAGATATAGTAACCATTTACTCGCCCTCTCATTTCATTAAGGTCATTCATAAATAGATTATACACTTCCTGTTCTCTTGCTTCGAAACCGCCTATTTGTGAGGCAAGTGTGTCATAAGACATAATTGACTGTACGGTTGGCGAGTCGGCAAGCCAAAAGTTTTCTATCCACAAGAAACTATCCTTATCTATGTCGTAGACGTTTGCCACGTGTTGCATAGCAACATATTGAACAGCAGTTGAAAGGTAGAGAGAATCATAGGTTTGATTTTGCTCTTCATCAAGCACTGGTTCTCCATTTTCGTCAAGCACAGGTTGATAGTTTTCTATTACAACTATGCCATCAAAGTTGTTTGCAAGTGTCATAATATAGTCATTTGTTGTAACGGCAGTAGTTGATGTGACAATGTTACCTTCGATATTTTCTATATTTGTGTCAATATAGCCAAAATCAGTTTTAAATTGGCTTTCCTGCAAAACACTGGCTACTACTTTTTCACCATTTTCCATTTCATATTGAACTAGAGATATGGTGTTTTCATCCTCGTTTATTACAATGCCTATATTTTCATAGTCTTCAAAAATTTCTACATTGTTTGAATGAGTATCTAGGTATTCTTGGACAACATTAAGTGTATTGGCATAGTTGTCTTTCAGGTTGTTATAACTCAAAAATGTGTTATAACTTGCCATAGAATTTAAGCCACTTAAGAGAGTAAAGAATATCAACATATTGAGTGCCATTACCAAGAAAGTTGCAAGGCACCCCATGTAATATGACTTGTTCATATACTTGCGATAGACTTCATTCTGCTTTTGGTTCATGACTTGTGGTGTTTTTTCATATTTGGCTCGAATTTTGTCTAGTTCTGGTTGCATACTAGACTGAATTGCATTCATTTTTTGCTGATTATATTTTGAGTATGTGTCTATGGTTGCCCATATAACTCTAATAACTACAGTTAAAAATATAATTGCTAGAACATAGTTGCCTGTTACACCTGTAAAAGCACCAATTATGCTTTCCCAAAAACCAGTGGGCTCAGTCACAGCAAGAAGATTGCTTAAAATAGCCATTTGATTTCTCCTTTAATATTTATAGGAAGTGGATCGTATCCACTGTGTTTACTAAAAGGGTTACATCTAAAAATTCGCTTTATTCCGACCCATATGCCCTTTAATCCAAAAGAATCTATTGCATCTATCATATAATGTGAACAGGTAGGATAAAACCTACAAGAGTGTGGAATGAGCGGTGAAAGACAATATTTATAAAAATATACAGGCAATTTTAAAATTGTTTTAAATACTTTTTTTATCTGTGTCATATTTTCTGAACAACATTACAAGTTGATTTTCAATCTCGCTGTAACTAAGATTGCTTGCACAATTTTTAGCCTGTAAAATGTAATTATAATTGTCTTTGGCAAGGTTGTTTAAACGAACGACTTCTTTTAGTCGTCGTCTCAGTAGGTTTCGTTTATTTGCCTTGCCTTCTTTCTTAGAGATAGAGTATCCAATCTTATAAGTTTTGTATTTACTTTTTACAACGTAAAGGTTAAAATTTTTTGTGTGGACCCTATCTCCTTTTCTAAAGATGTAATTAAATTGTTTGTTCTTTTTTAGTCTATGGTCTGATTTTTTTTCTTTATGCTGACAATTTTTTTCTTCCACGATTTCTTCTTCTTTTTAAAACATTTCTTCCGCCATTAGTTCTCATTCTTTCTCTGAAGCCATGGACTTTGCTTCTTTGTCTTTTCTTTGGCTGATAAGTTCTTTTCATGATGTATTTTGCCTCCTTTTATAAAAGTAACTAATTAATTATAAATAATAAAATCAAATTTGTCAATTATAAAATATCATTTTAATGGAAGAAAATTAAGATAAAAGTAAAAAAAAGAAATTTTTTCTTGACAAATGGGAGATTTTTGGTTATAATTTTCTAGTAAAATCAATTTGGCAGCATAGCTCAGCTGGCTAGAGCGCAAGATTCATACTCTTGAGGTCACTGGTTCGAGACCAGTTGCTGCTACCAAAACTTAGAAAAAGTAGATTTTAATTTTAAAAAAGTCTAAGAAATAATCTTGGACTTTTTTAATGACTTTTGATGTTTCTTGATTTTTTATATCGCAAATAGAAAAAACAAAATCTTAAATTAGAGAATATTTTAATGTTTAAAATTAGGAGGGGATTATGATTCATTCATTGTCAGGAGGTATGCTTTCGAGCCATAGCAAGCATGACTATGCCAAAGTGCTGTTATTAGATGGCGAGAGACAAAATGAAGCGCTATGGTTTGTGTCCGAGATTCCTTTATTAAAACAAGGAGATATTGTTGTTGTGCAAAATTCAAGTTATGGACAAAACACAGGCAGGGTGCTGAGAGTAGATAAGGAAGTAGACGAGTTTTCATTCCCTATTCCTTATAAAAGGATGAAAAAAATTATCAAAATAATTGATGAAAATAATAAGTAGTATTTTGTATTGTATTAAAAAATTGAATAAAATTAAATTAGCCAACTTAATTTTTGATTAATCATTTTGTAGAATGTTTTTTTAGTTTTTTGTTAGTGCTGTTCTCTTGTAAAGTGTAAATATTTAGAAAATTCTATTTAAAATGAGTTTATTGTTTTAATTTTTTAATAAATTATCTATTATTTGTCATAAAAAATGCACCACATTATATAATTTTGGGGTGCATTTTGAATAATAGCCTTATATTAAAGGAATAGATTTGCAACTGGTCTAAGTGTATTAATTCCTTTCTATGTTTTCTTTTTCTACAATACTACGCGTCGATTGCAATCTTTTTGCTAACTCATCTCGTTCTCTTTTTCTTGCGAGTTTGTATGCTCTGCGAACAAATTTAGGATTAAAGTTTTCATCTCTTTTTTTCATCTCTTCTTCAATTTCGTCACAAAGGGCTTCTACAGCAGCAGAATTATTTTTATTCACTCTTAAACGGTCTAATTGATTAAGCATGAGTTTTGTAAAGATTTCGTTTGAATAGTCTTTAGCATGTGCCAAAACTCTATTTGTATTGGTCAAACTAACATTCTCTGCAAACCTACGACTCAACATTTTGCGAAGTGACTCTTCAACAGAAGGGAGAAGGAATAGGGTTTGATTTATTTCTAGAGAATCTCCGAACGCATTTTTGCTAATTTTGCTACTACCATCTAAAGCGCTTGTGAAGATAAGACAATCTAACCTTTGGAAAGCAAAGTTATCAATAGTAGGCTCACCTTCAATGCATACCTCTTCTGTATGACCATTATAAAAGGCATAACTATGAATACGTTCAACAGTACTAGGAATAACAATTGAAGATAAATTAACACTAGCAAATGCATATTGACCTATTTCCCTTACATTTTTCCAAAATTTTTCTGGATTTTTACTCAACAACTCCATATCTGTATTGTTGACTTTAGTCAAGACTCCATTTTTCTTTTTCATAACAAACCTCCATATTAACTATAGTCTAACACAAAATTCAACAAAAGTCAATTCTATTATTGCGTTTTTTACAGAACAATGCTCATAGTAAATTATTTGCAACGAGGTAGATTTATATAATTGTCAAACTCTCATTAGAGCAGGTTTGGCAAGAAATATGTTTTTTGTCAAATATCAGGGCACCTCTCTAGTCTACTTTTAAGTTAAATAAAAAGTAGTAAATTAAGAGCGAATAAGGGTTTTATTTCACTTTAAAATTTACTACTTTTTAAATATGCTAACAATTTATTCTCAAGTTCTTTGCAATGCTGTTCATTCATGTCTGGCACACCTTCAAGACGATATTTCAAACCCATATCCTTATATTTATGGACACCTATTGTTTTGTATGGTAAAAGTTCCACTTTTTCAACATTTTTAATCTTAGAGATAAAGTCTGCTAAATTTTTTACATTTTCTTCATTGTCGTTTAGACATGGAACAATGACTTGCCTTAACCAAAGTCTTTTATTATGTTCCTGGCATTTTTCTAAGAATTTTTTAAAAAATTGCATTGGCTTGCCTGTAAGTTCCTGATAGTCATTTTCATTAACTGCCTTTATATCAAGTATTACAAGGTCTACAAGTGATAATATTTCGTCATAATCACCAAATCCAACACCTGCCGTGTCTATAGCGGTGTTTATTCCATTTTCTTTGCATAGTTTTAAACATTCTACTAAAAATTGAGGCTGTAAAAGTGGTTCGCCTCCAGAGAACGTCACACCTCCATCTTTGCCATAATAATTTTTATATCTTTTCAGTTTTTCAAGTAGTTGCATGGGTGTTATTTTTTGACAAGGTTTATTTTTATCCCATGTTTCAGGATTGTGACAATATTTACATCTAAGTTCACATCCCTGCATAAAAATAACGTATCTTATTCCAGGTCCGTCTACAAGCCCCATACTTTCTTCGCTGTTTATGTTTCCGAATATTTCCATAATTTTATTATACTAGATTAATATAAAATTGCAAAATCAATTTTATACTAAATTTAAGTTTTGTATAATTTTACAGATTTCAATCTAAATGTTTGATAGCAATCAAATGTAGCACGACTATTAGTTATTTTTAGAAAATAATTGGAAGGGCGGATTATCCATTTTTTAATAAGACCTTATGGACGTTGGGGGATGCTGTACAGGTCGGTAGCCCTTTTTGGTGAAAAATTTTTACGAAGTACTGCAATTTGCTTGACAAAAAGGGCGGGGGGGGTAAAATAGGGTATCAAAAAAATTTTTGATACCCTATTTTTAAACAAAATTTGAATTTTTAAGTGTTTAAGCCTCAAAAACTCTAGATTTTTATCAAAAATTTATAAATTTTTCAAATTTTTTATAAAAATCTAAAGATTATGCCGTCAAAGTGACGGCACATCAAATACTTAGTAAATTTAAAATGCTAAAATAGGGTCATATACTAGATATTTTTACTAATTCACCCCTTGGGGTCCTTGTTACGCAGAAATTTACAGAGTAAATTTCAAGGGGGTCGGAGGAGGCTTGGGAGAGGAACCGAAAACAGACCAAATATATTTGAGAGCGGTCGGTACAGCCTGTATTTTAAGTACATTATATCGGACAATCGTCAAACATTTGGTTTGAGAGCGGTCGGTACAACTTGTATTTAAGTACACTATATCGGACAATCGTCAAACATTTGGTTTGAGAGCGGTCGGCACAACTTGTATTTAAGTACACTATATCGGACAATCGTCAAACATTTGGTTTGGTTGGGTGCCTCACCAATCACAATAGGGGTGGTAAAACAAAAAAGTTTTGTAATACTTTTCAAAAAATTACAAATAATAAATTAAAAGGAGTAAAATTTATGACACTTAAGATGAAACTAATTTCAATGATATCAGCATTTATGCTGGTGCTAGGACTTATGCTTGTAGGCATATACGCAGTAAATCAAATCTCAGTTGACTTTGGCGGTAATATATCATTTACCGCAACTGATGTCTATGCAAGAGTTACAGGAGAAATATCAAATGCAGGTGTGGGCAGTCAGACTCTGCCAACACTCAACTTTGATGCAGATATGACAGACGAAGAGGTAGAGACTGAACAAGCCAGGTGGTCAGGACTAAACCTTGCCTTTGACGAGGACG
>CALVOK010000017.1 GCA_944350275.1 uncultured Clostridia bacterium | reverse complement strand
TGAATTTTTGATAAAAATCTATTGGTTAAACCGTTTTTCTGCGTTCTAGACGATTTAAAAATAGGGTATCAAAATTTTTTTTGATACCCTATTTTACCCCCCCCGCCCTTTTTGTCAAGCAAATTGCAGTCCTTCGTAAAAATTTGTCACCAAAAAGGGCTACCGACCTGTACAGCATCCCCCAACGTCCATAAGGACTTATTAAAAAATGGGCAATCTGCCCATTTTGATGATGAAGAAGATGTTAATTATCCACCTTTTGCTTTAGAAAAATATAAAATATATTGAGTATTTTTTTCTATTTAAGGTTTGTTTTTATAAACTTGCCCACTTGACGCTAACGAAGATGATTGAAGATGATTTTATAAAACCGTCTTATTCGAAGTGATACACTAAGAGCGGGCGGATTATCTGCTTTACGAGAGCGGAGTTGAAATTTATATTTTAATATATCTTTTCGGTTAGTCGTGCAACATTTGGTTCACAAACTAAGTTTGGGAGAGCGGTCAATGCAACCTATATTTTAATTACGCTACATCGGACAATGATCCAAACTAAGTTTGGGAGAGCGGTCAATGCAATTTATATTTTAATTACGCTACATCGGACAATGATCCAAACTAAGTTTGGTCATCGAACATTTAGTTTAAATAGTGTATCTAGAAAATTTTAACAACAATGCAAGTCATATCATCGACTGCATAGCCATTATTGTTTGCAAGTGCTTTTTCTAGTATTTTATCAGCAAACTCCTGCGGATTTGCTGTTTTTATTGTCAAAAGATAATCTCGCATTTCGCTATCGCTACCAAAAGCATCATTTATTCCATCTGAGCAGATCACAATCATATCCCTCTCATTTAAGACAACTTTTTTCGTAATTGTGTTAACATCTTGGAGTATTCCAACAGGCAAACTTGAGCACTCTATAATTTTGCATTCATCATTTCCTCTAATATAGGATGTTGCTGCCCCCATCTTAACAAAATCAGCAATGCCATTTTTCAAATCCACAATAACAATATCTATTGTTGAAAATATATCATCTTTTTCAAGGTTCAAGAGTTTATTTACAGAGGAAAGAATTATATCATTATCAAACCCTGCTTTATAGAAGTTTTCTACAAGTCCAACTGCTGTTTGAGATTTCTCGCCTGCACTTTCGCCACTGCCCATACCATCGCAGATGGCGAACATAAATTTATCACCGTCCAACCTTTCTATTGAGTGACTGTCTCCAGAAATTGACGAACCGCTCTTCGCTTGTAAGGCAAGCCCAAACACACAGTCAAACATTGGTGCCGTTTTCAAGTTTACATTGACAAGTCCAACTCTCTCTGTTGGATGAACATCATATACTGCCATTTTACCACCACATATTTTAGATACAACCTGTGGTAGTTTTAATTTATTTATATCTTCTTCTCTCACGACAAGGCTTGCCAGAGTTGAGCGAGCCCCTTTTTCGTACACCACGGCATCTGTACAAATTATATTATTGGAAGAAAGTTCATCAATGATTTTATTCTCTCTTGTAGAATCAAAACTAACAATATTGTCAACCTCGCCTGCTAAGTTTTTCATAATTCCTGAAATTCCATTGAGTTGGTCAGAAATCAATTTTTTGCTTGTGTCAACATTACCTACAAGAGTTGAATATGATCTATATTGACTTGTCAATGTATTTATTTCACCAATAAGATGACTAGACCTTCCGCATCTTGAGGAAAGGTACCCTGGAAGGTCAAGAAGTGTTATTTTACCTCTTTCAAGTGCTATTGTGATAAGTTCTTTAAATATCTTTTTTGTATCCTCGCCAAAGGTGCGGTGGCAATGTTTTTGTTCGCTACACCCCTTACATATACTATCCTTTATTTCTTCATAAAGCATATCTTTAACTTCTTCTTCGCTCATTTCCTTTTTAATGAGTTTTTTAAATACTTCATTCATGTCATAAAAGACCTCTGATAAACTTGAAAGACGTCTGCCAAGCAACTCGCGATTTCTATTTACCACATTTTTAACTGCAAGTCTTTCATTGTTTTTTGTAAGAAGTAAATTTAATTGTTTTAAAACCATTTTTGGCAGACATATAAAGACAATTGAAGAGATAACTACAGGCATAAATTCGACAATAGAAAAACCATAATACAAGTCAAAATAAAAAATATTGAGTACCTCACTTGCAACAAGTGCTAATGCAGACAAAACTTTTACTTGATTTTTGAATATGATTATTGCAAGTGCCCAAATAAGAAAAGGTGCTATGTATAGCGGATTGTTCCCTGGTAGCAAACTACCAACCCCCATTGTGCCTGCAAAAACCAAAGTTAAACTTACATTTGACGAATAAGATATTACAAGTAGTGATAAACTTACAAAAAGTTTCAATAATGAAAATCCATAAATATTACAACTTACAAGTCCTGATGATAGTGCCATTAATATTATTGCTCCACACGTCATTTCAACTGTCGTCAATTTATAAGAGAATCCTCGTATTATCAAAGGCTCAAAAATTACAAGACAAATATAGAGAAATGCGACACCAAATATAATAGTTCCAACTAAAGATACTATACTTTGATTGCCTAAAACCCCAAAAATTATGTATGCTACTTGAGACAATGGTGCATATATAAAAAGTTCATATTTTTTCATCGGTTTTTTTAGCAGAACGTGAATATAATATGGGACTAAAAGCATTAGAACGGTCACCAAAGCACTTATAATATCAGAAAATTGATTATAATTTATAAGATAGCCTACAAGATATGCTGGTGCAAGTAAATAGACTTTTTGATTTGCCCAAGCCAGTGCAAAAAGCATAGAAAAAGCGAACGGATAAATTTGTCCGTAGATATTTGCTCGAGACAATATAAAAAATATAACTGTAAAAATTATAAAACGCAAAAATAGATAGATTTTTTCCTTCATAACAACTCCATTTTAATTATAAAATGCTTGCAAGATATTTTTATAAAGGAATTTTGTCTTAATTTGTTAAAAACAATAAAATTTTGTAACAATTGTAAAAAAGGCTAAGATTATCTTAGCCTTGTCGTCTATCATGTTCTTAAGAGAGAATTTATTCAAACTCCACAGACACTCTTGCCTCTATGTCAATACAACCCATAAGAGCATTGGTGATATTTTCTGTATAAGTTCTATAAAGCGAGGTGCAAGAATAAACATATTCTTCTTTCACACTTTTAATTGCCACCTCACATCCGCAAATTCTTTCTGCTTTATCTTTAGCATTTTCTATAGCCAGCATAAGCACTTCCTGATATACCTCATCCATATTAGACAGTTGATAATTAATATTGCGTATACTTGTTGCTCCAGAATCCACCGCCGTATCAATATACTGTTTTAAATTTTCAAGATTGTCAACATCAAAAGTAAAAGTTGATATTGTATAATATCCAACTAAACTCTTTCCAGAACTATAATCATAACTTGGATAAGATGTATAACTATCAAGCACAAAACCCTCTTCGGCTAGACCTTTATCCTTTAATGCCTGCAATACCTTTTCAAAAATTTCAAAGTTTGTGTCTTTAGATTTAACCATATCACTATCTAGTGTTTCAATTACTGCAGTGACCTTTGCAGAGTCAGGGCTAACACTTTTAAAAGCATTTCCAATAACGCAAAGTTCCATAGCCTCAGCCATGTTTTCATCACTTAGCACTCTTTTCTTTATACCTTTACTTGTTTTTGTAATTAAATTTTCTTCTCTATTGTTTGCACCTGCATCATACAGGTTATCAGCCCTTTTATTTTCATCCGCTGAAACTTTATAGTCATTATCTGTAGCATCTTCATCTATGCTAACTTGACTTGTAAATTTTTTAACACCTGCACTACCTATCTTATGTCCATTGTCCGATGATATTTGCATAATACTCTCATTGTTATTCTCTGCAATTTGCACCTCACGAAAAGTACTTTCCGCGGAAGCAACTTTTTGTATAACAACTCCGCCAGCAACTGAGCAAACCCCTAACAAAAGAATTATTGCCAATATAAAAGATACAATTTTTTTCATAATACCTCCTCACCCTTTTAGCATGAGAAAAATATTAAAAAATATTAGCAATCGACAAAATTAGTGAAAAAAATCTAAAAATAAGCAAAAAAATAAAATATTTTTTGATTTTTTAATAAAAATTATTTTAATTATAATAAATATCTAATTCTTCTGTTCTGCCTTATCCAAGAAAATCGTACAATCATAGAGACCAAAACAACTATTTCCACAAAGTCTAAGATTGCATTTGTATAGGTTTGACTTAAAATATTATAAACTACAATAATACAATTAGGAAACACCATCATGTATCTTGTGAGTTCAATATACCTTAAAAACATTGCAATGTTAAAAATTTCATATGCAATCACCGCCATTATGTCCAGTTGTGATTGGTAAAGGATATTGCCTGAGTAAAGATAAAGCAAAGAAAAAAGTGTAAATAACCAAATAGGTGGACTTTTATCTTTTTTCTCATATATGTAAAGTACCGCCACCCTAATAATTGATATTATTGTATTCAGTCCTCCGACAAACACCCCTAAACTGAGAAATGATGCTGAATAAAAAATGTTTGCGAGTATTTGATAGGCAAGAAAGTTCTTTTTGCTGTTGAAAGAATAGGAAATGCAAACTAAAATAAGTGCAATAAATCCTAGTATCTGTGCAAGGATAAAACCAACCATAAACTCCTCTAACACATTATACTGATATTTTTTCGTAAAGTTGACAAAACAAAAGACAAAGAATAATACCTTGTCTTAATTTCCATTTAATATATCATAAATTTTATTTAGTGAATCAATTTGATAATCTATTTTTACATTTTCATTTACCTTTTTATGTCGTGGATTGAAATAGCAAGTTTTTATTCCAGCATTATTACCACCTAATATATCTGTTTTAAGTCCATCTCCTACAATTAAAATTCTATCTAGGTCAAATTTTGGTATACTATTAAGTACATAATCAAAAAAATCTTTATTAGGTTTACAAGAGCCTATCTCTTCTGAAATAAAAATACCATCCAAAACTTCATAGAGTTTTGCGTTTTTTAATTGATTTTTCTTGTGCAACATTGTTCCATCAGTTAAAGCATATTGTTTAATTTTATTTTTGAGATCTTTTAAAATTGCATATGAATTATCATTAAATCTTATCTTAATACCAAGATTAGTTAAATATGCATAATTAAATGCCTTGCTGTCCACATGCATATTATATTTTTTAAAGAATTCATTGAAACGTTCGACTAATATTTCCTCCTTTGTCATTTCCCCTAAAGAAAGAAAACTCCAATATTTTTTATTAATTTGTTTGTAACTTTCAACCAAATCTTCACTTGCCTCACCTAAACCAAACATAGAAAAACACTTTTTGAAAGAATAATTTTCTTCACTTTCAAAATCTAGCAATGTGTCGTCAATATCCCAAAAAATTGCATCAAATTTATATTTATTCATAGTACCTCACAATTTACAAAAGTTTTTCCTTTATTATCCTCTTAGTCAAGAATTTCAAGTACCTAATTTTTATGGTTTTAAAATAGATTACTTTACTGTCTCGTCAAGTTTACTGCTTTCTTTACATCTTACTATATGTAACTTTTTGTATTATATCATACAAGAATTTAAAATAGCAAAAAATCTTTATAATTATTTCAGTTTTAACATAAATTAAAACTATAAATAAAAAATAAAAATTTTTTAAATATAATCTTGCAATTTGATTTTATTTATGTTATACTCAAATCTGTAAAGGAGCAAACAATGAGAATTTGGACACCTATGCAAATTAAAAATCACGGCGTATCAGCGTTTGATTGCGGATATTATTTTTGCATTGGTGCCAGTATGATTGTTTAAATATATATCAAAAAATCTATTAAAAAAATCTACTAAATAAAAAGATAGGACAAAGCATAGATTAGAAAAGATAGTGAGGATATATAAACAGACAGCAAGAATGTGAGCACCAATCGCAAAAAGATTGGTGCTTTTTTGTTAAATGTTATGCTTAAAAGTAAAATTTTGATAAAATAAAAGGAGAACTATTATGAAATACACATTTAGAAATTATAATGACAATGATTACAATCTTATTTATGATTTAAAAAAGCAGGCTTTTCAAGAATATGTTAAATATTTTTGGGGCTTGTGGGACGATGAAAAACAACACGAATTTTTTGACAACTACATTAAAGCCCAAAGAGATAGAATTAAAATTATTGTTCTTGATGGGAAAGATATTGGATATTTTGATGATAAATTATGCGGAAATGAATATGTGATTGTAACTATCATCATCGAACCTGAATATCAGGGAAAAGGTGTTGGAACAGAAATTTTGAAAAATGCCATAAAAGAGCATTTAAAGAACGAAATTCATATTCAATGCTTTAAAACAAATCCTGTTAAAAATCTGTATTTTAAACTTGGCTTTGAAGAAACTGAACAAACCAAAACCCACATTAAAATGGAATTGAATAAAGAGAAATATCTAACTTATATAAATGACGCAAAATGTGGTGTTATAAAGGAGTGAAAAATGGAAGAATTATATTTAAAAGAAATTGAACTGAAAGATGAAAATGATATTGTGGATTATATAAATGAATTTGTCAGAAATGGCAGTGTTATCAATGGTTTAAGCGGAGCAACATCTTGCAAAAATTTTCAAGAAATGTATAAAAAACTTCAAGAGATGAAAAACTTGAAATTTGCAAGTTACAATCAAGAAAAGTCTCCAGGTTTAACATATATGCTTATAAGAAAAGGCGACAACAAACTTGTTGGTTCGTTTAATCTGAGATTTAACCTAACAAAATCACTAGATGATAACTTCGCTGGACATATTGGTTATAGTATTCGCCCAAGTGAGAGAAGAAAGGGTTACGCATCACAGGGCTTAAAGATGATTTTGAACATCTGTCGCGAAAGAGGAATGAAATATGTACGAATCGGCTGTTATACAGAAAATATCGGTTCAAAGAAAGTAATAATTAAAAATGGCGGAAAACTTATCGCTCATTCAGAAAGTTTAATTTCTGATGACTATTATGAAATTGAATTATAAAGGAGGGAAAATGAAAATAAAATACGAAACCGAAAGGTTAATTGTGAGAGAATGGGAAAGCAAAGATTATTTGGATTTGTTTGAATATGCAAGCGATGAAGAGGTCACAAAATTTTTAGTTTTTCCAACTTATAAAACAAAAAAGGAAGCAAAAGAAAGAATTAAATATTTGATGGAAAAATACAAAGAGAATGATAAACTTGGAGATTTTGCAATTGAACTAAAAGACGCTAAAAAAGTTATTGGCTCAATCAATTTAAGTCTGCACTCACTAAAAGCGGGAGGAATTGTTTCGGTTGGTTATACTCTCAACAAAAACTATCAAGGCAAGGGGTATATGACCGAATGTTTAAAAGCCTCTTTTAAATTTATAAAAAGAAACAATCTTGCAAAACGAATCAGAGCCATTCATGATGTTGCAAATACAAAAAGTGGAGCAGTTATGAAAAGGTGCGGAATGACTTTTGAAGGAATAGCCCGTAAGGCAGGCGAAAACAATTTTCATTCTCGTCATGATGTTGCAAACTATTCAATTTTAGATGAGGAAATAAAATTATAGAAGGAGGAAATATGAAAAGTTTAATTAATTATTATGATGACTCGGCTGAACTTTGGGCAAGCAATTGGTATGATAATGACGAACTTTTGCCTTATTTAAAAAGGTTTTTATCATATCTTCCCAAAAGCCCAAGAGTTTTAGATTTGTGTTGCGGGGCTGGTTATGAAAGTATGAGGCTTCACAAATTAGGTGCAAATGTAATCGGTGCCGATTTAAGCGAAGGCGAACTTAAAATTGCGCGAGAAAGAAATCCAGAAATTAAATTTTATAAAAAAGATATGTTAAAATCATATAAGGACTTAGGCAATTTTGACGGTATTGTCTGCATTGCAGGAATTGTTCATCTTGAAAACGAACAACTTTCGCTGTGCTTTGAAAAAATGAGCGAAGTATTGAAAAGTGGCGGATATTTATTCCTGGTTTACGGTTTTGGCAAAGACAATGTCCATTCTGTGACTTACAATGGCGAAGTTTATTCAAGAAATTTCATTTCGCACAAAAGAGAAGAAATTATCTCTGCAATGAATGGCAAATTTGAGTTTGTAGAAGAACTTGAACCAATAAGATATTTTAAACACGAAATTTATAGAAAATTATAAAAGGAGAGAAATTATGAGATTGATTTTAAATGGTGGTGGAAGTGGCGAAGATGTTAAGGAAAGTTATGAACTTTTTGCAAAAGAAGTGAATGGCGGAAGAGTTATGTATATTCCGCTTGCTTGGAACAATGGCCCTTGTGGAGAATGTATCCATTGGTTTAAAAGTGAAATGACACCTTATGGTATAACCGATGTTGACCTTATTACCGACGCTAAACAAATCACAAAAGAAAAGTTAAGAAATGTTAGCGGTGTTTTCATAGGTGGTGGAAACACATATAAACTATTAAAATACTTAAAAGAAACGCCAGCATTTGAGAACTTGAAAAAATATATCAAAAATGGCGGTTTAGTTATGGGTTCAAGTGCAGGTTCTCTCATTTTCAGCGAATGTATTGACACTTGTCTTAAAGATGAACTTGACATCAAGTCTTGTGGTGATGAAAATTTGGTTGGTTTGAAGGATACAAAGGGCTTTAATATGCTCAATGGTTATAGTATACTTCCGCACTATAAAAAATTGCCAGAGCAACAGGCAAACACACAAAAAAGAGTGGAAAAATTGCTTAAACAGGGCTTTAAATTGATTTGCTTGCCAGAAGAGACAAGTTTGTGGATAAACGGCGACCAAGCAAAAATCATTGGGCCAAAGCCAGCGGAAATTTTCTGCGGACATGAAAAAGAAACTGTTCACACAAACGAAGATGTTTTATGCAAATAAAAGGAGGAAATATGAAATACACAAACAAATATAAAAATATTATTGAAGATAAATATAATAATTATCAAGAAGATGAAAGATTTAACAGAAAATCTCAGTCTTTTGAGTTTAGAACAACTATGCTCTATATACAAAAATACCTTAAAAAAGGTAGTAAAATTCTTGAAATCGGTGCAGGAACAGGGAGATATTCAATCGCACTCGCAAAAATGGGTTATGATGTAACCGCTGTCGAACTTGTAGAAAACAATTTAAAAGTATTAAGAGAAAATGCAAAAGGGCTTAACAACCTTAAAAGTTATCAGGGTGACGCACTCAACTTACAATTCGAGGATAATTCTTTTGATTTGGTGCTTTGTTTAGGTCCTATGTATCACCTATTTAACAAAAAGGATAAAGACAGAGCAATTTCTGAAACAATTAGAGTGTGCAAACAGAAAGGAGTTTGTATGTTTGCTTATCTCACCCACTCCTCTATCATATGGGCTTATGGAGTGAGAAAAGGTGGTCTAAAAAATCTTGCGTACGCACTTAATAAAGATGGAAGCATTAAAGATATTCCAGAAGAAATTTTTGGTTCGTTCTTTATAGAAGATTTTGCAAGACAATTTGAAAAAACAAACACAACATTTTTGAAAAATGTAGCAACTGATGGTCTTGCACCTATGATGAGAGACTATATTGATGACGGCAAGATGTCAGACGAGGACTTTGAACTATTATATAAATTACATCTCGCCACTTGCGAACGCCTTGACCACCAAGGATATAGTAGTCATATGCTATATATTTGCAAAAAGAATTAAAGGAGAAAAATTATGATTAAACCAGAAAAATTGAAAAAAGGTGATAAAGTCGCAATCGTCAGTTTGTCGAGTGGTATGATTGGTGATAAGCAGTTTATTCATAAATACTATTTAGGAAAGAAAAGGCTTGAAGAAGAATTTGGATTGCAAGTTGTTGCTATGCCAAATGCTTTAAAAGGTTCAACCTATTTATTCGCGCACCCTGAAACGAGAGCAAAAGATATGATGGATGCCTTTAAAGATAAGTCAATTAAGGCAATAATCTGTGCAATTGGTGGAGAAGAAACGTATCGCTTGCTTCCATACATTGATTTTGATGTTGTCAAGAATAATCCAAAAATTTTTATGGGTTTTTCGGACTCGACAACAAATCATTTTATGTTATACAAAGCAGGAATTGTATCTTTTTACGGACCGAACATAATGTGCAACTTTGGTGAGTATGGCAAAATGTTTGACTATGAGAAAAATGCGGTTTTAGACATTCTTTTTGACAACAAAGATAACTATGAAATTAAATCAAGTGAATATTGGTGTGATGATTTCTTACCTTGGGACGAAAAGAATATCAATAAAATAAAAAGGTTGAAGAAAGACACAAAAGGATATGAACTTTTACAAGGGAAAGGCATAGTGAAAGGGAAACTTTTGGGCGGAAATTTGGAAATAATTTCTGTAATGCTTGGATATTTTGAAGATGAATGGTATGACGGTGACCACAAATTAGGAGCAAACGCAAAAATTTTAGCGGACAAATATGATTTATTTCCACAAAAAGAAGTGTGGAAAGATAAAATTTTATTTATTGAAACAGTCGAAGTTAAACCTACTCCAAAGTGTTTTGAAAAAATGCTTTTGACTTTGGCGGATTATGGCATAATTGAAAATATAAATGGAATGATTGTAGGTAAACCACAAGACGAAAAATACTATAAAGAATATAAAGAAGTATTAAAGAGAGTGATTGGAAACTTGCGACCAGACCTGCCTATTTTATACAATGTCAACTTCGGTCATGCAAGACCAATCACAATCATCCCATATGGTATAGAGTGTGAACTTGATTGTAAAAACAAAAAGTTGACACTAAAAGAAAAATGTTTAAAGGATAGAAAATAAGCAAAATAGCAATGTTCTTAGTTTATATGCTCGCGCCATCATAGTTTCTATGACGCGAGCATATTTTTTAAGTCTGATACTAGGTCAATCTTATATAAACAAAAAAGTAGGCTCATGAGCCTACCTTTATCTATTCACGTTCGGTATCTTTACTTTCTTCCTGACTATAGTTATTTTTACAATCTAAAACCATATCGCTTGTATCCTCTTTAACATCTACCGCAAACATTTCTTCTATGCCAGAGAGAATTTCTCTTTCAGTTTCTGCTACTTTTAAAATTCTATCCGCATTTTTATTAATAAATATCAAAAAGTCCTTATTAATACTTCCACGATTTGCAATACTCAATCTTGGAACAACACTGCCAAGTACAAAATGTTTGAAAAATTTATCTAAAAATCTATAAGCGAGAGCACTAGCCTTTATCTTATGCAAATTCCCGTTGCTATCCTCAATGTCATAAGTAGTTTCCCCATCAAATAATCCAATTGCTCTTGCAAATTCTGATAAAAAGGTCAGTTCATCTGTAATTCTTTCAATATCCTCCTCATCATAATATCTTGAATTATGATTTTCTAAATCACTGTAAAATTTAAAACTGCTATATTTATCCAAATAATTTTCTTTCAATTTCAGCCAATTTGACATATCCAATTTATCAAGATCGCTTTGTTCAAAATGTTTAACGTTTACATAATTATTAATTAAAGAAGCAATTTTGTCTAAATAATTGTTAGCATTGTTTGTATTCGTCAAATTTTTTAATTGATAATTTATTTGCATAGATAAATCAAAAAATGGGGATTTGAAATGGGCGGTTTGATCCCCTATACCTATATCAACTTCACAAGGCAAAGAATATCTCCCTATAAATTCCAATTTGTTTGGTAAAACTATCTTTTTTAAATTTTTGCATCTAGAGAAAACTCTTTGATATATTTCTGTAACACTATTTGGAATTATTATAGATTCCAAATCAGTCAAACCACGAAAAGCCTTATCATATATTATAGTTACACCATCCCAAAATTCTTTTGGATTGCTTTTAAGTAATTTCAAATCTTCTTCCCGTATATAGTATAATTTCCCATCATGTTTACTCATATATTTCTCCTTTTAGAGATTATATCATAAATAGAATACCCTGTAAAGAATTTTTAAAAATAAAATTACAAATTATTTGCAACAAAAAAGTAGGCTCATGCACCTACTTTAATTAAAAATAGCAGTGGCAACCAAATGTTGCACGACTATTTAAAAACTTATGCTTTTTTGTACAGTGTCTACATTAACTAATTATTTTAACTTATACTCTATGATTTCTATAAAGCAAGCATATTTTCTCGGCTTGCCCGAGAAAATGGAACACTAAAATAAATACAAAAGACCAACCGCATGAGGTTGGTCTAATCATAAACCAGCAGTATTCTTAGTTTACGCATACTCGCATCCTTATGATTCCTATAAAGCAAGCATATTTCCCCGGCTCGCCCGGGAAAATGTTTTGCGTTTAGCAAAACGCACACGATAGTGTGCAGAACACTGCTGATACTCATTTAATCATAAGATTTTATAAAACAAAAAAGTAGGCTCTTGCACCTACTTTAATGGTAAACCAGCAGTGTTCTATTTTCCCGGGCCGTCACCAGCCAAGTATCTTCGACGATGAAAAGCTTAACTTCTGTGTTCGGGATGTGTACAGGTGGATCCTTTTCTCTATCGCCACTGGTTATGGTATAATCACAAACTTCCGTCTGAAATTATCTAAATTTATTTTATCACATACCTTTGATAATGTCAACAAATTTACCATTATTTTATAGATAGTGATTAAAGGTTGTTTATAAAACCCTGACAACTACATAATAGAACAGAATGAAAACTATTTGCTAAGTTTTCCGTGATTAAGCCCTCGTGCTATTAGTATCGGTCAGCTGAATACATTGCTGTACTTACACCTCCGACCTATCAACGTTGTAGTCTACAACGGCACTTACTAACTTATGTTATGGGA
>CALVOK010000016.1 GCA_944350275.1 uncultured Clostridia bacterium | reverse complement strand
ATACAGGATAAGCGGAAGAAACGCTTTGAATACAAAAAAGTAACAAAAAGCCTTATAAAATAAGACTTTTTATTATGTTACATTTTTGACTCAAACCCACTTCCTTTATTTTAAGCAAGTGTGATGCCCACTTCTTCTTTTTTGTGATTAAATCACAGTTTAAAATGTAGAAATAGAGATTAGAAATAGAGAGGTTAATAGAAAATTTTTATTTAGATATATCAATTAAAGATATTTGCTCACGCAAATGCATACAAGTTTGCAAATCAAGTTTTTATCTTTAACTGATGTTACTTGGTCGTGCGTGCGAAAATGCAAGCGCTTTCTCTCGCACTTCGTGTAATAGAAATAAATTTTAGTTTTATTTGGAGGGATAAATGAACAATATAAACATTAACATAAATGACTTAATACAAAATGAAGTGAATAGAATTTCTTTGAAATATGGTAAAGATTTTTTAGACTGTGACGACTTAATTAAAATTACTGGGCTTGGTAGAGATAATGTTAGAACATTACTTAGAAGTAAAGATTTTCCAACAACAAAAGTCGGTAAAAGACAAGTTGTAAGTGTGCTCAATTTTGTTACTTGGCTAACACTTAACAATAATAAAAGCGAGGTGAAAAATGGCTAAACGAAATCGAACAATTACAAAAACAAGACGTGCTAACAATGAAGGTAGCATTTATCAAAGAAAAGACGGACGATGGGCAGGAACAGCAACAGTTGGTTATGATACAAATGGAAAAATAATTAGAAAAACTGTCTATGGAAAAACGAGAATGGAAATAACAAAAAAATTGGCAGAACTGACAAAACGAATTGAAAGCAATAATTTTAATTATGTTGAAAGTCATAACCTGTCAGAGCTTATGAGTGAGTGGTTGTTTGTATTTAAAAAAATTCAAGTTACGCCCCGAACATTTGAAAATAATTTGATTAAATTTAAAAAATATATTGAGCCGAGAATTGGTAATATGAAATTGCAAGAAATTTCATCTTTAACAATTCAAAAAATGTTAAATGAAATGTTAGAAGAAAATTTAAGTTTGGACTATGTTAAGAAAACCAAATTTTTACTTAGACAATTTTTTGAATATGCTGTTGATAATCAATTTATGCTAACAAACCCAATACAAAAAGTTAAAATTAAAAGTAAAGAAAGGAAAATATACGATAGTGAAAACAAATATAAAGCAATTCCACAAGAGATTAGAACAAAATTTATAGATAGTTTAAATAATCATAAATTTTTAAAACCACTTTGCTTTGTTATGATGTTCGCTGGACTTCGCACTGGTGAAGCATTGGCACTAACTTGGGAAAATATTGATTTTAACAAAAAAACTATTAGTGTTGAAAAAGCGATTACCACTATCCCTAAATTTGATAAAAATGGTAAAATATCAGAACGTGTAACTGTTATCAGTGATACAAAAACTAGTTGCTCAGTAAGAACAGTTCCTATGCCAGAGATATTAATTTCTGCACTTAAAGGTTATAAGATTGAACAAGAACTTAATGGGGATTTACACAACATAAATTTGATAGATAAAAATAGCTTGGTTTTTGCAAATAAAGATGGAAGTGTTAGAACATACTCTGGAACGAAAAAGATTTTTTATAGATTCCTTAAAAAATATGGACTTGATAAATTTGGAATACACTTTCATACTTTAAGACACACATATTCTAATATGCTTTTTGAAGCTGAACAAAATCCAAAGGTTATACAAGCATTACTCGGACATAAATCAGTCAAGACAACAATTACAACATATAATTCAGTTGATAAGAGTTATTTTCAAAAAGCAACTGATATTATAAACAATCAATATCCCTTTAATAAAAACATAGATAAAAACAATATAAATAAACAAGAAATAGATGAAAATGAACTAGAAGAATATTTACAATGGAAAAAGGAAAGAGAGAAGAAAAAAAGACAAAAAGATTTTGAGATGTAATTTGACAACAATTGACAGCAATTGACAGCAAACGTATCAGTTTTAGGCAGTTTTAAGGCGTTTTTTGACAAAAATTGACCAAACAAAAAAATTTTAAAAATTCAATAATTTATATTGAAATAGAAAAAATAGAAATCGCTATATCTCTTTATTTATGAGAGGTATAGCGATTTTTTGTATGAAAAATGAGAGCAAAATTTGCTCTCAAATCTGGTTGGCTTGAGTGGACTCGAACCACCGACCCCCACCTTATCAGGGTGGTGCTCTAACCGGCTGAGCTACATCTCTATATGGTTTGTTTTAACGAGTTTAGCAACTCTCGTTGGCGTGCTCAAAGTGGTCAAATTCACCTTATCAGGGTAGTGCTCTAACCGACTGAGCTACAATCCTATATTACATACAATAAATTCATACTCTTTACCATATAATGACTTTGTTTTGCAAGATATTTAATATTGAATTTATTTGCACTTTAAATTATACATATTTACTCCCCCATTGTCAACACTTTTCTCAAATTTTTCAAATTATAAACAGAAAATTCTTTTACTTTCAGTCATCAGTTAATAATATGTGCTCTAGTTAAAATTATATTAAACTCTTAATGTTGACAAAGTTGTTCATCTTTTGTATAATTAAATAAGGAGACAATATGAAAATCACCATTAAAATTTATAATTTTAATCAACAAACAAAAATCTGTATTGACGAAAAGAAAAATTTGCTTACTTTTAATGGTATAAAAAAGAATTTAAACATTCCCGAAATAACAGAAAAGATTTGCATTCTAGTGTCGGCATGGCAAAATTCTTATGTTAATACTTCAAACATTGATGGAGAAAATTACGAGATAATAATAGATGAAAATGGAAAAAATTTCATTTATAGTGGGAAGAACAGTTTTCCGCACAATTATCTGGAACTTAAAAGAATAGTGGAAGAGGTGAAAAATGCTTGAATTTAAATTGGATGGAATAAATATTTACAATCCAATTGAAAATAAAAAGGATCAAATTATAGATTGTTTTGTCGAATTTTATGGCGAGGAATATAGACGCAGAATAACAGATAGAATAGACAACACGATTTTCCTTTTCCTTGATGATGTCCATTATACTCGTTCAACCTATCAAAACATTGAGTACTATTTAATTAACACCCAACTTCTTCCTCTCACAAAAAGTTTTTTAAACAAACATGAACTCTTTATTGACCCTAATTACATAACAGAAATTCAACTCAATCCAAAGTCCTTCTTAGAAAAGGTATTGCAAGACTTACAATACGGAGACGGATTTTATATCATGGACTTTTTGTCTCTACTAAACAACGGCAATGAATTTAAGTCTGAATATCATGAAAAATTCACTTCTGACAAACAAAACTTGATTGCTTTAAAAACATTTATAGATTCTCTTCTAAAGGACTGGAATGATAATTTTGAACATCAATATAGCACTGCTCAAGAAGAAATCGATAGCAAATTGAAAAAATTTCCACAGGACAACAAAAATTCATTTGTTGAAATAAATAACTTTAAAGAAACTGAGTTGAATAATTTACTTAAATCCACTCTAAAGAAGCATGGACTAGAACAAAGGATATCAAATATTGATCCATTTATATTTTTTAATTTTTTAGAGTATTATCAAGATCCAAACAAACAATTAAGTTTTAGAGCCACTTTAAAATATTTGGACTTAATAAAAAATCTAAATATAGAATTTAAAGACAAAATAGAAAATTGTAACCAAAACGAAGAAATTAATAATATTTTTGGTGATAAGCAACTTTTGACTCAACATAAAAATATACAGTTAAATCAAATAAAATCTCAATTTGAGTCATGTCCAAGTTTAGTAGACGCAAGAGCAACACTTAATGATTATCATTTCACAAATATGAATGATGTTATTAGATGCCTTTATGAATTTGTTTTTGACACCAGCAATACGTGTGGGTTTGTTTCTTTAGAGCCAACAGCAAAGGGAAACAAGTATTTATGCGTGTGCGGAACAGCATTGAATATGACAAACAAGACCTTGATTCATGAGATAAATCATTTATGCGAACTTGATGTTTTGTATGAAACGCAAGATAAAATTGCATATAAAACTGGTTTCGAGACATACTTCTCGAGCACAAAAGAGTCTGAACTTGACACAGATGCTGTTGCTGAAAATATTTTATATAATATTGAACATACAAGTTCTTCTCTTGGAACATGCAGATTTCTTAATGAAGTCATTAATGATTATTTGGCAGAAAAAATATATCAGGTTTTTAAAAATCATAACTTAAACTTTTCTTTTGCAAATGAACAAGAAACTCTCTGCACTTATTCTTTAGGCTTTCCTCTTCTAAAAAACTTTATTGAGGAAAATATTGACGATTTAAAAAAATATAGAATGGAGCAAAATCCAAATGCCTATCGTGACTTCATAGGACATGATAATTTTGATAGGCTTGCACAAAGTGTTGACAAACTTCTGTCTATAGATTTCGACATTCTTGAAAGATTGTACCATAATCTTTTTTCTGAGGCTGGATATTTGCAGGCAAAGAATTTTACAGAAGATATTTGGGACATTGTCCATGAGAATAAAAAATGGAGCAGTCAATCCCAAGAAATTGTAAACATTTATAAAACAGTTGAAGAAATAACAGATAATATCCGTCAAATTAAACAAAAAAATCTATTAGATGATTATTATAAAGACAAATAAAGCCCAATTAAGAAATTAAAGTCATTAGAAGTAAAGCCAAAAACAGCAAACAAACTTGCATTATTTATCAAAAAAAATAATAAACTGTAAAATTTAATTGACTTTTGTTCTATTTTTGTTTAAATTAATAGTATTAAAAATAAAAGGAAAAATATTATGAATCCACAGGTTTTCGGATGGGAACATCTTACTTATCTTGCAGTTTTTCTCGTATTTGCAGTTATAACTTTAACGCTAATAAAAATTTATGCTCGAGAAGAAAAAGTGCAAAATATAATTGTAAAGGTAGTCGCAGGGATACTTCTTGCACTAATCATTTGGAATAGAATTTGTATTTGTATTTCAAACCAAAGTTGGACATATATAATACCAAACTCATTTTGCGGTATGAGCAGTCTTGTACTTTCGCTTACTTGCCTTATAGGCAAAAAGAACAATGCTGTGATGCATTTTGTTTGCCATGTTGCAATTGTTGGAGATATATTAACTTTGGCTTACCCAGACTTTATAGGGCAGAATCCTTCCCTGTTTTACCCAAACACAATATCTGGACTATTACACCACTCGTTTGGATTATATCTTTGTGTACTACTTCTAATGTTAAGATTTTTCGTTCCTAACTACAAAAAGTGGCCAAATTTGATAATAGGATTTATGGCTTATTTAACAGTTGGTGCATTTGAAATTTCAGTGTTCGGATATGGTGACGCATTTTACATTAACAGTCCTATACTCTCTGGAACCCCTCTTACTATTTGGATAATTGCGCCAGTATTTGCTGTTGGATATATTCTATTCTTTGTAATTTATGAACTTATAAAGAAAAGAAATTTTAGAAAAAAATCTATTAATTCTGAAAACACAGAACCTAATGAAAAATCAAGTAATATGGAATCTTCAGATAAATCAATAAAAGAAACACCTGTAAGAAATATTGAAAATGATAATGCAAGCAGTTCAGAAATAATTGTAAAAAATACAAATAAAAATTCAAAAAAATACAAATTGAAAGAAAATAAAAAATAATATTAAAAATAGCCGAAATAAAATGAAATATTTTAATTTCGACTATTTTTTATTAATTAAAATATTTAAATATTTAATTGTTATTTAAACTTTTAACAATATAATTTATAAATTATTAAAAAATACAATTTTTTACTTTTTTTGAATTTTTGCTTTTATTTTTAACTTATTTTTATAAAGTTTTTTATTTTAATGTTGTTATTTTAATATTTGACAGATTTAATTAAATTTTATTTATTTAATTTTATTTCGTCGTAATGCAAATTTTTATTTTTATAATCTCCTGAATTTACATTATTCTTTACAATACATTCTTTATATTTACTGTCTAAAATATTTATATCCATATCATTATCTTCAAAAATACGTTTTGTAATCAACATGGTAGCATGAGCGTCCTCGCTACTTTTATGAAAAATGAAATCTTTCTCTATGTCAAGTTCTTGTGCTATCTTTTCAAGAGACTCAATATGTTGTGTCTTGTAAATAATATGATGTAATTTTTGTGTATCATAACCTTGCAGTTCCATGATTGGAAGGTTATAACGACGACATGCTATATTTAAATAACTAAAGTCACTTTGAATGCTATGACCAAAAAGTCTGTGCTTTTTATTCATGAGAAGTTTATATATTTTTGGATAATAAAAATCAAAAGGATTTTGTTTGTTGAAGTATTCTTGGCTATATGCTAGATGAATCTTTGCTTCTTCTCCCTTTTTAGATAACACAATTCTGCTCTCAGGATTAATAACAATATCCTCTTTTTTTATAATCTTAAATTTGTCATCTGTAAGACAATATCCAAATGAGCATATATCATGTCCATTTGAACACTCTATGTCGAAAAATAAAAATTTCATATGTTTCACCTTCATAAACTATGATTTTACTATTTTCTTTGATATACTATCAGTTTTGCATTTCCAAGAGACAGCAGATAAATTTCATCAAGTTCAATATCAAATGCCTTTTCTATTGCTGTTGCATAAAGATCCAATTGTTTTTGGTAATGGTGTAATAATTTTTCTTCATCTTTTATTGACGAATATTTATAATCAATAAGAATATTTTTTTCTCCTAGCGAAAATAAATCAATAATACCTTGAATAATGATATCATTATCACTATCTATGTTTAACACTTCGTTTAGTTTTGCACTCATGATAAATTCGCGCTCTTTATAAACTTTTCCTTTGACAACACTTTTTAAAAGCATAATATCTTTTAAAAGTAAACTTTCATCAATCAAATCGTAGTAACCATCATCTAAAAAATCTTTTATAGCAATTAAACTTTCGTGTAGACTTTTTTCGTCACTGATACTCTCGAAGTCAATATATTTTAATGCTTGGTGATATGCATTACCGCGATTTATTGCTAGTTGTCTCGAATTGTCATTCCATTGATATTCAAATTTCGGTACAATATCATTTTCTAGATTAAGTATTCCTGATACAGAATTCTTATAGTTTATTTTACAAAATGAACTGTCTTTATATTTAAAGTCAATATATTTTTTTATTTCATCAATATTTTGAGTTAATGTAATATTAAAATCTTGTTCCTCTTGAACATGAGAATAATCTATCTCCTCCACTTTGTCTATTATTGAATATCTGTAATTTTCAGTTTTAATTTCCATCTGACCTAAAAGTTGTTTCTGAAAATTTTCACCATGACTATAAAGTAGAAAATCTAAATAACTATCACAAGCATACAAGTCTTTTACTTGAGAAAGGTTTTCTTCTGTTGTTGTTCCTATTATATATAAATGATTTTGAGCACGAGTCAATGCCACATAAAAAATCATAAGTTCGTCAATAAACTCTCTCCTCTTTTTATAATACCTGCCTGCCAAAAAAGGTGGAGACACAAGTCTGAGATTATCTCTATAATTATACAAATAAGTGCCAAGACCGAAGTTTGAAGAAATAATATAAGGTTTTTTATAAACCTTGCTTAGTTTTTCTCCTGCTCCCGCTAAAATTACAATAGGATACTCTAGACCTTTTGTTGCGTGAATTGTAGTTATGGTAATAGCATTCGTTGAGGTTGACAGTGTTGAACTTGACGAGTCCAAGTTGTCTATGTAACTAATAAGCGCAGACGGGTTATAGTCAAAATTATTTTGAGAAATTAATTTAAAAAACTCTTGCAAGTGGAAAAATTTTGTATTTTTGTCTGGCAATCCCCCTATATATAAGTTGTAATTGGTTAGATTAAACAATTTATCAAAAGCCTTAGTAAGTCCTAGAGTTTGACAATCAAATTTAAAATTTTGCAGAATCTCTTTAAATTTTAATGTTTTTTCACTAGAATCATTATCTATTATTTCCCAAAAATACATTTTTGGATTAGCAATCCGCATATTAGCCAATTCCTCAAATGTAAAACCGCCAAACCATGAGCCTAGCACGCTGATAAGAGATATGTCATCTTTAAAATTAATAGATATTTTAATTAAACTTAATAATATCTGAACTTGTCCATCGTTTGTTAAGTCCTGTTTTAAATCTGCAAAAACTGGGAATCCTTTCTCTTGTAAAAACCGCACAGCCTCTTTCATGGCTTTATCTCGAGAACGATAGAGTATTGCTATATCACTGGGCACAACCTTCCTAAATTGTTCCTTTTTTGCATCATAAATTTGGCATTGTAAAATTTCCTCAATTCTATGTGCAAGGGTGTACACTTCATATTTATATTTGTAACTATTATCAATGTCATCTTCTTTTACACTATAGATTTTTGTTGGTACAAAAACCTCCTTATCTTCTTTTATGATTAAATCTACACTAACCGATGGCAAAGATGTTTTTTCAAAATTCATAAGACCTTTGAGTTGATTTTTACCCATGTAATCTATTCCAACACTTTCATTTGTCATTATCTTGTTAAATACTATATTTATAAAATCAAGAACTCTCTTGTCTGACCTAAAATTCCCTGTTAAAAATAGTGCTTGACTATCTTGACTCTCAGAAAAATTTTGGATATCTTTTTGCATTATTTCCATGCTAGCATTTCTAAAACCATATATACCCTGCTTAATATCTCCAACAGCGACAAAATACCCTTTCTCAGAAATTGGTTTAATAATTGACTCTTGTAAAATATTAGTATCCTGGTACTCGTCAATAAAAATATAGTCATAACTTTTTTGCAAGTTTTCAAGAATTTGATTGTCATTTAATAGTTGTTTGGTAAGTCTTTCAAGGTCGGCAAAATCCAGTCCGTCTACAATGTTTTTCATGTCATTATATTTTTTATTATAATCTCTAACCATGTTTAACAAACCTTTTGCAAGTGTACCTTTTGCTAAACTTTCCTTATCTGTAAGTGCGATATCTTTAAAATCAGTTGTAATTTTTAGCATTTCTTTTAAAGTATCTCGAGCCTTAGTTATCTTTGTTTTTTCTTCAACTAATTCAGTCTTTTTACGAGGTACTGCGGGAAAGACAATGTTATTTATAACTTCACAATTTTCAAAAAAATCTGACTTTAACTTCATTTCTGCAATGTTTTTTACATTTATATAAAATTCTTGGAATGGTTGACTTAAATCGCTATACTCAATTTCTTTTAAATTTTCTTTTGCTCTAAAAAGTATACTCTCTAGAATGGAATTTAAATAGACAAGACTATCCGCATAATATTTATCAAATTTTTCAATATAACTATTTAGCATTTCTTCTCCATCACTTTGACAATCAAAATAATTTTGAAGATAATCCATGCACTCAAACAACTCTTTTTTATCATGTTTGAAAGCAAAATAAATTTCATTAAAATATTCTCCACCTTGTGAATATTCATCAAACATTTGATTAAACGCGGAAAATTTTAAGTTTTTACTTTCCTTTTCATCTAAAACTCTAAAATTTTCATCAATGTCAAGTTTATTTATGTACCTTTTTATTATTTTTTCACAAAAAGCATCAATTGTAGAAATGTCACTTATAGAAATATCGTCTAATTGTTCTAGTAAAAATGGTGTATTTTTTTGATTAAGAATTTCTTTAAAAAGACGGTTTTTCATCTCATTTGCTGCTGCTTTTGTAAATGTTAAAACTAATAGTCTTGAAACAGGTATATGATGATTTACTATAAGATTTATAATATATTCGACTACAATAAAAGTTTTTCCACTTCCAGCAGATGCAGAAACAATTAAATTCTTCTTGTTATTATCAAGTATTGCTTGTTGCTCTTTTGTTGGTTTACTCATCTTCTTTTATTCCTTTGAAATTTTCGACTTTTAATAATTTTCTCTCACCCATCACATTCTCATGTCCACAAATAGAACTATATTTGCAAAACTCACAAGATTTTTCATGTGGTTTTGGATATATATATCCACTCGCAATTTCGTCAACTGCTTTATTTGCTATTGCAAAAGCATAGTTTTCATAAACAGACAGTTTTTCTTTTGCAACTGCACTACCTTTAAACTCTCCGTTTTTATTTTTATATAATGAAATAATTTTACTTGTTGACGAAGATAAATTTTTATCAAACATTTTCAAACTATCATCATTGTTTTCTGCAATACCCTTTAAAATTTGTTTGTCATCATTATATTTATCATAATTATATTTTGCGTTAAAGTAAAATACTCCTGCTGGTTCTTTCTTCGTTACTTCTTTTACAATTCTTTGGTATAAAAATAGTTGCAGTTTTTCTCCATAATAAAGTTCTTTAATTAAATTGCCTGTGCGACCTGTTTTGTAGTCTATAATTCTAAAATACTTTTCACATTCATCTATTCTATCAGTTTTCCCAGACATTTCAACTTTGAAATTATTGCCAAGGCTTATGCAGTCAAGTTTTTTCTCTAAATATTTAGGTCTAAAATAAGATGATTTTATTTCACTTAATATATCACCGAAAAGAATATACAGTTGGTGTTTGAAAAATGATATTAAAGATTTGCTCTCGCTAGCATTGATAATTTTATCTTTTACATTTTCTTTTTCTATGATTTCATCAAAACAATCATCTATAAAGTGGTTTATATCAATATTATCTAAGTCATCATAGTCTCTATCCATTAGATATTTTACAAATAACTCTGCACCATAATGACATATATTACCTGTATCTCTTACATCAAATTCACTTGTTTCCTTCTCTTTTAGTTTGAGACCATAAGATATAAAGTGTTTGAATGGACAAGAAAAATATTGCTCAAGTTGAGTGACATATATAGTTCTTTTATTAAAATATAACATTTGGCTGTTATTAATTTTCTCTTTATTTATTTCAAAATTAGAGAAAGGAAGGTCACTTGCAAACTCAAAACTTTTCAAACTTTCTTCTGACAGGTAGTGTAAGTTTTCCTCTATGAAATTTTTTCGACATCCTAACTTGATTAAAAAGGAATTGCCATGTGCTATTTCATTATAATAAAACACATCCTCACACCTTATAGTCTTTTGGTTAAAAATCTTATTCAGACTATCAACAAATGCTGGTAGTTCTGTCTTTTTTCCATCATCATCAAATGTCCGTGTAAAACATATGAGTCTTTCAGTTGGAAGTGAGAGAAGATTGAAAACTTTAAACCTATTTCTTCTGTTTATCATTCTAATTGTAGGCTCTATTTTTTTATTAATATAATTTAATGACAAGTCGTAATCACTTAATATTCCACTATCAGAACTTATTTGAGGTAAATCTTGACTGCCAAGTAATATAAGAATTTTACAATCACCAAAATAAGAGGCTGTCGCATCTCCAACCATCACACCGTCCACAAATGTTGGCACAGAAGATACCTCTTTAAAAGAAAGCAAGAGTTTTAGCATTTTTATATATTCGCCAAGTTTGATTTCTCCCTCACTGTACTTAGATATAAGATTAATATTTTCTAGCAAAATATCCTTGCTTTGCTCATTAATCATTTTTTCTTTTAAGTATGATTTACTATCTAAAATATCCATTACACTATCAAATTGCTCTTGCAATTGTTCTAGTAAATCTGTGATAACAATTTGATAATCTTTTGCAGTTTTACATTTCTCAATTTTTTCTAATATGTAATTATAGTTAAATAAATTTGAAATATGTTTTTTGTACTTAACCCTATTATCAACATTATAATGTTGAACTATTTCGACAATTTCGCTCTGGTTTATCAAAATGTTTGAAAATAAATTTTGCAAATCTTCACTTTGGTAACCTCTATTGATCAGTTGCAAAAAATCAAGGATTAACCTAGCAAGTATTGTTTTATCAGCAGTTATAGAACTATCTATAAAATATGGGATGTCAAACTTATCAAATTGTTTTTCTATTTTGTCTTGGTAGCGAGAAAGTTGACTGGTTGCAACTACAATATCATTATAGTGGTAACCTTTGGTAATAAAATAATATATTAGTTTAGCAAGTCCGTTCACCTCACTATAAACATTTTGTGCAGAAAAACTGCTATAAAAGCCCTTGTTTTCAATCTCGTAAGGTTGATAACTATAGACTCCTTTTATAATCGCCTCTTTTTCTTTTGAAAGTTGAGATTTTGAAATCTTATTTTCAATTTCTATGTTTTCTTCCCTAGAAATTGTTACAAGTTTTTGCAATATGTCCTTTTCATATATATAATCATTTCCGATGCTAAGAGGACTGGCAAGAGAAATATTTACTTCGCTGGCACTTTCTACGAGTGTTTTTATTAAAGAATACCCCTCTTTAGTAAAACTGTCAAATTGGGCAAAGTAAAATTTAGTGTTTTTTAGGATGTCACTTTTCTTGACCTCATCTATCAATAGACTTAATCTCTCATTAGCATCCAGTTTGCCATTAAGCAATTTTTGATACTCTTTGTAAATAAGCATAATGTCATTATATTTTGCCCCACTTAATCCTTCCGCCTTGATATTAAGATCATCAGGCAAAATCTCACAACTCTTTAACTGTGATAAGAGTTTGTTGATTTCGTAGCAAAATGATATACCACTTTTTCTAAAGGCAATAAAATTTTGTTTGACATTTTCTATTGCTTTCTGTGTTAAAAGTAAAGACTCAGCAGAAGAGAGAACATCCACTTTTTTGTGAAGCCTAGAAAAGATATCTCCTGCTAAAGATGTGAGCCCCATTACTCTAACATTAAAAAGTGATTTTTTTATTGTTTGAAGCAAGAGTTTTTCCATTTGTAGCGAAAATCTGTCTGGTACCACCACAATATGTTCAATAGAAAAGTCACTATTATCTATTGAAGATATCATATCCTTTGTTGCCTCAAAAATTGTTGAGTTTATATATGTTTTTAGTTTCATAGTTATATTTTATCATATAAATTAACAAAAATAAAGAAAAAAATGGATTTAAATCCATTTTATCCATTAACTACCTTTTACAATGTCAATTTGTTCGAATTTCTGACGTAGTTTTCCTGCTTTGTCACATTTTAATTTGAACATATCTTTTACAAGTTTGGAATTTTCTTCCTTGATTTTCATAAAAGCATCTTTAAGTTCTCTGTATTCACGTTCTTTATTATTTAAAGCCACTATTGTCTTGCGAAGTTCTTGACTTGCTCTATCCATAGTTGTCTTTACTTGTTCGTTTATCTCTTCCGTTGCGCTTCGCTTGACAAGTCTCACAAGTCCCATAAAAAGAGCCTGCAATTCTGCTTCGCTTATTCTTTCTTTTTTCTTTGAAAACCTTATTATATTATCCTTCTTTATTGGTTTCTGTTTAGCCTTAAAATTTCGATATTTATTTTGGAAGCGAAGCATTTGATTTACATCCCCATTAGAAATGGTAAGGCATGCTTTTCTAACAGAACATCCATTCTCAACCAGTTTATCAATCTTTAACATTAAATTATCCTCTTCCTCTTTTGAAAAATATTGAATAGTATTCTTTCTATGTTTTTCGAGGTCTATACCTAGTTTTTTCAGTCTTTCTTTATCCTCTTCCAAATTGTCAATTTCATGATAATAATAATTTCTTACACTGTTTGGCTGACGACTATATTTTCTTGCGTGTTCCATAAAAGCCTTTCTTAGTGGTTGCCCTTCATTTTTGTTTTTTTCTACTAGCATAAAAAGGTCCTTGACCTCGTGATTTTCCCATAATCCATTTTTCATAATATCATCTCCTTGTTAAATTTTTTGACAATCAAGAATGATTTTATACAACTAATTTTTTGATTTTATAGATTTAATACTATTTTTCTATTATTTTTTTAAAAAATGTTATTTTTGCTTGCTTTTCTACATAAATTACTCTATGAAAAGTGTCGTAATTTATACACCTTACGAATGTTTGATAAAAAATGATAATTCTCAACAAACACTAGATATTAACCAGCATATTACTTTAGAAAACTACAGTTCAATTTATGTCTATCCAATAGGGAAAACCAAAAGATACTCTTTCGTAATTGATGTAAATGATAAAAACAACCAATTTTACTCTATAGTTGAAAAAAATGATAAATATCTAATTTTCTTAATTGATGGACTTTATAGTCAAAATGTAGATATTTATAGTTTCCAATTCAACAACGAAAAAAGTTTTACTGAAGTATCCTCTCAGTCAATTAAGTTTAAAACCAAATCTCACATCAAGAAAATTTATCTTCCATTTTCTTTCAAAAAAATAAAATGTGGAAATTTTTATTTTATAAATTATGTTCTCCTAGAAAATAACAATTTTAACATTCTTATTGCTTATAACACCAAAAGCAATGTAGCAAAACAATTTCATGGAGAAAAAATAGAGGTCTATGATAAGGGTTTTAAAGTGATTAATTCTCAAAACTTTTATGATAGCATAGAAAAAGAGTATTATGTTGATAGTGAAGGATTAAAATTAAAAAATAAAGCCTTTGTTTTATCTGACCAAAACTATCCATGCGAACTATTGCCTTATCAATTTATGTATGCCTTAAAAAACGATGATGATAATATAATAAAAAATCTTCTAAGCGAAAGTATAACAAGCAAACTCTCCTTAGAAGATATTAAAAACTATTTTGGCAGTATAGATTATTTTTATATGATTGACTACAAAACCTGTTTTGCACTATCAAACAAGGGCAAAATAATTTATGAATTTTGCGTAGAAAATAGTAAAATTGTTGAAATTAATGATAATACAAATTAAAGCAATGTGTTTTACTCTTGTATAACATCTTGTAGCACTAAATTTATCTCGCTATCAACATTTTCAAAAACTATAGATGACTCGGCTGTTCCTTGAGATATAATGGTAAGGTTTGCAAGAGTTAAACTTCCACTATCTCCTGTTATAATAAACGCAGGACTGTCCTCTTTTGCTGTAATAGAAATAGTTTCTCCGACCTCTCCATAGATGTAAAGGTTTTTAGATGCTGGTATATAGACTGTATCTACGTTACTATGCTGTCCTATAATCATTATACTATCGCCATCTTGTGCCATATTAATAATATTTTGTAGTTGACTGTAATCATAGACCTGATAAGTCGCTCTCACAGAAATAGGTATTTCTACTGAAAAGTTTTGATAATTTATTCTTACAACACTGTCATCATGCTTAAAAGGAGTACTATCATAAGTAAAATCTTCTACTATTTCACGTTTCCCGCTCGCCCATACACTTTTTATAATCATACCCTCAGGATTAAAAGACTCCCCTACTAAATATTGAGTCTTTGTTGGAGAATTTGTTAACTCTATTTTAAGCAATATGTCCTCAATTACGTTAAGCATAATTTCATCTTGATAAACTCCATATTGAACTCTAACTACTGAGCCAATTGTCAGCGGGTTTGGTATGTCTATCTCATATTCATTTTCTTGCAAAAGCACCCTATTCCCACTTTGATAACAAGCATATACTTTTATATCGCTAAGGTTTAACGTTTGCCCCTCGTAGTATAATAGGTCAAGTTGATCTGAATTTATTGCAATATCAAACATCTCTCCGTCTGTAACTGATATATTAGTTTCTGCTGTTATTTCTTCATATCCTTCTATATTTTTTACAATACAAGTTATAGTTACATTCCCATAATTTTTTGCGTATACTCTAACTTTATTAAAACTTGAATTAGTGATTTCTACAATCTGACTATCCGAACTTTCAAAATTAATATAATAATTATAGGCATTTTGAGGTGTAAAATCAACGTCAATAACCTTAGACTGCCCTTTAAATAACTCTACATTCTCTGGCATGGATATATCTTCAACAGGAATAGTCTCCTCTCCACATGATGCCAGAAGTGAAGAAGAGACAATAATTCCAAAAAAAAGAATAAAAATCATACCAATTTTCTTCATATTAACCTCTTTATTATAAACAAAATATAACATATTATTAACATATTTCAAAACAAAAATTTAATTATAAAAAAAATAATCTTGGAAATATTTTGTTTTAAATTTCTTTTTTGTTATACTAAATTAAGAGGTTTTATCGTGATAGGCGTAGATATTGTTGAAATTGATAGATTTTCTCGTATAAAAAATAAAAAAATGCTAAATAGCATTTTTACAGACAAAGAATTAAATTACCTTAGCAAACAAAAATTTAATGAAACAAAACTTGCTTGTTTTTTTTCATTAAAAGAAGCATTTGTTAAAGCACTTGGTACAGGTTTTTCAAAAGGAATCTCGCCTACAAATATAGAAGTCATTATAGAAAAAAATTTATTCAAAATAAATCTATATGATAAAGCAAAATTAATTTTTACGACCAAAAAATTTAAAAATATTAAACTCAGCATTTCCCAATCAGAAAATACTGTTATCGCTCTATGCTTTATAAGTTAAATATTTATTATGTTCTATAATTCCTTTTTTACTATCTTTAACAATTGAAATAATTACATTTATAATACTCAATTTATTATTGAATACAACCAACAAAACTAAAACAAGTACTAAATCTTGTTTATTGTTCATTCATATATTTTTGAACAACCTGCCATATAGCATTAGCGCTATTAAAATTTTCAGGCACAAGGTCACCTACACTAATATTGATGTCAAAAACATCATTGATTTCACCAACTATTGTAATGATATCAAAACTATCTAAAATATCATCATCAATAAGTCGAGTTTCCTTTTCAAAATCAAGGTCTGGCCTTGCCTCTGTAAGTATTTCCATTAATTTATCCATATCTATCTCCTATAAATATATTGACAATTATGTTTTCCATCGAATGAAAAACCAAACTTTTTGTGAAAGTTTTGTGCTTTATAATCATCATCTAAAGTATATAACAAAAGTTTATTTATTCCTAATGAATTGCAAAGATTTATATAAAATATTTCCATATATGAGCCTATACCTCTTCCCTGGCACTGTTTATCTATGGCTATTTTTTGTATCCACCCTGTCTTTCCATTGATAACTATTTCCATTGCTCCAACAATTTTATTCTTTTCATCTTTACAAATATAAATATCTTCAATATGCTTAAGCAGTTCTTCTTTGCCATAAAGAAGATTTTTAATCATGTCAAAATTTTCCTTCCAAATCTCAAGAACAAAGCATATATCACTTTCTTTTATTTTTTCAATAGTATAGTTTTTAAAAATATTTTCATCAATTTTCTTCGTTTCATGCTCCAATTTCACCATTCTTGAACTCTCGCAATTGATAACAAATCCCTGTTCTTTCAATTTTTTCTCAATGTTTACAAATTTTTCGTTTTTCTTGTTGTTGTATGGCAAGTCTGCAAGTACAGGTTTAGTCGTGTTAAACTTGATGAAATTTACTTCATCTTTAGAATAGAAACACACTTTAAAATAATTCTCATTTTCTTCTAAAATTTGGAAATTATCATCATTCTCCATATAAAAAAGTCTTTTTTCTTTTATTAATTGTATAACTTCCTGAGGTAAATAAAAACAATTTATATTTTTTAGTTTGTTTTCTGTAACAATCTGTATCTTTTCTTTATACTCGTTAAAGTTATCAAACAATCTCATATTTCTATTCCCGCCCATTTTTTTATAAGTTGTCTATCAATTTTCCCATTGTATAGTTTAGGTAAATTATCCAAATTTATGAGTTTTCTTGGTATCATAAATGAAGGTAAATTTTGTCGCAAAAATTTGCTTATTTCTCCTGCACTTGCCTTTCCTGTATAACACATAACTATGACAGAATGTTGACTATCAAACACACAGCAAGACTCATCTATACCACTACACGTGTTTGCAACCATCTCTATGTCTCCCAGTTCAACTCTATGTCCCATCATCTTTATTTGATTGTCTAGTCTCCCACAGAAATACAGATTGTCATCATCTCCTACATAACCTATATCTCCTGTCTTATACATTGTTTCGGTATATTCATTATTTAAAGGATTTTGTACAAAACATTCACTCGTTTTTTCTTTGTTTTTAAAATAACCTAGAGCAAGACAACTTCCTGTTACACAAATTTGTCCTTTTTCATTTTTCTCTGCCTCTCTGTTATCATCTGTCAAAACAAAAACTCTTCTATTTTTAAAGGCTTTGCCTATAGGAATTCCCCTTTCATATTCTTTGTTGTTCTCAACAATAAAATAAGTGCAACTTGCAGTAATTTCTGTAGGTCCATAGTGATTTACAAATAATGCTTGAGGCAAAGCCCTCTTCCACATATTTAAAAAATTGACGTCTAACACTGACCCAGTAAAAAATACCTTTTTTACGTATTTCGGATGGATTTCGTCAAAAACATTTAGTTGACAACATATAGCCAGTGCAGGACTAACCCAACAAATTGTTGTAATTTTTTCATTGTTTAGCACTTCAAATAAGAGTTTTGGTGTTGAAAATAGATTCTTTTGCAAAAATACAGTCTTACATCCTTTTACTAAAGGAATATAAATATCTCGTATCCCTGCTATGTAATCTAAAGGTGCTTGATTTCCAAACACCTCTTCTTCACTTATGTTAAAGGTATCAGCGAAGGTTTCTACATAATCAACTACAGAGTTATGGCTTGTAACAACACCTTTTGGCACTCCTGTAGAGCCTGATGTGAAAATAACATATAAAGGATTATTGTCAACTATTCTTTCCTTTCTCTCATTGACACTGTCAAAGTTAATTTCATGCCTTATGCATTCATCTATAGATAACAATTTTCCATGAAAATTGAGTTTACTTACTTTTTCACTAGACTCTTCGTCTGCTATTATAACTTTAGATTGAGTAAAATCAATTATTGATTGAAGTTTAACTTGTGGCATTTCTGTTGAAAGAGGTATATAATAACAATTTGCAAGTGCAATTCCTAAATAAAGTGACGGTATAAATAAATTTTTGTTTGATAAAACAATAATTGGCTTGTTTTCTTCGCTTATCTCAATCATCTTACTTGCAATACAATATGCATATTCATGTACCTGCTCAAAAGTTAAGCAGTTTTCATGAAATTTATATGCCACATTTAATGGGAATTTCCTTTTTGCATTATCTAAAAGACTTGTAATATTCATATCTTCTCCTTGTTAAACATCACTATTTTCAAATAATTGTCCAAAATCATTATAGAACCATTTATCATAAGAATATGTGTTATTTTCTATCTCACGGTATATATCAAGAAATATTGGTGCTATCTTTTCTGCGCCCAAGCCATTACAATGGTTAGCATTATAAAAATAATCAGTTGAAAGTTCCATATATTCTTCCCGTATTTTAGAAAAGTCAAGGTAAATTAGGTTATCATAATTTTCTATATATGAATGTAAAGAATTATCAAACTGCACAAAGTCCTCAAAATATTTTTCTATAATAACTTTAGGATAAGGCAAGGAGTATAATATAACCTCTATGTTGTGTTCATTGCAATAGTCTATTATTTTATAGAAATATTCTAGGGCCTTTTCGTTAACATCTTCCTCTTCCCAAGCATCTCCGTTAGTTAAATATGCTCCTGGCAAATCCAAGTTTTTTCCATCACAAGTTGCATCTGCTGATGAAAAACCCTTGCCCATGTAGGTACAATTATCCCAGTAATCAGTACTACCTAAAGGAACAGGGTCCACCTTAAACCTTATATTTTCAACAAATTTACCATTAGCAAAATTTCTTAAATAATTTGTAAATTCAAATAGTCCTCGTTCTTCATAATCTAGAGATACAGCATCCCCATAGTCCTTTTGATTTTGTCCTGTAAGAAAATGATAGATATACATTTCTTCAGTACCCATGTCTCTTTTAAAATTTACCGAGGATACCTCAATAAAAACCTTCTCAGGCTCGTTTGTTTTACAAAGTTCTATCAGTAAGTGGTAAAGCGAAATATATGTAACACTATTTGAAACAATATCAAACACATTCTCATTAAGTTTTTCACTTAAATAGGGTGCATCAACTCCCCTATACGTTCGACTGGTTCCCATCATCATAACATCTATATTCTCTTTTTGGCTGTTTGCGTCAATCATGCTTATTCCTACAACTGAAGTGTCAAGAGTGGGTATCAATATAAAATTTAATGCCCCACAAGTCGCCAGTGCAATGCATAAAATTGCCAATATTTTTATGAAAAACCGAAGTAATTTGTTTAGATTTTCGTTTGTTTCAGAAATTTTCATACGCAAAACCCCCACCTGTACCATTATAGGCAGTCAATAGTATTATTGCAAGAATAGCAACATAATAAACTGCCCATTGAATATAAATCCTCTTGCTTAATATAAATTCTCTGATTTTTATACCTTTCTCCTGCATTGCTTCAACAAAAACTAACACAGCGGTCGATAAAACTAATATAACAAAGTTTATAGCATTAAACCCTGTCCAAGAAAAGAAGTTGTAGAAAATTGTTGTTATATCAGTATATCTAAATGTCGCTACAAACCAATCAAAGACAGTGTCAACTCCTCCACCTAATGATGCTGCCGCACTAAAATATTTACCAAAGTAAACCAACATAAAAGTAGCACTGAACTTTACAAAGGTAATAAAATGTTGAGTTGATTTTTTTCGTTGCTTTGGCTTTATCTTTTTTATTTTCCTTGTTTCATTAAATATTGTCTCGGTTAATATTATAACACCATTATATACACCAAAAAGTAAGTAAGTAAGGTCCGGACCATGCCATATTCCAACAAGTAAAAAGATAAAAAACATTGCAATGCCTGATGGAATAACTTTTCCTGCTACACCTCTTTTAAAAACCTTTTTACATCCTCTAATAAATTTATTGTAGCCTTTAGAGAGAGTTAGAGGATATAAAACATAATCTTTCATCCATGCTCCTAAAGTTATATGCCATCTTCTCCAATAATCAGTAACACTTAAGGCAAAGAATGGCCTCTTAAAGTTAGGAGTTAAATCTATACCTAGACACTTTGCTACACCCGTTGCAATGTCTATTCCTCCAGAAAAGTCGCAATAAAGTTTCAATACAAAGCAAAGCATTCCAACAAAAATTTCTATACCTTGATAACTTGTATAGTTTTGCATAATCGCTTCAAAAAGGATATTCGCTCTGTCTGCTATAACGAGTTTTTTAAAATATCCCCAAAGCATTAGCAGTAAACCTGACTTAAATGTTTTTGTATCAAAATCATTTCCTTCAATAAGTTGAGGAGCGAGTTGATTATATCTGCTTATTGGACCTTGAACAAGTTGAGGGAAAAAACTTACAAACAAAGCAAATTTGAATATATTTCTTTCAGGCTCAACCTTATTATAATAAACATCAATCAAATATCCTGTACTTTGAAACATATAAAAAGAAATTCCAAGTGGTAAAAGTATGTTTAGTCCAAGTGGTTGAACATTTATAAGTTCAGCAAATGCATCTGCCAATGTTGAAAAATATTTAAGCATAAACAATATGCCAAAATTAAACAATAGAGTAATTGCTAGTATAATTTGTCTCTTTTTTCTAAACTTTTTTGTATATATTTTCTTATTTTCCTTCAACCACTCTTCATCTTTGTCAGCAAAAAAACTCTTTTGATTTAAGGATATAGATTTTAACTTCCTTGCAGCAAGATAAATTGTTAGAGTAGTTAAAATAATAAAAACAACCGCTCTTAAATCATTTAGTAAATAAAAAACATAACTTGCCACAAGTAAGACAAGCCATCTATGTTTTTTAGGAACAATAAAATACAATAAAATAACAACTGCCAAAAATAATATAAAGTACAATGATATAAATGACATATAATACTCCAAATGTAATTATACCTTACTATATTAAATTTTTAAAAAATACACATATATATGTAAAATTTTATCATATAAAGTCGCATCAACAAGGTTATTGACATTTGATAAGTTTTATGCTATTATAAAATCGTAATAAACATAAAAGGAAAAAATTATGACGGAACAAGAAAAAATGATTGCTCTGGCTGTCGACTGGTGGCTTGACTATATGGATGGCACAACGGAAAGAATCTCCAGTTATCAGGCAGAGGAAGAACTTAAGACTTATACAAGAGACAAATTTAATAAAATTGTGGAAGAAGGACGATTTTTAGAAGAATTACATAATATATATCTGTTTGCTAAGGTCAAAGAAGATTATAATAAAAAGAAAGACTTTTATATCACCCAAGAACAAAAAAGTAGACTTAAAATTAAATTAACATCTCTTATAAAAAAAGAACTTGAAAACAAAAATTTTGTTTATCTCTATAGTGATGAAAATGGTTTTGCTGGTGGTACTCTTGCTGTCGCAATGGAACTTTCTTCAATTAAAAACGGAATGGATGAAGATGATGCAATAGGTCTTTTCCCTAAAGGAATAGATATGTTTATTTCACCCAATAAAGTTGAGCTCCGCTATAATGAAGATAGCCCACTTTCAACAATTTACGAAATAGAGGAAGAAGAGAAATTCTAAATTTATTAATTTTCTTGTATTTTTAACATAAACATTTCAAGGTTAAAAAATAAAATTGAATAGCATTATATTTATAAAAATAAACTTCTATCAAAATATTTAATTTTATGATGATTTTTATGTCCTATAATATTTATAATGTGCGGATAGAAAACAAAATATAAAAGACAAATTCAAATTCGAATTTGTCTTTTTGTTAAAAACTATATAAAATTATTTTTCAACCTTACTTAAAAGTTGTGGCTGTCCTGTTCCTGTCGTGTCAACTCTATATAAATAGTAGTTTGTATCAGTAATTTCTGTATCGCTCTCCTCGGTTTCATTGCTATTGTTTTCAAGTTGTGCATAGTAATAGATATAATTTCCATCAAATCCACATTGTCCAGATATTAAACTCGACATAGTAACAATAGTTTCTTTTTGCTTATCTTTTACACTTACTCGGCAAATTGAATTATCAGTTTCATAGGAATAATAAACATAATCACCATCAACAAATAAAATATCTGAAAATTCGCTTGACTCTAATATTTTTACAGGTGTAGAGTTAGTACCATTTTCTACTAGAGAAAGTGTAGGTTTGTAAATTAATGAACCATTTCTGTCGGATATAAATATATAACCATTATCTATCTTGTTTATTTGTGAAATCGTGTCATCTGAGGAACTTGTAATATAAAATTCCTTACCCCCATTAAACAAATTATTATTCTCTTTAGATAAATCGTTATAAAATATTCCACGAATATCCTGGCTCTGATAATAGTAAATAACTATATCACCAATTCTGCCTTGTAAAATTGTTTCCGAACCATGTACCTCTAGATTGTTTTCACTAACCACACCTGTCGCGAAGTCAACTGATTTAACGGCTGTGGTATCATAATTTTCATTTTCAGATTCTGTTGTGAAAATTATATTTTTTACCATTGAATCTTTATCACATATAGCAACCGAAGTTATATTTTCAGCAAGAGTTTGAACACTTCCAATGCTATTTCCAATTCTTATAGAATATAAATTGTAAGATGAACTATCTTCGTCAGCAGGTACATATAAAATTATATAATTATTTCCGTCAGAACCTTTTTGTGCTGTTAAAATAGAATTTTCGTCAAATCTGAAAACAGATGTGCCATTTAATTCCTCAAAACCGTCCCCATTAAATTTTATTCTAAAAAGAGATATTTGAGTGTAATCTATTTCACCTGAAGATGTACTATGAGCATTTGCAGATGTAAAATATAGGTATTCACCAAGAGCAAACATATATTGATTTTGAAAACCGACAAAACGTCCGTTGACCCATTCCGTTCCAATAGGACTAGGATTTACATAACCATCCTCGTCTTCTTTTGTGCTATAGGAAATATTAGATAAATTCAATCTCCCAAGATATCCTGTTTCTTCTGCAGAATGATAATCAAAATTTTCGGCATCAGACGCAGTGTAACTATTTCCATAATAAAGGTAGTCACCAACTATAGCAATTTGACCTTGGAAATAGGTAATGTCATTAAAATATATATTGTTTCCGTTTTTATCTTTTACGTCAGAAACAGTTGCACAGCCTGTTAGAAATAGTGCAACACAAAAGATTAGTATAAAAATTTTTAGTATATTCTTTTTTAAATTAAAAGCAACTTTCATAATTATCTCCGTAACTTTAGTAGTTTACAATACTTTTTCTTTTTTGTCAAATAAAAGATAACATTTCTTTTATAGTTATTATCTTAAAGAATTAATTTAATACAAAAATCTCATAAATGATAATTAATTTTCTAAATAATTTCTATAAGTTTATTTCCCACTATATCGCATGAGGTTAAATAATAAGGAATACCATTCTTTATAAATTTTGTATTAATTTTCTTGCCATGAATATGTCCAAAGACAACACAGTCAACGTTGTATTGTTCAATTAAATTGGTAAACCCACTATCATCTCTTGCAAAGTTCGTTGGTGGATAATGCATCATGCAGATAACTTTGTCGCCCTCTTGTTTGAGTTTTTGAGCCTCTTTTAATGTGAGTTCAAGTCTGATAACTTCCCTGCTAAATATTTTTTTGTTTTCCTCTGTCACTTCTGCATTCCTTTCAGATACCATCCAGCCTCTTGTTCCACAGATGATAATATTATTGAATTTTATCGCATCATTTTGAATAGCATAAAAATTTTTGGGTAATATTCCACGAACAGCGGAGATAGATTTCCACCAATAGTCATGATTTCCCCTTATGATAACTTTTTTACCGGGTAAATTTTTAAGAATATTAAAATCTTGCACGGTATTTTCAAGTTTCATTGCCCAAGAAAAATCTCCTGCCAGTAAAACAACATCATCTTCATTTACTTTTTCTTTCCAATCAGAAATTATTTTATCAATATATCCTTCCCATACAGGACCAAATATATCCATAGGTTTTGGATTATTTATTGAAAGGTGAAGATCACTTATTGCAAAAATCCTCATTATAAGTTTTTTAAAACCTCTTGAACAAGTCTCATATCACATTGTCCATTGTAGTTTTGTTTGAAATATTTCATAACACTAGGAATGCTTTTATCGTCAAGTTTAGAAATTATATTTGATATTTCATCTTTTGTAAGTTGCTTAGGTAAATATTTTTCTGCTATTTCAATTTGTCTTGTAATGTTGTTTACCTCTTCTTTATTTCCTACTTTTTGATAATTTGTTTTTTCATCCTCAAGTTCTTTAATTGTTTTTTGAATAATTACAAAAATATCATTATCAACTATTTGTTCACCTTTCTCTCTTTTATTTATATTTTCAATCATTATTTTGTTTAAGAGAACACTATAAAAACTTCTCGCTGTAGTATCCTTATCTTTCATCGCTTGAACATTTGCTTTTTTTATTTCATCATACAACATAATATTTACTCCTTTATTATAATTATATTATTTTTTATCTCTTTTTCAAAATGTTTTTTAATAATTACATTCCAATTCTTATTATTCTTCCTTCAATATTGTCACTGATGTCTGTACAAGTAATTATAGTTTGTGTCTTTGATGTAAAATTCAATAGCCTCTTTCGTCTATCTTTATCAAGTTCACTAAAAACATCATCAAGAAGCAAAATTGGATATTCTCCAACTCTATTTTTAATTATTTCAAGTTCTGCAAGTTTCATTGAAAGAGCAACAGTGCGTTGTTGTCCCTGCGAACCAAAATTTTTTACTTCTGTTCCATTTAAATATATATCAAGTTCATCTCTATGTACTCCAACAGTTGTGTATCCTAATCTAAAATCCTTCTCTAAATTTTTCGCAAGATATTTAGCCATTTTGTCACTATAACTACCATCAAAAGATGATATATATTTTATTTCTAAATTTTCCTTGCCTCCTGAAATATATTGATGAGCAAGTTTTGCAAATGGAGAGAGTTCGTCAATAAATTTTTTCCTCTCAATGTAAATTTTTTCTGCAAGTTCTGATAGTGCCCTATCCCATATATCAATTGTTTCTTTTATAACATTTATATCGCTTGTACTCTTTAAAAGTTTATTTCTGCTTGCAAGTACTTTTTCATACCTTCCTATCATGTAAAAATATCTCTTATCTGTCTGTGATATATCAATATTCATAAATCTTCTTCTCTCTTCTGGACTCTCTTTTACAAGTTTTAACTCATCAGGTGAAAAAAATACAGCATTAGTAACTCCCATTAACTCACCAATCTTATGAATTGCAATTTCGTCTACTTTAATTGTCTTTTTCTTGTTTTCGTCAAAAAATATTTCTATCTTTTCATCCCTATATTTTTTTGAAAATTCTCCACATAAATATGCCCTATTTTCTCCCCATTTTATAATGTCTTTATCTTTAGATGTTTTAAAACTTCTTCCAATTACAGCATAAAAGATTGCCTCAATAATATTTGTTTTACCTTGAGCATTTTTTCCAACTAAAACATTAATACCTTTATCAAACTTAAATGTAAAATTATCATAATTTCTGTAATTAACAAGTTTTAAACTATTAATAATCATATAGATATAATACCACAGATAAACATTTTTTTACAACATCATTCAAAATATTTTTATAATTTTTCTTGATTTATTTTAATAATTCTGTTAAACTTATAATGAAAATTTTAATTAAAAGGAATAAACTATGTCAACTACAAAATCAAAATCATTAATTTTTACAATATTTGCATTTTTACTTATTATTACCAGTTTTATATTTGTTGGATGTGGAGATAATACTATAACTGACGTTACTTCACTTAATGGGATTGTAGACAGTGTTGAAACCACAACTACCAATGAAAATTTACAATCAATAACCGTAATATTTGTTGCTGAGCCATCAAGTATTAGTGCAAAATATGGGGAAGAAAATCTTGAAACAACTGCCGTTGAAATTGAAGATTATTATAATGACTCAAGCAACGTAACAGCATATAGTTATACATTTAATCTCGATGAAATAACTATAGAAGATTACAATCTCTCTCCAATAGTAATAACATGTTCTGTCAACAACTATAATTATAGATTTAATCTATCTACAGACCTAATTTCTCTTATTTATCCTGAATTATCTACTGAAACACAAGAATAAAAATAAACTAAAAAACATATTGATTATATCTCAATATGTTTTTATTTTACCTTTGATATTATCTCTTCCCAATTTTCGTCTTTTTGAAGTTTTGCTATTACTAATCTATAAGTATCTCTCGGTATTTTGTTAAGAACTAAACTATTTTTCCTTGCAATCTCACATATAAAATCAATATCATTTCTTAACTGACTTGATGCATTTATAATTGTAAATGGTTCCTTCACACAGGCATAGAACACTAAATCCCTATCATTTTTTAGCCTGTCACTAGCAAATCGAAGAGCATAAGCATTATTCTGGAGTGCTTGTTTTACTATTTCTTCTCTATCCCTTAACTCTTTACTTGTAGAAGAAAGACTTAGTCCATCATTTTTTACTGCTTCTAAAACAATATCACTATCATTTTTTAATCTATCTGAGGCATAATAAAGTGCCTGTCCTACACTTTTTACACACATCATAACAACATTTTTATTATCTCTCATTTCTTCTGTTGCTTTGGATAAAATTTCAAGTCCATTTTCAAAATTTAATGCCCATTTTATTTTGTCAAGACTATCAAGAATTATTTTTGTATTGTAAAGTTTATCTGTAATAATTTTGATATTTTTCTCTTTCTTTATTCTGTCTAATACTTTTATTGCCACATTATTTTGTAACACTTTTAAAACACTTAAATTAATACTTGCAAGAGAATATATAAAGTTTTCGTCATTTTTGAGTGTTTCACTAGCAAAGTTTATTGCCTCAACATTTTGTTTTACAGCAATAGTTACAACTTCAGTATTATTTTTAAATTTAGGTTTTACTTGTGCTAAATTTAATCCATTTAAAGATACATTTTTTAATACACATTTTTTTATATTTTCTGTTATAAAATTCATTTTTCTCTCCCTTATATGTTTTACACTACCAAAATTTAAATTTTTCTGAAGTTGTGAAACTAATTATTGTGTTGTGATATGTATGAAGAGCACACAAATTTGTAGTCATATCCCAAATTTTTAGTATCTTACTGCTTACATTATACACTACAATCAATCAAAAATCAATAGTAAATTAGTTTTTTATTTTATATCAGTCGATTTTTTTAATGATAATTAGTTATTTGACAATAAAAATTTACTATGTTATAATAATTGTATGTTGGAAATAAAAAATTTAAGTTATAAAATAGATGAAGATAAAAATCAAAAAGACATATTAAATAAAATAAATGTTACTTTTGAAGAAAATAAAACATATGTAATCACAGGTCCAAATGGTAGTGGAAAATCTACACTTGTAAAACTTATAGTGGGTATTTTAAATGTAACAGAAGGACAAATATACTTTAACCACAAAAACATAACTTCACTTCCTATAAATGAAAGAGTGGATTTAGGAATAAGTTATGCTTTTCAACAACCTATTACTTTTAAAGGTTTAAAGGTTAGAGATTTACTTGACATTGCATCTGGTAAAAAAAATAGTGTTGATCAACTCTGTGATTATCTTTCCATGGTAGGTCTTTGTGCAAAAGATTATATAAATCGCTCTCTTGATGATAAATTGTCTGGTGGAGAATTAAAACGAATTGAACTTGCTATGGTTCTATCTCGTAAAACCAAACTAAATATTTTTGACGAACCAGAAGCCGGCATTGACCTTTGGAGTTTTGAACAACTTACAAAAATATTTTCTTCTCTTAAAAAGAGTTGTAACATTATTGTAAGTCATCAAAAGAAAATTTTAGAAATTGCAGACGAAATAATTCTTCTCAAAGATGGTAACATAGAAAAACAAGGTTCTTTAAAAGAAATTCTCCCTTTTATAGAAAATAAAACTTGTCATAAATTAAGAGGTAAAAATGAATAATATTGAACAAAAATTACTAGAAAAGATAGCGGATTTACACAAAATACCTAGTGGTGCTTTCAATTTGCGAAAAAACGGAGAATCAAACATGAGAAACACTACTAAAGATATAGAAATAATTTCTAAAAAAAATAAAAGTGGTATAGATATCATAGTAAAACCTAATGTAAAAAATAAAAGTGTTCACATTCCTGTTATTATCACTGTTGGCGGATTACATGACCTTGTATACAATGATTTTTATATTGGACATGATGCCGATGTTGTTATTGTTGCAGGATGTGGCATTCATAATAAAACCTGTAATACAAGTCAACATGATGGAATTCATACTTTTCACATAGAAGAAAATGCAAGAGTTAAATACATTGAAAAACACGTTGGAGAAGGAAATGGCTCTGGTGGTAAAATTTTAAATCCAGTAACAAAAATTATAATGAATAAAAATTCTTATATGGAAATGGAAACTCTTCAACTTGAAGGTGTAACTTCGACTATTAGAAAAACAAATGCCAAGTTGTATGATGGAGCAACTCTTCACATCCAAGAAAATATTTTAACCACAGACTCTCAATCAGCAAAAACTATTTTTAAGGTTGATTTAATTGGAAAAAACTCAAGTATTGAGGTTGTAAGCCATAGTGTTGCAAAAAATAATTCTTATCAAGAATTTAGATCAAACCTAATTGGAAAAAATCAATGTTTCGGTCATGTTGAATGCGATGGTATAATACTTGATAGTGCTCGAATAGTCTCAACACCTATGATAGATGCTATAGACTCAAATGCCTCTCTTGTTCATGAGGCTGCTATAGGTAAAATAGCAGGAGATGAACTTATAAAACTAATGACTTTGGGACTTTCAAAAGAAGAGGCCGAAAATACAATAATACAAGGATTTTTATTAGGTTAATCCTTGTATTTTTTATTTTAAACCATTTTAATTTTTAATTTATAATTTTATAAATGATTTTTTTATAATTTATTTTTGTTTTATAATTTATTTTTGTAAAAAAATAGTTAAATCGTAAATAATTTAACTATTTTTTAAAAATTTAACCTATAATTCTCACAGGCAAAATTAAATACAAAAATTCGTCCTCTTCAGTTGGTACAATTACACACGGTGTAGATGAACTATTAAAACAAATTTTAATAAATTCATTAGTATTTACCCTTAAACTCTCAAGAAAATACCTTGGGTTAAATGATATAACCAAATCTTTTCCAGAAACTGTAACAGGTATGTTTTCTTTTAAATTACCTAGTTCAGAGTTAGATGTTATACAAAGATTATTTTCTTTTATATCAAATTTCACAAAATTATTATTTCTAACCCTTAATAATAAAGTTGCCCTCTCTAATGCTTGCTCAATTTGTTCTTTGTTGGCAATCACAAAGGTCTCAAAGTTTACAGGAATTATTTGTTTATAGTTTATATAATCACCTTCCAGTAATCTTGATGTTACCTTAGTATCTCCAAGGTCAGCCATGATGGTATAACCACCAACATAAATATTTATTATATCGTCACTATCCTCTATCATTTTACTAAGTTCATTTAAACTTCTTGAAGGAACAACTATTGACTTCTTTATACTTGATTTGATAGGCTTTTTAACTCGCGCTAACCTATATCCATCAAGTGCTACAACATTTATTTCATTTCCATCAATATCAAACAAAACACCTTTTAAAATAGGTCTTGAATCGTCAGTAGCAACAGAAAAAATGCTTTTATTGACACAAGTCCTAAAGTCTCTTTGAGATATACCAAAGTACTCTTCACTTTCAACATTTTTAAATCCTGGGTATTCAATAGGATTATAGCATTGAATTATACTTTCACTATCATCATATTTTATAATTAATTGATTTTTATCATTTACTTCAAGTTGTATCATTGTATTTGTAAGTTTTTTTACAAACTCTGTGATAAACCTACCAGGAACAACTGTTTCTCCTTCCTGTTTGACCTCTGCCCTAATTTTCTTTTCAATGGTAAGTTCAGTATCAGTCGCCGACATAATCAATGTATCATCTTCTGCAATAATTTTTATACCCTCTAAAATAGGATTTGCAATTTTGTTTGATATGGCTTTACTAACTCTAAGTAAACCTTCTGAAAGTTCAAGACCTTGACAACTAACAATCATAATTTTCTCCTAATTTCTTTATAATTATATCACTTTTATTTATTTTAATCAACTTAATTTATTAAAATTAATATTTATTTTTATTTTTTTTATTTATTACCTATTAAAAACTTTAATTATTATTTTGTTTATTTAAAATAAAAAATAAATAATTATTTTATTATATTTTTTTCAGACTCGGCGGAATTTGATTTATTATTTTATTTATTAAATAATACTAATAATAATTAAAAAAGTGTAAATGTGGATAACTTTATTTTTTAATAATTTAAATTAATTATTAGCCTTTATTTAAAAGAAATTTAATTTAATATTTAAACTAAATTTAATGTGGATAACTATGGGTATAGATTGGATAATTTATCCACCTTTCAACATTTTTTTTATTTCACTTATAAAAGTTTGAGTTTTGTGTGAAGTTTTAATTTGGTCAGCAATTTTATCTCTAGAGTGACCTATTGTAGAATGATCTCTACCTCCAAAAATTTTTCCAACAGAAATTAGTGGTATTTCAAGGATTTCAATAATCAGATAAATTGCTATCATACGAGGTTCGACAACTTCTTTAGATTTCTTTTTACCTACTATATCTGCTCTTGTAATGTCGAAATACTTACACACTGCATCAATTATATCATCTGTTGTTAATCCTTCATTTTTATCCTCTTCTATTTGACTGTCTATTGCTTCCATAACGTCTTCTTTGGTTGCAGTATGTTTATTAGATAGGCTCGCCAAAAAGTATACTTTTGAAAGCATACCTTCTAGTTCTCTTATATTAGAATTTACATTTTCTGCAATGGTATAGATAGCCTCATCATCTATAGAGTATTTTTCTATTTGACATTTTTTTCTTAAAATGGCAATTTTTGTTTCAAGGTCAGGAGACTGAATATCTTGGATAAGACCACTGGTAAAACGCGAGCGAAGTCTGTCTGTAAGTGTTTCTATATCTCGAGGTGGTCGGTCAGAAGTGATAACAATTTGTTTATTATTTTGATACAACTCATTGAAAGTATAAAAGAATTCCTCTTGAGTGCTAGTTTTTTTTGATATAAATTGAATATCATCAACCATTAAAACATCTAAATTTCTATATTTTGTTCTAAATTGAAGTACTGCTTTACTTTTAGAAGAAGGGGCAGAACCTAGACTTTCAATGTAATCATTTGCAAACTGTTCACAGGTAACATATAAAACATTAAGATTAGGATTTGATTCCTTTAAAAAATTTCCAATTGCATGAAGAAGATGAGTTTTTCCTAATCCTACACCACCATATATAAAAAGAGGATTAAATTTTTCTCCGGGATGTTCTGCAATGGCTCTTGCAGCAGCATAAACGAACTGATTTGATTTACCGACAACAAAGTTATCAAATGTGTATTTTGCATTGAAAGGATTTTTTGTTACTTCAACCTCTTTTTCTTTTGTTTTATCACCATTTTGTTTAATATATTCAAGTTCTTCGTTTTGATCTAGAATACTTATTTCTATATTTTCTCCAAAGACATCCTCTACAGATTTTGAAAGTTTATCAAAATAATTTCTCATTATTTGATTTTTAGCAGATGTAGAATTGGATGCTATAATTAATTTTTTACCATCTACAAAGTCAACGACTTTTAAAGGTTTAAACCACATAACAAATGAAACATTTGAGACATTAAGTTCAAGTTTATTTAAAACAGATTCCCATAATGAAGTTAAATCTTGCATAAATTTCTCCTTAGAATAATTATAGTTTTGAAAAATAAAAAAGTCAATAGAAAAAACTAAACAAATAATATAAAAAATGTGATGTTAAAAGTTTATTGACGTGAGATTTTATTTAATTTTTTTTGAAAAGTGGACTTTATCTTGTCATTACTTTATACAAATTACCTTCAGTCTCGCCCTTAAGTGTTTGACTTGTGATAATAAAACTATTTAATTTGAGTTTTAAAAATGTCTTTGAATATTTGAATGTACAAGATAAACCTATATAAAAATATTAAAAAATTTTTATAAAGAGTTAAAAAATAAAAGGATAAAAATCCTATTTTTTTAAATTTGTGCTACCAAATCCTTTATCTCCTCTGGAAGAAGGTATAGATAAAAGTTCATCAATAGGAATTTCTTTTATATTCATTTTTTCTACTTTATGAATAATACCCTGAGCAATTGCCTTTTTGGTACTATAGAACAAAATATCATTAAATATGTTATATTTATTTCTTAGTTGACTTTCTTCAATGTTAGATATAATGAGTGGTTTATTATTTACATTTGTTATTGCAATTTTTATTTCTCCTCTATATCCGCTATCAATTACCCCTGCACTTCGCTTAATACCTTTGATGCCCGTGCTAGATCGTTCTTCTATTTGCATATAATAAAGAGGACTGCAAGCCCAAGATATTCCTGTAGGAATTAGTTTAGTTTCTAAAGGTTGTACTTCAATATAATCCTCATTAAAGCAAGCATAGATGTCATAACCTGCATTTTCCTCTTCTTTGTTTGGTATAATAGCGTTTTCATTACATTTTGCAAAGTAAACTTCTTTAGAATCTTTAAAATAATTTTTTTTCATAAATGTACCTCTCTTAAATTAATTATATAAAAAATATGTTTAAAATCAAATTTTTTTAATAAAAATTATTAATATTTAGTATATATTATAAAATTGGTTTTGATTTTGGTAGGTTTTTAGGTCTAGGATACTTTTTGTCAGTATGAAAAGATTTTTTTATAAAAAGAATTTTTCGTGTGCTATTAAAATCTTCAAGAAAAAATTCTTCCACTCTATCTATTTCTCCTCCAAGAGTGATAATTGCTTTTTTACCAAGTTCTATTTCACTTTCTAATTTTTCACTCTTATACATTACAGCATAACCACCCACTTTAACCAAAGGCAAAAGATATTCAGATAAAGTAGGCACAGAAGCAACTGCTCTTGATAATGCATAATCATATTTTTCTCTATTATCACGGCAAAAGTCTTCGACTCTAGCATGTATAGTTAAAACGTCATTTATATTAAGTTTTTCAATTAAGATATTTAAAAAATTGATTCGCTTTTGAAGACTGTCTAATAATGTTAATTTAATATCATTTCTTAAAATTTTGAGAGGAATACCAGGAAAACCAGCACCTGTGCCAACATCAATTAAAAGTGAATTTTCTTTAATGTTTTTATAAGGTAAAATGCTATCCACAAAATGTTTAACAATAACTTCCAGAGGTTTTGTGATAGCAGTTAAATTATATTTCTCATTTTCTTCGACAAGAAAATTATAATAAATAAAAAATTGATTTATTTGAGTTTCATTGAGTCTAATATTATATTTTTCAAAAGTATTTTTTATTAATTCTTTCATATTAATCCTTATTTAATCACTTTCCTAAACAAAATTTGGAAAAAATCAAATCTATAATTTGTTCATTTTCTGATTGACCTGTAATTTTCCCAAGTTCATTCCAAAGGTTTTTAATAAGCATGGCTATAATATCCATACTTTGTTGTTTATCATCAAAAAGTTTAGTTAGTATTTTTTTACAATTTTCAAGTATATTTAATTGACGTTCATTTATAATTATCATTTTATTGTAATCAATTTGTTCATTTATTAACATTTTATAAATTTTTTCTTTAATAACATTAATATTAGTTTCCTTTAGAGCAGAAACCTCAATTTCATTTTTTTGTTTTTCTAAAATTCGTTTTTTGTCAGTTTTGTTAATAACTGTTAATACATTGTTATTGTCTATCAGCAATTTTTGTATAGACTTATCCTCTTCTGACATCTTTTTACTACCATCTAAAACAAATAAGATAACATCTGCATTTGTTAAAGATTTTTTTGATTTTTCAATTCCTATTTTTTCAACTATATCCTCTGAATCTCTTATACCAGCCGTATCTATAAAATTTAAATTTATTCCTTTGTAACTAATTGTTTCATTTAAAGTATCCCGTGTAGTACCCTCAATGTTTGTTACAATTGCTCTTTCTTCACCAATTAAGGCATTAAGTAAACTTGATTTACCAACATTTGGACTGCCAACAATGGCAATATTAATCCCCTTTGACAAGTATTTTGAACTTTTTGATTCATTAATAAGCAAAGAAATTTGTTCATCAATCATCTTTAAATTTTTAAATATACTATCTTTTGCTGACTTTTCAAAATCTTCTTCAGGATAATCAAGAGTAGCCTCAATTTGAGCAATATTTTCAGTTAAAGAATTTTGCAGACTATTGATTTTCCTTTTAAGTTTACCTGTTGAAAGATTTAAAGAAACCTTTAGTTCACCCTCACTTTCCGCATTTATTTCATCAATGATATTTTCTGCTTGGTCCAAACTAATTTTCCCATTTTCAAATGCTCTACGAGAAAATTCTCCTGGCAATGCAAGAGTTGTTCCTTTAGAAATAAGTTGATTCAAAACCTTTTGTGTTACAATAGTGCCACCATGAACATGAAATTCTATTAAATCTTCACCTGTATAAGATTTTGGAGATTTAAAGTAGACCATCATACAATGTTCTTTAGTATTATCGTCAAAACAAAAATATCCAAGATATAACATTCTAGGAATTATATTTGAATAATCTAAATTTTTTGAAGTAAACAACTTTTTGGCAATATCTAAACACCCTTGCCCACTCATTCTTACAATAGAAATTGCACCTTTACCAAGAGGAGTGGAAATTGCACATATAATATCATTCATGTATTAATTATAACATATTTAATAAAAAAAATAAATTTATTTTAAAATAAAAATAAACATAAGAAGAAAATTTTGCATAACAAAATAACTTTAATTAAATAAAGTTTATTGTTAAAAAGAATGATAAAATAAAAAAATATATTTTTAAAAAATAATTAGTAAATACATGATAAAACATAACTATATTGTAAAGAAAATGATACATTATACTTTAAAATTCTTCATAAAAAATATTTAATATGATGGCAAAGTAAGTTTTTATTAATTACAGTTATAACGAGTTCTAAATAAAAATTTGCTAAATTAAAACTTTTTAATTTTAAAATTCGTTAATATACAGTTTTATTAAATATTAATTATTAAATATATTTTTGCGGTACAAGCATTCATTAGTTCTTCTATTGCATTCGAGTGCGACTTCTGTCAAATATGGTTTGAATGATAAATATAGTTTGAATATATTAATAAAAATACATTTAGAAATAAATTTTAAATCAATTTATTTTATACACATATAGATAATGTCTATAATAAACCATATCACCATTAAGTTTAATTATTTTCGTTTTATTCAAATAACTAATTTAATATCTGATGATGCACTAACTGTATTATATAATTATGTTACTAATTTTATTTTGATTTAGAACATAAAATCAAATATATTCAAATGTGAAATTATAGTAATTAAAAATATTCGTAACCCAATAGGCAGACCATAACTTTCAATACAAAAGATAAAGACAATTTATAGTGTTACAATAAATTACATATCATTTAAAAATATGTTCTAAATCTCATTAAATAGGTTAATTAGTTATATTTTAATAACTAATTTAAAATGATTAATAATTAAAGAAATAAACATTACTAACGTAAGATTGCATTTTGATGGAAAACATTAAATAAAGAATAGTACAAGTGTGAATTATATATTTGTTTAAAATCATTTAGGTGATATAAAACAGATAATCTTTTGAAAAAATAATGAAATTAGTTTATATAATTGACCAAAAAAGTTTTAAACACGAAAAATATTTTATGTTATTTTATATAAGTAAATGAATAAGATTATAAATGATTTTTAGAAAAGTAAACATTTAAATAAATGGTGAATTTAACCAGTAAAATTAAATTAGGTTTAAAAGACTATATTACTGCATTTTTGCTTTGTTCAGCGTAAATCTTACGTCTGGCAGCCTGATACTTTTCTATAGTTTCGAGTAAATACTTTTCCTTTTCTCGAGGAGTCATTCTTGACATTTTATCTTCATCCATTAATCTTTTAATAGGATTATATACAAATTCTTCTTCATTTACTATTTCTTTTACTTTATTATAGAATGCTTCGTCATTTTCGCTTATTATCTTTATATCAATGTTACTGTATGTATTCCTTAAGTTTTTATTAATCAATCTGTTTTTAGCCTTTGTTGCTAATGCTTTTAATATGTCGTTTTTCATTTTCCGACCTCGCTTTTAAGTCTTTGTTTTAAAAGACAAGAATAGTATACAACTATTTTTATTATTTACGAAATAAATTTATGTAAATAATTGTTTGAAAATGTCGATTTTTAGATTTTTATTAGTTCTTCTTTAAAAATATATGCAATATGAAATGTTCGTCATAAAATAAGCATATTTTAAAAACTAGTAAAGATAAGTCTTTAATTTTTACACCCACAAAACGAAAGGATAAATATTTTATTAAGTAAATGGATATTCTTTATCTTATAAGTTTGAGCATAATGCAAACAAAACATATAAAGTGATTTAAAACTTAATAGAGACTGTAAACGTTTATGAACAGGATTTTATTCAAAAGTAAATTACTTTTTTTGATAGACGGACATATACTAGCATTCTAATATATAAAAAAGTAAACCTTTAAAATTTTGTTAACATCAAACTTATTTTATTTTTATTGAATTGTGACTTCACATATTTCCCACGTAATATACTTGGTCATCAGTCTTGTTTTACAAACAAGTTATGTTTTTTAACATATGTAACCAATTGATTGTAACATTGAAATAATTGATTCTAAAGTTTTATCAACAAGAAAAACACTATATTGAAGTAAACATTTTTCATAGTGCATAGATAAAATGCACATCTTATTTACAAAAATATATAATGAGTTTCAATATAACTATATGATGTCATAATTTAGATAGGTTAAATTTACACCTTGTTTCCGAATAATAGTAAAGCACGTTAAAGCACAGAGTGTAAACTACCAGTTTTAATTAAATATAATTTTGATGCATCAGATTTTATTTCCACTTAATAAATAAAAACTTTAAACAACTATAGTGACTTTTATAGACTTTATAAAAATATTTATACAGCGCATAAAAAAAGATACAATGTAAAATTGTATCTTTTTATTTATGGAATTAATTACTTTTAAGTTTTATAGTCTAAAACTCTTCAACAAATATTTCAAAGAATGCTTCAGGATGATTGCAAACTGGACAAACTTTAGGAGCAGAATCTCCAACATATATATGTCCACAATTTCTGCAAATCCAGATTTTTTTATCTGTTTTCTTAAAAACTTTCTTTTCTCTTACCAGTTCAGCAAGTTTCTTATATCTTTCCTCGTGTCTTTTTTCTATTTCGCCAACGGCCGAAAATTTATAAGCGAGTTCATCAAATCCCTCGTCTTTTGCTTCTTTAGCCATTCTAGCATACATGTCAGTCCATTCACCATGTTCGCCTGCAGCAGCATCCAGTAGATTTTCAAGTGTTGTTTTAATATCACCACCATTTAGTGCCTTAAACCATAGTTTTGCGTGTTCTTTTTCGTTATTAGCAGTTTCTTCAAATATGCTTGCTATTTGTTCATATCCTTCCTTTTTAGCCTTAGAAGCATAATATGTATATTTATTTCTTGCTTGGCTCTCACCAGCAAATGCTTCCATTAAATTCTTTTCAGTCTTAGAACCTTTTAATTCTTTCATTTTATTTTACCTCCAGACTTATTATATCACACAATAACACCATTTTACAAATGTTTTTTAACTTTTTTTAATAAATCATTTAATAAAAGAAGTTTTGGTAATTAAGAATTTTAGTTTAAATTATTGTATGCACCTATTATATTTTTGACTAATAAATAAGTTTTTTTAAGAGAGTCGCGGATTTCTTTTTTTAAAATACATTTATATATACAAAACATTTCAATATTCTTTTTTTAACAATATTAATATAACACAATTAACAAGTTTGAAATATTATTAAATTTAGATTTATTTAATGATATTCATTTTTATATTGACTTTTCTTAAAAATAATTAAAAAAGTTATTTTGCACTCTTATATTTTTTTTTATTATTATAGCGGAAACATCTGTATTTCTTAAATGGATTTTAGTTAAAATATATTTGTTTCACGTGAAACACTAAAATATAAAGGTTAATATTTTAATTATTATGACAGTAATTATTTTTTTGACTTAACTACTATTGTTTCACGTGAAACAGTAATTAATACATAGGATATTACAAAGTTTATGTTTCACGTGAAACAATGACAATTAGACTGTTCATATTTCATTTATAATCTATAGATTAATTACAACATTTTTTAAAAGGAACTATAAATATTTTTATTAGTGCATTGATTTTATTGCTTATTTTATTCTTTAAAATTATAATTATCTGGTAAAACCCTATATAAAAGTAAGTTTTGCATAATTCATTTATATTAGATTGTGTCTTTCATACTAAAAATTGTTAAATTATTTAAAATGATTTGTATATTTTATAATTTATAGACCTATATAAAGAATTACCAATTTATTTTATATAAGTCCTTAAAATTAACTATAAATGAAGTGTTTAGATTATTTTATTATTATCCTGCTTTACTGTAATGTTTAGATAGTTTATTTATATATGTAAATAACAATTATATATAAATAATGTAAAAAAATTGGCATACAAGTTGTCTAGTCATATTTAATAAATTGATATAATAAAACTTTTATTAAAAGAATTATAATCAACTAATATTTTTTGAGTTGTAAATGGTTTTCGCTTTATTACCTCTAAAGAACTACTAAAATATGAGTTTTGTAGTAGTTTTAAGTATTTTCCGTTCGCGCTAAATGGATACTGACTAAATAAATACGGTGCTATTTATGTATACTTTATTACGCGCGACAAGAAATCGTGTGTTTTCTAAACATAAGTTAAAAACTTCTTTTTTATAATTTTTTTTTGTTTTGTCTTTTACGTTTTTTTATTTTATCAATTTTATTTTACTTTCTTATTCGCTTTATGTTTCTTATATTTATCGGTGTAATTATTAATTAATACTTGACTATCTGACAGGGATTATCTGACAATAAAAAACACCTTATACAAGGTGTTTTTAACTTTCTATGTATTTGGATGTCTTTTATTATAGTTTCTTAAGTCTCCTAGAGTTATTTCTTTTTTCTTTAATAACTCCATTAAATCTGCAAGTCTGTCAAGGTCATCTCTAGAATAATAATCTATATAAATTCTCCCTTTTGTGTCATTTCCAATTGCAGATACTTTTGTTGAGAATATTCTTTGCATTTCATTTATAAGTTCTTTAAGTTCAAGTGATTGCTCTTTTACTTTAGTGCTAGCATTTTTTGGTGGATTTAAATAATTTTTAACCGCTTTTTCAAGTTCTCTTACAGACATTTTTCCGTCTGCTGCTTGTTTTGCAAGTTTTATTTGTTGATTGGTATCATCCACTACAACTAAACTTCTTGCATGACCGCTTGATAATCTTCCATCTTCAATCATTTTTATGACGTCTGGATATAGAGTTAAAAGTCTTAGTGTATTTGCAACTGATGATCTGCTTTTGCCTATTCTGTCGGATACTGTTTCTTGAGTTAAATTATATTCATCCATTAATTGTTTTATTGCTCTCGCTGCTTCTATTGGGTTTAAATCTTCTCTTTGTAAATTTTCTATAATTGAAATTTCTTTTATTTGCTTTTCTGTATAGTTTTTTATTACAACAGGAACCTTGTCAAGTCCAGCCATGTTCGAGGCTCTCCATCTACGTTCTCCTGCTATAATCATGTATTTGCCGTCGCTTTCTTTGTTTACTACTAAAGGTTGAATAACACCATGCATTTTTATAGAACTTGCAAGTTCTTGTAATGCTTCTTCGTCAAAATGTTTTCTTGGTTGATTTGGATTTGGATATATTATATTAAGTTCAAGTTCCATTACATTTTCATTATTATTTACGTTATTTACGGTGTTTTTTTCTTGCACCTCAGTGTTTTTAACACTTTCATTAGTTATGTTTTCATTACTATTATCGTAAATTCCGAAAAGGGATTCAAGTCCTCTTCCTAAACCTTTTTTCTTATCCATTCTTCTTTACCTCTCTTATTTTTATTTTTGTATCTTTTGTAATTGGGTTATATTTTACCTTATTTCTATCCAAAAATTCTTCAGCGAGAGACATATATGCTTCTGCGCCTTTTGAGTACGGCTCATAAAGTAAAATAGGTTCACCATGACTTGGCGCTTCGGCTAATCTGATATTACGAGGAATATATGTAAAAAATACTCTTTTTCCAAAGAATTTTAAGATTTCGTCACTTACTTGTGCAGTTAAATTTGACCTTTTATCTTTCATGGTCATTACTACGCCCTCAATATCTATTGATGGATTAAGATGATATTTTATAAGTTTTATTGTATTCATAAGTTGAGTTAGTCCTTCAAGTGGGAAAAATTCACATTGAATAGGAATAATTATACTATCACTTGCTGTTAAAGCATTAACAGTAATAAGCCCTAAGGATGGAGGACAGTCAATCATAATAAAATCATAAATATTTTTTACTGGTTCAAGAATGCCTTTGATAATTTTTTCTCGCTGTGGCATTTGAACCATCTCAATTTCGGCACCTGCTAAATCGACTGTGGCAGGAATAATATCCAAATCTTCTATTATAGTTTGGCATATCACTTCGTCTAGTGTAGTGTCTCCAGCAATAACGTCGTAAATAGTCTTTAGTTCTTTGTTTTTTTCTATGCCTAGACCACTTGTCGCGTTTCCTTGCGAATCTAGATCTAAAACTAGGACTTTTTTCCCCATCGCTGCAACATAAGCAGCAAGATTAATGCAAGTGGTTGTTTTTCCAACCCCACCTTTTTGATTTGTAAAAGAAATTGTTTTACCCATATAGTACCTCTTAAACTATTGTATATTTATATAATAACACAATTCTTTTAAAATTTTAAGTACTTTTTGTTATTTTTTTATTTAAAAATACAATTTTTTTTAGAATTTGATTTAATTTTGGCGGGTTTTAATTGATTTTTAATAAAATATGGGTTAATTTGCTGTTTTTTAAGCAAAGATAAGGCTAATAAATCTAAAATTTATTTTGTTTAATACAAAAAATATAGTATAATCTTAACATAAAAGGATGACTTATGAACATAAAAGAGAATAGCAATAAAAAAGATGTCATATTGACAGGTGATAGACCTACTGGAAATCTTCACTTAGGTCACTATGTGGGGTCAGTTTCAAACAGGTTGAAATTGCAAGAAAAAGGAAATTATAAAAAATTTTACATTATGATTGCTGACACGCAAGCGCTAACAGATAATGCTGATAGAGTAGATAAGGTTAAAAATAGTATTATTCAGGTTGCAATAGATTATTTGTCTGCAGGTATAAACCCTGACAAAGTAACAATATTTATACAATCTTTAGTACCTGAACTTTTTGAAATGACATCTTATTTTATGAATTTTGTACCAGTTTCAAGGCTTCAAAGAAACCCTACAATCAAAGATGAAATTAAACAAAGAGGTTTTGTAAAAAGCATACCTATTGGATTTTTAAATTATCCTGTATCACAAGCGACTGATATACTGGCATTTGAGTCAAGTATAGTACCAGTTGGTGATGACCAACTTCCAATGATTGAACAAACCCGAGAAATTGTATCATCTTTTAATAATTTATATAAACCAGAGAGCCCTGTTTTTACTATGCCAAAAGCACTTTTACCAGAAGAAGAGATTTGTCGTCGTTTGCCTGGACTTGACGCAAAGGTAAAAATGTCAAAATCGGCTGGAAATGCAATATATTTATGTGATGATGAAAAAACTGTAAAAGAAAAAATAATGTCTGCTTATACTGATCCAAATCATATAAGAGTTTCAGACCCTGGCAATGTTGATGGAAATATAGTATTTGCATACCTAGATGCTTTCTGCCAAGAAGAGCATTTTAAAAGGTTTTTACCTGAATATAAAAACTTAGATGAACTTAAACAGCACTATCGCAAAGGTGGACTTGGTGATGTTAAAGTAAAGTTATTTTTAAATAACATTATACAAGAATTACTCGAACCAATAAGAGAAAAACGAAGTTATTTATTGAGTCATATAAATGATATATATGAGATGCTTTTTGATAATAGTAAAAAGGCATCTTCGGAGGCAAGAAAAGTGTTAGAAAAGATGAAAGATGCTATGGGAATAAATTATAAAAATTTACTTATTAAAGATTAAATTTTTGATTTTTATAACCTAAAAAATCAATTACAAATTAAAGATGGATAGTTCTTAAATAAGAGAAATAATTTAAATTTTCTCTTATTTTTTGTTGCATTTTTTAGTTTAAAAAACAATTTCTACAAAACAGTCATGAAATTTTGTATTAAATTAAACGGAATGTAGAGCCTTTATTTTTGTAAAAAATTGTATGTAAAATGCTTTATTATGGATAAATTTGTTTGCTTTTGTCATGATAAATATATTATAATATATTTAATTAATTAAATAGAGGTGGTCTATGATAAAAAATATTTTTAAAAATATGTATTGTTTTGCACTTTTGATTCTTTCGTTAGGGCTAATTTTTATGTTACCATCAGTTATAGATGTTAAAGCAGAATCAAAAGAAGTTCAATCTCAAAGCAACTCTTCGTCTGGACTTTGGATGGATGACTCAATTGCATTGAGTGCTACAAATTCTGACATTCAATCAGGAGCATTTTACGGATTTTCAAATGTTTATTTTATCTATACAGCAGTAGGTCTTGCAAATGTTGCTTATAATATCAATAACAACCAGCCAGGATATGCAGATGCAACCTATGTGCTGGCAAATGATATTGACCTAGATGGCGCTTTTTGGACACCTATTGGAACAAGTGAAAATGCGTTTAATGGAATCTTTTTGGGCGAAGGACATACCATCTCTAACATATCCATAGATTCTTATTTTTCTGACACAAATGAAACAAGCGGACGTGGACTTTTCGGAAATATAGAAAATGCATCAATTTCCGATTTAATTATATCTGGGAAATTTGATTATACAGGGGATAATTCTCTACACATAGGAAATCTTGTAGGTAGAGCAATTGATAGTATGATTATCTCTTGTAGGGATGAGGCTGAGAGTACATATAATTCAGTAGGTTCTGTCAGTGGTACAGTTCAGGTATTTAGTAGTACTGCAGTTGCAACTACTTCGGTTGCAGGTGGATTGATAACTGATGCGGGAGTTTATGACTACTCATCTCTTGGAGTAATAGACGGAACTGGACTTACTCAGGCTGGATATGCTTTATATTATTACGACACAAATACTTTGTTTTGGATGAATGACTCAATTTTTAATGATGGAAATGGAACAAGACTTCGTGTTCTTGTAGACACAAATTTTAATGATTTTAATGGAAGTTTAGAAATATATAATCCACTTTATAGTGTGACAAAAAAAGTGGAAAGAAGAGAGAGTTTAAGTTTAACTGATACAGAAGTGCCTTATAGTTTAAGACCTGGATTTAGACCGACCTATCAAACACCGTCTACTTCAGATTGTTTTGTCAATATAAGTTATGAAGAGGTGAATGTATCTGTAACTTTTAACATGGGTTATGGTACAAGACATAACGTACAAGCACAGATTCCTTACGATACAACTATAAACGATTTCTTTAGTAGTGATGAAGGTGAGGGGTTCAACACAAGACTAGGATATACTCTAAGTAGGGTATCTACATCTAGAGGAAATATAAATTCAAATCCACATTTCTACTATGACTATCCTTTATTAAATGGCACAATATCTCTAACATGGACCGCAGAAAGAGACAACAGTTTTAATTTTAGATTTTTAATTGATTATGCTGATTATCAAATAGGTGGGTTCAGTTATGGAGATTTGGTAGGCGCGCTAACCAATACTTCAGGAGTTGCAGGCAGTCATCCTGAGGTTACAGGCGGAACGTTAGATACAACAAGGTTTTCTGACACTGGTATTTACACAATAAATAATATAGTATCAGACGATGATAATTCTTCAAACGAAGTTACCATTTCGTTTATGTTGGCAGCAGGCTATGAAATTGACACTGTAAACAATAGCACAAATTTGATTATAAATGAAGATGATGCGTCAAACGGCTATGCTAGCAATGACAACTATGTTTATCAAACGACCTCGGGTAGACATCCAGCAAGTGCGGTTTATCTTAATTTTTCAAACTTTACAGGTTTTGACGGAGCACCTTACACTATAGCAAACAAAAACAATGACTCTTATAATCAGGTAACCGCATCTGGTTATGCTAGAAACGAGTCTGATAGTGGTCAACTTAACATACGAGAAAGACGAATTTATACAATCACTATATCTAACATAGTTGGCAATACTGGTGATGTGTACTTTGTAGTTAAAAGGGCATCTCAGGGCGTAACAGTTGTAACAAATGTCTCTGCATTGAGTGATGAAAATTACAACTCTTTTACATGGTATTATGGAGATGGTCAGACTACAAAAGATAGTTTCTTTAATGTTGATGCAAGACTTGGAGAGGAAATAACTTTAAGAATAGTTGTTAGTGATAGTTCTGGTTTTTATGTTTTAAGCCATAACTCAAGTTCGTCATCCATTGTGTTTAGTGGAACAGGAAGTGGAAGCAACTTGACTATTAATAACACAACATACTACAGAACAATGACATACACCGCCACCATAACAAACCTCAATGACGATTTAGTTTTTACAGTCGGCATTGGTGGACTTAATGCAAGGTTCCAATTTGAAGTAGGTACAATGAATGGGAATCAATTTACTGCATTCAGTGGACAGGATGGGAAAACGGCAGGAATAAGCGGAAATATTAATAATACTGTGGTTGGACTTAATGCTATTAATTTAGCACCTGTAAGAGATAGCAATGGGAATAATCCTGATGCTATTTCTTTACAAGCAAATGGGTATTATTCGCCTGTTAACCTAATAATAAGTATAAGAAATCAAATAACAGGAGAATATGAAAATTTTGAGTATGGAATCAATAGCAATTATTTTACTCACAGCGGAAATCTTTACACATGGTCTCCTTTAAGTGCTACTGAAAACATTTTTAATATCGTGTATAATGGGTCTTATAATGATGTTGATTATATTATAAGATTTGTCGTTGAGGATGCTGGTTATACACTTGGATGGGAAAACTTTACCTTTAATATCACAGGTGCTACAGGCACTACAACCTATTATGGTGATAGAAATAGAGATTTTCTTGAAGATTTATTTAGTCTGTCATTCTCTGATAATCAATTTTCGTATGGTGACAGCGGTACAGCCACACTTACTTTAACAAATCTTGGTTTATCAATCTTATATGGTAACACAGCAAACTTTACTCCTCAATCAGTAAACGGTTCAAGAGGAACAAGTGGTAATGGATTTGAGGCTATTGTTGTAGATTCAACAGATTATTCACAAGCGAATATTGGAAAGTGGAGTTTTGCATTTACTGCTGGCACTTATGACTTTGATTTTGTCTTTAATTTTACTTATAAGCAAGTTAATATCAATGCAATAGGTTTGGTATCTACAAGTCATCAAGTCATTGCTATAAACGAAGATTTATTTATAGACAATAATGGACTTTATCAATATAATTATTCGCTAAATAATGGACAGGGTCAGGTTTCTTTAGTTGGCTCAAGTTTTGGTAGTATTCAAATTCATACTCAGTATTATATGCTAGGGTGGTACTTGCAAAACGGAAATGTTGTCGCACAAAACAACTATAATGATATTTACCAAGATGGAGCGATGATTTCAGGGTATCAAAATATCACAAATAGTCAAAATAATTCAAGTTTTGATATAAATGTTTATGCTATAGTCGCTCAAAGAACGGTAAATGTTTCATATAATGCGGGTGAAGTTGGTAAAGGTGAAATTATAACAAATAACAACTCAGCAGAGGTGTTGACTTATGATTCTGTAGTAACATTAAAAAGTCCTTTTAGAAACAAAGGTTACACATTTAATGTTTGGAATTATAATATTGGAAGCAACAGACTAACGGTAGAGGCAGGAGCATCTTTTTCAATCACAGGATTAAACTGGTCAACTTTATTTGGCAATCCTTCAAGTAACCTGCAATCTTGGTCGAGTTTTGTAGATACACAAAACAGCAATCAACCAAATTCACAATCTGCAAACCTCACCTTGACAGCAACTTGGAATATTATAAACTACAATTTGCTAATAGATAATTTAATTTCAAGAGACAATGCTATCCAAATAGGTGACGAAATCAGATTTGTTTCTAGCGGACTCCAAGACGGTGGCGGAAGATATTATATATATAGAAATGGAGCAAACATTGCAGAAATAGGTAGCGGTACTTTGTCAGGCTTCGATTCTATAGGTTTTACATTGTCTTTTGTTGGAAGTCAAAGTGCTGAAATAGGCGGGAATAGTTATGCGTCAATAACATTTTCAGGTAGTGTTTTTGACAATTTAATGGGTAGCAATTACGACAGCAAACAAACTATAAGGGCAACTACTGATAGAGATGGTACAGCCTATCTTGTATACATTGAAAATTCTGATTATTATGATGTTACTATAGTTCAAGAAGGTGACTTTTATGGTCAGGACGTAAGTGGTGTGTTTGTAGTTGTTGCTTATGAAAGCATACCAACTATGTTTGATAAAAACAGTGATAACTTCTTGTTCGGAGAAAATGGTGCTATCCAAATCACAAGAAATGGTTATAATTTTAGTGGTGATTTCTATAATTTTAACCCAACTGAGCAGTATTTATATACTAGAAATATAACAGTTTCACCTATTTGGACAAAGAATAGTGATAATACATCAAGTGGAAATATTGAGTTTGCTGAAGATGTAAGCGGACAGACTCCTGAATTCTATTTGCTTAATAGTCATGATATTGCAGTTGGTAGCATTAAGGATTTTGGACTGTTGTTAGGACAGACTTCTGATGATGAAATAATTTATTTTGATGAGACAGAAGTAATTTTAACAAATGGAGACCAAGTTCAATCTTATGGCTTTGTTGTTGAGCATAACGGAAGTCAAACGAGATATCAAGATATTAGCAACTTTAACATAAACCAATTATATGATAGTGGCAATTATACTATTTATTTCTTCATTAACTTAAGAGATTCTCTTTATAATTCAAATTCAAACCCAACTTATCAAGTTACATCTCAAACTCTTTCGTTTACAATGAACAAAAATAACTTTGCCTTTACAGGTGAGTTTGTTTCAGCCTATACTGGCACAGAAGAGTTTGTGCCTACCTCAGCCGATGATGGTTATGAACTTGTAAATAATTATGGTAATGTGTATTTGACTTATGATTGGGATGGAAGTGAGTTGACATCTTCACAAAGTGCTATATTTAGTGTTGAAGACTTCTTTAGAAACTACCAACTCAGTGGTGGAAATTATAATGTTGGCAATAATAAAGATATATTGCTTACGATAGATAACAGTTATTTTTCAATTATTACATCCATTAATGATGTTCAAGTAAATACTTCTACAAATTGGTCGAACTTAGTAAACAACATATCAAATTCTAATGGTTCATACTCTTACAATTATCAAGGTGGGGCAACAATAGTAAAAGCAAGGTTTGTTATAGATTTTGGCAGTCGCTCTACATATTATTTTGATGGTGTTACTCTCATTGTATATGCTCATGATGGAAGAAATGTACCTTTCCAAATAGGTAGACAACACTTTGAATGGAATTTAGAGCAAATTGTCTATAGTGGCAATGCCATAACTGGAGATACTACCTTTAGCGGAAGCGAGGATAGCGATGTTTTCAGGTTAGAAGGCTTGACTATCAATGGCAATGATTACACTAATAACATGGATAGTTATTTTGAGTACGTTCTCGAAGGTGATTTTACCCTACTTGACTCTTCAACAGCACTTAAATTAAATTATTCACCTCGTTATCTCACCGCTTCAAATGGTGAACTTATCTCAAGTTTAAACGCAACTTATGAAGGCACTGCCGACAATTTATATATTGGAAATGTGGTTGCAAATGGGGAAAACGTTGAGGTAAGCGGAGAGCAGTTTACATATCAAATTAATGGTCAAGTTTTATTCTCAGTTGTAAATAATGGAACAAATAATCTATTAATTTATATCAACCGTGCTATGCTTGGCTATGGGCTATCTTATAGAATTTATATAGATATGAACAGTAGCAGACTTTCACACCTCACACCTCTTTCATGGGGAGAGTCAACAGACGTTTTAGTTTATGAGAGTTTGCTTGATGGAAACTTTACTGACCCTGTAGGCAGTAATCCATATGGTGAATTTGATATAACTTCAACAATGTCAGATACTACAACTTATGCAATCCTGACCGATGTTGTAAAATTAAACATCAACTATAATGGTGGCGTAAATACGCAAAATGAAGGAAGTCAGACAATTTATATATCTTATTCGTCAGGTGCTTACCGACTCGAAAATCCTACAATTGACTATGACGGAATTGTGTTTGACAGATACTCTTATGTATCAAATTTAATAAATGTAACAACTCAAGGAAATATCACAACATTTACAAATAATGATGGTGCTCAGTCTGTTTCTCTTACTGCTTATTGGACTTTAAATGGTATTGAGTATACTTTAGAGCAAAATGCATTTAGTTATTATGCATCCCTTTCAGCATCAGAACTGGATGTTTCAGATATAATTTCATATGCTACACTTAATGGTGGAACATATACTTTTACCTTAACCAAAAAAGATAGTAGCGGAACATCATTTACAGCAGTCGATGATAAATTTATTATTATGGATAATACAAACCGTACACCTACAACACTTGGCGGTGAGTATACTTTTAATATTTTACTAACTTATTATAATACATACCAAGGTCAACAAACCACTTCAGTTAATATTGATGTCACTATAAATATTTCTCTTAATGATATTGGCATTGTAAATGCAACATCTTCGTCTCTAGTTTTTAATAATGGAGACAGAAAAGGAGATATTACTATTTCTCTGCGTCAAAATGGGGAAACAAAAGAGAATTTATCACTTAATAGTTTACTGACAAGAGGACTTACAACTTATGGTGTAAATACAACTATCACATACAACTCGCTAGTTACCAACAGTGTTGTAAATGCAGGTTCGTACAATATTGAAATTGCACTTGATAGCAATTATTCTACATTCTTTAGAGTAGAAAATGATTATGATAGAATAACAGTTGAAATTTTAAAATATCAATTTAATCTTAATGATTATTCATCTCAAATACAAATTTCAAAATTGATTGGGACTGAAGAGCCAAATCCTATCACAGACACAATTACAATAACAAACAACCTTGTTGTACCTGATGATGTTGAGATAAACTTTACAAGAGAAAGCGGTGAAGAAATTGGAACATATGACTTTCTTTCCGCAACCTTAGCAAACAGTGCAGATAGTGTAAATTATCAACTCATATTTGACGGAATTGATGCAAAATTTGAAGTTGCAATGCCAGATAGCAATTTATTTATTGAACTTAGTGGAAATTTGACTTATATATATAATGGTCATGCTCTTTCTAATATCAATGTTAGGGTAAATTCATCAAATAGTACACTGGAAATTTATGGTTATGCAGGTAGCGAAGAAGTAAGTCGCAGTTTTAGACTCTATTACATAGTAGGAGGAAGTGAAATTGCTATACCTCTTGACCAAGGTACAATATATGCAACTTATTTAACATTTACAAGTGAGCAAGGCAATTCTGCAAATGTTAATAACTATAGATTTGATGCTAGTCTATCAAGCGAGGGAGAAAATATAGGATGGAAAGGTGTTGAATTTGCTCAAAGTACACTATCATCACAATATAATTACGTTGTTGTTACAAAGCGTACAATAACTGTAAGGAGTGCAACAAAGGTATTTGACCAAAGTAAAGATTTTAGATATACAAACACCGCCACCGAACAAAGTGTAAACATAGATATTGACAATATTGTTAGCGGGGATGTGGTTACTGTAAACGGTCAAACAGAAAGCGAGATTGCAGGTCAAAGAGTAATTACAAGTTTAACTTTGGATAATGTAAGCGAGGGTAATTACATACTAGTAAACAGCCATTTGATGACAATTACACCATCACAAGATGAAGTTGTATCAAAAACGACTGTAAACAGTCTCGTTTATGGCTTGCTCAAAGAAAATGATAGTATTTCACAGGTGCTTTCAAATATTCCAATTACTTTTGCTTACAGTAATAACACAGCAATAAGCAATGCATACATTACTATTTCAAACCCTGTTTATACAAATCCGTCATATTCAACAGGTCGTTATCTTGAGATAGGAAATAGGAATATACAATTTACTCTATCTTCAGTAAACTACACATTTGGACAAAGTGTAGGAGCAGTAGGACAAAGTTATACAACAACAATTAGTTTTACAATCCAGATAACAACACGTTCTATAACAATAGAGAATTCGTCACATCAAATTTCAAAAGTCTATGATGGAAATAATTCGATTGAAAGTGCTGATGTAAATCACAATGTCAATGCTAGCCTTAGCCCTTATATCTCAAGTGGACTTCTTGATGGAGATATAATTAGAGTGACAAGCGGTACCTACAACAATCAAGAATGGGGAACAAACAAACCGATTACACTTTTGACTTTTGATAGCAATGACGACTCTAATAATTATTCAATAACTTACCCAAATCTTGTAGGTAGTATTACCGACAAAGTGATTACATTTAATAAAGACTATAATACTTATGCTTTTGTACAAGATGGACAAGGATTTACAAATACTCAATCAATAACTCTAACATATAGAGGAAACATTGATGAAATTATTACAACATTGTTACGAGAAGAAAACTTTGTTATAAGACAAGGATATACTCAAACAGGTTGGTCTTATCAAGGTGAGGAACTATCAACAACAATGTCAAATAAAGCCGATTTGCTACAAGATGCTGTTGACAGCGGAGAACAAGGTGTTGACCTGCAAGTAATATGGGAAATCAATACCTATGAAATAACGATTGAGACAAATGATAGTACAATTTCACCTGAAATGACAACGGTTACAAGAGAGTATTATTCATCTCTTAACAGTCAATCTATCTCTGTTACTGCAAACGAGGGATACACATTCGAAGGTGTTACACTTTCTGTCGAAAATGGAATTTTGACTCAGGAAGTTAACAGCACGAACGTTGGAACATTTAATATCTCAAATATTATTGGAGATATGATAGTTACTATAATAACAGAAGAAATAGAAATAAGAATAACTGTCGATTACAACAATCCAGAGGACTATTCAGTGTCAACTGAGTCGCCAAATTGGAGTACCACTACAAGCAGAGTTATGACTTACAGTCAATTAAGACAAGAGGACTTACCTGTAATTGATGTTGACAAACTTTATACTTATGATTTTGATTATTGGACAATCAATGATACTCTAAGCAATGCAACAAATATTTGGGATAGAATAAAAGGTTTTATTGGTTCAGCACCTTTGCAAGATGATGACACAGGATATACCTTTGTTGCAAATTGGAAATATGAAGATGTTGTACTAACTATTGAAGATTCACTTCATTCTACAATAACTATATATAAAGATAGTGTTTCTAACGAAAATATAGTTACAGGCATAAGTGGAGAGTATTCGGTAACCTACAACGATAATTTGATAATAGATATTCAGGGTGAAGATTGGTATAAGTGGACAACATTGATTTTGGGACAGGATTATGCAAATCTCTCAGGAGATACAGTCCCAACAAATGCAACGGATGGTAGATTTGCTTTACAAATTAAGGGAATGTTAAATATTACCATTTCAATGGAAGAAATTGTTGTTACAATAAATACATCTTATACAACACCACTTGAAAGCCATGTCAACGAAAATGTTGGTGCTAAAGATGGAATTTATACAATAAGTGATGGAACAACAACAATTGAAGATTTAATTGGTGTTTATACAGCGACTGTTGGAACATATTTCCAAGACGCATGGACATACGGCGAGAAAGAGTATACTTTGGACACTCCAGCACAAGATATTATAGTTGATATATTAGGAGCAATTCCAACAATAGACAGCGACATACGTCTTGATGCAGTATGGCAAGGGGAAACCTATACTTTAAGTTTTGTAAAAAACAACAATGATGCAGTATGGCAAGATAATATAAATATTGGTGAGGAGATACAAGAAACTATTGTAAGAGAATATGTATATGGCGAAGTACTCACTGACTTGCCAGTACCATATGAAGTGGGAATGAGTTATAATTGGAGCAATGAATTTGACGAGACCATTGAAGAAGGGCAATACTTTACTACAGCCCATCCAAATGGTGACCTAGAAATGACATTTACTGCAAATTGGGTTAATATAACTTATTATATATCCGTCATATATGATGGCGTGCCTAATTCAGACAAAATAAACGGAGTTGTTTATGCATATACAGGACTTCCTTATCAATCTGGAGGAAGTGGAGAGGAAACTGCAATCTATGGGCAAAATAGAGACTTCATCTTTGACCTTGACGTAGGATATGAGATAGATTTAGAAAGAACGATAGCAAACAATCCTGAAAATGTTACATTATCCTGCTTTGGTAATACCTCTACATTAAGACTTGGAAATATTGTCGGTGATGTGGTGGTAACAGTATCAATAAAGGCAAAAGATTATACTATTACAATTGAGCAGTCGCAATATGAGGAGATATCTCAAACAAATTTAGATGTAAGTTATGACCAAGATATATCCTCAATATTCAATTCTTTGACCTTTGAAAGAATAGGTTATACTATTGCATACCTTTACGAAGGAAATAACTTATTTGCCACATACTCAGATGGTTCTTGGAGGTTTGATGAAGATTATGTTCAAGGAAGTCTTTATAAAACCGACCGTGATTTAGTTTTAAAACCCGTTTATGATTCAAACGATGACTACATTGACATAACTATAACCGCTACTACAGGGCTTGTGTTTAATGGTGATCTTCAGCATTTAGCAAGTACAGCAATTCGATCTCTAAACAATGAAACATCTTTTGTTTTAAATAACACCTTATCAAATGGCGATGTTGTTGTAGATTTCTACTATACACTTAATGGAACCAGGGTAGAAAGTCAATCTAATTACGATCTCTATTACAGAGATGCTGTAATAAATGGTGGACTGTCATTTACTATGGTGCTTAGGGATAGTCTTTCATTAAATGGCAATGCAACCTACTCATATGTAGGAGACATGATTAGAGTAAACCTTGCAAGAAGTGATATATTAACGAGTGGAGCAAATCTTGTAAGTTATTACAGCGGAACATCATCTTTCTATCCTAGCGAAGAAACTGACAACCTAAATGACTATGGAACATTGACCTTTAGCGGTGGAAATGCAATTACAGAATTGACACTAGAGAGAATTGAACTTATTGACGATGACGGTTTATACAATGTTGGAAATGGATATTCTATCATTTATTACTTTGTAGTTGATAGAGACAATGGTGCAAACTTTAACGTAAACAACTATTTAAATTTAAGGCGAGTACCTAACAGCAGTTTATACAGTTATATGGCTACTGATGTAACTGGAAGCATTATACCTTCGAATATAACATTTGAGTTTAATGAACAAGGCTTCTTCAATGGAGAAAATCAATATGTTACAGGAGAGGTAAACATAATTCCTCAAGAATGGAACACCAATTTTGATGTAACATTAAGAAGTATTAGCACAAATTCAGATGCTATTGGAGTTTACCAAGACATTTCAGATTTCAATATTGATTATGACGTAACTTTAAATAGAGTTGACAAAAAGGATAATTTTATAATTGTTATCTCGGGCGGATATGAAATTGTAGACACAAACAATGCATATCAAATAGAAACAGGTGCAAAGTATCTAAATGCCGACACACAAACGATAAGCGACAAACAAGATTATAATACCACAATTACCTCGTTTAGTTATTTAGATGTCACAATGTCAATTAGTGGAGACTCATATAACTATATGGAAGATGGGCAACTTATTTTCTCGATAACTAATAATGGAACTTATAGTCCTACAATAATTGTTGCACAAGGCAATGAAGTGGAATTCACGTTCTCAGTAGATGGAGAAATGGAGGTTCTTTCTTGGAATAACACTACCGCTTATGCAAGTTTAATTAACATTTTGAATAACCTTACAGCACCTCTATCAAGGTCTTACACGCAATCATTTACAGAACAAAGCGAGTTTTATCCTGTTGTCACAGACTTTAAAGCAGTACTTATGAGTCTAGGAGACCAGGGAAGCAATCAAGGCTATCTTTACATCCAACTCGGTTCAAGCAAGACAGCAACGCAACCTCAATGGTTAGGATTTGAGTTTATCTCGTGGTTATCTCAAGACACTACAGTTAGTTGTGATGATGACGAAATAAGTGTAAGGAGTAATGCAAGTATAGTATACTCAACAATTACTGCAATATGGGAAATAGCAGTTCCAGAAGCAGATGTAGTAGCAGAAGATGATACAATTATTCGTTTAGCAAAGGCAGAATTTGGTGCAAATACTGATACCATTACAGTACAAGACATTGTAGGTGAGAATGGTATAACAAACTTAAATTCTCAGTCGATAAATTACGCATACTCATGGATTAGAAATGGTGAAAATTATGCTGAGGGTGATTCGTTTGCCGTTCCTGCAAATACATCTTCAAACGGACAATATACTTTGAGAATTACTGCTAGCAGAAGTGGTTATGCTTCAAAATCTTTAGACCTTTTGTTTAACATTTCTATTACAAAAATAGATATTGGTCAAATTACCATAAATGAGACAAGTTTTATCTATTCAAATACAAATTATGTTCCATCTATCATATTTACTATTGGTCAGATAGGACAGGTAAACCTTTCAACTTTACTAAACGCACAAAGTACATCAAACTACTATTTTACTTTGAGCGGAACAAGTTCTCAGGAAATTCGTCAGGCTGGTAACTACACTTTGACACTTGGATTAAATGAAAATGTGTTTAATAGTGCAACATATCAAACAAGTGTAGAAGTTTCAAAATACGATTATGTGGTTACAAATGACGACATTCCAGATAATTTACAAAGCAAACTTTTCGGACTTTCAGACCCAACATTTACCTTTACTTTAACTATGTTTGAAAGTGGAAATAGTGAGACAATAGAAGTTACTCTCTCAAGAGAGGAAGGTGAAGGAGTAGGCATTTACAATTTTGCAGATATTCAAACAGAAAACGAGAACTATAATTTATCACTTTCTAATGCAACATTTACAATTAATCCGTCAAACTTAACCCTTGAGATAATCATTGACAGTCCTCTTTCAATGACATACGATGGGCAATCTCCAGAGTTTACAACAAGATATGATGGCACACAAGGAAGATGGATAATTAGTGTTGACGAAAGTGAGTCAACTGTTACTCTTTATCTATTAAACAATGGAGAAAGACAAAATTTATCCTCAACATTGTATAGACTTGCACTTGAAAATATTTCATTTACATATCAAAATGCTGTCGTTGTTGCGACATATGATTTAGAAAATCTGCAGGTTATTTTTGGTGACAATGCAAACTTTAATGAGGCAATAACTAGCGGTCAACTTTCAATTGAAAGACGTGGACTTATCATATCTTCTGTAACAAAGGTGTTTGATAGAACAAATGCAATAAATTCAAACGGTGTTGTTTTTGAAAACCTTGTCCAAGATGATAATGTTACTTTAACAGGAGCATATAGTAGTAATGTTGTAGGGAACAATATTCCATTGTCAAGTATTATACTTGAGGGTTTAGATAGCGGTAACTATTATATTGAAAATACAGATATAAATGGTTCAATCACACCACTTGCAGTTACAAACTCAAACCTTTCTCTTACAAATCCAAATCTTGAATATGGTCAAGTAGCACAAAATACAAACGTAGACACATTGATTACTTTGGTAGGAGGTGCCACCTTAGCACTTGATAATGTTACTACCGACCTTGAAAATGGATTTATAACATTTAGCGAATTTAGTGTGCTTGGTCAGTATCTTTCTTCGGCGAACTACTTAATAGCATCAAATGTTCCTATTGAAGTAACACTAACCTCTCAGAACTTCACTTTTAATGGGGAAAATAGTATCACATTTGATTTGATATTAAATATAGCACCTAAAAACCTTAACCTCTCAGGATTATCAAATCTTATAGTAAAAGATTTTGATGGTACTAACGCATTACCTACTAATATGTCAAGCGATATTTCATCATATGGAGTATTGCAAGGAGATGAGGCTTATATTGATTTACTTGCAAGTCATTACGATGATGAGACTATTGAAAGAAATAAACACGTGACAATAGTACTCACAGGTGATGATGCTGAAAATTATCAGGTAATGGACAATGTACGAGGAACAATTAATGCATATACGGTATACTTTACTGTAAACGCAACCACAGAACATCCTGATTTAGTTACAGATGGAGCATTTGTGGATGATGGAGAAGAACCTGTTGTAAGAAATAGTTTCTTTACATTTGCATTTCCTAATGATTATAGCGGACAACAACTTGTTGAACAACTTACCTTCCCAACACGTAAAGGTTATCATGCTACAGGTTGGATGGTAAGACAAGGCGAAGATTATATTGAACTTACATCACAAAATATTATCCAAATTATTGAGGATGCAGTCTATGATGAGAGTGTAGCCAACAATACTCTTACAATCTATACTATTTGGGAAATAGATTATTACACAGTGACAATAACAGGACAGAATATTGAAGATTATATTATCACAGGCGAGCATTATAGTGAGGCAAACAACCTCGCAAGATATTACAGTTCAGTAGAGGCAAGTGTCACAGCGACAGCAGGTTATAAGATTGCAAGATATACCGTAAACGGCGAATATTTGAGCGCAAACCTTGATGATGTTGGCGAAAAAGTTGGAAATTTGACTATTGATACAATTAAATCAAATATTGAAATAATTGTAAGCATGGAAGAAATACAAATTTCCTTTATAATTGACACTAATATACCGAACTACGCGTCAAGAATAGATAGTGAAAGCACATATCTAACTTTTAGTTATTCTGCTTTAGCAACTATGTACGAAAGTGATTTGCCTGCTCTTCAAGTGACACAAGGAACATATACACTTGGTGGTTATCAATATGGAGAAGGAAATAACTTTAGTGGACAATCTCTACAAGATATAGTTGACGAGTTACTGCCTGCATTAAATGAAGATACAGAAATCACACTCAAGGCATACTGGGCAGGTGAAGAATATACAATCTATTTTGATGCTGGTGAAGGCGAGGTTGTAGGAAATCAATCTATAAACGCAACCTATGGCTCAGAGATTGAAAGTCAGTTGCCGTCTGCCATACTCCCAGGAAGAAGTTATCAATGGGTTGATGGTAGTGGTAATGCTTATGAGCAAGGTGACATCTTCCATACAATAGGAACTCAACAAGACGGTGAATGGGTAGTTACCTTGAATGCTCAATATACAAACAATCCATACACATTGACCATGGTTTATGGAAACAGAATTTTAGTTTATCTTAATGGACAATTAGTTGAAAATGGTGATACATTTACAATTGTCTATAATGAGGACATAATTTCATTTGTTGTACAAGCCGACCAAGGCTATGATTTCACAGTAGACTCCGAGGAGTTGAATGGTCAATACGAGATATCTGGCTCAAACATTGAAGTTTACAATCTTGTTGATGATGGAACGTTACGTATAACATCCACACCTGCACCTAATACAATGACAATCAGCGCAGATCATGTAGAGAGTTATCAAGTATTTATCGACAATAATGAACAAGAAATTTCTGTTGACAATACATACAGTGTCTACACAGAAAGTAGTGTAAGACTAGTATTTACAGCAACAAAAGGCTATGAGTTTGATGATACAAGCCTAAGTTACTCGTCTAACACAATATCTAGTGTCGGATATACTATTTCTCAAGATAAAAAGACATTAACAGTTACATGGCAGAACTTTATAGACGACATTGATTTTACCATTCAGGCAATACCATCACTAAATACCATCACTGTTGGAAATATCAGCGACAGGTATACATCAATAGAATTTAATGGTGAAAGTGTAAGTGTTACAGGCGGAACATATAATATACGAAGTGATGTGGACCTTATTGTAACTGCAACACTTAGATATGGATATATGAATGGCTCTGCAACTTCGACAGTTGAAGAATTTATACTCAATCAAGTTTGTGAATATAGTAGGGCGGATGGGAATTATCACCTCACTATTAATATTGACAATATAAATGAGAGTTTTACTTTAAGTTTTTCTTCAACCGAAAGAGATTATAATTTCATTCTTCAAGTGGCAAGTGGACAAGAGGAGCAAGGTATAATCACTGTTGATTCTCGTCAAACTGTAACCTTTGGAAATGAATTGACACTAGGTGCAACAAATACTCTCGACGAGTACATATTCGCAGGCTGGTTATTTAATGGCGAAATTATTGCAGAAGATGAAAACACTGCAATTGTTATAAATAGTACATTGCGAAATATGCTCGAAAGTGTAGGACCTGGCGAAAATATAGTTATAAACGCATCATTTAGAGAAAGATTAACACCTATAAGTTTTTCATCCGGCAATCGTGGTCAAATAAGTTTCTACCAAAATAGCAGTGAACCTACCACGGTACATGGTGGTCAATCAATGACAGCAAACCTTAGACTAGGCGAAAATGTTTATATCTTGATAGAAGCGGATGATGGGTATGAAATAGACGAGATAAAAATTGATGGCTTAGTAACCATGGAAGGATATGACAGTGATACAAACATACTTACAATAATGCTTGATCCAATTTCGCCTATATCTTCAGTAGAGGTTACATTTAAAGCATCTGATGCTTATGTTCATATACAAAGTGTTCTGCAAATAAATTATGAATTTGTTTATGGAACCGATGTAGGCGGATATGTTTACCTTGTAGACTCTCAAGGAAATAGATTAGGTGATGAATACTACTTAGAAGCCCAAGATTCTATGTATTATGACTACAAAGTACTAACCAAGACTGATAATTTAATCTACGTAATGGTAGAGGCAAAGAGTGGATTTTCGGTTATTGTAAACTCTCCTACTGCAAGTGTTGTAATAAGTCCGTTTACAAACTCAGATGGTGATACAATTTACGAAATAAGCGGAATAAGAGACGGTGCAGAGGTGCAAGCAATATTTGTTGCAGAAGAAAATCAAATTGACATTCAGTTTGTAATAGACGGCAGTTTTAATGTTGTCGATGCAGGACAAATATCCGTTGACACATCTTCTGTCTTTGTCAGAGCAAGTCAAAACAACTCAGAAAACGTTCATGTTAGTGTTGTTACTGGCGAGAATCTTTCAGTAAATATACATTCACAATTCACCTATGATCTTGAAGAATTGGATGGAGTGCTAAGAATACAAATAGTATATCATGATGGTACTTTTGATGAGGGAGCAATAAGCATTGGTGCTGTAACAGACAGCGATCCATACTCAAATGGCTTCACAAAAGCATCAACCTTAAACATCTTAAATGTTAATGCTGATGCAACTATTTATATTTTTGTACAGCCAAAAGTTTATGACCTAGTATTCTATGTTACAGACAGTGTTCAAGTTACTATGGAAGATGCGTTAATGTATGGTCAGAATTTCTCTCTAGATAGTTTAACCGAAGAACAAAGAGCACAGGTATTCTCATCTAGAGATGGTTACACTCTTGATGGCTATTATACAATGCAGACAGGTAGAGGCACTCAATACATTAACGGTGAAGGTGTAATACTTGGATCATGGAATGAAACAGGATATACTTGGACAGGTTATGGATATGAAGAATCTGCAAACTACAATTCTCAAACACAAACCTTTGTTCTATATGCATCTTGGACTTATAATAGGGCAATGATTTCAATTTCATTCCGTCCTGAAGGTTTTGAAGATTCATTGTATTACACTTCAATAGAAAACGTCATTACAAATTTAACTTCTTTGGGTGATGGGCGATATTGGATTGGTCAGGATGATTTGTGGTATGCTGAAGTTAGTTCAGGTTCAACATTAAGTTTCCGAGCACTAAATTATGAAGGCTATGAATTTATAAATTGGCAAGTATCATATAATGGCCAAGAACCAACACAACAGCCAGCAAACTTTGAAATGAGTTTTGACGCGGGCAGTTATGAAATTCGAGCAATTTACCAGCCAAGATTTACTTTGACAAGCACATCTGGCGGGCGAAGTGAACTTGTACAAAATGGCGAAGTCGTTGACGGACAGTCGTTCTCTACAGAATCACTTATCACTCTAAGGGCTTATGCTGATAATGGTTATAACTTCTTATACTTCATAGTAGAAAGCGGAAACAGCAGTGAACGTTACTATGGTGAATATGATCTAGCAACTGGAAGTTACCAATATACTTTCGATGAACTTATACTAAATCCTATGAATATCCAGGCGGTATTTGAAGGTAAGCCTGTAACAATAAACCTAGATTATAGTGGAATTGAAGGTGTTCACAGAATAGTAGGTGTGTATGTAGACAGTCAAACTGTTGATTATAACCAGCCTATAAGTGCAGTTGTGGGTCAAACATTTAGAATTGTTATCAATAAAGCATATGGTTATGATATAACAATTGATAGTGAAATGTTTACACAAGCGACAAACCAATCTGGGAATTATGTTTTCAATGCTATACTTAATGCAGATTACATGATAGAATCTGGTGATAGTTATATACTAAATGTCGCTCTTGGAATAAACAGGCAGTCAATTAATTTAGTATTTGAGATGGAAGTCGAAGATGCTATCAGCCCTAACGAAATTTTCAGAGCGGGCAGTCTAAGTTTTATAAACTCACTTGGTGAGGTAGACGTGATGAACTTCACATGGCAAGAAGAGGGCGAAGTTTATCAATCAAATTACCCAGTAATTTATGGTGATGAAGTTGCATTGAGAATATATGTACTTGCGAACTATGAATTAAGTGATGTTCTTATCCAAGATGGAGAATATGAGGTAAGTGTACTTTCAATGCTTTTAGAAAATCAACCAAATGACAAACAACTTAACATTAATCAAAGTTTTCTTGATAGATATGAACAATATGAGTTGAGAATTAAAGTAGTCTACTCAAGATTATTGTGGACAGATGAAGAGGCACGAGCAAGTAGTTTGCTTGGTGGCGGAACTGATGACAACCCTTATCTTATAAGAAGTAAAGAGGAACTTGCGTTTGTGACTTATGCTGTCAATGCAGGAATCTCTAATGCAAACGGACTTAAATACAGCGAAGCGGTATACCGACTTGATAGTGACATTGACCTGACAGGACGTTTCTGGGAACCTATTGGAACACATGAAAATCCATTTAATGGCACAATGCACTTGGGTGCTTATGAGATAACAGGAATTGTGCTCTATAAAGAGTACTCCGACCCTGATACATCTTATGGCGGATTGTTCTGGGTACTTGGTGATAGAGCACAAATCACGCAGGACACCTCAACACTAATAATTGTCATATCAGTTGTTATAGGTTTAATTCTGTTGTTATTGTTGTTACTTCTATTGCTTCTACTTATTAGAAAACGTAGAAAGGATAAGATGAACGAAATAGCCAACAACTAACAAAAAATCTCTATGAAAATTGAAGAATACTTCATTTCATAGAGTTTTTTGTTGTCTAAATTTATTTAATTCCAATTTTACTTCACATAGACAAATGTCCTACATATCTTTATTTTTGCGACAATAAAAATAAAAAATAAAATTATTTTTACAAAAAAATGATATCAAATTTTAAAAATAACATATTTCGACAAAATTACAAAATTATCGTCATTTTAATACAGTTTTTTATTTTAATATTTTGTAAAAAAGTGGTATCTTATCATTATCAAAAAAAGGAGTAAAATTATGGAAGAACAAAAAGAAACAATCAGGCTTTATTTTGCCGATAATACAGAAGATAATCAATTATATGACTATTTTAAAAACAAGCCAGAGTATGAAGTAGTCGGAGAGAGTGCGGATGGCATACAGGTCATAGAAGATGTACATGAACTAAAACCTAATTTTTTAATAAGCGAGGTCGTGCTTTCAGGTATGGATGGTTTTAAGGTCTTTGAGACACTTAAAAATGAAATGGGCAAAGACTGTCCAAAAGTTATATTCATTTCAAATCTATCTCATTCGGGATTTGTATCAAAAGCACTAAAGGAAGGGGCGAGTTATTTTATGGTTAAACCAGTTATGCCTGAAAATCTAGAAGAGAGAATTCAAGACTTGATGAATTTGGGTTTGCATGAGGATAACAATAAGGCACTTGATGAAAAAATAGCAAGTATATTTATTAGTATAGGAATTCCTGCACATATAAAGGGTTACCAATTCTTAAGGGAGGCTGTAAAACTTGCAGTAGAAGAGCCAGAGATTATAAGCCAAATTACTAAGAGATTATATCCTACCATTGCCGAAAAATTTGAGACTAGTTCGTCAAAGGTTGAGAGAGGTATGCGTCACGCAATTGAGGTTGCTTGGAATAGAGGCAAAATTGAAAACATAAACAACATATTTGGATTTAAAGTATATGGAAGCAATGAAAAACCAACAAACAGCGAACTTATTGCATTGATTGCTGATAAAATGATTATGGAGGGCTAGGGAAAAAGTTTGATAAGAGTGGATTTTGTGATATAATATGGTCTATAAGGAGTAAACTTTGAGACTTATAGACCTAAAAAAAGAAAATTGCACAGTGGACTATGCCCTCGCAATTGTAGAAATTGAAGTGGAAAGTGCTAAACGTGAGGGATTAACTGCAATTAAGATATTACATGGTTATGGTTCACATGGGAAAGGCGGTGCAATACTTTTGAGTTTAAGACATCTTTTAAATCAGTGGAAGAAAAATGGTTTTATCAAAGATTTCTTTGGTGGTGACAGATGGAATATGTTTGATAAGGTGAGTATGGAGATATTACTAAAAGATAAATCAATATATGGAGACGATGACTTAAATAAAGCGAACCCTGGTATAACAATTATTTATATTCAATAGGTGCTAAAATATTGTTTTTTAAGTTTAAAAGTTCTATAATAATTGTATGAAAAGTTATTGTTTTGATTGTCCGCATAATTGTGGTGTTGACAGAATACAAAGTTTTGGAGTTTGCAGGGCACCTAATAAAATTGTAGTGGCAAAGATAATTGAAAACTTTATGTGGGAAGAGCCCTGTATCAGCGGAAAGAAAGGGGCTCTTGCAATATTTTTTTCTGGGTGTAATTTGCATTGCAACTTCTGTCAAAACTATAAAATATCAAAAAATATAGTTGGTCAACAATATACACCACAGGAATTTTTAGGTTTGCTAAAAAGTTATGATCTAGAGAAATTTTCATGCATTGACTTGATAACTCCTACTCATTTTTCTTCTTTGCTGATTGAAGCACTATCTAATTATAAATTTCCAATTCCGATTGTTTGGAATAGTGGGGGATATGAAAAACCAGAGACCATTGAAAAACTTTCAGTTGTTGTGGATGTTTTCCTTCCTGATCTTAAATTCTTTTCAAGTGATGTTTCAAAAAAGTATACTTGCTGTAGTGATTATTTTACATGGGCGAGTCAAAGTTTAATCAAAATGAGAGAACTTAAAAAAGATAAATTTAAAAATGGAATCATGACTCAAGGGTTACTTGTAAGACATCTCGTTTTGCCGAATCAATACAGAGATAGTTTAAAAATTTTAGATTTTATTAGCAATAAACTTCCAAACACCTACATAAGTCTTATGAGTCAATTTACACCAGTTGGCGAAAGTAAATCAAGGAAGATATTGCCTTTAGAGTATAAATTGGTTTTAAATCACGCAGAGAAATTAAAATTAAACAAAGGATATTTTCAAGACTTCTCTTCTTCAACAGAGGAATTTGTACCTAATTTTTAATTAATTTTACTAATTGTTTGACTTATTTTTGCTTTTGATATAAACTATAACTAACTAGCAAAAGTGAGGGAGTGATGAACGACTATTCAAAGCATTTAAAACATAAAATGATGATGGCAAGAATTCTTGGTATATTTGCCTGTCTTATTGCAATAGCGGGTATAGTTCTAAAGTATTTTGGGATTTTATCTGATTGGTTTTGTATAATATCAATAGCCTATGCAATGGCAACAATTTTCACGTTTAACAGTTCTCTTCAAGATATCAGAATAGGTAATCCTTGGCAGAGAATAAATGCTGTATGTTCACTTCTCTTGTACGCATTTGTAATATTTTTAATTGTGTATGGTTTTATTTCAGGTCAACTGCAAACAAACTTTTAATTATAAGTAAAAAGAATTTCTTTTTACTTTTTTTAATATATACCCTCAATTCTATAAATGTAGAAATCAGCATCATTATACTTTATTGTTTGCGAAACGGTACCATCACTATTTATTACCACTTCAGCAAAGAAATTCGCTGTGAATTTATCTTTTGCATTGGTTATAAAGAACTTAGTAAAATAATAATTTGTAAACAAAGATGTGTAAGTAAAGGCACAAAAATCTGTTGCCTCTCTATTGTTAAGTCTAATTTCTGTCTGCAAGTCGCAGTTGTTAAAGTTAGCAAATATACGTGCTGAGGAATAAGGGGAGAGGTCTACTTTGATTGTTCTTCCGACAACAATTCCGTTAGTGTAACCAAGATTTATTGAAGCATCAGTGCTATCTTTATCATAGACAATAACAGGAGCGCCAGAGCCAGAAACCATAGAATCTACCGTGGTCTCAAGTGAAGATAATTGACTTGAAAGAGAGGATATTGAGTCAGAAATACTTTGAAGTTGATTGTTGATATTGCTAATGCTAAGTGAGTGACTTGCCAAAAGATTGTCGTGTGTGTTGTATTGTGATTCAATATTTGATATATCACTTTCCAAAGAGGATATATTATTCATCAAAGAACTAAAAGAAGAACTCAAGGAACTCGAGATGTTTTGTAGGCTAGTTATGTCACTTGCGTGTCCATCAACTTCTTGGTTTATGGAATTTATAGAGGAATAAATGCTGGTTAAGTTTTGATTTATTTGAGTTATACTTGTACTTAATGAGGAAATATTGTTTTCAATGGTGGCTATATCATTTTTGCACTCGGTTAACTCATTTGCAAGAGAGGATAAGTCTCCTGAAGAGCCCTCCTCAATCATCTGCTCAAGACTGGGTATTCTTACCTTATTTAAATACCAAATTTCTTTTTTTAATTTTTCAAAATCGTTAATATTATTCATAAAAAATCTCCTTTTGCTAAATTTAGCACGGAGATATAGTGAAAATCAATAGTATATGTCACTTATTTTTCGATTTTTTAGATTTTTTTATAAAAACAAGCGACAATATAACTGTTACGCAAGCAGAAATAATTGAAATTCCTACTATAAGAAGAGGACTTATTCCGTAAGGCTCCAAATCCTCAGTTTTTACAAAACCACTATATAGTGAACCATCATCGAGTACAACTTGTACGGCTGTGAAGCCTTCATCACTTTCATAACCGCTATAGATATACACCTCCTTCCCATTTTTTAACTCGTAGGCGGGTTGATAGTTTAAGTCGTAAATATTTGTGTCACGTCGGATGGAACCATTAAACACCGGGTAAACTGTTTGAGGAGATGATGTTGTTAGATAATATTTGTAAACGTAACCATTTATCTCGTTTTGCTCGTAGGTAACAGTAACGTAGACGAAATCACCAGTTTTCTCGCCTATTGAAACTTCTTGTCCGTGCGAAAGTGTAACAGGTTGACCATCTACATTTATTTTCTCTGAGGAAAAAGATGGCTGACTATAGATGTAAGCAATTGAAGAAATTATATAACCGACATCATTAATAGACAATCCAGAAAAAGAAAAAAATACTGCAAGAACAGGTAAAAATATTTTCATAAATAAATTATTTATCAAAAAATAAGAATTGTCAAGCGGTTTTATTATTTTTTAAAATATTTTTTATAAATAGTAATTTTTTAATATTTTCTATAATTAATATTTTTTAAATATTTTTATTTAATTTTTATAAATAAAATTATATTTCATGGCAATAATAATTTTATGGAAAAATTAGTGTTGCCCTTAAGCAATGGTGTTGGTTTGTACGAGAAGGGGAGGCTTTGTGTTAGCACTATTGACGAGAATGGTGAAAAACGTGTGTATGGAGAAAAAGTAAAGGAAAATAAAGCAATATTTGACAAACCCTTTTTAAGAGGTTTTTTATATTTATTTTATGGATTTTATCTTTACTTTAGATGCTTTATTTTACAACTTGAAGATAAAGAAGATAGAAATAAATCAGCGAAAAACGCAGATAAGTTAGTCTTTTTATCTGACTATATTATGTTAATTGCGTGTTTTTTAGTTGAATTTCTTTTGGGATTTTTGTTGTTTGGAATTTTGCCTTCGTTTATTTTTAATAGACTTTTTTATGAGACGAGTTATTACTTTCATAGTTTTATGATTGCATTATTTAGGATTCTTATCTTTTATGTTGTGCTAATAATCCTTAGATTTTGTCCATTTATGAGTGGACTCTATTGCTTTAATGGTGCAGGTAATCAACTTATGAGTGGGAAAATGGATACAATAAGAAGCAGGACATATCCATTAAATTTTTTGAATTTTATTATAATTGTTTCATTATTTTCAATATTTATGGTATCATTAATAGCGGTTAATATAAATTTTATAGCAAACTTTTTTATTAATTTATCAATCCTACTAATAAGTATAAGTTTGTCTTATGAAGTTTTAAGATTTGTTACCACATCTAAACTATTGTGGCTTAAGGATGTGGCACTGGTTACGAATTTTTTGGTATGTGGGAAACCAAATACTACACATGAAGAGGTACTAATGGGTGCAAAGATAGAACTAAGCAGTTTTAATGAATTTGAAAAGACTGATAAATCTCGGATAGCAATATCCACGCTTTATGCTGAAATGCAGACTAAACTGAAAAGCAGTGAAAGATTTGAACAGAGCGATGTTGAGTGGATAGTTGCCACAATTTTGAATAAAAATAGGGCGGAGACTAAACTCGTTCGCTCGGTCAGTCAAAAAGAGTATAGAGATATTATGAGAGCGGTTGAAAAACGTGCAAAAGGTGAACCATTGTCTAATATTTTCGGGTTTGTAGAGTTTTATGGAATTAGGCTTGATGTAAACAAAAAGGTGTTGTCACCTCGAATGGAAACAGAGATTCTTGTTGATGAGGCTTTAAAGAAAATACGAGAGTATGAACTTATGAATGTACTTGATATGTGCACAGGTAGTGGGGCAATTGCCATTGCAGTGGCAAAGTATTATCCTTGCAAAGTGACTGCTGTTGATGTGTCGAAAGGAGCGCTCACAGTTGCACAATCTAATGCACAAAAAAATGGTGTAAAAATAGAATTTGTGCTTTCAGACCTTTTCAAAGGGTTGAAAAAAAATAAAAAATATGATATAATCATATCCAACCCGCCATATATAAAAAGTGGCGACATAGAAAAACTTGATGTCGAAGTTAAAAAGTTTGACCCTCGCATTGCCCTCGACGGCGGACAAGATGGACTTGACTTTTATAGAAATATAATAAAAGAGGCAACGAAACACCTTTCCAGAAAAGGTTGGCTTTTCTTTGAAGTGGGACAAGGACAGGCGGAAAAAGTAAAGGAACTTATGCAAGAGGAGAACTTTGACGAGATTAGTATTGTAAAAGATTATAATAAAATAGAAAGGATTGTATATGGAAGAACAAGCAAATGAAATTTTACAAAAGACGTTAAAAACTAAAAATAGATATGAAGAGTTAAATAAATTAGTTGTCGATCCTGAGATTATTGCAGACAATAGGCAATGGAAAAAACTAGTAAAAGAACGTTCGGCAATTGAAGATATTGCATTTTCTCATGATAAATTACAAAATCTTTATGACGAACTCTTGGATTGTCAAAAACAATATGAAAGTGAGACCGACCATGAATTAAAAGATATGTTCTTTGATGAGATTGAGAGGCTTAAAGGTGAGATTGAAAAGTTGGTAGAGGAGATAAAAATACTTCTTTTGCCTAAGGATGAAAACGACGACAATAATGCCATTATTGAAATCAGACAGGCTGCAGGTGGAGAGGAGTCTGCACTTTTTTGCAGTGTTCTTTACAGAATGTACAGTATGTATGCAGATAAAAAACATTGGAAAGTAGAAGTCATGAATTTAAATGAGACTGAACTTGGCGGAATAAAAGAAATTACCTTTATGGTCAAAGGGAAGGGTGCATATAGTCATTTGAAATATGAGAGTGGAGTACATAGAGTTCAAAGAGTGCCTGAAACAGAGAGCCAGGGTAGAATACATACCTCAACTTCAACGGTGGCGGTATTGCCAGAGGTGGAAGATGTGGAATTTGACATTGACGAAAAAGATTTAAAAATTGACACCTACCGTTCTAGTGGGGCAGGCGGACAACACGTAAACAAGACAGAATCAGCAATACGAATAACACATATTCCTACAGGGTTAGTTGTAGCCTGTCAAGACGAGAGATCTCAAATAAAAAATAAAGAACGTGCTATGAGCATACTTCGTTCAAAACTATATGATTTATACAAAGGGCAACAAGAGGAAGAACTTAAAAAAGAAAGACGAAGTCAAGTCGGTACAGGCGACCGCTCTGAAAGAGTAAGAACATATAATTATCCTCAGGGTAGAGTGACTGACCATAGAGTAAATCTAACCTCATATAATCTAGAAGGCGTGCTTAATGGTGATATTGACCAATTTATTGAGGCTCTCGCAATAAAGGATAGGGCTGAAAGATTGCAAAATGCATAAAAAGATTTGTACTATTTAATTTATAATCTCCGCTCTCGAACCAAATGTTCGACGGTTGTCCGATGTGGTGTATTTAAAAACATATTTTATATACCGCTCTCTTTAAAAGCGGATGATCTATCTCGCTCCACCGCCGAAAGACCGTTTACCTTTCGGCAGTTCCGCTTTAGTGTATCACTTCGAACGAGATAGATTTATAAACCGTCTTTATATGAACAAGTTAAAAAACGAATAAAAAATAGTTATAAGATAAACTTTATAATAAAAACCTCAGAAATATTCTGAGGTTTTATATGTTTGATTGTTAACATTTATAGAGCGAGTCTTGTAGCATTGTTTTTAGCCTTGAATTGAGCCAACAGTTCGAGGGAAGAGTTCAACATCACGGATATTAGAGATTCCTGTAAGATACATTACAAGTCGTTCAAAACCTAGTCCATAACCTGAATGGATATTTGTTCCATATCTACGGCTATCTATATACCATGTATAGTCTGACTCTTTGAGCCCAAGTTCTTTGATTCGTGCAAGCAGATTGTCAAGTCGCTCTTCTCTTTGACTTCCTCCACAAAGTTCGCCAACACCTGGTACAAGCATATCAACTGCCGCAACAGTTTTTCCGTCATCATTAAGTCGCATATAAAATGCTTTTATATCTTTTGGATAATTTTTTAAGAATACAGGTTTCTTGTAAACTTCTTCTGTTAGATAGCGCTCATGTTCGGACTGCAAGTCTACTCCCCACTTTACAGGATAGACAAATCTGTCTTTTACCTTTTCGAGAATTTTAATTGCATCTGTATAATCAAGTCTTACAAATTCGTTATCAACAATATTTTGCAGTCTTTCAAGTAGGGTGTTGTCAACAAACTTGTTTAAGAATTCTAGTTCGTCTTTACATTCATTTTGGACATATTTAATAACATATTTTATCATTTCTTCTTCGCAGTCCATAAGTTCATCAAGGTCACAGAAACACATTTCAGGTTCCATCATCCAAAATTCTGCGGCATGACGAGAAGTGTTTGAATTTTCTGCTCTAAATGTTGGACCAAAGGTATAAGTTTTTCCAAATGCATGAGTCACTACTTCTTCGTGAAGTTGCCCTGAAACTGTTAAGGAAACTTTTTTGCCAAAGAAGTCTTTGCTATAGTCCACATGACCTTCTACTATTGGCACATTATCAAGAGGGAGAGTGGTTACTTGGAACATTTCGCCAGCGCCTTCACAGTCACTGCTTGTTATAATAGGTGTGTGTAGATATACAAAATTTCTTTCGTGAAAATATTTGTGTATAGCGAAGGATGCAACAGACCTTATTCTAAAAACTGCATTAAAAAGATTGCCACGAGGTCGAATTGTTGGGATTGTTCGCAAAAACTCAATTGTGTGATGTTTCTTTTGAAGTGGATAATCTGTGTCGCTCTCTCCTAGAATATCAACCTTGTTTGCATTTATTTCAAACGGCTGTTTTGCGTTTGGTGTTACAATTACTACACCTTTTATCATAAAAGAAGCACCAACATTTTGCTTAACTATTTCATCATAGTTTGTAATTTTATTTTTTTCAACGACAATTTGTACGCTTTTAAATCCACCGTCGTTGAGTTCAATAAAGGCAATTTGTTTACTGTCTCTAACTGTTCTCGCCCATCCGCAAACGGTAACTTCTTTGCCGTCGTAATCTTTAAACTTCTTGTTTAAATCGCGTATTTCAATTCTTTTCATTCTTTGCTCCTTTTAACATTATGGTGTGATTCTTTCAGGACCACGGTAAATAAACATTGCTTCTTTAATATTTGCAAGTTCAAGTAGATTCATAATAATTCTATCGACGCCTAGTCCAAATCCGCCATGTGGCAGACAGCCATATTTGAAAAATTGTAAATAGAATTCGACATCCTTTGCAAGACCTTTTTCTTCTGCCTGTTTTTTCAAAATTTCATACCTATGTTCTCGTTGTGCGGTAGTGCTTACCTCAACTCCCTTCCATATAAGGTCACAACCTTGAGGAATACCATCTTTTCTGAGGTGATAGAACGCTCTTTTTCTTGGACCATAATCGGTTACGAACAGAAATTCGTGATTATATGCGTCTTTGGCAAATTGTTTGCAAAGTTTTTCGCCTTCAGTTGATAGGTCATCTTTTTCGCTATCATCTATGGTGTATCCATAACGTTTTTCAAGTTCGTCGTAGAGGTCGGAAAGTTTAATTCTAGGGAATGGCAATGTTGGAACAACTACTTCCACACCAAATGTTTCCTTAATTTGTTCGCCGTATTCTTCTTTAACTTTCTTTAGAGCATAGGTTAAAAGTTCTTCTTCCATTTTCATTACATCTTCAAGTCCCTCTATGCCTGAGAACTCGAGGTCAAAGCCTGTAAATTCAGTTGCGTGTTTTCGCGAGTGAGATTTTTCTGCTCTAAAAACTGGACCGCACTCGAATACTCGTCCAAAACCACTACATATTGCCATTTGTTTGTAAAATTGAGGACTTTGGGCGAGGTATGCTTTACCATCAAAATATTTTACTTCGAAAACTTCAGAACCACTTTCGGAGGCGGTGGCTATCAATTTTGGTGAGTGAAACTCGATAAAGTCATTTTTAAATAAAAATTCTTGCATTGCACCTGTGAAACATGATTCAACTTTAAAAATAAGTAAATTTTTATCCTGTCTTAAGTCAAGCCAACGATAGTCTATCCTTTGGTCTATATTGCTTTCAGGTCCAATAGGATAAGGCTCGAGAGCCGAACTTGTCACGGTGACACTGCTTGCTAGTACCTCTTGACCACCAAGTTTTACAAAGTCACTTTTTACAAGTTCGCCTTCAACAATAACGGTTGAACCTGTCAATAATTTAGAAAAGACCTCAGCAATCTCAGGGTGGGTGGTTTTGTCAACTGTAACTTGAATTTTTCCTGAAAAATCCTTTAAAACAATAAATTGAATGCTTTTTTTGTCTCGGACGGTTTCTATCATGCCTTGAAATTTTACCTGTCCAACTTTTAGTTTTGAAATTTGTGTTGTCATATATATCTCCTTTTTCTTAGCACTAGAAACAAAAAAGCCCTAATGCTTATTTTGCATTAGGACGAATATTTTATCCGCGGTGCCACCTAATTTGCAGTTTCCTGCCACTTTATTTTGCTATAACGGGCAATCCCGATTTCCTTTACTAAAACATTCTAGATTTGAATATTTTTTCAAAGAAACAACTCCCAAGTGTCCTTTCGCATATTATTGATGATAAAATTTCAGCCTCGTTTTATCTCTCTGTAATCAAGTGAATATGTTACTTTTCTTGATCAACGTTTTAAAAAGTATAAAACATTTTATTTTTTATGTCAATAATTTTCAACTATTTTTTTAATTTTATAATTATCTTATATAAAATTCTTCTCAACTTTAAATTCTTTTCCTTCTAAATATTTTAAATTATCATCCATTTTATCAAACTTTACATAATAACAGCGTAAAAGTTGATATTTTTCGTTATATTTTTTATTATTTATATTTTTTCCATATTTTCCGTCACCAATAATAGCATGTCCTAAGTGTGCGAGATGTGCTCGAATTTGATGTGTTCGTCCAGTCACAAGTGTGCAATCAACAAGACTTTTATCTCCCTCATTTTTTATGGTCTCAAAAATTGAAATAATTTTTTTGGAGTTTTTTTGAGGAGTGTCATACACTTTGACAAGACTTTTGTTTGAATCCTTAACAAGATACGCGGTATACCTTCCTTTAAAATTAGTTTGTCCTATAACATAGGCAATATACTTTTTAGTGATATTCCTATTTTTAATTGCATTTTCTAAAGACTTTTTCGCCACTAAATTTTTTGCGAACAGGATAAGCCCTGTGGTGTTGCGGTCCAGTCTATGTACTGCGTATACACCAAGTATGCTTGCAAGCCCAGTTTCTCCCTCTATTTCTATATGTCTAGGTTTGTCAACTATCATAATATTATCATCTTGATAAAGTATATTAAATTGATTTTTAATTATGTCATAATAGACTTCTATTGTTTGTCCACTTTTTACATAATCATTTGTGTTTGTGCGCTTGCCATCAACTTTAATGTCTCTATTACGTAATGCTTTTTGAAATTGGTTATAACTTATTCCGCGCATGCAAATTCTATCTATCAATTTGCCATCTTTGTCATTTATAAAAGAAAGTTTTTCCATGATTATATTTTACTACATTTTGCCACTTTATGCTAGTATTTTTTTATTTAATTACGAATATATATTTATTATATTGCTGTTTTTAAGGAGGGGATATGAAACTTTTGCATTTGGAAGGAGAGACTCTTCTTTTGCAGGGGGTTACTAAAGTAATTTCTTCATCACAAACTCAGGCGGTTGTTCAATGTGGTGAAAATATGGTGGTACTTAGCGGAAACAATATTGAAGTAAAAAAATTAGAATTAGAAACAGGAGAGGTTTGTTTGGAGGGCAATTTTTCCAATATCAAACTCGGCGAGAAGAGAGAAAAACAACCACTTTTGAAAAGGATATTTAAGTAGTGCTTTATCCTACATTAAATCAGCCTATAATCTTCATATCAATTTTCGCAGTTGGATTTGCCAGCGGACTATTATTTGATTTTGCACATATTCTATCTTTTTTATCAAGGAATGATAAGTTTTCTCAAGGGCTATTTGATTTTTTAGCAGTTGTTTTTTCGTTTGGAAATCTTTTTTATACTAATTTATCTGTGAACTATGGACAATTTCGTTTTTATATTGTCCTATCCTTTTTAGGTGCAATGTTATTAGAAAGATTTTTATCTAAAATTTTATGGACAAAATGGATAAAAAGGTGTTATAATAAAATCAAAGAGAACAGAGATGAGAGAAGAAAAAAAGAAAAAGATTATTAATATATCTCTAATTGTCGGTTTGATTGTACTGATTGCTTTTGTTATTATTACCTCTATTATTATTCATAATGGAAATGAAAAATATAACAATTTGCAGGATGAAAATGAAAGAATTGAGGAAATTTTGAATGAGCAAGAAAGTGAAAATGAATAAAGTTGACTTTACTAAACAAAACCTTGACAAGTTAATTTTTGATATTTTTTATTTATTCTAAGAAGAGTGAAAAACAGGTAAAAAAATAAACAAACTCTTCTTTTTACTTTATATCATTATACATATTATTGCTTGGTGTAAAATTTCGGCTAACTTAAAACAAAAAGCCAAATCAGAAAAATTGTAAAATTGAATAAATTTCAAGGCAGAATAAAAATTGATTAAAAAACAATTAATTTTTCTAACAAATGTTTAATTTTTAAGGAGTTTTGCATGGATTTAAAAGTCTTAATTAGTGATAAAGAACAATTTTTAACAAACATACAGAGAGAAAAAATCAAAAAGATTTGTGAAGAATCTTATATTTTGGAGTTAAGAAAAATCAAAGATTTAGCCGGAAAGACTTTTTTAATTAAAGACTATCAGCGTGGATATAGGTGGACAAGCATAGAAATTGAAACGCTTTTAAACGATATAGAAAGTATAGATTTGACCCTTTCTGAAGAGGGGTATTGTATGCAACCAGTTTTTGTTAAAAAAGTGCAGGGCGAAAATGATGAATACGAGTTAATTGATGGTCAGCAAAGACTTACTACTTTAAAAAAGATTATTGACCACCTTAACCAACCCTCTTTAAAATGGGAAATAAAGTATGATAATGAGAGAAAGACAGATGACTACTTTTTACAAAAAGCAAAAAGCACGATTGAAAATTGGTTTGTGAAAAAAGTACGAAAGAATGGGAAGTGTGAAATTGCTGACTTCTGCAAGAAACTTGAGAAATTATTTTTCATTTGGTATGAAATACCAACAAAAGAAGAAAAAGACGGCGACTTGTCGGAGGATATTTTTGGAAAGATTAATAGAGGAAAAATTGAACTCACAAATGCCGAATTATTTAAAGCGTTACTTTTAAATCCAGATAATGTCAAAGACTTAGGGAAAGACGCGATACGAAAGCAAGAGCAAATTGCTTTTGAGTGGGATGCAATTGAAACATCTTTAAAAGACGATGACTTTTGGTTTTTTCTTTGTAATTACGACTGTGAAAAAGAAAAAGAAAAAACTCGGATTGATTTCGTTATTGAACTATATGCAAGCGAAATTGTGATGATTGACGACGAGTTGAGAGGTAAATTCAAACCTGACAAAGAAAGATTTTCTTTTCTTGTTATACAAAATTTGCTTTCACGTTATGATAACAAGACTGATGCAATAGAAAAGATTTGGGAGGAAATTGTTGAGGTCTACAATACTCTTTATACATGGTATAAGGATTTTGAGTTGTTTCATACGATTGGTTTTTTAACGTCTTGTACTAGGCAAGCCATTGGTTCTCAAGCACTTGTTTCGGAGAAAATTAAGGACATATATTTTGATTCTAAAAACATTCGAGTTGGAAGTAAAAAACGAGGGCAATATCAGTTATTTAAAGACTATAGTAATGAAAAAACTTTAAATGACAGAGCGAGTACTGGAAAAACCTTGGAGGAAGTTCGAAAAAATGTACGGAGGTGCGTTTTCAATGAAATCTTTAAAGAAAGTGAAGCACTTGACGAAGACAATAGGAGCAGAAAAAGTACTTTTCTAAATGAAGTAAAAAAGGCAGTAAAAACACGAAACAAAGATTTTTTGGAGAATATAAAGTACAATGGGGAAGGATTGATTGAGGATAAAAATCATCTAAAAAACATTTTACTTTTCACAAATATATACCAACATCTTCATCTTACAAATGACAACAATTTAGAAAATAAAAAAGATATGCAGAGATTTTCTTTTAGTAAATTTCATAAAGAAAAGTGGGATATAGAGCATATTCGACCTCAAACTTTTAATAGTGATATATCAAAGTTATCTGAGGAGGAACAACAAGAGCAAATAAAGGCATTAGAAAATGAAGAAGACGAGACTGTTAAAGAAATTGTTAAGACTATTCGTGAGAGCGCTGGTAAAGAAGAAATTTCAAACAAAGAGATATGGAAGATGTTTGTAGAAAACTACAGTGACGAGGATAACTCAATTATAAATCTCGTGCTATTAGACGAATCAACAAATCGCTCTTATGGCAATGCCTTTTTTAGAAAAAAGCGAGAGACAATTATTAAACGTGACCATGATGGATTTTTTATTCCAACTTGTACAAAGTATGTATTTTTGAAATATTATACCGAACTTGAGGGTAAAACAGAATTTTCTAACAATTATGTTTGGACAAAAGAAGACGCGAACGCATTCGGAGAATACATAGCAAAAATGTTTTTTAAGGTTATAGAATGGAGAGATTAAATGAATACAGGATATTTAAGTGATTTTTGGTCACTTTACAGCAAAGAGGGTGTAAGAGGAATTAAAATTTCACAAATTCAGAGAGATTATGTGCAAGGTAGAGGAAGTGACGATGTAAAGATAAACAGGAAGAAATTTGTTGAAGATTTGGTTGATTCCTTAGTAAATAATAAAAAAATAAATCTAAACTTTATCTATGGTTACTATGAGGACAATTATTTTTATCTGATAGATGGGCAACAACGACTAACAACATTATTTTTATTGCACCTATTTGTATTTGCGAGGGCGGGCGAAAATATAATGAGAGATAATGCGCTTAAATTTTTTTACGAAACAAGATTTACAAATGAGCGTTTTTTTGAAAAATTAAAGAATTTTGATTTTAATGCTAGACCAGGTGAGAAACTAAGTCAAGTCATCTTAAACTGTCCCTGGTATGCTGGAACTTGGACGGATAATCCAACTATTTTTTCTTGTCTTGTAATGATTGACGAAATTCAAAGTGCGATTAATGACCTTGAAAAGACAAAGGGCGAAAAAATAGATTTTAAAAATTTGTCAAAGACCCTTATAAATGAAAGTCCTATTCAGTTTATGATTTTGGAGATAGAAAGATGGAGACTTGGCAAGCCGAACGAACTTTATATAAAAATGAACTCGCGCGGTAGACAATTGACAGATTTTGAGAATTTTAAAGCGACGCTTTATAGTTGGGTGAAAAATGAAGAGAAAACGGCAAGAAATGAAGATAAAAATTTGTATCAATTAATTAGAAAAAATATTGACGTAGATTGGTTTGAAATGATTTGGAATACTGCGAAAGACGGCGAAGAAAAAGCCGAAAAGTTTGCGGATATATTTTTTAGAGATTTAATTCATTGGGTTTTTATCAATCGTATAGCGGTAGGTTATGAAGAAAATATAAAGAATAAAAAAGGCTTAGTAAACTTTGATGATAAATTAATTAAAAGTTTTAAGCCGTCTGATGAAAATATTAAAGATGTTTATTTTGACAACTATTTAAAGTGGTGTGAGGAGTTGAATATAGATTTTAACGTTTGCCTATATGATTTAAAAGCAACACTTACTGTTTTGAATACAATCTATAAAAATCACCAACAGTATTGGGAGTATCTTTCAACACTACTACTTCAATATGTTGTGAAAAACAAATATTCAAATATTCTGTCACCTTACAAAAAAAGAGTTATGTTATTTGCAATCACCAAGTATGGTGAAAAAGAAGTTGAGTTTGACATAAAAAATTTTAAACAATGGTTTAGAATAATTAGAAATTTAATAGACAATTCGCAAATAGATAACACCAGTACTTTTGTTAATGTCTGTGCAGAAATTAATAATTTTGATTTTTCTTCAGACATTGCAGATTATATAAACAAAACGGACTTGCAAACTTTTAGAAATAATTTTTCAAGTTTTAGAAAGGAAATTGTCGAAGAAGAGTTTTTGAAACAACAGGTTATAAACAAGGATTCATTGTGGGAAAATGTCATTTTAGATGCAGAAAAGAATAGCGAATTTAATGCTGAAATTGGATTCGTTTTTCGTCTTTTAAACATACAAAACGCAAATGATGCTGATGGAAAACTTGACCAATTTAAAATTGTTTGGCAAAAAGTATTGCAGGTGTTTGAATATGCTAAGAACGAAGAGAGACAACTTTTCCACAGATTGCTTTTGACATATGGAGATTATTCTGAAGAAGATAAAAAAGGTATAAAATGTTTTTACCGTTATACCGAACCTCACCATAATAAAGATTGGCGAGGTATGTTGCGTTCAAATGGTAATGGGTTTAAGTGTTTTTCAAAACTTATTGCAGATTTATTAAAAGAGGAGATATCAATTGAGACACTTGCACAAAAGAGGGTAAATGGAAAGGACAGTAGCACATGGGATAAATTGATTCCTGGGGGTATAGATGAAGATTTAAGATATCATCTTATCACAATGGAAAAGATGTTTGATTACTGCAAAGAATATTACTATATTTGGCATGACACAGAGAAAGGTTGTAATAGATATGTACTGATGAAAAATTCGGTTTTGAAATGTTATGTTGAGGCAAAAATTTATGCACTTTCTATCCTGTTAGATTGCAAATATACCGAGGGTGCAACAAGATATGACAATGATAGACGCCGTTCTTATATAAAATACAATAAGAAAGAAATAGAATTTAATGGCAATTATTTTATTTGTGATTTGGTGAAAGAGGGGGAAATTACAAGCATAAAAGAGATGTATGATTTACTAAAACAAAATAAAACAAAATAGTTATTTAAACCTTTTAAACATATATTGTTTTAACAATGATTTGTATTTAAAAGTAAAAGACATTTAAGGCTCTTTTAATTGTTAATTTTAGATTGAAAAGTTTTTTCGATTATAAAAAAGACTTCGTTAACTTGAAATTCGTATCATATAAGATATTTATTTCAATATAACAAAGTCTTTTTTGTTGCAAGTTTTAGTCACTATTATTATTTTCAGCATTCTGTTCTGTTGGCTTATTCTCAACTGTTTGAGTTTTTTCTTCCGCGATGCTATCTTGGTGGTTACTGCTGGCAATATCCTTGTCAGACTCTTCACCAGTAGGGTTTGTTTGTTTACCGCTATATTCTAATAATTTTATTTCTTGACTATTTGACGTTTCTTTGCGATTTCTTTTCCCAATTTTACTTGCAAGATTTGTAACAAAGTTTTCTATTTGAGGTTGATATTTAAAACTTAAGAAAAATATTATGCAAGCCAAGATTACAAGTACTATCCACACAGGTATACCCCATCCGCTAAAAGGTATAATCTGTCCACTTCCGAAAAAACAGGTTGTTGCAATGGAGATAGGGCGGGTAATAAGGTTTGTTATAAGAAAGAATTTCCAACTCATGCCAGTGCAACCAACTACAATACATAAAATATCATCAGGGAATATAGGGAAAAGCATCATCAAAAAATAGACAAATTTCCCTCGGCTGAGTTTTTTCTCCCACTTCTTTGCATCTTTTTCACCTGCGACCCAGACAACAAGTTTACGTCCTACCTTTCTTCCTAAGAAAAAGGCAAATATACTTCCAAGCATAACAGCAAAGAAACTAAGACCAAAAGTTATCCAAGGACCAAAGACAAGAGTGCCGGCAACGGTTGTTACAATAGCAGGTAATGGGAGAAAGGTTACCTGTAAAAACTGAATTAATATAAAGATTATATAACTGTATGCTCCACCTTGAAGAATAATATCTCGTAATTTTTCTGCACTATCAATTTTGTCTATGGCGCCTGAGAGTTGTAGAGGAAGGTATATGGCAAGCGCCAAAAGAATAAGTGCTCCCACTATAATTGATATTTTTATAAGTTTTGTTTTCGTTTCCTTTTTCATCTTTGACATAACAACATTATATCACATTTTACTCTGATTTAAAAGTCTTTGTTAAAATTTATTGCAGAATAAAGGTTTTATTTACTTTTAAATATATTTTTTAGTTAGATTTTATTATCAAGTGAGATGGATAAATGGTAGATTGCTTAAACATAAATTTTTATCTATATTTTTTGTGAATAGCATAAAACGGTAATAGTTTCTCCACATTCATTTTTATTTTTGGGCGGATATGTTTCTGTTATACATTGCAAAAAGTTTGTAAAACCCCAGTGAAAATATATTTGAATGTTTCTTATTTCAGATGGTTCAACTCCAATTGTTAGGACTTTAATTCCAACAGATTTTGCATATGTTTTTAAGGAGTTGTAAATTTTTGTTGCTATTCCTTTTCCGCGGTATGCTTTTTCTACTTCAAGTTTAATAATTTCCGCTCTCCCATTTCCAGTCATAATTTTATCTTTACTATCAAACAAAAGTGTTCCTTGGCCAATATATATGCCTTTGTCAAAAGCAAAAAATGTTTTTCTTCTGCCACTTGCGTTTTCTGTAATAAAATTATTTTTCCAAACAAGATAGGATTCATCACTTGGATTTTCTTTTATTTTTTCATCCCACCATTTTTCAAGTTCTTCTATTGTTGCAATTCTAATATTCATGTCGCCTCCAAAAATAATCCCAAGTTTTTGTCAATTTTTATTTATAATAAAGTTTTTAAATACTACTCCTACAAACCTATAATTCTATTCTACTTGAATACTCTTCTAAAATTTTATTAATCTCTGATTCATATTGGTAGAATATATCATCACATTCATCAAGTTTAACTTGTGCTTCTTCGTTATCTTCGTCTTTATATAAAACCAAATATGCATTGTATGCTTCTTTAAAATTGTCTTTTAAAATTTCTGGCAAAATTTTTTCAACAGAAACAATTTCCTTTTGCAAAACTCCTCTCTCTTCTAAATTAGAAAAGTATTGGTCATGCCCACCATTATTAACTTCACTTTGATAGGTCATTAATTCTGCATAAGGTGATTCTATATGCTCTTCAAACCAAAGATCCCACATTTTATTCAATTTCTTTTGTTCGTCAGACAACTTTTCATTTTTCTTAAAACCATCAAAAATCCCCATAAAATAATACCTCTTTTGTTGAAACAATTTGAATTACTGGTTTTTCTTTTGGCATATCCACTCCAAAGAATTTGTAGATATTGTCGACATGACTATCTAAATATTTGGCAAGTGGTTAAATTAAGTCTTTATCACTTTCTTCAAATTTAAAAATTGCTGTTTTGCTCTCAAATTGCATTAAAGCCTCCAATTGTATCTTTTAGTATGATTGCCATAAAGTTTAAAAATTCTGGTGCGACATGTGATAAAGTATCCGAACCGACTACAAGTCCAAGTTGGTGTTGGTTATATCAAACTAAGAGTCAAGATAAATTAACTTGTCTTATAAAATTATTATATCATAAATTATTTATATTTCAAAACAAAAAGAGAGAAGCTTGGATTAGACTTCTCTCTTCGTTGTCTTAATCGTTGGATTTGAATATGTCCGAAAGGAGTGAGTAAACACTTTTTGCGGACAGGTTTGCCAAATCTTCGCCATTGTCAAAATAGTCCATAAGGTCGTGAGCAAACTGAAAGGCAATTTCTTCCATTTGCTTTTTATCAAACTCACAGCAACCTATTGTGAGTTTGTTTGTGGACAAGTTACAATGGGCGGTGTTCTTGCTTTGCATGGAACTATTACAACAATCAAGACTATCCATTTTGTTGTTTTTCATAGTTCCTCCAAAGAATAAATCTTTGTGAGGAATAACCTATGGACTTGGTTAACAAATTGGATAAATCAAGTATAACATATTT
>CALVOK010000015.1 GCA_944350275.1 uncultured Clostridia bacterium | reverse complement strand
GCAGTGATGCTACTGCTGCACTTTACTATGCAAACCGTTTAATCGAAGCTGGAATTGAACCACAGGTGCTAGCCAGAAGGACAATAGCACATGCGTCGGAAGATGTCGGTTTATCTGCTCCAAATGCACTACTACAAGCGTGCGCAAGTTTGTATGCATTAGACCATTTAGGTATGCCAGAAGGCAATTTAGCACTTACTCAAGCAATAATCTATGTGTGTGAATCACCAAAAGATAATAGGGTTGTTGTTGCTATGAATATGGCTCAAGATGATGCAAGAAATCATCCAGATGATAATATACCAGAATATCTAAAGAATCACACAGAAGCAAGCAAAAATTATAAATACCCACACGATTATGGTGGCTATGTCGAACAACAATACTTGCCAAACTCACTAAAAGACAGAAAATATTTCACAAGGCGTGATCCTAAAAAGAATAATAAATAAATCAAATCAACTTATTGAAGTCATAAATTTTCAATAAGTTTTTTATTTTTGCCACCGAAATGCTATTTTTGGTATATCGACTATTGTATAATAATAGCAAGAAAACGATATTTTCTAAAAATAGTATGAAAGGGAGGGTGCTATGGATGAGAATAGGTTTGAAAAAATTACAAAAGAAGTGATGAAAGACTATCCAGGTTTTAGTTACAGCATTTCAAAGAGTACAAAATCATCATCTATGTATTTATACATAACTGATGAATATGGACTTAAAAAAAGTTTAAGGGTTTCAGACCATAAAAATGGTTATAATCGGATTTACAACACAGAGATAATCTTTCCAAAGGTCAAAGAAAAAGTACTGAAGCGAACAATTGTCAATTTGTGCAAGAGCTTGGAAATAAAGCGAGTAAGATATTTGATGAACAAGGTTTCATTGCAACTTTCACAAAGTATGGCAATTTAAAAAATTATTTTAATTAGCATGACTATTTATCAAAATGTGCTATACTTCAAGTAGGAGAGAATAAATGATTGGAGATAAAAAAAGTTCAGTGCTTTATGTTTTAGACATTTTAAAACAATACACTGACAAAGAACATTCACTCACTTATAATGCAATTGTAGAGAAATTGCATAGTCTTTATGGTATTGAAGTGGAAAGAAGAACAGTGGCGAGAGATATAGATATTTTGCTTGATAAAAACTATGATATTGTAAAGAAGGGCAACAACGGTGTTTGTTTAATACAACGCGATTTCGAAGAAGGCGAGTTGTTATACTTAATTGATGCTATATACTCATCACGATCAATGCCAACAAAATATGCTAGAGATTTGGCAAATAAACTGACAAAAAATTTTAGCATCTACGAAAAGAAGAAATTTAACCATCTAGAAAAAATTGATGATGGTGTAAGGACAGATAACAAACAATTGTTTCTCAACATTGAGATATTAAATGATGCAATTGAAAATGGCAAAAAAGTTGAGTTTCAATATGGTGCATATGATTTTGACAAAGTTCTGAAACCAAAGAAAGATGGGAAAGTTTATAAGGTTAACCCTTATTATCTAGTCAACAATCATGGCAAATATTATCTAGTATGCAATAATGATAAATATGACAATATAGGCAATTATAAAATCGACAATATTTTGAATATTAAGATTTTAGATGAGGACATAAAACAATTAAAAAGTTTACCAGGGCAAAATGATTTTTCAATAAAAAAATATTTAAGTGAACACATTTACATGATGGCTGGAAAATCTATAAGTGCAAAATTAAAAATTCTAGATGAAGAAAGAGTCAACGATGTAGTGGACTGGTTCGGCAAAGACATATATTTGAAAAAAGATAGCGAAGGCAATTCAAACGTGTTATTAAATGTTAACGAAGATGCACTTATTTTCTGGGCAATGCAGTATGGCAAGTCTGTGGAAGTGTTAGAACCGCAAGAAACACGAGCAAAGATAAGAGCATTGCTTGAAGATATGATACAAAGGTACAGTAACTAGGAGAAAAAATGATTATATTTTGTGTAGTTTTATTTATTTACTTTTTCTTCCAATCGCTGATTAAAAAGTATAAAAAGGAGATGGTATGAACAAAAAGGGCGGAGGTATTTTAGGCTTTTTAGGCTGGCTATTTTTTGGCATTTTTCTGTTTATTATATTTTTCATCAGAGATATAACCAAGTGGGGAAAGAAAAGATAAAAGAAAAAAGGAGAAAAGAATATGGAAAATGAAGAACTATTTGATAAAATCCATGAGCTTATTAAAACAAACTTTGGTAAAAAATTCCGTTTAAAAATTTTATCTATGGACAAAAACTTTTTTGATGATTTGTCAGAAATTTACATAGAAAAATTGGAAGAAGGTGGGATAAATTCAATTATCAGACACACAACATTTCGTGAGTTAAAAGAGCAATTTGATAAAGTAGGATTAGAAAAGGCACTTGCCAACATAAAGGAATTTCTATCTGATGATATGAAAATTATTGATGCAGATCCATTGCTTTTGCAAGCATTAAAATTATGTATCGAAGCAGATAATCTTTCTACAGCTTTTATTCAACGAAAATTTATAATAGGATATCCACGTGCTGCTCGAATGGTAGATCAAATGGAGTGCCTAGGATTTATAACAGGTGAGGCTCCAAGAAAAATTTTAATTACAAAGGAAGAATTTGCTAAAAGATTCGGAGATGTTAAAGTTGAACTTCCAAAAGCAAATGACCAGAAAAAGCCAAGACCTAGTTGTGTTGTAGATTAAAAATAGGAGAAGAGTATGGGATTATTTAAGAGAGATAAAAAATCTATATATAAGAATAAAAAACTTAACAAAAAAGAAACTGATGCCAAAGAATTTCCATGGTTAATGGGGAAGAAAAAAACTTTGACAATTGATGAAACTATTGATATAGAAGAATTGTTAGAAGATTAAGAATGGAAACTTTAACAAGTTTTATGCAGAAATTTTCTGTGATTTTAATAAATTTAGATATTTAAAAAATGTCGAAATAGGCATATCCAAAAGATTGGCAGCTTGCTTACTTTTAAGTTCTTTTGCAATATACTTGTCCATAACAGCAAAGAAATTCTCTGGTAAAGTAAGTTTAGGTCTGCCCATATGTACACCTTTTGCTTTTGCAATACGAATTCCTTCAGCTTGTCGTTGTCTTGTGTTTTCGCGTTCAGTTTCGGCAACAAAGGAAAGAATTTGCAAAACAATATCAGCAATAAATCTACCTACTAGGTTCTGTGGGGTAGAGCGAGTATCGAGAAGTGGCATATCAATAACAAAAATATCACATTCGACAGTCTTTGTTATATAGCGCCATTCTTCAATGATCATATTATAGTTTCGACCTAGGCGGTCTATTGATTTAACAATCAGTAGGTCGCCTTTTTTTATTTTGTCACGAAGGATTTGATAATTTTCACGATTAAAATCCTTGCCACTTTGTTTGTCTATAAACAAATTTTCTTCTGGAATATTATATTTTTTCATTTCTTCCAGTTGCCTATCAATGTTTTGGGTAATTGATGAAACCCTTATGTATCCATAAATCATAGTAAAACCTCCAGCATAGATTGTAAAACAAAAAAAAGGCTTCAAATACCTTGAACCTTTTTCGTTCACAAAGGTACGCAATAATGTATAATTGAAAAATAAGGTACAAATTTGGTATTTCGGCGTAAATTTTTTATCAAATTTTAAGAAAAGTGTAAAAATACAAGCATTTTTTGAAAAAATATGCTATAATCATTATGTAAATTTTATTTTTTACGGTAATACACAAAGGTGTACCTTTACGGAGTAAAAAAAGGTGGCATTAAACCTTGAAAATAGGTATTGCCGGGTGCTAGAGTAAGGTGGTAAATAATGTCTGAAAAAATCATTGATAATAAGATAAATTTACTAGGTGATGACCTAAAAACCGAATTAAAAGAGGGGAGCAAGGTGCGTATAGCCGCATCCTGCTTTACGCTTTTTGCTTTCAATGAGTTAAGGGAAGAATTATCAAGGATAAAAGAATTGGAAGTGATTTTTACACAGCCAACCTATACGAAGAACGACTTTATTCAAGATGCAGGGAAAAGAGAAAGAAGAGAATTTTACATACCAAAACATGAGAGAGAATCTAGTCTATTCGGAACAGAATTTGAAATAAGACTTCGCAATAAAATGAGTTTGAAAGCAATTGCAGTTGAGTGTGCTAAATGGGTTCAAGAAAAAGTTAGATTTAAGAGCAATATAACAAATAACACAATGCAAAACTTTATTGCAGTTGAACAACTTGATGGCACGAAGGTGTCATACTTTCCAACACCATCTGAATTTAGTGCATCAGGTCTTGGATATGAGAAAAACAATGATATGATGACAGGTATTTGCAAAACTGACACACCAAGTTTAGCAAGTTATTATTTATCACAATTTGATGAAATATTCGCAGATCCTAAAAAGGTTGAAGATGTGACTGAAGAAGTAGTACAAAGTATAAGCACTGCTTATAAGGAAAACGCACCAGAGTTTATATATTTCGTTATACTTTACAACATCTTCACAGAATTCCTAGATGACTTAAGCGAAGATAACATGCCAAATGAAGCAACAGGTTTTAAGGATACTAAAATATGGAATATGCTTTATGATTTCCAAAAAGATGGTGTGATATCAATTATTAACAAACTTGAAAAATACAATGGATGTATACTTGCTGATAGTGTTGGTTTAGGTAAAACATTTACAGCACTTGCAGTTATAGCATACTATTCGCTTCGTAACAAGAGCATTTTAGTTCTTTGTCCAAAAAGACTAGGAGAGAACTGGACACAATATTGCGGAAACAATAATGATACTACCAACACATTTTATGAAGATAGAATACGATATGAAGTTTTATATCATACCGACTTGGGTAGAGCAGGAACTGCACATAATGGTAGAGATTTGAAGCTTGTCAATTGGGGGAACTACGATTTGGTAGTCATTGATGAAAGTCATAATTTCAGAAATAACAATCCTGTTAAAGATAGAGAAAGTAGATATGACTTTCTTATGAACCATGTCATTAAGGAAGGGGTAAAAACAAAGGTGTTGATGCTTTCTGCTACACCTGTTAACAATAGATACAATGACTTAAAAAATCAGTTGGCGCTTGCTTATGGACAAGACTATGAAAGTTTTGAAAAGAATTTACCAACCAAAGCAAAAATTGATGTCATATTTAGGCAAGCACAGGCAGTATTTAACGAATGGAGCAAAAAGCCAGCAAATGAAAGAAAATCAAAAGACTTAATTGATAATTTAAGCATAGATTTCAAAATTTTGCTTGACAGTGTAACTATTGCAAGAAGTAGAAAAAACATCGTTAAATATTATAACACAAACGAAATAGGCAAATTCCCAGATAGATTACCACCACAATCATATGCACCAGAACTTACCACAAGGAAAGATGTTCCACAATATAAAGAGATATACCAATCCATAAAATCGTTAAGTATGGCTGTTTATGGGTTATTTGATTATGTGCTTGATAGCCAGAAAGCAAAATATGAAAGAAGATATGATGTAGAATTCAAACCAAACAATTTGTCTGGAAATTTTATGAGTGGAAGAAACTCTGGTATTAAGAGATTAATGACAGTCAATCTTCTCAAAAGACTTGAATCCAGTGTTGAGGCATTTAGGCTGACAATGAAAGGAATGTTAGACCTAAATAAAGATGAAACAAGAATTCTAGACAGATATGATCAAGGCGAGTTATATCCAAATGCGGCAGCAACAAAAAAAGTGTTCAATTATGAACTATTTGACCAAGATGAAGATGGAAGCTTAAACCTAGTTCAAACAGACAAAGGAAAAGAAGTAAGAATTGACTATGCTGACATTGATAGAATTTCCTGGCGAGCTGGAATGCAACATGATGTCGAAATACTTGAACATTTGCTTGCTGAATTAGACAAAATCACACCAGAGAATGACTTAAAACTGCAAACACTTAAGGGTGTGATAGATAAGAAAATGGAAAATCCAATAAATCCGGGGAATAAGAAAATTCTTATTTTCTCGGCATTTGCTGACACTGCAAATTATTTATATGACAACATAGCCAAATGGATGAAAGAGAAATATGGATTAAATACAGCATTGGTAGAGGGTGGTGGCAACAAGGTTACTTTAAGACACTGTCCTAAAGACACAAACACATTATTGACTATGTTTAGTCCGATAAGCAAGAACAGAGAAGTTGCTTTCAGTTTCAGAAAGAAGATGATAGAAAAGTATGCCGATTCAACTTTGAATTGGAGTCCTAAAATAGATAGACATGCTTATGATGACTGCTTTGAAGATATTGATATTTTAATAGCAACTGACTGTATCAGTGAAGGTCAAAACTTGCAGGACTGCGATATTTGCATCAATTATGATATTCACTGGAACCCTGTGAGAATTGTTCAAAGATTTGGTCGTATTGACCGTTTAGGAAGCAAAAACAAAGTTGTTGGTTTAATCAATTTTTGGCCACCTTTGCCACTTAATGAGTACATTAACCTTACCGATAGGGTAAAGAGCAGAATGACCATTGTAGACCAAACTGCGACAGCAGATGACAACATTTTGAACCCAGATGAACAGATAGATGATTATAGAGAAATTCAAATACGACAACTGCGAGAAGGAAAGAATATTGAACTTGAAGACACAAACAACGGTGTAAGCATAAGCGATCTTGGACTTAACGAATTTAGAATGGATGCGGTCGAGTATATGAAAACTTATGGCGAACCAAATAGAGTTCCAAAAGGGTTGCATGCAGTTGTTTCAAAAGATGAGTCTAGGGGAATTGTGCCAGGAGTTATATTCGTTCTTAAAAACTACAACAAAGATGTAAACATTAAAAACCAAAACTTACTGCATCCATACTATCTAGTATACCTAGATGAGAAGGGAAATGTTGTAAACACACATTTAGAAGTGAAACAAATACTTGATGCTTTAAGAGTTGCAAGCAAGGGAAGGGACAAGCCAGTTCCAGAGGCATACACCAAATTCAATAGAGAAACGGATGATGGGCTTAAGATGACAAAGTATAACGAACTTTTAAGTGATGCAATAAACACTATCATCGAAGTTAAAGATGTTACTGACACAAAAAGTCTATTCACGAGCGGAAGTTCAGTGTTGTTTGAAGATAAAATAAACGGACTGGATGACTTTGAACTGATAGCCTTCGTGGTTGTAAAGTAGGTGAATTATGTTTGAATTTCCAAGTAACACAAAGGTTGATAGGCCTTTCAAAATAAAAGAATTATTAAAGCTTATAAATGCGGATAAAGAAACAAGACAAGAAGCTCAAAACATTGAAAGTATCACAATGATAAACGCAATTTCAGAGCCAACAACAAGCCTGAAACCTAGCAAAGAAGTCAACGAAATTTATGTGTTAAAGATGACAATTTTAACAGAGCAAATACCTTACGAATTTATAAAACAACTTGACAGGACAATTCGCTTTCAAGTCCTGTTTAAAATATGGCATTTAGATCAAGTGAAATATCTCATGTTTTATAAAGGACTAGGGGATAAGATAGCACAATATAGACTTTTTGAAACAGAGTGGCAAACAGAAAATCTTAAACCTATTGAAATAGTTAAAGACCTTACAGAACTTTATAAACTTATGCTTTCAAGCATAGCGAATTTTAACTTTCGAGCAAATGAAACACTTCACGATTGGTTAAATAGACTAAACGAAGTTGAAGGCCTCGAAAAAGAGTTTAAAAAGGTCGAAAAACAAATGAAAACAGAGATTCAACCAAAGAAAAAGTTTGAACTAAACGACAAACTGCGAGAAATATACAAAAAGATAGAGGAGCTAGAATGATATGAGAAAACTCACTATGGCAGAAGAAGCACATATCGATAACTTATCTATAATGAATTTTAATAAATTTTATAAAGTATTTGAAAATGGGAATGACTTTGCTTGTCTAGAAGAAAATCTTTTTTATGAGTGGCTTATAGATAAAATAAAAGAGATAAAAAATGATCCTTTAACTATGCAAGTTGGAACACCTATATTTAGGTCTCGTATTATTTCTGAAGAACATTTAGGGAATGAACAAAAAGGGATAAACCTAAATAATTTTGCAGGTTATAATGATGATGAATCACGAGAACCTCCATTAGGTATGTCAAAAAATGGGCGATGTAATATTTGTGGAACCTCATATTTTTATGGCGCGGATAACGAATACACCGCTTTATGTGAGGTTCGTCCAGCTATATTAGATTATATATCTTTGGCAAAGTTTGAAGTGTCAGACCAAATCAAAATTGCAGATATATCAAAGCTAGAAGATACAAAGTATAATTATTTTTGCAAAGTTTTAAAAGATATTTTTAGATCAAAAGCGTCTGAATTTGATATAACATACAAAATTTCACAATACATTTCTGAGATGATTAGAAAATATGGGTTTGATGGAATAAAATATCAAAGTTCTCTTTCTGCTGGTAATAACTTTGTAATTTTTAATTCAACAAAAGATAACTTAAAATTCATCAACAGCGAAATAGTTTGTTTGAGTGGTATTGAGTATTCTTTTAATAGTTTGTGTCGAAAAAAAGAGATAGAATCTCACAACAAAAATAAAGTTAGTGTGGAGAAAAGTAAAAAATATTTAATTGAATTAAGTCGTGGATATAAAGGAGAAAAATAATGGATAAATTAAAAATGAGAAGCGAAAATTTAGTGGATGAAAATATTGAATTTATTGCAAAAAAGTTTCCAAATGCAATAGTGGAAGCAAGGGATGAAAATGGAAATCTATCAAAAATGGTTGATTTTGATATCTTAAAGCAAGAACTTTCAAAAGAAATAGTTGAAAGTGATAAGGAAAGATATCAAATGACTTGGCCTGGTAAAAAACAGGCGATACTTATAGCAAACGCACCAGTGGCTATGACACTTCGTCCTTGCAAGGAAGATAGCGTTGATTTTAATAACACACAAAACATCTATATAGAAGGAGATAATCTTGATGTTTTAAAGGTTATAAGAGAAACATACCATGGCAAAGTTAAGATGATTTACATTGATCCACCTTATAACACAGGCAATGACTTTGTCTATAATGATGATTTTGCGAAGACAATGGTGGAAGAAGAAAAAAATACGAATTATAGAAACGAAAATGGAGATATCATTTGGAATGATGCATTTAGACAGAATCCAGCATCTAATGGTCGATTCCATACAGATTGGTTAAATATGATATATCCAAGATTAAAAATAGCTAAAGATTTTTTAACAGAAGATGGAGCTATATTTATATCTATAGATGAAAATGAAATGTCTAATTTAAAAAAAATGTGTGATGAAATTTTCGGAGCGGGAAATTATGTTAATACATTTTGTTGGATAAATAATTTGAAAGGTAGGCAAATTTCATACACTGGCGCCGTGCGTACTTATGAATATGTTCTTTGCTATGCTAAAGATTATGAAAAACTTTGTTTGTTTCAAGGAAAGATAGATAAATTAAAAAAACTTATGCCAAGCACATATAAAGGTTTTAATTATGAATCAAGAAAAGATGAAATTGGCGAATATGTGATAAAAAATGAGTTGTATAATACAAATTCTATGTTTAATGAGGAAACAAGACCAAATTTGGTATTTTGTATCCACTACAATCCTTCAACAAAAGAAATAAAATTTTCTGATCCTAAAGATAATATAAATTATGCAAATTTTGTAAAAATAATGCCAAAAACATGTAATGATGGGAAACACAAATATCAAGCTTGGAGATGGAGCAAGCAAAAAATTGAGAAAGAATTTTATGATTTAGAGTTTGTTCCTTATCAAAATACTTTCAAAATATATACAAAAATACGTGACTTTAATGTTACCAATATTAAGGATGTTATTACAGAAATAGGTAATGGTAATGCTGAATTAGAAAAATATTTTGGCACTACAAATTATTTTAGCTTTCCAAAGTCAACAGATTTGATAAAATTATTTTTAATGTGCATACAAGATAAGAATGCATTGATAATGGACTTCTTTTCTGGTTCTGCAACAACTGCTGATGCTACATTACAATTAAATTTAGAAGATAATGGTCACAGAAAATTTATAATGGTTCAATTAGAGGAATTAACAGATAAACAATCAGAGGCATATATGGCTGGTTTTGAAAATATCTGTAAGATAGCTGAAGAACGAATTCGTCGTGCAGGAAAGAAAATTAAAGATGAAAATCCAAATGTACAAAATCTTGACATAGGCTTTAGAGTATTCAAACTTGATAGCAGTAATATGAAAGATACATATTATGAACCAAATCAATATACTACGAATTTGTTGGATCAGTTAGATGAAAACATTAAACTAGATAGAAAACCAGAAGATTTGCTCTTTCAAGTTATGCTTGATTTAGGCCTAATGTTAGATTCTAAAATTGAAGAAAAGACTATAAACGGAAAGAAAGTGTTTGTAGTAGGCGAGTATAATGAAGCAATTGATCCTGATCTTATTTGCTGTTTTGATAGTGATGTAGATAATAACACGGTTACAGAAATTGCAAAACTAAAACCACGTTTTTGTGTGTTTAGAGATAGCAGTATGGCAAAAGATAGTGTCGCAACTAACTTTGACCAAATTTTTGAAACATATTCTCCATCCACTACAAGGAAAGTTTTGTAATGCAAAGATTATATCGAAAACCTATATATTTAGATACTTGTATAGCCAAAAATCTATTGGGATTCGATGAAAATCCAGACGAAATAGGTAAGTTATACAACAAAAATATTTTGATAAAGTATATTAAACATCACGGTTGTATTTTAACCGTTTTCACAATGTTTGAAATATTAAGAGATGAGAAAATTTCCAATTCTAAAATTTTAGATAATTTAAAAAAATTAAATTATGAAATATTAGTACCTTATGATATAGGCAATGCAGACTTTACATTGAACTATAAGAATGAAATGGGCAACAGTTTTAAACGAAATAGTTTCATTAAAATAATAAACGAAAAGATACTTGACTATTCTTCAAAATTTTATTCAGATATTTTAATTTATCCGTTTATCTTAAATTTATATGCAATTTTATATACTTTAAAAAAGAAAGATATAAAGATTAGCTATCAAATAATAAATAAAAAGGTCGCAATTATAGCAAAAACTTTGGCTGATAGAATAAAAATCTTATTTGAAGATGTTGGCATATATCAAAAAGGGCCTATGAAGAAACAATTGAATAAAGTGTATAAATGGATAACAGATATTACAGTAAAATGGTTTAAGGAAGATGTTGATATATTATGTAAAATAACGAATATAGAAAATTGTTATTTAGTTTGTGATAAATATTTAGAGAGAATAAATAATTGTGATTTTAATGAACCAATTAGCGTAAAGGGGAAGAATAATATTTTTGCAAATGGAGATTTTGATTTTCTTTATATTTTAGAAAAAAGCACATATAATATGACAAATAAAAGTTTTAATCGAGAAGATTGGATAAAAAAGTTTATTGAATTTAACAGGCAAACAATTTCTAAAATATATAAAATGCAAGAAAAGAATTTTGTTATTGATGAGTATTTCTTTATTAGTATGTATGAATTTCACTTTCAACATTTGATTGACAAACGAGGAAATATGAACCCAGATCTTTCATTTAAAAACATGATTGACACTAACGATATAATAGATTTATTAAGTTTAAATTTTTCAGAAAATAATAAGGGTGTATTTCTGACAACAGATCATAAAATTCAAAAAATAATTAGGCGATATTATGATAAGGAAAGACTAAATATTTTTAATTTATTTATAAAATAATTAGCAATAAGATACTTTTTATGGAGAAGATAATGAAATTTAAGTTTAAGATACAAGAATATCAAACAAAAGCAGTTTCAAGCGTTGTCAATGTGTTTAAAGGACAACCTTATTGTGATATGGTCAAATATACCAGAGATCTTGGTATTCGCAAGAGAAGAAGTGATGGACAGATGACAATGTATGATGAGGAGTATAGAAACATGGCATTTAACGAAAATGGTGAAGGATTTGAGAATGCCAATGCTTTATTGTCTGATGAAACATTGCTTGCAAATATTCAAAAAATCCAGCAAGAAAACAACATCAAAGTACAAGATGAACTCGTTGAGCATTTGGGCAGATGTTCGTTAAATATTGAAATGGAAACAGGAACAGGAAAGACCTATGTTTACATTAAGACAATTTTTGAACTTAACCAGCAATATGGATGGAGCAAATTCATAATTGTTGTGCCAAGCATTGCTATTCGTGAAGGGGTTAAAAAGTCATTTGAAATGATGGAAGAACACTTTATGCAATATTATGGCAAAAAAGCAAGATATTTCATCTATGATAGCAAGAATTTGCCTCAAATAGACTCTTTTGCAAGTTCAAATGATATTCAGGTTATGATTATCAATGCACAGGCTTTTAATGCTCGTGGTGCAGATGCGAGAAGAATTTATATGGAACTTGATGAATTTCAGAGCAGGCGACCAATTGATGTTATAAAACGCAACAGGCCTATTCTTATACTTGATGAACCTCAAAAGTTGGGTGGAGATGCAACGCAAACAAGACTTAAAGACTTCAATCCGCTATTTTGTTTAAGTTATTCGGCAACACATAAGAAACAAAATAACCTTGTTTATGTTCTCGATGCACTTGACGCTTATAACAATAAACTTGTAAAGAAAATAGAAGTTAAAGGCTTTGAAGTAAAAGGGCTTCGTGGAACAGATAGCTATATCTATTTTGAAAACATTATTCTTTCAAAAGACAAGCCACCAATGGCGAGAATTGAACTTGAAATTGATTATAAAAAATCAATAAATCGTGAAACAAGAATTGTTGGTAAAGATGACAACCTTTTCTACATCTCTAAAGAAATGGGAGAGTATAAAGGTTATGTGGTAACCGATATTGATGCATTCAATAATACAATCACTTTTATGAATGGTGTGACACTAAAGGCGGGCGAAGTGCAAGGCGATGTTTCAGAAAGCGATTTGCGTAGAATCCAGATAAGAGAAACAATTCTGTCTCACTTTGAAAAAGAAAGAAAACTTTACAAGAAGAAAATAAAATGCCTATCTTTGTTCTTTATTGATGAAGTAGTTAAATATAGAGATTATTCACAACCAGATGAAAAGGGCGAGTATGCAAGAATTTTTGAAGAAGAATATAATAAACTGCTAAATGATTATATAAGACTTGATGAACCAGAATATTCAAACTACTTGCGTTCTATCAATGTAAAAGATACACATAAAGGTTATTTCTCAATTGATAAGAAAACAGGAAAAATGGTTGACTCAAAGGAAAAAGGCGAAGAAGGTAGCGATGATATTTCTGCTTATGATTTAATTATGAAAAACAAGGAACGCCTGCTTTCATTCGAAGAACCAACAAGGTTTATATTCTCGCACTCGGCACTCCGAGAAGGTTGGGATAATCCTAACATCTTCCAAATATGTACACTTAAGCATTCAAACAGCAATGTAGCAAAAAGACAAGAAGTAGGTCGTGGACTTCGAATTTGTGTTAACTTTTTAGGCGAAAGAGTGGACAAGGGGTATCCTGGCACAAACTTCCATGATGTAAATAAATTAACAGTTGTTGCGACTGACAGTTATGCTGACTTTGTAGGCGGACTTCAACGAGAACTCAAAGATGCATTATATAACAGACCAAAGAAAGCAACATTAGAATATTTCAAAGGCAAAGTTATCTCGAAAGAAGATGGCAGCGAGCAAGTACAAATTAACAATGAAAATGCCGCTTTGATTTATTCATATTTAAAACTCAACAATTATATTGATAAAGACAACAAAGTTACAGATCAATATAGAGCAGATAAAGAAAGTGAGAGTTTAAAAGAATTGCCAGAAGAATTGAAACCTTATTCAAAAGATATACATACTCTTGTGCAGGGCATATTTGACGATAGGGTTGTGCTTGATATGTTTGAAAATGGGCATCAACCAGAAGTTGAAGATAAAGGACTAAATAACAATTTCTATAAGAAAGAATTCCAGGCGCTTTGGAAGAAAATCAATCACAAATATACCTACACAGTTGATTTTGATAGCGAAGAACTTATTCGCAATTCTATAAAAGAAATAAACGAAAAATTATTCGTAAGCAATCTTCATTACATTGTAACAACGGGCGAACAAAAGCGAGAAATGGAACGCAACCAAGTTGCAAGAGGCGATTCGTTCCAAGGTTTCCACACAAGAAATGAAACATTAACATTTACAAATTCAAGTGGACTTAAATATGATTTGGTGGGTAAACTTGCTAACACAGAACATACCACTTTAACGCGAAAGACAATAGTAAGAATTTTAAAGGGATTATTGCCAGAAAAATTTGAGATGTTCAAAATCAATCCTGAAGAGTTTATTAAGAAAGTAACAGTCTTAATAAACGAGCAAAAAGCAAGCATGATAGTTGACCACATTACTTACAATACAACAAGTGGCACTTACGATAATGACATCTTCACTGCAAAACAATCAAAAGCTGATGCAAAGAAAGTATTTGAAACACACAAAAGTATTAAAGATTTCATTATAACTGATGGATTAGCAGAGAATAGCGTAGAGAAGAGATTTGCGAGTGAACTTGAAAAAGCAGAAGAAGTTGTGGTATATGCTAAACTTCCAAGAGATTTTCAAATACCTACACCTGTGGGCAATTATTCACCAGACTGGGCAATTGCTTTCAAAGAGGGGACTGTAAAGCATATCTACTTTATTGCAGAAACAAAAGGTTCTCTTGATTCGCTTGAATTAAGACCAATTGAAAAAGCAAAGATAGAATGCGCTATGAAATTATTTAATGGAATGTCAGATGATACAGTAAGATATGGGGTAGCAGACAATTATCAGTCACTTTTACACATAATTAATGATGTTAGTTAATAAAAAGTAACAAAAAATATACAAAAACGCTATGATTTCAATGAAAACATGTTATAATAAACAAAAGGATGTGGTTATGAAAAAGTTGAAGTTTTTATTATTAAGTTTTGTATTAATACCTTGTATGTTTTTGTTTGCCGCATGTGATAATGGCGAACCATACGATTTGACCATTGAAGAAGTTTATAGCATTGTTCAAGAAAGGGGATATGATGGGAGCTTCGATGAGTTTATTGAATCTATCAAGGGAGAAGATGGGAAAGGAATAGAGTCGGTAGAGAAAGTATCTTCTACAGATGAAACAGATGTTTATGCTATCGTGTTTTCTGATTCGAGTGTTATAAATTTTACTATAACAAATGGTAAAGACGGGAATGGAATAAGTGCAATTTCAAAAACGAATTCTTCATATGCTCAAGATGGTAGATTAGTAAATGAATATACAATTCTATATACAAATGGCGAAACTTATACTTTTGTTGTCTCTGATGGATTAAATGGAGAGAATGGTGTAGGTATAGCATCAATTATAAAAACAAATTCTGAAGGAAATATTGATACTTATACAATTACCTTGACAAATGGAAATGAAACATCATTTACAATAACAAATGGTATTGATGGTGAAGATGGTATTGGAATTAAAACTATTGCCAAAACTTCAACAGATGGTTTGACTGATATTTATACAATAACTTATACCGATGAAACCTTTACAACATTTACAGTAACAAATGGTAAAGATGGACAAGATGGTAAAGATGGCAATGCAATTAAATCAATATCAAAAACATCAACTGATGGATTGACAGATACTTACACTATTACATTAACTGATGGTTCAACAACAACTTTTACAATAACAAATGGTAAAAATGGGCAAGATGGGGTAGATGGCGAAGATGGTGTTGGAATAAAACTAATTGTTAAAACAGCTACCGATGGGTTAATTGATACATATACAATAACCTATACCGATAATTCTACTTCAAATTTTAGTATAACAAATGGGCAAAATGGTGTAAGTATAGTGTCAGTTTACAAGACAAAGACCGAAGGTAACATTGATACTTATACTATAACTTTTTCTGATGGCTCGGAATCATACTTTACCATAACAAATGGACAAAATGGAACAGATGGGGAAGATGGTAGAGGAATTTTAACCATTGCCAAAACATCAAGCGAAGGACTAGTTGACATTTATACAATTACATATTCTGATGGAACATATTCAACTTTTACTGTTACAAATGGAGAGGATGGTATTGACGGTGTTAATGGAGAGGATGGACTATCCGCATATGAGATTTATATTTCATACTTTCCAGAATATAATAAAAGTGAAAAAGAGTGGATAATAGATTTAATAAATGGAAATTTACAGACAGTTGAACCAAAAACTTATACTGTAACTTTTGATAGCAATGGTGGAAGCGATGTCCCATCACAAAGCGGGATAATTTATGCTGGAAAAGCTACAAAACCTGAAGATCCAATAAAAGATGGCTATGTTTTTGATGGCTGGTGGATTGAAGGAGAAAAATGGAGTTTTGTTGGATATTCTGTAACTGAAGATATTACTTTAATTGCAAAATGGATAAAAATAAGTAATATAATAACTTTTGATGTAAATGGTGGAACATTGGATAATTTATCAATGACTGTTTATTATAATGAATATTATTCATTGCCAACACCTCAAAAACTTGGTTATGAATTTAAAGGTTGGTATAGTAATAATATAAAATATAATGATGGCATATGGTTAAACAAACAAGATATTCAGTTAATTGCTAAATGGGAAATTGTAAACTACACAATTACATATCATCTTGATAGTGGATATCAAAGTGAAGATAATATAACTTCATATACAGTAAATGACTCTGTAACTTTTTACGAACCAAGCAAAAATGGTTTTAAATTTTTGGGTTGGTTTAATGAAGAAACTTTTAGTGGTAACAAAGTGGAGAACTTGCCTATTGGAACAACCGGCAATATAGAACTATATGCCAAATGGGAGGCTGAAACTTACAACATTCCGTTAATATTAAATGGCGGGGAGTGTAATGTTGATACGATAACTGTTAAATATGGAGAATCCTATGAGTTACCAACACCGACAAAAACAAATTATACATTTAAATCTTGGTTAATAAATAATTCAAATACGTCAAAAATTCCAAATAGCGGAGTTTGGCTATATGATGACATAACTTCATTATCTGCAGAATACAAGTGTCTATATATAATCTCTAATAATATTTTGACCGATATAACAGATAAAAATTTAAGTATATTAGAGATTCCAGAATCCGTTGATGGAGTTGTCATAAAAGGAATAGGCGATAGAGCGTTCATGAATTGTGGCAATTTAAAAACAGTTACTATACCAAATAGTATTGAAACCATAGGTGATTATGCATTTTATGATTGTGATTCGATTATTGAACTGACGATTGGCGAAAATGTGAAAAGTATAGGCAATTATGCTTTTGCATATTTAGACAATATACAGGTACTAAATTACAATGCTATAAATGTGGAACAATTTGAATTTGAAAACCTTCAGTCAACAAATGTATTTGAATCATTTGGGCTATCAAACGAAGATGGTGTTACGGTCAATATTGGAAATAAAGTAAAATTTTTGCCTAAGGGAATGTTTCATTGTGTACAGAGAACTGCCAATATCACATCATTAAATTTTGCAGAAAATGGCTCACTTGCAACGATTTCGGCGTATAGTTTTGAACGCATTCCGATTAAAACACTATATTTACCAAATAGTATTGAAACTATAGATGATTTTGCATTTAATGATTGTGATTCGATTATTGAGCTGACGATTGGCGAAAATGTGAAAAGTATAGGCTATGGAGCATTTAGTGATTGTGTCAATTTAAAAACAGTTACTATACCAAATAGTATTGAAACCATAGGTGATTTTGCATTTAGTAATTGTGATTCGATTATTGAACTGACGATTGGCGAAAATGTGAAAAGTATAGGCAATTATGCTTTTGCATATTTAGACAATATACAAGTACTAAATTACAATGCTATAGATGTGGAACAATTTGAACTTGAAGGCCATCAGTCAACAAATGTATTTGAATTATTTGGGCTATCAAACGAAGATGGTGTTACGGTCAATATTGGAAATAAAGTAAAATTTTTGCCTAAGGGAATGTTTAATGGTGGAGATGGTGTTGCCAATATCACATCATTAAATTTTGCAGAAAATGGCTCACCTTTGACAATTTCGGCTTATTGTTTTGTAGGTATTCCAATTAAAACACTATATTTACCAAGTTATATAGAAATTATAGGTCATAGAGCTTTTGTTGATTGTCGGAAACTTGAAGAGATTTACTATGATGTCGCAAATTTAAATAGCACAGTAGAAATAGAAGATGAAAACGGTTCTGGAATTTTTTCTTATGATTCTGCAATTTTTGCCGGAGTGGGAAATACATCAAAAAGTGTTGATGTTGTTATTGGAGAAAATGTTCAATCGCTCCCTGAGAGATTATTTAATTATAGTTATGCATTTCCAACATATATAACATCAATAGATTTTTCAAAAAACAATTTCTTGTATCAAATACCTTCAAATATGGGGAATTCTTTATATAAGTTAGAGTACATTGTTTTGCCAAACAATTTAGTAAATTTTGGAGAAAATAGTTTTGAAAATTGTACGGCATTAACAAGTATTTACTATTTAGGCGCAGAATCTGAATCTCTTAACACAAAATTTCCAGATAAAACTATATATTATTATATAGAGAAAGCAGAAGATGTGCCTGTAGATGAAGGCAACTATTGGCATTATGTCGATGGAATTATAACAATATGGTAAAAATAAATTGATAAAAGTCAGGGGTTAAAACCTGGCTTTTATTTTTTTATTAAAATTTGAAAATTTATTGTCAAAACGCTTGCATAAAAGAAACAAATGTTCTATAATACAATCATAACGGGACAAGGTGTCCCGTTAAAAGGGGAAATAGCAATGAGAAAACTTAATGAATCACTTCTTAATGATATGCTTACCTACATAAAAAGTTATCAATTGAGAAATGGCGAATCTCCAACCTTCAGACAAATAATGAAAAAGTTTAATTTTAATGGGTTGGGTAAAGTTTGTCGTTATATTGATTGCTTAATAAGTAGAAATCTTATTGAAAAAGATAAGTTTGGTTCAATTGCTATTCCAGAAAACATAAGTAAAGGACAAACTATATTAGCCCCTGTAGTTGGTTCGGTAGCTTGTGGACAACCTATACTAGCGATACAAAACATAGAGTTTACTGCTAGTCTTCCTGTAGAGATTTTTGGAGATCAAGAACTTTATGGGCTCTATGCACAAGGCGACAGTATGATAGGAGTAGGTATATTTGATGGCGATTTAATATTCTATCTACCTACAAGCAGTGCGAATGATGGAGATATAGTAGTGGCTTTAATCGGAGATGAATCTGCGACAGTAAAAAGATACTATAAGAGAAAAGAAGGTGTTGTTCTACATCCAGAGAATCCAAATTACCAAGACATAGTTACGAAAGACGTCAAAATTCAAGGTATTGTAAAAAGAGTCGTAAGACGCTTTTAGGAGGCTATAATAGTGAAAATCAAACTTTATTGTCCGTTTTGCGAGCGGTGTATCGGTTACAGCATTTCATCTGACAACACAGGACTTACAAAGATACTTGTAAAAGAGCCGAAACGATTAAGAAAAACACAGATGATACACCAAATAAAGTGTAGTAAGTGCAAATCGGATTTATTTGTTTCTATGGAATTTACTGATCAAATAATAAATCCAGAGAATTAAATTGCATAAACAGTGAACCCCAGTGTTCCAACATTAAATTAAAGTGAACCCCAGTGTTCCGATAAATTCAAATGTTGGTTACTGGGATTTTTTATTCGACATAAATAGACATAAAACTCCCAAATCTAAAACCAAGGTTTGGGAGTTTTTTTGTGCCAAAATAAAAATTTTTTTAATTTTTTCTGAAATTTTAAGAGTTCTCGGAAAGATGCCTTCCGAAAACAATTGGTAAAGTATAGGCGTTAAAACAAAAAGAAAGGAGGTGAGATAGCGATATGGACTTGAAGTATTCCAGCATTACTGCAGATATCATTAACATTTTATCCGATTGCAAACTGCACAAGATGCAAGAAATTGCTGACAAAGTCGAAGTGTCTGAAAGAACAGTTCGCAAGCACATTCAGTCGTTGTCGTATCGTTATCCAATCCAGACTTTTTGTGGTAACAAAAATGGTGGAGTAAAGCTCGATGAAAACTATTTATTTCAAGGAAAGATTAGGTCAAATGATGAGCTGCAAATCATCGAACAAGCATTAAGACTTTTGCAGAAGTCAGGTGCTGATGTAGACCAAAAGTTATTAGAGAGTTTAATCAACGACTATACTTTGCCAAAAGACAAGAAGGAGAGCTTATGAAAATTGACTCAATTAAGTTAAGACTCTATCTTTTCAAAATTAAAATGAGCATACAAGAGTTTATGAAACTTGCCGATTTTGATGCAAGCATTTCGACAAACACTTTGTTATGTTCTGGCGATTTAGATAGAGAAAATTCAGAAAAATTTATCAACATGGTAGGTGCAGAAGATGCTTATAACCTTATAGATTGGGAGAAGATGGATGCAAGAAAACCAAGTAGAAGAGAAATCTTTGCATATGCCAATTAAAGTCAAACCATATAAGCATCAACTTGAAGCATTTATCTTTGCACTTAAAGTGATGGGGTTTGCAGGAGCAAGTGATGAGAAGAAGTAAATCGGTTGCAATCCTTGCAGAAATGGGAACAGGGAAAACGCTCATAAGTATTGGAATTGCAGGTTATCTATACCTACAAAAAGAGATAAACAAACTTTTGATAGTTGCACCATTATCTATCACAAAGGTATGGGAGGAAGAGTTCCAAAAGTTCGCTGATTTTGACTATCAGTTGGAAGTGCTGGAAGGACCTACAAAAGAAAAGAGCGAAACACTTCGAAATTTGTTTGGAACAAAACTACAAGTTGCTGTTGTTAACTATGAATCGTGCTGGCGAATGGAAAAAGAAATCGCTCTATGGAAACCTGACATGATTATTTGCGATGAATCAAGCAAGATTAAAAACCCACAAGCAAAGCAGTCAAAGGCACTTCATAGATTGGGCAAGATGAGTAAACACAATATAATTTTGACAGGAACACCAGTAACAAACAATCCACTCGACTTTTTCTCGCAATACAAGTTTCTGGATGAGAGTATATTCGGTGGCAGTTATTATTCTTTCCGAGCAAGATACGCCATTATGGGTGGATACGGAAACTATCAAGTTGTAGGTTATAAAAACCTGCCAGAATTAACAGAAAAAGCCCATAGCATTGCTTTTAGAATAACAAAGAAAGAAGCATTGGATCTTCCAGAACAAGTTGATGTCACAAGGCATGTAGAACTAGAACCTATGGCAAGAGCAATTTACAATCAAGTGGAGAGAGATAGCTATGCCGAACTATCGCAAGGCGAAGTTGTCGTTCGAAATGTACTGACAAAATTGTTAAGACTTTCACAAATTACAGGCGGGTACATTAAGGATGAGTTTAGTGAAATAGAAGAACAAGTCTCATCAGCAAAACTAAATGCACTTGAAGAGATTATAGAAGAGTGCCTAGATGCTGATAAGAAGGTGGTTGTGTTTGCAAGATTTATTTCAGAAATTGATGCCATCACAAGAATGCTTAAACATTATGGAATAAAATATTCACTTATTCGTGGAGATGTCAAAGATAGAGCAAGTGAAGTGGAAAAGTTTCAAAACGATAAAGATGTAAAAGTCTTTGTAGGTCAATTGCAAACAACAGGAATGGGCTTAACATTGACAGCATCTGACACAGCAGTTTTCTATTCACTTTCATATAACTTTGCTGACTACGAACAGGCAAAGGCAAGAATTCACAGAATAGGTCAAAAGAATAATTGCACCTACATTCACTTGATTGCAAAGAAAACAATTGATGAAAAGGTTATGGAAGCATTGAGCAAAAAGAAAAATATTGCAGACCTAGTTGTTGATAATTGGAAAAGTTTATTTGAGAAGGAGAACTAAATGAACGAAACAATATTGGAAATAGCAGACAAATATCTTGAAAAAAGAGAAAAGAAAAGCGAACTAGAAACACAAATTAAAGATGTAAACAAGGAACTTGAATCATTAGAGCAAGAACTTATTGGACTTATGACTGACAATGAAATAGATAGTTTCAAACGAAATGGAATTCTATACAGTGTAGTCACAAGAGAGTTCCAGAGTGCAAATCCTGAAAGGAAAGAAGAATTATACCTACAAATGAAGCAAAAAGGATTTGAACATCTATTCACTATAAATACAAACACTTTGTCAGCAACAGTCAAGGAACTTATTGCTGAAAATGATGGAAAACTTCCAGATTGGCTTGAAGGCTTAATCAATCAAACAGAAAAACAATCAATAAGAATTAAGAAATAAGGAGATAAGTATGAGCAACGAAATCATTAAAAAAGAAGAACAATTTATAACACCAGTAGAGAACCTTGATTTTCAAGAAGAGATGCAAGGATTAAATATTACTTTTGATAGGATTAAAGTTCCAAGTGGTGGCGGGCTTGCATTTGAAGTGCCAGGAGAAAATCCAGATGAACCAGACCTTCAAAAAGAGTTTAGTGCAGTGATTCTATATCATCATCCAGTGCTTTCATATTACAAAGAAAAATATACGGGTGGGAATGAAGCCCCAGACTGCTCATCATTTGATGGTATCAATGGGGTAGAGCGAGAAACGGGCGAAATCAAAAAGTGCAAGGACTGTCCACTCAATGTTTTCGGCACAGGAGAAAATGGCGGCAAGGCTTGTAAGACAAAGCGAAGAATCTTTATTTTAAGAGCAAATGAGATGCTACCTACAATTCTTTCACTGCCAACAGCGAGCATTGGAGATTTCTCAAAGTATATTATGCGATTGGTGTCGAAAGGCAAGAAATCTAACCAAGTTGTAACAAAGTTCAGTTTGAAGAAAGTGCAAAATGCAGGTGGAATCACATACAGCAAAGTAGTGCTTGCAACAGAGCGAGATCTCAATGAAGAAGAGATGAAGAACATTGCCAAGATGACAGAACAAGTCAAAGCAATCGCATCAAACTTACAAGAAAACTATGAGAGTGAGGAATAAGTCCTTGCTCTCTCGAAGGAGCAATAATGGATTTATTTGAAACGATCAAAAGTAGTGTTGGAATAAGACAAATTGTAGAGTACTACATTGGACCTCTCAATAGAGCAAAGAAAGTATCGTGTCCATTCCACAAAGACAAGACGCCATCACTTTCAATCGATGAAAACAAAAATATGTTCAAATGCTTTAGTGCAGGTTGTGACTTTGCAGGAGATGGAATAACACTTGTAGCAAGACTAAAAAACATTGATAACTTTGAAGCAGCGAAACAAATAGCACAAGATTTTCATCTCAATATTGATATAGACAACTTAATATCAGAACATCCAGTGATGAAAATTAAAACCTACATTAAAGAGTGCATCCAAAATGTAAGCAAGACAGACTACTTTGAAAAGAGAGGACTAGATGAACATACAATCAAGGCATATTTTCTTGGATATGATGTCAAAGAGAAAGCGGTGGTCATTCCATATAGTTCAGCGCTCACTTATTATCAAAGGCGAAGTGTAGTTGATAAAAAGTTTTATAAACCAAAGACAGAAGAAGCAGGAGAAGAACCACTATGGAATGCACAAGCGTTAAACCGACAAGATAAAACACCGGTGTTTATTGTTGAAAGTCCAATATGTGCCTTAAGCATTATGCAATACGGTGGGCTGGCGGTTGCCTTATGTGGATGCGGTTATAACAAACTCATAGAAACATTGAAAAAGAAACCTACAAATTCAACGATAATATTATGTCTTGATAATGATGATGCTGGAATTAAAACCACAGAGAAAATAATCAAAGAGTTTAAAGCGTTAAAGATTAAATACCTACAACAAAATATTGCTGGAGAGTGCAAAGATCCAAACGAACTCTTGATGAAAAATGCTGATGCTTTATGCTTAAACATACAAAAAGCAATAAACAAAGCAAAAGCAATTTCTCGTGAAAGAACTGATTTAATCAAAGCATCGGATTTATGTAAGTTAGAGATAGAACCTAAAAAATGGATAGTAGACAATATGATTCCAGAAGGTCTATCAATGTTGGTGGCGGCAAGCAAGATAGGAAAGTCTTGGATGGTGTTGCAACTTGGAATAGCAGTAAGTTCTGGCGAAGAGTTTTTGAATGAGCAAAC
>CALVOK010000014.1 GCA_944350275.1 uncultured Clostridia bacterium | reverse complement strand
ATTTGCATTTAGAAAGTTGTTGTGGAAAAAGTTGGCAACGCCATATCTTATTTCGAGATTATTGTAATTCATTTCCTGAAGTGACAATAAAGTACAATCATTTAAAACAACAACTTTATAAAAAATATAAAAATAATCGGCATGAATATCAACAAGGAAAGGAACAGTTTATTGATGAAGCAATAGAGCAAGCAATTAAATATTTTAACGAAACGAAAGTTACAAACGAAGTGTTTTCACACTATTTATTATGGAAAACAAAAACAATATCCGCTTTAAGATAACAGAAGAGAAAATTTATAAAGCACTATTGTATTTAATAAGACATAAAAAGTTCAGCGAAATTTATGTTAAAGATATTTGCAAAGTTGCCTGCATTAACAGAAGTTCTTTTTACCAGCACTACCAAGACATAAACGACCTTATGATGCAGGTTGAGCAAAAATTATCTAAACAAATTGAAAGCCTTTTTACCTCATCTTCTCCCTTTTTTAAGCATGAAAATTTTGTTAAAATGTTTGAATTTATTAAGGAAAATAAAGATTTTTACACTGCTTATCTAAAAAATAGCGAAGAGTCTTTTATGATGCAAAATGACTTTAAAAAATTCTATGAGAAATTTAAAAACAGCATTGCAAGAGGGGAGTTTAAAGAAAATGAAATGGTTTATCATATGGCATTTTTCTCGGCGGGACTATATGCAATTTGCAAAGTTTGGATAAGTACAGGTATGAAAGAAAGCCCAGAGAAGATGGCTGAAATTATATATGATGAATATGAAAAAAAGAAAAAGTTCTTTTAATGGAAAAAGTTTGATAGTAACAAAAAATACTTTAGGATGAGGTTGTAATGTTAGATTATGAAAATAAATATCAAGAAAAGATAATTGCAGGAGTAGACGAGGTGGGACGAGGCTCGCTTGCTGGACCAGTCGTATGTGCCTGCGTTATTATGCCACTTGATGAGGATAAAATTATTGAGGGAATAAATGATAGCAAAAAGTTAAGCGAAAAAAGGCGAGAGGAACTTTATCCAAAAATAATAGAGAGGACACTTGACTATTCAATTGTGGAAATAGATGAAAAGACTATAGACAAAATAAATATATTGAATGCTACAAAACTTGGCATGAAGAGAGCGGTAGAAAACTTAAAGATAAAACCTGATATTGTGCTGACTGATGCAGTTAAAATTGATATAGAAACTTCACAAGAGAACATAATAAAGGGGGATGCGAAGAGTTACAATATAGCCTCTGCGTCAATTCTTGCAAAGGTGTATAGAGATAGACTTATGAAAGAACTCTCACCCAAATATCCTCAATATAATTTTTCTCGGCACAAAGGTTATGGTACAAAAGAGCATATTGAAATACTCAAACTTCACGGCAAATGTGAGTTACATAGAGAAACTTTTATAAAAAAGATTATAAAATAAATTAAATAAAAAATAATAAATTTTGATTTTTCTATTGAAAAATTTAAAATTTTTGTTACAATATATTTAAAGCGATAAAAGGAAGAGAGATGAAACAAGTTTATAAATACTATAAAGAAAGATTAATAGAAATAAGCGGTAAAAATAGGAGTTTATATTCTAAGAATATAAGTAAAAAGTATGCCTATGATATTGGTGCTATAATTGGAGATGACGAAAAGGAATTTGATGAATTCTTTACTTTTTTATGGAAGGGAAAACGTAGCGGTTACAGGCTTATAAGAAAGGACGCAAAAGAAAGACTTAGCAAGAACTTCAATCTTGAAAAAAAGATTAAAGCGTCTTTTTTAGACACTAAAAATATGTCTACAGAAGAAAAACGCAACGAGAATTTAAGACGAGAGCGAGTAAAGAAGGAAGAGACAAAAAAACTGTTACTTTCACAGGTAAGCCAACTCAAATCACTAAAACGTGAGATAGAGGAGTTCGCAAAAGAGACAGGAAGGTATGAGATGTTTATTGGCTATCCTTTTGTTACAGGCTATATAAACAAAGATATGCAGATAAAAGGTCCGCTTATTCTATTCCCTGCTGTGATAAATATAGAGGATGACCAAACGGTTACAATTGAGGCAAAACAGGACGAACTTATTCAGTTTAACAAGGTCCTTATTCTTGCCTATGCCAAGGAACACAAACTTAACTACGATGGTCTGATTATGGAGTTTGATAACCTTATAGACTATAAACTCAAGAGCATAGATGATGTGATAGACTATCTTTCTGCCTATGGCTTTAAGTTCGAAAAAGAGAGCAAAGGAAAGGGGCTTGTTAGATTTGAAGAGATAGAAGAGCCATCATTTAAAGATGATGGATTAAAGGTTGTAAATGCCTGCGTAATAGGAAGATTTCCGCTCGCGAATGCCATTTACAATGACTATACCTTGCTTGAGAAGAAAAGATTATCAAGCGAGGCAATTGACCAACTCTTAGACGGAAAGAGCGGTAAGAAAATTAAAAAGGTGGATGAGAATGTATATACTATAAATGACCTTGACTACGCACAGGAAAGTGCAATTGAAAAACTTAATGAGTCAGGCAACCTCGTCATTTATGGACCGCCAGGAACAGGTAAATCACAGACAATTGTAAATATAATTTCAGATGCACTATGTAAAAACAAAAAGGTGCTTGTTGTATCACAAAAGAAAGCGGCACTTGATGTTGTATTTAACAGACTTAAAAACCTAAACTCAAAATGTATGTTTATAACCGATGCTGAAAAGAATAAGGTGGAGTTTTACGAGAGATGCAACAAAATGCATCAGGCACTTGCAAATGGTTACAAACCGACAGAGGATAGATATGAGGAGTTCGAACAAGTTGAGGATAACATCAAGAAAGAGACAGGCGAACTTCAGATAATCTCAGACACACTTTTTACTAAAACACCATTTGGACTTTCTCTGCAGGAGATGTATGCAAACTCAGCCCGAATAGGAAAAAACAGCAATGACTATGTACTGTACAAGCAAATGCTCAAGAATAACGATATTATGAAGATGGACTACAAACGTCTTTACCAAACACTGAGAGTAATCAAGGAAAAGAATAAGAGCAACCTATACTACCGATACATAGAACTCAAAAAGACCAATCCGCTTATTGACCATATACGAGCAGACGTGGATATTCATGTTCTGAATCAGATGAAAACATATCTTAACGGACTTATTCAAAAGACAATAATTCCATTCGATACAGCAAAGCACCCACACGCACGACAACTTATGGTATATATGCTTGAGAATGATATAGAGGATAATAAAAAAATAAAACCTCTTGTTAAGATGATATCTAAAATTGACTATCCACAACTTCATACCGCTCTTAACTGGTCAAAGGTGTTCTTCCCTGCATATCCTTTTGTAAAATATAAACTGTCTAAAAAGGAAAAGGAAGTAGCATCTCGGTTTGAGTCAACATTAAATGAAATACACAGTTACATAAGCAATTACAACTTGCTTGAAAAGGTGCTTGACAGAAAAGGTTATCTTATGACAGTTGACAATATTGTCAATGGCAACACAATATTTTTAAAATTATTGCTTAGTGCACTCGACGACTATGTTGAGATACGAGATGTCAATGTTTCTTTGCAAGGCTTAACCGATGATGAAAAGACAATACTCAATTTTGCTTACTCAAACTCAAAAAATTTACGAGGTTTTCAAGATATTATAAACAGTTTGCTTGAAATAAGAATTTATCATGAGGCAGTGACCTACGAGGAGATAAATAAAGATAAACTTTCAAAAATTATTGATTATGAAAACATAAGAAATAGAATTATGTCCTTACAAGAGGATGAAAAGAGAATTGCCCGCGAGATATGCATTGACAAATTTAAGCAGGAGTATATTGAACACTTTAATTCTGACCCAGACAATAAGAATTATCTCTACCAAATCACCAAACAGCAGGGACTTATGCCTATAAGAAAGATGATGGAACTTTATGGTGACTATCTTTTAAAACTCTTCCCTTGCTGGCTACTTTCACCTGAAAGTGTATCAACAATTTTCCCATTACAGAAAAACCTGTTTGATATAATTCTGTTCGATGAGGCAAGCCAGGTGTTTATTGAAAATACCTTGCCAACCATCTATAGAGGCAAATTTATAGTTGTAGCAGGTGACTCAAAACAGTTAAGGCCAACTCAAACCTTTATGAAACGATATTTGGGTAGCGATGATGACGACCTCGACCTTGCGACCCAGGCGGCACTTGAGGTTGAAAGTTTGCTCGACCTTGCAACATCTCGTTACACAAGTACAAATCTTACATACCACTACCGAAGCAAAAACGAAGAACTCATCAACTTCTCAAACTATGCCTTCTATGATGGCAAACTTCAAATTGCACCAAACATCTCTAAAAATGTAGGCAATAAACCTATTGAGAGAATAAAAGTCAATGGTAGATGGGTAGGTAGACGCAATCAAGAAGAGGCAAATGCCATAGTCTCTCTTCTTAAAAAACTAATAAAGAACAAACGAAACAAAAGTTCAATAGGTATTATCACGTTTAATACCGAACAAGAAAATGCCATTGAGGACGCAATTGATAAAGAGTGCCAAAAGGATAGTGCTTTTAGAGATGCCTATATCCGAGAGCAAAACCGCAAGGACAATGGCGAGGACACTTCAATATTCATTAAGAACCTTGAAAATGTTCAGGGTGATGAACGCGATATCATTATATTCAGTATTGGTTATGCGAGAAATGAATATGGTAAGGTTGTCGCTCACTTTGGTTCACTCTCTGTCGAGGGTGGCGAAAATCGATTAAACGTTGCTATAACTCGTGCAAAAGAAAAAATTTACGTGATTACAAGTATAGAGCCTGAAGAACTCGCAGTTGAAGGCACTAAGAATGCAGGTCCAAAGATATTTAAAAATTATCTTAAATATGTTAGGGCAATCTCTAATAAAAAGTATAAGGAAGCACAATTCGTACTTGATAGTTTTAAACCAATTTTACCTCAGACAAATGATGTAATAGTTGAGAACAACCTTGAAAAGTATATCAAGGATGAACTGACAAAACTTGGCTTTACTGTTGAGACCAACCTTGGCAACACCGACTACAAACTCTCACTTGGTGTATATGATAAGTCTCTTGATAGGTACTTGCTGGGCATAGAGTGCGACTATTCAGCATATAAGAGTAGCGACTCAATTCTAGAACGTGATGTTTACCGAAATAAATTTCTTGAGTCACGAGGCTGGAAGATAATGAGGGTTTGGAGCAGAGATTGGTGGCTCAATAAAAATAAAGTCATTTCAAACATTGTAAAAGCAATCAACGCATCTAAAAAGGAACTCGAGGCAAAAGATAAATAAGTCAAGCCTGATGCTTTCCGCGAACCAGATGCTTGGCGACTGTCCGAGCGACCAAATGTCGCCCGATTTTCCGATATGATGTATTTTAAATAAAAACTTCATTTCCGCTCTCCCAAACTTAGTTTGGATTATTGTCCGCGAAGCAGATGTTCGACGATTGTCCGATTTAGTTTATATAAAATAAGGGTTATATTGCCCGCTCTCTTTAAAAAGTGGATGAGTCGTCTCGCTCCGCTCCACCGCCGAAAGACCGTTGACCTTTCGGCAGGTTTAGAGACGATAGGTGATGGAGCGTTTCGGAGTTGCACATCTTTAATATCAATAACCATCCCATCCAGTGTGACAAGTATAGTAAGTAATGTATTTAGTTCTTGTTCCAACCTCACCACCGTCACCATAGAAAGCGAGACAGTTTACAATTCAGCAACCTCGACAAGTGCTTGTGGATATTTACTTCGATATGCCACAACCGTCAGGGTGCTTACTGATTTTGTGAGTGACTCACATTCTTATATCAACACCACAAACTTCCCTTATACAAGTGATAAGGTGGTTGGCGAAAAGACTTATAGGGTTTACTCAACTGAACCTTTGGTTTAAAATTGACCTTTAAAAAATGTTAGTTATCAATTAAAATTAACAGACAAACAACAAAAAAAGACTATATCAGTAAATTTGCTACTTTTTTCACAAAAATATAGTCTTTTTTTTAATTTTTAAATATATTTTTTAAAATTAACAAAATTTTTTTATTTTAAATAATAAATACTCACTTTTTCTCACACTTTCACATTTATTTTTTATAATATTATTAGGGGGAGTGCGGAAGATAAAGGTGGAAAGGTGAGCAATTTAGCGATTACAATCATAGGCATTACATTTATATTTTTAATGACAACATTAGGTTCGGCAGTGGTATTTTTATTCAGGGGGAAGATAAGCGAGAAACTCAACAGTCTTTTTCTAGGTTTTGCATCAGGGCTGATGATTGCTGCGTCAATCTGGTCACTCATATTGCCAGCAATTGAACAGTCATCTAATATGGGAGCATTTAGTTTTGTTCCCGCATCATGTGGGATAATACTTGGCTGTTTATTCCTAGTTGTAATGGATAAACTCTTGCCGTATTTACTTAACAAAATGGGCAGGAAATCACAAAATGTAACTACACAAAATAGTTTTTCACAAAAACATTCTCTATCAAAGACAGGCAAACTCTTCTTGGCGGTAACGCTACATAACATTCCTGAGGGCTTGGCGGTCGGTCTAGCATTTGGCAATGCCTTTTCTTTGGGAGAGACCTCAGCATTTATGTCGGCACTATGGCTTGCAATAGGGATAGGACTTCAAAATTTCCCTGAGGGCAGTGCAATAAGTCTGCCCATGAGGGAGCAGTTAGGTTCAAGCGGTAAAGCATTTTTATTCGGTTCGCTGAGCGGAATTGTCGAGCCATTTATGGCGCTCATTGGAATATGGCTGTCAACAAGTCTGTCAAGCCTCATGCCTTGGTTCTTATCCTTTTCGGCAGGCGCCATGCTGTTTGTGGTCGCTGAGGAACTTTTGCCAGACGCGAAGAACAACTCTCGAGGTAATATTGGCACATGGGGATTTATAACAGGTTTTGTAATTATGATGATTTTAGATGTTGCCCTTGGCTAAGTTAAAACACAAAATTTTATTAAAATATGTATTAAATTAACAAAATTAAAGAAAATAAAAGTATGAAATATTATAACTATCATGCACAAATAAAAAAACTTATTTTATCAGGTAGACTTATAGGGTATAAATTTGTTGACGATTACAACGGCATTCGTCCCGCACTTGTTTTATATTTTGAGGACCACCGACCTATGCCTATAAGGAATTACAGGTGGGAGGAATATCTGCCATACATAATGACATTGAGTGATAAGATAGAAGAAAAAGATAAAAATAATTGAATTTTTTTGTATTTATATTGACAATAAACTAAAATATATGTATAATAAAAAATATAGGAGGATGGATAAATGGCAACAAAGAAAACATCATCAAAGACAACAAGATCAAGTTCTTCAAGTTCATCAAACTCATCAAAAAAGACCGTTTGGGGACTTAATAAGATTTCATTTTGGACAATAGTTGCAGTTACTTTCTTGTATGCTTTGTCACTTATCTTATCTGCTTGCGGAATCAACATGAAAGTTGTTAATGCTTTACAAGGTGTTGCAACAGCAATAATGATTATCATAGTTGCAGTTCTCGCTTGGAGATATGTAAGACCAAAACAAATGGTATGGAAAGTTCTATATGTAATTTGCCTGCTTATAGTTGTAGCCGGAATAATTGTTCCACTTGTAATTTCATAAAAATAAAAGGTGCATTTATATGCACTTTTTTATTGCAAAAAATCAAAAATATATAGACAAAAATTATTTTTGAGAATATATAATATTATGTTTTCAAAAATTTTTTTATCTAGAAGTAATTTACTTTATAATCTTCAAAAAATAGAGGAAATTTCAAAGCACAAGACCTGTGTCATGATAAAGGCAAATGCATATGGACATGGAATGAAAGAGGTCATATCTATTTTGAATGATAAAGTCGACTATTTTGGCGTCTCTAATCAAAGTGAGGGACTTTTTGCCCGCAGATATACCAAAAAAGAGATAATTGTCTTTGGTGCCTGTGAGGATTATAAGGTATGTATGCTGAATGATATTTCCTTTGCATTGTTTTCGCTTTATGACGCAAAGAGGATAGTCAAGATTGCTCAAAAAAATAAACTCACTCCCAAAATGCACCTTTGTTTAAATACAGGCATGAACCGTTATGGAGTCAAAACCGAAAAGGAATTTGATAAGATTATTAACTTTCTTTTAAGAAAGAAACAAAAACTTTCAGGACTTTATACTCATTTTTCATCTCTTACCACTGACAAAGCATACACAGATATGCAAAAGGAAAAATTTGAGCAATTTAGGAATAAGTTGCCAAAGGATTGGAATACCATTATCCACGTTGGTGGTGGGCGAAGTATTTTTGAAAACATAAATGCCGATATGTTCAGGGTAGGTCTTGAGGTCTATGGTTATGGAAATGAGTATGTGAGACCTGTACTTCGAGTTGAAAGCGAGATTGTGGATATTCAAAAGGTAAATAAGGGTGAACATATAGGCTATCTTTGTGGTTACACAGCAAACGAGAACATGACGATAGCAACAATACCACTAGGCTATGGTGACGGTCTGCCACGTAAACTATCAAACAAGTTGCAGGTAAAAATCAATGAAAAAATGGCGACAAACGTTGGTAATATTTGTATGGATGCATTTATGACCGATGTAACAAAAATAAATTGCAAGGTAGGGGATAAAGTAATAATTTTTGATAATGCAAGCGACCTTGCACCACTGATTGAAAGCACAGAATATGAGGTTTTGACAAACTTATCTAGGTTCAGAGGCGAGAGAATTATTGAATAGTAGCCAAATGACAACATAACAGAAACGACAACTTCTCGAACAGAAAAGTTGTCTTTTTTATAAAAGATATTTACAAATTGTTATTTCTATGGTATAATATGGGCATGGACAAAAATAAATTCAAACTAACAGAAGAGATAAAAAAGGAACTTAGAGAAAGCGGTCAGTCAAACATCAAGGAAGAGGATTTGGTGGTTGACGAGGCTGTGGTTGACAACTATACAAGTTCTGTTTTTGAAAGATATAAAAGTGGAAGAGTTAAAAACAAATGGTTTTTGTGGGCTGGTATATTATCCATTATTTTTGGTATAAATGCAGTATTAATAATGGCAGTTATAACAATTATATTCGTCGTGCGAAGTGACCTTTTGGTAGGTTCTCAAAGTGACTACAACTTTGTTCGCAATCAGATAATCATAAGTTCAATTGTTATTACAATAGTTGGCATAATAGCAATCTTAGTAGGTGCAAAGGTAAAATCTTATTCAAAATATACCAAAGAAAAACTAATTGACCACATTGTATCTTTTTCGTTTGTTTGTGTTTTACAATTTATATTTGGTGGGATTTTTCCTGTTATTTTAACGGTGGTTGGATATTTTGTAGGTATAGGCACAGATTATGGAGCAATTTACTACAACAGAATTGACAATCCGTCTACTCAATATAGAAAACTGGCAGATGCTAAAAAACTTTTTGAGAATGGCGTGATTGACGAACAAGAGTACCAAGCACTAAAGCAGTATATTTTGCGAGATGTAGATTTTGAGTAAATAAAAAATACAATAATTCTTATATAAAATAATGTAAATTAGTTAATAAAAACTTTTAAATAATAATTTTTTATATAATAATTAATTTTTGATTAATAATTTTTTATATAATAATTTATTTTTAATTAATAATTTTTTAAAAAATACCTTCCTTTTGAAAATGAAGAAGGTATTTTTTATAATTTTATTAATATTTTTTGAAAAATTAATTAAAATAACACATTTTATTCATCAGCATAATTGTTGAAGTATCCTGAAATAAGCACAATTGGCGTGCCTTTATCACCACTTCCGCTTGTAAGGTCGGCAAGCGAGCCAAGCAGGTCGGTAAGTCTGCGAGGGGTAGTGCCAAGCGAAATATTTTGATTTTTCAGATTTTTTGATTTGCTTGCAATAATATCTTTCATTGCTTTCTCTGCTGCTCTACCTTTTAAATCTGCAATTTGATTGTCGGCTACATACTTAAACTTGATTTCGTTTGGAGTTCCATTAAGTCCAGACGTATAGGCAGGAGAAACTACAGGGTCGGCAAGTTCCCAAATGCCACCAACTGGGTCCTTGAACGCACCATCACCATAGACCATGCATTCAACGTTAACACCACATTCATCTTTGAAACGTTTTTGAAGAGTTTTAACGAATTTTTCGCAATTTCGAGGGAAGAGTTTTAGTTTTTCATCAGTGGACAGATTGGAGCCAAGTACACCAAATTTTTCATTGTAACCACTACCATTGACAGACTGAGATAGAATTTCATCAAGGGAAATTACCTTTTTAGCGCCTTTTTTTATAAGCAAATTTTTAGTTCTAAATCGAGAATGTATATCAGCAGTTATGACATTTTTCGTGTATTTTAATATAGTTGTAGGGTCATTTGATAAAATTACTTTGCACTTGTCACCGCAAATTTTTTTGTAGTAATCAATATAATCAATAGCGGTAAATGGATGCTCAATCTTGCCAACAAGTTTATAAAATTTTTCATCTGTATAGACCTTGTTAAAATTTGTTATGCCAAGTTCATAAAGTCTATCAATAGAGACGAGGGGATTGCCGACCTCATCAAAAGGATATGAGAGTTGTAATATAACTTTTTCACAACCTCTTGCAATGCCTTTTAGGATGTTTGAGAAACGATTTCTAGAAAGAATTGGAAAGACAACACCAACAGTGCCTCCGCCCATTTTTTGACGCACATCAAACGCAATATCATCCACGGTTGCGAAATTGCCTTGACTTTTAGCAACAACCGCCTCGGTAACAGCAATGATGTCTTTGTCTTTAAGTTTTATTTTTGCCTCTTTTACAGCCATTAGAACACTTTTGATGGTAATATTGACAAGGTCATCTCCAGGTCTTATAATAGGTGCTTTTACTCCATATGAAATTGTACCAATATTTTTCATTTTTACTCCTTATTTTTAATAATAGCATAATTTTAATAAAAATAAAAATATTTATTAAAAAAAATAGAATATTTTTAAAATAGATATTGAAAAAATTGTAATTTAATGTTATAATGGAAATGTAAAAGGAGAGAATACTATGTGGTTTTTTGGTAAAAAGAAAAAAGAAAAAAAGGTAGAGGAGAAAGAGGAGACAAAACAAAAGGTTAATGCCAAAGAGGAAAAATCTAAGACTTCTCAGACAAACAATGTAGAAAAGAAACAAACTAAAGAAGAAAAAACAGAAAAGAAACAGGAGAAACCAGTCGAAACTACAACATCTTCAAAGAATGAAAAGCCAAATGAGGCTGACACTCAAACAGAAAATAGTAAGCAAAAGAAAACTGTTTATAGAGTTTTATTTGACAAAGAAGATAAACTTTGGAAGATAAAAAAGGACGGAGCGAAGAGAGTTATAGACAGCAAAAAGACAAAAGAAGAGGCACTTGCAAGGGTACAGGAACTATCAAAAAGTCAAGATACCAAATTTGTTGTGTATAAGAAAGATGGTAAATTCCAAAAGAAAGCCAACCTAAAATTGAAAAATAATGATGAGGAATAAAATTTCATATGTTATAAAAAATTAGTGAATAATGCATTCACTATTTTTGCGTGTTAAAGGAGAGGCAAAAATGAAACCAAAACTTTTGAAAACGAAAGAGGGTGTAAAGGTCATCATTGAAAAACGCACCGATGTCAAAGGTATAATCTTTGAATTGCATTTTAGTGCTGGTGCTCTTAGCGACCCAATAGGTAAATCTGGGCTTGCTCATTTTTGCGAACACGCAATCATGGGTTTTTCAACCAAAAAGCACACAAGAGCAGAAAGGGCAAACAACCATGGAAAATATCAGCAGTTTAATGCCTACACCGCAGACTATGAAACTTGCTATCTTGCTATGACAACGAGAGATAAAATAGATGAGGCAGTAGATGCTTTGACTGAGTCTTTTTCTGATATAGTTTATTCTCAGCAAGATTTTGATTCGGAATTTAAAATAATAAGTGATGAGATAGTAACAAGACACAAAACAAACAATAAGCAGAGGGTGTTTTTGCTTAGAAGCAAGGTCAACAAAAGTAAAGAAGTTAAAAATTTAGGTTATACTTTTGCTGGCAGTCAAGAGACCCTAAATAGAATAAAACTAAAAGATATTCAAACTTTTATTGAGAAGTATTATAATTTAGCCAATTTAACTGTCAATGTTGTAGGAAATATCACAGAAAATGAGACAAAAAAGTTAATTTCAAAATATATTGTGCCTAGACTAAATAAGGTCGGAGAAAAAGGGTTTTCTATTAAAAACAATCTCGGTTATAAAGAACCTGCCTACTATTATGAGAAGGCATGCGAAAAGGATAAGGCACTTATGTATATCCATTATAAAATACTGAATTACAGGACAGAAGAGCATTATAACAGAGATTGGTATATTGAAAACAGGTTGATTTCATATGTTTTAAACCTAATTATGTTCGATTTTTTTAGAACTAAAAAAGAACTTTGTTATTCATGTACTTGTAATATTTTTCAAAAAGTTGATGGAATATATTTGAGTTTCAACATTGGCTGTCAAGAAGAAAACATAGCAGAAGTGATAAAGCAGTATCCAGAATTTATAAAAATTATATTTGAAAACTTTACTGAAGAAAGGTTAAATCAAGCAAAGGATGTTTTTATAGGCAGTTTAAATTTTGATTACAACTACCTTGCAGATATAGCGAATATCAACTTTAGACAATATGATATTTATGGCTATCTATTAGATAACAAAAAGACCAAACAGGACGAGGAATTTATCAAAAAGTTTACTTATGAGCGAGCACTAACAATATTGAAAGGACTTATAGGCAAAAAACCAAACTTAGTTATACTTTCAAATAATGAAGATTATGAAAATTTTGACTATAAAGATTTTTGTAAAAAGACAATAATAAAAGAAAAATAAATTTAGCCGATTATTTTTAAAAATAATTAAGTTAGCATAAAAAATTCAAATAAAAATAAGTATTAAATAAATATATACAAATAAAATTATTTTTAAATAAAATTTTTACAAATTAATTTGAATAATATATATATTAAATAAAAAACAATAAAAAATCACATAATTTTTAGTTTTTTTCTAAATTTTATGTGATTTTTCTTTAAATTATATATTTTTTAAAAATTTTTTTCGTCTAATGATTTTTCTTCTGTAAAATATTCAGGTATTTTTACTTTTAAAACGTTAATTATTTCATCAAATATTTCTTGAGGACTTTTAGTTGCATCTAAGATATAAAATCTATCTTTTTCAAGATTAGAAATAAAATCATAGCCCTCCTTTACTTTTTGATGGAACAAAAGTCCTTCTTTTTCAATTCTATCCATTCCTTCATCCATTTTGCTTTTTCTTTTAAAAGCCTCCTCTGGTGAGATTTTAAGATAGAAAGTCAGGTTTGGAGTAAGTCCGCCTATAATTTTCTTAGTTAGCGACAGTATATCCTTACTGCTCATAATACCCCTTGCATTACCTTGATAGGCAATAGTGGAGTCGTAGAACCTGTCGGCTATGACGATTTTACCATTGTTTAATGCTGGCAATATTTGTTTGTAGACATTTTCTACACGAGAGGCACAGAAGAGCAGTAATTCTGTCATAGGAAGAGGTTTATCAACCTCATAATTTAGAAGAAGTTTCCTAATCTCTTCTGCTAGGGGAGTGCCACCTGGTTCTCGAACAAATAAAAAGTCGTCGCTGTTGTCTCTTTTACTTAAATATTCTCTAAGCATTTTAATTTGTGTAGATTTACCACAAGCCTCTCCACCTTCAAAGGTGATAAAATATCCTTTTTTCATTTGCGTATCCTTTTACTAGTTAATTTTATAAGAAAATAAATTAATATTGTTTTTGTTTAAAGTAACTTTAATTTATTTAAAAATCATTTTTAAAAAAATTACTTTTCGTGATTGCAGTGTTCATGACCGCAACCGCAATCATGGTCATCACAGTCAACAATCTCAATATATTTATCAAGATTGTGTGCCTTATATATATTCTCTGGCATTTGGTCGGTAGTTGTATATCCAGGCTCAGCAACAAGGACCTCAACAATACGATTGATAACACTTGCACAGGTCAGTTCTGCAGTCGAAGGTCTTTCAATTACCACTCTTGTTGTAGGTTCGCCCTCAATAGTCCAGTCGTTGCAGTCATAGTCGTTTGGCCCATAGACCTTACCTATGCACTCACTTTCAATAGTTATACCTTCCTTTGTTTCAGTTGTAACTACAGCACTAAGTCCAGTGCATCTTCCCTTAGGGATGGTCATGTTAAGGGTAGAACTGTGGATTTCTTCTTCAGCAATTTGAGGAACAGACCTTTGAGTTTGTCTTGTTATATGCAGTCCAAGTTTAGAACAAAGCCAACCATTTACATTCCACATATAACAAGGCGAGAATTTTCCAGCATTGATAAGTTTTTTAAGTTCCTCATCAGAAATATCTTCAGGGTCGCTAATTTCTTTTTTGAATTGTTCCTTTGTAAGTCCTACGCCATGCACTTTTGCAAGGCTAACCCCATAATCTTCAACATTATAACTTGATTTGCCTTTGATTTTAACAATTTTGTGAGTTGCTCCACCAATCACACTAATAAGATTACCCCAAAAAACATCTTGGTAACCGCTTCCGCATATAGTGCAACCATTTTCTTTTGCAAGCCTATCAAGTTTTTTAGCAAGTTTTGGACTAGAATTTTGTGCATAGAAAGCCTCTTCACAAGTGGAAATAGCATTTACGCCATTTTTAGCACAAATTTCATAAGCAGGGTAGTTTTCAGCAAAGATACTTGTGGTTGTAATTATAGCAACATCAACATCATGAGTTTGAAGAAAGGTATCAAACTCTTTTGCATCCTGAACTTTTACTCCAAGGCTTTTCTCACTGTCAATAATCACAGAGATATCCTTGCCAATTATGTCAGGATTGATATCGAACGCACCGACAATCTTAACTCCCTTTTCAAGAGCATATTTGATTGTGTATTTACTCATTTTACCACAACCATATTGAACCATAGTAATTTTTCTCATATTTTTTTTACCTCCATTTTTAGTATACAAATTTTTTTAAATATATACAAACAAAAAATCTTTTTTTTATAAATTTGATATAAATAACTATTGTACAAGCACTTTCATATAATAGGTTAGTTTTACAATATGATGTTTTTTAATTTTACAATGCTATATTGTCTTTTTAAAATTATTCTTCAATGCTGTAATCAATTGGATGTTCTTTAAAATGTTGGTGTATTGTCTCAGCAAGGGTAGGGTTGATTCCAGGGACAGTGCAAAGCAGTTCGACACTTGCCTTTGCAACTTCTTCGCTGGTTCCAAATGCCTTAAGCAGAGCATCACGTTTTTTAGGACCAATGCCATTTATATCATCAAGTGCCGACCTAGTTTGTTTTTGAGTTCTAATATAGCGGTGATAGGTTATAGCAAACCTATGTGCCTCGTCTCGCAGTCTCTGTATAAGTTTAAGTTCAGCGCTCCCCATTTTCAGCAAAACAGGTTGGGAGATGTTTGGAAAGAAAACCTCTTCTAGTTTTTTTGCAAGACCTATCATGTCTATGCTATTTTGGTATCCAAACTGACAAAGCACCTCGTAGCAGGCAGAAATTTGTCCTTTGCCACCATCAATGATGATAAGGTCAGGTTTTTCCTTGAAACTCTCTCCATTTTGCTCTTTCAGGCGGAGCAGACGACGACTTAGAGCCTCTTTAAGCGAGGCAAAATCATTCGCTCCCTTTACCGTCTTTATTTTAAACTTTCGGTAATCTGACTTAAATGCCTCGCCATTTTTAAATACCACCATGGAACAGACCTTGTTTGTACCGCTAATATTAGAAATATCATAACATTCTATTCTGTATGGTGTGTTTTTTAAATGCAGTTTTTCTTGCAAACTCTTTACTGCACCAATTGTGTTATTGTATTTCAACCTTTCTTTTTCAATATACTTATTCAGGTACTCTTTTGCATTCTCCAGTGCCATATCAAGCAACGATTTGTTAATGCCGTGAGGGTTAGTAATAATGTTAACTTTTTTATTGAAGTATTCTCTCAAGAGTTCTTTATCCTCAATGTCATGTGATAAAATAATTTCATTTGGCACAAGCAAATTTTGATAGTATTGAACGACAAAGTTAAATAACGTTTGTCCCTCTTCAAGTTCGGCATCAAGACAAGGGTATGAAATTATACCAAGAATTTTTCCGCCACGAACAGCCATATAGGTAATAACACCGCTCAGACCATCCGTGTAATAGGCAAAAACATCCTTGCTGACATCTTTTGGTAGGTTAGCCACCACTCTTTGTTTAAGTTTTGCCACCATTTTAAGCCTGTCACGAAACAGGATAGCATTCTCAAAATTCTCATTTTCAGAGGCTTGTAACATTTTTTTTGTTAAAATATCTTCAATTTCGTCATCATTTCCATTTAAAAAGTTGATAACTCTGTCAATTTCCTTTTTATATCCCTGTTTATCAATCCGTTTTGTGCATGGCGCGGAACATAGTCCTAGCGAGTAATTGAGGCATTCTCTTTTTGCCATAGAGGTCTCTGTAATTTTAAGGTTACAGGTGCGTATTTTAAAGGCGGAATTGATAGTCTTAAGTATTTCTCTTGCGTCAAGTCCAGCAAAGTATGGACCAAAGTATTTTGCACCATCCTTTTTTACCTTCCTTACAATTTCAAGTTTTGGAAAGGGTTCTTTCATGTCAATTTTGATATAGGGAAATTGCTTGCCGTCTTTAAGTAAAATATTATAAAAAGGTTGATATTTTTTTATTAAATTGCTCTCAAGTGCGAGAGCATCCATTTCACTCATTGTGATAAAGTAGTCAAAGATATCTACATTGTCCACCATTGCCTGTACCTTTGACGGTTTAGGGGAGTTTCTAAAATACTGACTAACTCTATTTTTAAGGTTCTTAGCCTTGCCCACATAAATAACATTGCCATCCTTGTCTCTCATAACATAGACACCAGGCTTTGTAGTCAAAAGTTTAAGTTTCTCTTTAATTCTATCATTCATGTCTACATTATAGACAAATTTCAATTTTAATTCAAACTTTTTTTGATTTTATCAGCAAAATATTGTTTAAAAAGTGTTTTTAATTAGTTATTAAAATGAAAAGACGATAAAGATAAACAAAAGAAAACAGATTATGAGAATAAAAAATAGGTTGTGAGCATAAAAAGAGGTTGTAAAAAGAGGTTGTAAAAAGAAAATTTTGACGTGATAAATATAAAAAAGGTAGTATAAATTTTAATACTACCTTCTCTATGATTTTAAGATTAATTTTTCTTGTATTTTAAATACTCAACTATAGTTTTAAGGCATTCTTCCTTTGCCAAGTTATACTGCTGACCTGTAAACATATTTTTAAGTGAATAGGTTTTACTTTTTACCTCATCTTCTCCAACTACAAGTATAAAAGGTACTTTCAATCTATTTGCCTCTTTCATCTTTGATTTAAAGGAACGGTTTTCGTAGTTGACATCACATACAATTTGCTCCTCAAAATAAGATTTGAGAGTCAAGCAATCACACAAGGTTTCACCAAGTGGTATAATTTGCAGGTCCATATTAGTCGGAGCAACCTCTTCTATCAAACCCGCGTTATCCAGAAGGTCAAAGAGCCTAGTAAGACCAATGCTAAGTCCAACACCACGCAATTTCTTGTCAGTATAATAACCAGCAAGGTTGTCATATCTTCCGCCTGCACAGACGGTTAAAAACTCAGGGTGCTGTGGCATCATTGCCTCAAAGACAGTGCCTGTATAGTAGTTTTGTCCGCGAATTATGCCAAGGTCAAGCACATAACAGTTTTCATTCGCACCGAGTGCTTTAAGATATGTATAGACCTCTTTAATCTCGCTTATACCTTTTTGATAGGTCTCGTTATCATTAAGAGTCTCTACTTCTTGTAAAATGCTTTCAAATTTTCCACATTTAAGAGTAATATCAATTAATTTTTGGCAACTTTCATCATTTACTCCTAATTTCGTCAGTTCTTCAATAGCATTTCCCCTGCCAATCTTATTTATTTTATCAAGTATAACTAAAATATCCTGTGTCTTGTCCTTAAATCCTAGCGCCTCACAGTAACCAAAAAGTACATTTCTATTTGACACATGGACAAGCACCTTATATCCGAGTGCTTTAAACACCTTGTCAACAAGTGACAAACATTCAGCATCAGCAACAAGAGAGAGTTCATCTAGACCGACTATATCCGCGTCGCATTGATAAAATTCTCTAAATCTTCCCTTTTGTGCTTTTTCTCCTCGATAAACCTTGCCTATTTGGTATCTTTTGAAGGGGAAAGATAGGTCATTTACATTCATGGCAACGTATCTTGCAAGGGGAACAGTCAAGTCATACCTCATGCAGATATCTGTATCACCTTTTTTAAAGGCATAAATCTCTTTATCAATAGCCCCACCAGTTTTTGCAAGTAGTATTTCGCTATATTCAAGCACAGGTGTATCAATTGGAACAAATGCCGATTTTTCATAAACATTTTTAATCTTTTCAATCATCTTATCAAAGAGAATTTGTTTTTGAGGGGAAAGTTCCATAAAACCCGACAATTTTCGTGGGGTAATCAATTTGTTTTGTGTCATAATGTCTCCTTAGATATGTATAAACTAGATTAACAAACATCTTGCCTTATATTTTTAAGATAAGAAGTTTGGTGCGTAGATAAAATTGCTATCAAAATATTACTACAATTAATATATAACAAAAACCTAAAAATTCAAAATAAATATACCCTTTTTGTCATAAGTGATAGAAAAAGTTTGTGGAATTATGCACATTTTACCCACAAAAGTTATCCACATTTCCACACTTAAATATTTATGCAAAAGTGCTAATTTTTATGCATAATGGGGTAAAATGAGGTTATACACGGCAAGTTATCCACATTTCCACACTAAAATTTTAAATTTTAGCGATTTTCTCATGTAAATGTAGCAAATATTTAGAAAAAATTTCCTAAAAATTATATCATTTTACTTGACAAAAATTGTCAAGTTTTTTACAAAAATTTTTTTTGTTAAAGTTAGTTATGTTATCATATATATTTTTTAACTGATTTTGTATAATTATAAATAAATTTTAATAAGTTGTCCACAATTTTATCCACATTTCACTCAAAAAAGTCAAAAATTTGTTAATTTTTTTGAATAAGTGTTTCTTTTTAATTATTTTCATTCACAATGCTGGGTATATTTTCAAGCCACTTGCTTGGCTCTTTTTCACAAACAAAGAAGAGTTTGTGTAGAGCACGGGTAGAGGAGACATAGAAAATATTTTTATCAATGTTGTTGTTATAATTTTCGCTGTCAGCATTAGGTATAATTACAGCATCAAATTCAATTCCTTTAGCAGTCGCACAGGTGGTTATAAGAACACGATTGTTATAGTCCTCTGGTTCAACGAGAATAGTGCAATCAATAAGTTTTTTAAGAGACTTTTCAAGTGCTTTTGCCTCGCTGTTACATTTGCAAATTATTGCAATGTGGTCAAATTCTTTGCATTCATTATCAATAATATTTTTGATAGTTTTTGCTTGACTTGTAGTTTTGTATAGGGTAGGTTCCTTTCCGCTACGGTTGACGTAGTCAATATTTTCAAGACCAATCATTGCACTTGCAAATTTTGCTATCTCTTTGGTAGAACGATATGTCTTGTTAAGTTCAACGAGTTTGCAACCTAAGAAATCAGCAGTAATTTGAAGATATTCATTTGTTACATTTTTTTCAATACACTGATTTACGTCGCCAACAACAATGCAAGGACAATTCCATAACTTTTTGAAGATATATATATCAACAGGTGTAAAGTCTTGCATCTCATCAATTATAAGATACTTTGCAGAAAAATCATGGTCAAACCCATAGATGAAGTATTTAATTGCAAGATATGTTCCTTTATCCATATAGTCAATAGTAGGACGTTTATTGAGTTTTAAATTCTCTCTTGCCATGAAAATCTCAAAGATTTTATCTATATCTCTAATTGGTAAAAATTTGTAAAGAATATTTTTAAATCTATCTCGTAATGCTCGATTTTGTTCTTTTGTATAGTGTCTCTGCTCGGTAAATACCATAGCATATTGCCATGCTATTCTATTTATTCTCTCATAGAGGTCAAGACCTTTAAAAGTCTTGAAGAAGAGTTCCTTAGTTTGCTCAGCAGGGAAGTCTATAGTTCTGACGTTATTGTCTAAATCTTCATAGACAACATAAGATAAATCCTGTGGCGAAAATGTCTCAAGCAAAGGTCCTTTTAAAAACCTAAGCAAACTGTCAAGATACTCATAAGAGGACTTATATGAAATCTCATTCAATTCCTCTTGTTTAGGGTTTGAGGCAATCTCATCAAGCATACTTTCACGTGTCTGGATAGGTCTTTTAAGTTCTGACCTAGCAATTTGAGCAAATGTAGTTTCTACTAAATTGTCCTCATTAAGTTGTGGCAGAACATCAGCAATATAACTTGAAAAAACATTATTTGGTGAAATAATCATTATATCATTGCTGTTAATTTGCCCACGATGTTTGTATAAAAGATATGCTGCTCTATGCAAAACTATAGAGGTCTTGCCAGAACCTGCTATACCTTGCACAAGCATATTTTCAGAGGTGTCACTTCGCACTATTTTATTTTGCTCTTTTTGTATAGTCGAGACAATTTGTTTCATCTTAACAGAAGCGTTATGCGAGAGTATCTCTTGCAGAATTTCATCATTGATGGTAAGGTCGGTATCAAAATAGGAGAGTAGTTGCCCATCTTCTATTTTATATTGCCTTTTGAGTAATAGTTCACCTTTGTGAACGTCTTTGTCGGTAATGTATTCCGCTTCTCCTAAGGTATAATCATAATACATTGATGATATTGGCGCTCGCCAATCTACAACATATATTGTTTGGTTTTCAGAAAGTGTGCCAAGTCCAATATAAATATGTTGAATTTTAACTTTTCCCTCTGGCTTGAAGTCAATACGAGCAAAATATGGAGATTTTTTTTGTAAATTCAACTTATTCAATGTTTTGTCATAATTATCCTGAAGTTCCTCAATTCCCGCAAGGTTCGAGTAGGTGTTTGCTAAACTGTCACCTGACTGCTCTTCATGAAAATTTTCAGACAGTGATTGAATACCTTGCTTTAACCTTCTTTTTGCAGAATTAAGTTTTTCTTTGCTGAGTTTAATTTTCTCGTCAATAATTTTAAGTGTCTTTTCAAGGTGTCTTTTTTCGTTTATCTCCATATTCCCCCCATTATTATCAAATCAAGCCTTTATAATTTTAATGTTTTTAATATAGATAAGGTTTTTAAAATATGGTATAGCCATATTTGCAAATTATGTTTTTTAGTAATTATAAACCAAATAGGTTAAGTTTAATTTGTTATCTAAGTATGATGTCTATAAACCAAACAGGGCTGTGTGGCATTTTAAAACTCCGTTTTAAAATAATCAAAACTCCGTTTTGATGGAAAGCGAGACCGCTTTCCGCCACACAGCCCCAAGTCTGAACAAAATAATTTATCAAAATTAATCATAATAGATTATTAAATTTGTCAAAAATAGGTTTACAAAAATATTTTAACAAAATAATAATCAAAAACTATTTATCATTGACTTGAGCATTGTTTTGATTTTCAAGAATAGCACTTTTTTCATCATTTGTCAAGTTTTCTTCGCTAAAACCTTGTCCCAACTCAAGTTCTTCACTAATTTCCTGTTTTTCATCTTCAGTTTGCTCTGCCAAATTTTCATTATTTTCGTTGTTTTCGCTCTCTTCCTTTTTAACAAGTGCCACACCGACAATCTTGTTCTCATCTTTGAGTTTCATGACTTTAACACCTTGACTCACTCTAGATAACGCACTAATTTGTTCAATAGGTGTTCTAATAATCACTCCATTGTCAGCGATAAGCATTATATCATCATCCTCAATAGATTGCTTGAGCGCTACAAGTTTGCCTGTTTTTTCGTTAAATATACCTGCTTTTATACCTTTACCGCCACGAGATTGAAGTCTATACTCGTCAACGTTGGACCGCTTGCCATATCCATGCTCGGAGATGGTTATGATTTGGCTGTCTGGTTTAATGATAGTCATATCTACGATGTAGTCTAGGTCGCCAAGTTTCATGCTCTTTACACCTTGACTTTCTCTTCCCATTACGCGCACGTCACTTTCGTTAAAACGTATACATTTGCCCTCGTGCGAGGCAATAAGTATATCATCATCTCCGCTTGACACCTCAACACCAATCAGTTCGTCATTTTCAAGCAGACGAATGGCAATTTTGCCCATCTTTCTAATAGAGGCAAACGCTTCAAGTCGTGTTTTCTTGATGAGCCCATTCTTTGTCGCCATAATAAGATTACCGCTTGCTCCCTCAGTTCTCGGGATAACTGTGGTTATCTTTTCGCCCTCACTAAGCATTAAAAGGTTGATGATTGCTCGTCCTTTTGCAGTACGTTGAGCCTCAGGTACTTCGTATGCCTTTATGCAGTAGACTCGACCTTTATTTGAGAAGAATAATAGGTCGTCATGTGTGGAGGTTACAAACATATTCTCGACATAGTCCTCTTCCTTTGTCTTATGAGCAGTTACACCCACACCACCACGATTTTGAGACTTATATTCGCTTGTTGACATTCTCTTGATGTAACCTTGATGAGTCAGAGAAATTACAACATCTTCTTTTGCAATGAGGTCGGCAATATCAATACCGCCAGCGTCAAGACTAATTTCAGTTTTTCTTGCATCTCCATATTGATTTTTGATTTCCTCAAAGTTGTCACGAAGAATTTTTAGTATTCGGGCAGGGGTTGCAAGGATATCTTCAAGGTCAATGATAAGGGCATCAAGTTGCCTCAGTTCTTCATTTAACTTTTCAACTTCAAGAGAGGTCAGTCTTGATAGTTGCATAGCAAGTATAGCATTTGCTTGAATATCATCCAGTTCAAAGTTTTCGGTAAGTTTTACGCAAGCCTCTTGTTTATCCATTGATGACTTTATGATTGCAATAACCTCATCAATATTTGCAAGAGCAATTACAAGACCTTTGACAATATGTTCTCTCTCTTTTGCCTTTGCAAGTTCAAATTGAGTCTTTCGCGTCAAAACTTCTTTTTGATGCTCGAGATAATAGTAGAGCATCTCTTTAAGGTTAAGAATACGAGGCGTTCCATTTACAAGAGCAAGGAAGATAATTCCACCGCTTTTTTGAAGTTGAGTCATCTTGTAAAGGTTGTTAAGCACTACCTGTGCGTTGAAGTCTTTTTTAATTTCAACCACAATTCGCATACCTTTTCGGTCGGACTCTTCCTTAATATCACTAATTCCGTCAAGACGTTTATTCTTAACAAGGTCAGCCATCTGTACAATGAGTTGTGCCTTATTGACTTGGTAGGGCAGTTCGGTTATGATAATTCGGCTTCGCCCATTTGATGTCTCCTCGATTTCTGCTCGCCCACGAACAACAATGCCTCCTCGACCTGTCTTGTATGCATGTTTAACAGCGGCTCGTCCCATAATAATACCACCAGTTGGGTAGTCAGGAGCAGGGATTATCTTTATAAGTTCGTCAATATCAATTTCAGGATTGTCGATAAGTGCTTGCAAACCATTTAATACCTCTGTCAAGTTGTGAGGAGGTATATTTGTTGCCATGCCGACAGCAATACCGTCAGAACCATTTATAAGTAGATTAGGTATCTTTGCAGGAAGAACAGCAGGTTGCTCAAGAGTGTTATCAAAGTTAGGGTAGAAGTCAACAGTGTTTTTATCAATATCTTCTAGCATTAGTCCAGCAATTTTGGATAGTCTTGCCTCAGTGTAACGCATAGCAGCAGGAGGGTCACCGTCGACAGAACCGAAGTTACCTTGTCCGTCTATTAGTGGATAGCGAATTGAAAAGTCCTGAGCAAGTCTAACCATAGCATCGTAGACAGAACTATCACCATGAGGGTGATATTTACCCATGACGTCACCGACAATTCTCGCACATTTTTTGGTAGGCTTGTCATAAAAATTATTCATTTCGCCCATATCAAAGAGGATACGACGGTGAACGGGCTTTAGTCCATCTCTCACATCAGGTATAGCACGAGATACGTTGACCGCCATAGCATAAGAAATGAAAGATTTTTTTAGGTTGTCCACTGTATCAACTTTTTCAATTTTCACATCTTTGAAAATTTCATCAAGCGACTTTTTGCTTTCATGTTTTTCCATTTTTTGCTCCTATTATGTTTAACAGTAAAATTATTTTTAAATAGAATTAATTTAGTAATTAAATTTTTATTAAATAAAATATATTTTTAAGATAATTTCTATTAATTTGTTAAAATATTTTTATTATTTTTTAAAAGTTGATTTTTTTATTTTTATTTATATAATTCTATAAATTTTGTATTAAAATAAAATTCTAGATATGTTAAAAAATATATAACATTTTAAAAATAAAAATATATATTTCTAATAAAATTTTAAAATTTTTAACTAAAAAGGTTCTTAGTTTTTCTCCTCTTGCATTAATTCTTCCATTCGCTTGTTATAGCCAATGTTTACATCAATGGAGTGTGCAAAAGTAGAAACACTTTCTTCTCTCAAGTCATCTACAAGTGTTTTTTTGTAAGGATATTTATCAGTAACCGCCTTGTATTTTGGTGTTTCTTCCAGCATTTTACAAAAAGCAGAGGAGTCTATATCAAGATTGCTAGTCAGAAAGTTTTTCATAACTTTTATTCTTTCAATATCCTCTTTGGTAACAAATTTATAATCTTTAACAGTGCTAGCATAAGGACTATAGTATCTATTTACAGTAAAAATACTGTTATCCTTTTTCACTTTAATTTTATTTTTCTTTAAATATTCTTTAAATTTCATATTTTACCCCTTTTGTTTTTTATTTTATTTTATTTTTAATTTTATGCAATTTATTTTATTTATTATTAAATCTGTTTAATGGTTAAATTCCCCACTAATTAAATTATTTTATGACCACAATTTTAATTTGGATAATATTTTATTTTATATTGTTAGATTTGTTATTTAAGCATCAATGTCTTCCATGCTTACAAGGTTTGCGTTCTCTTCAATAAACTTTCGTCTCAGTTCGCTATCCTCTCCCATTAAGTCATTGAAATATTTTTCAGCCTCAATGGCATCTTCCATAGTCAGTTGAATAAGTATTCGTCTCTCAGGGTCCATAGTTGTTTCCCAAAGTTGTTCAGCGTTCATTTCGCCAAGACCTTTGTAACGTTGTTGTGCACAACCTTTTCGACTGTTTGATTGATACCACTCGTTCAACTCTTCGTCAGAGTAAAAGTAAAAGTCCTCTTTGCCTCGAGTAACTTTATATAGTGGAGGTTTTGCCGCATACACGTGTCCATGTTCAATAAGTGGACGCATATAGCGGAAGAAGAAGGTAAGAAGTAGTATACGAATATGTGCTCCGTCGACGTCGGCATCAGTCATACAGATAATTTTGTCGTAACGAAGTTTATCTTCATTAAACTCCTGTCCAATCCCACATCCAAAAGCGGTTATCATTGACTTAATTTCGTTGTTTTCTAGAATTTTATTAAGTCTAGCCTTTTCAACATTTAAAATCTTACCACGCAGTGGCAGAATTGCTTGGAAACGTCTATCTCTGCCAGTCTTAGCAGTACCACCAGCCGAATCACCTTCGACTATATATATTTCGCAAAACTTTCTGTTCTTTTCGCTACAGTCCGCAAGTTTACCAGGTAGGGTAGTGTTTTCAAGTACACTTTTTCGTCTTGTAAACTCTCTCGCATTCCTAGCCGCCTCTCTTGCTCGTTGTGCGGTTATGCTTTTAAGAATAAGATTTTTTGCCTCGACAGGATGACGGTCAAGATAATCTCCAAAATCCTCAACCATAGCCTTGTAGACAATGTTTCTCATCTCGCTGTTGCCAAGTTTCGTTTTGGTCTGACCTTCAAACTGCGGATTTCTAAGTTTAACTGAAATGACTGCGGTTATACCTTCTCGGCAATCGTCACCAGAGAGTTTTTCATTTTCTTTAATAATTTTATTTGCAAGCGCATAGTCGTTTATGACTTTAGTAAGTCCAGATTTAAAACCGTCAAGGTGAGTTCCTCCCTCCTCGGTGTTGATGTTGTTTGCATAGGCATTTATCACTTCGCTGTAGCCATCATTATACTGAAAACATACCTCAACCTCATTGTCCAGTTCGCCGTTTGCATTGCGATTAAATTTATTAAAGTAAACGGGTGCAGAGAGCAGTGTCTCACGATTTTTGTTTAGATAGTCAACAAACTCGACAATTCCGCCTTTAAACTCAAAAGTTTCCTTTCGCTCCTGTCCCTCGCGTTTATCTTCAAGAGAGATAACCAGTCCTTTGTTTAGGAATGCAATTTCTCTGAAACGATTTTTCATAGTGTCATAGTTGAACACCGTCGTCTCAAAAATCTCATCATCAGGTAGGAAAGTTATTGTTGTGCCTCGCCTGTTTGTTCCTCCGACAACCGTAAGGGGAGTTATGACCTTACCGCGAGAGAACTCAATTTTGTAGTGCTGTCCATTTTGGTACACGTCAGCCCTCATATATTTTGATAGTGCGTTTACGCAGGACACACCCACACCGTGCAGTCCACCAGAGATTTTGTATCCCTCGCCACCAAATTTACCACCTGCGTGCAGTTTGGTAAGAACGACCTCAACAGCGCTCTTGTTCTCCTTTGGAATAATGCCAGTAGGTATACCACGACCATTGTCAATAACAGAGCAAGAGCCGTCAAAATTGATAATCACATCAATTTGAGTACAATATCCAGCAAGAGCCTCGTCGATAGAGTTATCAACAACCTCAGTCACAAGATGATGAAGTCCATGCTCGTCAGTTGAACCGATATACATACCAGGTCTTTTTCTGACAGGCTCAAGTCCCTCAAGAACTTGAATATCCTCAGCGCCATACTTGTCCGAGTGACCAATTTCCTTGCTGTCTTTTTCTAAATCTTCATCTGAGGTCTTTTGCTCTTGTCCTGTAGCATTGTTTTCTTGGCTGTTATTCTTGACATTTTCGTTATCTACAATGCTATTTTTGACATCTGTCTTTCTTTCATCATTTTCATTAGTTTCAATTTTTGAATTTTCGAAGTCAGTCATACAATCTCCTTAAATACATTTAAATGACCTATTATATATTATATATATATTATATATAATTAATATAGAAAAATCAAGCAATTTTTCAAATTAGCTTGCGACAAATGTTGTTTTTTATCATAAAGCAAATGTCAATACAAATGCTTGCAAATGTTTTATTAATATGATATAATCAAAAAAATAAAGAGGATAATTTATGAAAAAGACTAATCTAGAACAAACAAGTGGACAAGACCTTGACGACAATACTTTAAATAGCGGTGAGAATACTTCAAGTGAAAATAAAACTATTTCAAATAGTGAGGAAAATACCTTAAAAGATAATGAAAACAATTTAAAAGGTGATGAGATTATTTCAAATAGCGATGAAAATATTTCAAGTAGCGATATAAAGCAGTCTAAAAAAATGCAATTTCTGCAATTTTTGAAGTTTTTAGCGTTCTCGCTATCAGCAGGGGTAATCCAAATTGTTTCATTTGGTATATTATATGAGTGGACAGGGTGGCTTGAGTGGTGGCCATCTCATCTTATATCAGTAACCCTCTCTGTTATCTGGAATTTCACGTTTAACCGAAAATTTACATTTAAGTCAGCAAGCAATGTTCCACTTGCCATGGCTTTAGTGATTGTTTACTATGCCTGTTACATACCTGCCTCAGTTTTTGGTGGAAATGCCTTAGAGGCAATAGGTTGGGATGGTTTCTTGGTTGAGGTTCTTATGATGATAATCAACTTTATAACCGAATTTTTCTGGGATAAGTATGTTGTCTTTAACGATAAACTTTTAAATAAGGTTTTCAAACTCAAAAAATCAAATGCTGAGTTAAATCAAGTTGAGCAAGCAGTTGAAAGTTCTCAAGATACAGCCTCGCAAGAAATTGCAGAAGTTTTGCAAACAAAAGAAATTGCAAATGAAGAAAATACTGAGAAGTAGCAGATAAATGTTATCTTATACAAAAAGCAGGAATTATCCAAATAGGACAAACTCCTGCTTATTTTTATCTTTCAAGTTCTTGTTCATCATTATTTTTTTGAACAATTTGTTTTTTGAGACGTTTTCTATAGTCAAATACATTATGTCCAGGCTCATAGTTCTCTATCTCAAAAGCAAACTTTTCATCACAGATACCCACGCCTTTTATCTCGCAAACCTTTCCGTAATCTTCATCATTTTCGAAAGGAGATACCGTTTTAACAGAAATAAGTTGAACGCTATGTTTCCAAAGAGGTGCACCAACAATTAATGTTTGATTTTCAGATAGGGGTATAATCTTGCATTGAGAGGGGTTAAAATGTAAAAACAGATTTTTGAAGTGTGCAAAATTCACCTTGTCATTTTTGTTTAGTTTAGTTATACTTTCAACAACGTCAATAATATATTTTTCAACTTTTAAGATATTGTCACTCTTAATGTTTTTTACAATTGTATCATAGTCGGAATTTTGTCCGTCATTTACAAAATATTGTCTAGGCACGCAAAAAATATAGGCGGTATAGTCAGCAGGGCTTAAAATATCCTCATTCTTTTTTCTAAAAGAATCGTCTTGCAGTTCACTGCCATTTACAACATCTCTTAGGTCAACAACAATTGAATCAACATTTTCTTCACGAGGAATTATGATATTCATTTATATCTCCTTTGCAAAGAGATTATATCACAAAAGAACAAAAATTTCAATATAATTTTGTAAAAATTTTTAAAAAATCACTTCTTATCAATAAATGCAAAATTATCATTTTTGAATTTTACTAGATAACTCTTGTTGACAACTAGGTTGCCCTTATAGAAAATTTTGCCCTCTGCCTTCTTTTGACTTCCTACCTCTAGATATATAATGTCATAAAAGTTATAACCTAAAATATTCAGCAGGGGATTGATGTAGTATAGCGAATTTTTTATATACACAATGCCTATAAAAATCATAATTAGGATAAAAAGACAGTAGTCACTCACATATGAGAGTTCAAGTTGGAGAGCAAACAGAACAAAGAGCGAAAAATATCCAAGAAAATGCCTGTCTGTTATATTTTGTTTTCTTAAAATGATAATCTCTTTTGAGACGTCTTTGCTATGCCGAATATTCATAAAAAGTCCCAAGATTCCGAGAATAATCAGCAGTGCTAGGGTGACAAGATTGACTGTGTTAAGCACATTAAAAGATAGGTTATCATTAAAAAGGTCTATGATAAGCCTAAAAGCAATCAATATATACATAGGTACGAAAGCACTGAGGTATAAAAATAGGTCTTTTATCAAATTCATAAATATATTTTGTGAAAATTTTAAAAAATTATTTAAAATGTTTTGTTTTATTTTATTTTTAGGTTAAAATATAACTATGATAATTGTTCCAGTGATAATATTCGGTGTAGCAAGTTTGATAATGTCTATCATATATTCAATTTTCAAGGACAAGGGAGATTGGATAGGTTTTATTTTGCGTAACTGCACAATGCTACTTCTTCTAGTTTATAGTGTTGTTACAATAAATGTAACAAATGTTGTAAATGGCTTGTCACTCTTTATAGCGGTTGCTTTGTCAATAAATATGGTTTATGAATTTTTGCAAACAAGCGTAATAAAAGATGTGAAGATAAAAAACATTCTCAGTGAAGTCATAAAGGGTATAACCTATCTTTCACTTATGCTCAGTGCAATGTCGCTTGCCTCATTTAATGTCTATTCGCTGTTTGTCGGAATCTTTTTGGGACTTGCAATAGGCATGATTGTATGGCTTATTAAAAAGACGGACGAGGCATCAGAGGCGACATCTACCATATTTTCTTTTGCCTGCCTTGGTGCAATGCTTGGGATGGCACTAAACGGTGTGCTATTTACAAATCACATAATCAGTGCAGTAATGATGTTAGTAGGTGGCGGACTTTTGCTTGCAGGAGACCTGTTAAGTCACTTTTTAAAAGAGGGGAAACTAAAAAATATTCTAGTCTCAGAGTTTAAGATAATAGCCTTAATTTTATTTGTGCTAGCAATATATTTGTTTAATTAAAAATATAGAAGAATAGGTAAAAAGTAGATAATATCAAATAAATTTTTAGTTAATAAAATTTTACTCAATCAATTTTATTAAGTTATAAAAATATAAAAACATATTGACTTCATTTCAATATGTTTTTTAGACAAGTAAAACCCAAGACTATCTGGGGTTTTACTTAACAAAAAAGTCTGGCAAAAGCCAGACTTTGTGGTTGCGGGAGTTGGATTTGAACCAACGACCGAAAACGAGATTATATCTTCGCAAAGAGAATATTTAATAAAACAAATTTATCTTTTCTTTAATTATGTCAGTTAGCATAGTTTGTTATGCTCGATATAACCCGAACTCGCAAAAAAGTCTGGCAAAAGCCAGACTTTGTGGTTGCGGGAGTTGGATTTGAACCAACGACCTTCGGGTTATGAGCCCGACGAGCTTCCGAACTGCTCCATCCCGCGATATTTGTTACATATATATTATATGCACACAAATACCATTTGTCAACCACTTTTTAAAATTTTTTCTTGCATTTCAATAATTTTGTTAAAATTTTTCTAAAAAAGCCAAAATTATACCTTTTGATATTTAAACACAATATCCAATACACAATACAAAAAAAGACGAGTTATCTCGCCTTTGTAATTTTTGTAGAATAATTTTAATTCTGATATAATTTTATCATTTATTTTTATATTACTTATTTTTTATGTTCAATATGGAAGGGTAGATACTGACTGCAATCAAAACCTACTCCTGCCCATTCTTTTTTGCAAGTTCGTCAAGTTGAGATTGATGACGCTTGAAAAAGTCCTCCTTTGGTTTGAGGGTGGTAAGTTTTCTCTTCCTATCTTTGTCAAGTACGGTTTCAAATGAGCCAAAGATATGCTCCCAACTAAAACATATATTTTTATCAAAACCGATGTAGTCAGCCACATTTTCAGTTCCACTTGGTGCGATAGGGTGAAGAAGGACATTTGCTACATATATCATCTGCATGGTGTTTACAATAAGATGAGCAAGTTTTTCCTCAGTTACACAGTTATTTACCTCTTTAACCCAATATTTGTTGATATTTCTGATAAACACATCAAGAGCATTGAAAACTTGGTGGAATTTCTTATCGTACATAAATTTTTCGACGTTTAGAATGACCTTTTTGCACTCTTCCATTACATTTTCATCAATCACAGACTTAGGTAGCACACCCTCAAAGTGCGACTGAGTTGAATAGAACACCGTACGGAGTATTCTGTTGTACACATTTGTAAGCAGATTTCCTTCCTTAACGACAGAGTCAATTTCATCATCCTTTGCCTCACTATCAAAAGCCTTAGGGGAGAGGGATACATTGTTGTTGACAAGGTTCATAGCAAGAAAATGCATACGAATCTGCTCAGCCGTGTAATGCTCCAAAAACTCACTTGCCATAGGTGGTTTGACAGCGCCCGATGAACTAGCCTTCTTGTTCATATACAAAATTGATTTGATAGGGTTGATTTTGGTAAGTTGAAGTTGTCCGTTCTCTGCATTAAGTACAGGGTTTTTGCCTTGCATATAAAGCCACATAGCCTGTTGAGCAGGGCCATAGAAATATATGTTATCTTCGCCTAAGAACTGATAAACTTGTGCCTCACGGTCGCACCAATATTTTTCCCATTCCTTTTCATCTTTGCCTATGCTTTCAAGGTAGGTTTTGGTAAATGAAATAGGTGCCCACAAACTCTCAGGCCAAACATAGAAGGTCTGGTCTTTTATTCCGTCAATTTCAGGGCATGGAACACCCCAAGAGATGTTGCCTGTTAGTCGGAAAGGTGTAAGCGTCTTGCCTGTTCGATAGCGAATGCCATTTTGCGAAAGAATCTCACACGCCTTTTCTCTGTCCTCAAGTTTGTCAAAGACGATAGTCATAGACGGTGCTTTTTCATTGCGTTCAAGTTCGGTAAAATGCGGAAGAGAGGTCCTTATTTTCTCAAACACATCAAAAAATTCTCGCTTAATATAGATTTCAGGTTTTTTGAAAAACTCTCTTATTTCTTTAACCATAAAAGGTGCGGTATCACTTTGCCTGTCAATAGAGTCTATCCATTGTTCAAGTAGTGGAGTGCATTTTTGAAGGTCAAAATACAGGTTTTCAATCTTGACAAGTTCTGGTTTTTTGCCACTGAGAGTACTGATAGGGTCAATCAAATCTTGTGGAAGATATTGATGCCCAAGGTCGCACTCGTCAGCATATCCCTTTTCGCTCTGACAGTTTTCAATAGGACATTTGCCGACAACCTGCCTGCCATTTAAGAGACACTTGTTTTCTCTGTCATAAAATTGCAGGGAGGAGCGTTTTGACACCATTCCGTTTTTAAAAAGCGTCTCAATAAACCACTTGCTCACATCCTTGTGAATTTCTCCTGCTCGCCCAATTGCCGAACCACCATACAGGTTAAAAGAAATTTCAAATTTATCTAAGATTTCCTTTTGCTTGTCATGATTTTCGCTGACATAATCAAGCAAAGTCTTGTCAAGCATTTTACCTTCTTCTTGCAGTTTTCTAAAAGACTCGACAGCAGGCGAGCCATAACAGTCAGTTCCAGACACATATATTACATTGTCTTTGCCAATTCTGTCTCTCATAAACCTTGCAAAAACATCAGCACGCAGTATCATGCCAAGATGTCCAAAGTGAATAAGTTTGTTTCCGTATGGCATACCAGAGGTAATGACCGCACGTTTTGGAAAGACAGGTCTAGGTCTAACAAATTTATTTTCCATAATTTACTCCTTTAAAGACGATTATAGCATATATTTTTTATTTGATTTCATTTTTTAGAAATGAAAGTTTGTTTTTTATTCGAGAGAGTGCGTTATCTATGCTTTTTTTGCTAAGATTGCTCATATTGGATATTTCATTGTAACTATATCCTTTTAAATATAGGTTTAGCACTTTAAGTTCCATTGAGGAGAGAGTTTTTTTAATCTTTTCAACTATTTCGCCCATCCTCTCTTTTTCAATCAACTGCTCGTCAGGAGAGGGGAGGTCGGATGGAAAAATTATCTCTTTCTCATCCTCTTCATCACTGTTAAGTTGGTCTATGATAGGTAGAGCAGTTGATAGAATTTTGTTTTTTTCAGAACTTGCCACTCGCACAGCACTTTGAACTTGATTTTTGATACACGTGCTTGCAAAGGTCTTAAAGGAGGCAGTTTTGCCTGTTTTGTAGTGCATTATTGCCTTGTAAAGTCCAATCATGCCCTCTTGGACAATATCTTCAACATCACCGCCTGTTAAAAAATAACTTCTCGCTATCTGATTTATAAGTGATTTGTATTTTTTTAGTAGGCTGTTGACGGCACTCTCGTCACCATTTTGAGCAAGCAAGGTAAGTTCGTCATCTGTTTTTTCTATTTTTTCATACAATTTTAGCATTTTTTTCTCCTTGCAATCTTTGCCTTAGCACCTCAAATACCATGATACCACAAGCCACCGAGGCATTGAGCGAGTTGACTTTTGCCATAAGTGGTAGAGCAATTGTTCCGTCACAGTAGGGCAGTATTGACTTTTTCACACCAAACCCTTCCGAGCCAATTACAAGACCGACCGCACCGTCTATTTTTTTGTCGTAAATAATCTCTCCGCCAGCCTCACAAGCATATACAAAAACGTCATTTTCTTTTAAATAGTTAATAGCATCTTTTAAGTTGGTAACTTTTGCTATAAGCATATTGGCAATTGCACCAGCACTTGTTCGAATAACAGTCTCGTTGACTTGAACTGCACGATTTTTAGGAATTATTATTCCATGGACACCACCACACTCGCAGGAGCGGATAATAGCACCAAAGTTGTGCGGGTCCTCAATGCCGTCAAGAAGTACAATAAACGGCTTTTGCCCGAGCGATTTTGCCTTTTCTAGAATATCACTAACCTCGCAGTAGTTAAAATCAACACTCTCAGCAATATAACCCTGATGATGTCCTGTTTTAGACTTTTTATCAAGCACCACTTTTGGCACAAACTCAAACTTAATCTTGTGCTGGACGGCAAGATTAATAATCTCATCCTTTCGCCCTTGATATTTTTTGTCTACCATGATTTTGTTGATGGTTATATTGCTGTCAAGTGCCTGTCTTATTGCATTTTTTCCTTCAATGTACATAACTTTTCCTCTTTATTTAATATGATTTATTTATTAATTTTTATTTTAACAAAAATTAATATTAAATATAAAATTAATGATTTTTTATATGATAATTTTTTAAATATTATTTTAATAATAAAAATTAAATTTCAACTGACAATTTTAAAATTTGGTCAAGCCTATCTTTGTCGCCTTTAAGGTATAGATAACCTATAAGTACCTCAAAAGCAGTCGCGTAGGAGTAGTCAGATGAGGTTGCATTTTTTGCGTGATGCTTTGGCTTTGCATTTCTTCCACGCCTTACAATTTCACTCTCTTCCTCGCTTAGCAATGGCATGATTTCTTTTAAGACTTTTGCCTGCGAGGAGGCTTTACAAAATTTTGATGCAAGCGAGTGATAATTTTCCATTTTAAGAGGGGAGGAGTGCAAGACAAATTCTCTCACAAATAAAGTATGCACGCTGTCGCCAATAAAGGCAAGGGGGAGAAGATTAGTTTTTAAAATCTCGTCTAAAAGAGCATTTTTTTCAAATGCAATTGAAATATTCTGCCCACTATTTTCTATATTTTTAATATTTTCCATAAACTACCTTTTATAGTTACACATTAAATCTAAACAGCATGACATCTCCGTCTTGCACGACATAGTCCTTGCCTTCAAGTCTTACTTTACCTTTTTCCTTTGCCTTAACAAAAGAGCCAGTCTCAACTAAATCATCATAGGATACAACTTCAGCCTTGATAAACCCTTTCTCAAAATCGGTGTGAATTTTACCTGCCGCTTGTGGTGCTTTTGTTCCTTTTTTGATAGTCCACGCACGCACTTCTTTTTCGCCAGCGGTTAAGAATGACATAAGCCCGAGTAGGTCATAACTTGCCTTGACAAGTTTTTCAAGACCGCTCTCTTTTATACCGAGTTCCTCTTTAAATACTGCCTGCTCCTCTTTTTCAAGCCCTGCAAGTTCTTCCTCAATTTTAGCGGAAAGTGATATAACTTTTGCATGGTCTTTTTCCGCAAAATCTCTTACCTCTTTGACAAACTTGTTGTCCTCTTTGTCTATATCGTCCTCACTGATATTAGCGACATAAATGACAGGCTTAGCGGTCAGAAGTCCCAAATTTTTCATAATTTTCTCTTCTTCCTCGCTCTCAATTTTGACACTTCGTGCAGGCTTATTTTCTTCAAGAGCGGTTTTAATTCTCTCTAAAAGTTCGACCGTCACCTTTAAACTCTTGTCGCCTGTCTTGACAAGTTTAGCATTTTTCTCATATAGTTTTGTGACTTGTTCAAGGTCGGAGAGGGCAAGTTCAAGGTTGATAATCTCAATGTCACGTAACGGGTCAATAGAGCCATTGACATGGATAATCTTCTCATTTTCAAAGCACCTTACCACGTGAATAATAGCATCAACCTCACGAATATGACTTAAAAATTTGTTACCAAGTCCCTCGCCCTTGCTTGCACCAGCAACAAGCCCAGCAATATCCACAAACTCAATGGATGCAGGGGTAATTTTCTGAGTATTATAAAGTTTGCCGAGGACTTCAAGTCTCTCGTCAGGCACATCAACAATGCCAACGTTTGGCTCAATAGTGCAGAAAGGGTAGTTTGCACTCTCTGCTCCCGCATTAGTTATCGCATTAAATAAAGTACTTTTGCCAACATTTGGCAGTCCAACAACACCAATTTTCATATTTTTCCCTTTTAAATAATAAATTTTAGCATTTTAATTATAGCATTTTATAAGCAGATAGTAAAGTTAAATAAGAAAAATTTATCATTTTTGTTAACATTAATAATTATCATTAAAATGTGAGATAGGATTTTACAAATAAGGTTAAATAAGACTAACTTATTTAAATAATATTAATTTGTATTTTTATCTAACAATTAGGGGATAAAATAAAAGTCATTATCGTGCTTGACAATGACTTTTTTTAATTTAAACCTATTCATGCTCTGCAGAATTTTGCTGTTGGTTAATTTGATTTTGAGCATTCTGATTTTGGTTTTGTTGTTGAGCGTTTTTGTTTTGATTTTGAGCATTTTTGTTTTGAGCATTTTCTTTCAATGCTTTATCTAGGTCATCAATAATACTCTGTACTGCTTGTTTTTGTGCGCCGTCATGTATATATTGCTCAGCATCTTCAAGTTCACGTTTCTTTGCTTCAAGTTTTTGTTGAACTCGTGCTTGGAAGGCGCTATTGACTGTCGCTTTGACTGCATCATCAATGCTCTTTTTAAGAGTATCTTTGTCAACCTTTGCAGCAAGTTGAGTTAACATATTATTAAGACCTTTAGATGTATTTTGATTATTTTCCTTACTTTTATCCTGTTTATCTGAAGAATTTTTACTGCTTTCATCCTCAGCCTTTTCCATCTGCTTTTGATAATTTTTCATCTCTTTTTCGCTTAAGTCAATCATTTTTTCTGTTGCCTGTTTGGTGTGCTGTGTTAATTTTTCACCAAGAGATGAGTTATTAAGGTTTTTATTCATAACATCAATGTTGAAGATTTCAAGTTGCTCTCTATCTGCAGAAGTAAGAGTAAACTGCTCTCTGTTAACTTCAGGATGTCTGTCAAAATAATCTTGATTATCACTCGCAAGGGCGGTGGCAAGTGCTTTTCCGTCAACCTCAGGGTGAGACTTAATATAGTCTGCAACACTGCCAAGATTATCAGATAAACTTTCGGCTTGTTGTGAGATGAAGTTAGCCTTAGCAATTGCCTGTCTTGCCTCAACTTCAGCCTTGTTGAGACCAGTGCTTGCATATTCTTGAACGACGACATTTTGTTGCAGGCTAGCCTCTTGTGCTTGCACTTTAATTTCAGCACTATTCTTATATTCTTGAAGTTCCTCTCGTTTTTGGTCTTGTGTTTTCTTGTCATCTTTTAGTATTACTCGCACTGTCTTTTTATCCATACCAAGAGCATCCAAATCTTCCTTGCTCAGATTCTTAATAAATTCTTCATAAGACAAGTTGCCTTGGCTTACAACAAGGTCGTAGGTGGTCTCTGCCTTGTTCCTAGCCTGAACAAAATTTTGATAGTCCATACTTGCCTGGTCATATCTTCTTTGACCTTCTGCTCCTGTAGGGGTGATGTCTTTTTTAGCCTGCTTATATTCTTTTGCCATACCCATTTTTTTGACAAGCGCATCAACAGTTTTTTGCTCTTGTCTTGGAGTTCTAGCGCTAGAGAAGATAGCATTTACCACTGCGTCGTGTTCTTCTTTCGATAGACCTGGGAATAATTTTGAAGTACCAGCCTCGTTGTTATATCCAACTTCAGAGAAGAACTCGCTGTAATTTTTATATGTCTTTTTATTTTTAAGTGCATCAGCCTTAGCAGAATCAAAATCTTTTTGAACTTGACTTTCGCCTAAGGCATCTTTAGTACTTACAAGGTTACGTTGTGACCTCTCATTAAATGTCTTTGACTTCTCTTGACAATAACTATTAAATGCATTCCTGTTTATTTTGCCATCTGAAAAGACTTCGTTGAATATCTCATTTACTGTTTTGCCGTCAATAGAAGTTTGTTTAAGATAAGGTTTTATGGCATTTCGTAGAGCATATCCAGGTGATAGTTTTCGTTCACGCATCTGCTCGCCTGCATTTTCTCTAATCTCCTGTTTTTCATCTGTAGTTAGTGGAAGAGACTCAATAGTTCTTTCATATGAAGCATATTGACTGAGTTTTTTATTGAGATTTTTGCCTTTATTTTTGAGGTTGGCAGGTGTAGGGCTATATCTTCCTTGACCATTTAGAGATTTGCTGTAAGAAACATCGTCTAGAGCGGTTGAGAATTTGCCAGAAAGGATTGATTTAAAGGTCTTATCTAGTTTCTCAATGACTGCAACATTTGCCTCGTATACCTTTTCGTCAAAGGTTTTATCAGTAATATCCTTTTGTTTTTGGTACTCAAGGCTCTGTTTTTGTGCCTCAATACCAAGAGACAACATAATAAAGTTTCGACGCTGGTCAAAAGTCTTTAGGTTTTTAAAAATTGGATACTTCTTGCTAAAACGCTCTTCCATCATTGAGGCTGGATATCTGTCATAGTTATCATCTAAGGCATTTTGCAGTTGTTTTTCTGAGTTAAATTTTAAAACCTTATACTCATGTGTTTCGTTATCATATGTTACCAAAGGTTCGACAGTATCCTCTCTAGTAACAGCATTTACAAGTTCAGGAGTAATAAAATCTAAGATGGTGTTATTCTTCTCATCCTTATATTTATTCTCTCCCTCCACGAATTTTAGTGCGTGCCATAAATTTGCAGTTTCTCTTGTTAAATAATCTCGTCCCATTATTGACACTGTAGGACTAGCCTCGTCGTCAGATATAGAAACATTGCAGTCTCTTATTATCTCATCAAGGGACTTTTTGCTTAACTCTTTTCTTGACTGGTGATAGTTATTTTCAAGAATATCAAGAAGTTTTTCTTTAAAAACCCGTTTTGCAATTTCAGGTAGGGTGTTAGATTTAACACAGTGGCTCCTTGATAGGTTTGGAACAATACTTCCGCTACCTGCAATTTTTGTTCCGTCAGAGTCGCGAGTTGAATAGATTTTAGCAACTTCATCAAAAAGACCCGAGTTTTTAAGATGAACAAGATTTTCTCTTTGAATTTGACTTAGAGAATTGTTTGTCTCAGAGTTCAAAGAAAGGGTGTTTAGCATATTATTTAAGTTGTTATTGATGATAATACTTCGGTTGTTCTCGTCAGTACCATACTTAGATGATAGGGCGGAGTTGTCTCTAACAAGAGGGTTATCAATATCACTTACAAGTTTGCTAGCATAGCCATTATAGTAGTTTAAGGTGTAGGAATTTAGATAGTCCTCTGTCGAGCGAGATACGTCTGTAAAGGATGAAAACTGACCTGTTTCCATTTTTTCGACAGCATTTGCATATTCTCTGAGAATTTTGATGCTTTTTTGCCTGTTTGCATTATCTTCAGCCTCATGAGAGATTGCCTCATTTTTAGCATGGAGATTTTTCACGCTGTTATACATAATGTTTGTTATGTTTTCTCGCTCAGCCTCAGGAACTTTGCTTAAAAGTTCGTCTAAGACTTTAGGTGAGGAGTTGTGATTTACCATTAAATTTTGTGCAACATCATCACCATATCTAGTAAACAAACGCTCTCTTTGACCTTCGCTTAGTGCCATTGTGCTTGCAAAGTAGCGAAGTCTATACATATCAGCACCTTTGATTTCTTCTCGCTGTTTGTTTATGATAGCCTTTTCATCACTTTGTGCCTTGTTTGCACTATTCAAGGTTGAGACGAGGTTCTTGAGTCCTTCAGAGTTCTCAGGTTTAAACATATCTGATAACTGCTTTCGTTTTGTCTCGTCAAGGTCTTGGAAATAGGTGTTTGCAAAATTGTTTATAAGTCTTTCTCTAGACTTTTGACCTCTTTCACGAGAGATTTGGTTTAACATATTGGTCATCTGCACTCTGTTGTCAAGGTTATCAATGGTCTTTAATTGCTCAATACCACTTTTTCCAATGCTACGGGCAAAACCGACACCATTTTCGTTGTACATCTTGGCGAACTCTCTAGCAAACTCGTTTCCGCCTCGTTCACTGAAAAGACTGTCAAGTTGATTGATTTTTTCATTTGAAATCACTGCAAGTCTGTCAAGTTCACGTTCATTTTCTAAGAATTTGTCACGAGACTCGAACTCTTCAAATTGCTCTTCCTCATAGTCTTTGAGTTTTCGCCTAATCTTTCTATAAGGGTTAAAGACAAGTTTGTCGGCAAAAGTTGACTGAAATAGACCGATAGATGTCATTATAATTCCTGGGATAAGTGTTGCAAGTCCAATTCCTGGTATCATTGCAACCACCATAAGCCATAAACCACTTGCGGAAAGGGTGTCGCCCATTGCGGTGTTGAAGGTTTTAAGCCCTCGTTTAAAGTTGTCATTTTTTCTCTTTAACTCGTCTTTATCCGCTTTTGCATTTCTTTTATAATCTTCTGCCCTTGCAACATACGGGTTTATGTGTTTTCTTGGTTCAGGTTGAGCCTGCTGACTAGCAGGTTGAGCCGAGTTTGCATTGCCTCCATTACCAGCAGGTTGTCCAGTTTGAGTGGAGCCTTGTGAGTCTTGCTGAGGTTGTCCTGAAGGCTCCTGCTCATTTTCTCCGCCACCTTGTTCACCATTAGGTGAATCATCAGTCTCTGCCTGCTCGTTTTGTTGAGGACTGATTGGTGGAACATTTCGCTGAGAACCTGGCTGAGATTGCTGAGTGGTTTGAGAACTTGGCTGAGATACTTCCTGATAGGACGACCCAGTGTCCTGCTCATCCTCAGGTTCATAATGTGCAACATCTTCGTTTTCATCGTCATAATTTTCATTTTCATCAGCAGGAATTTCCTGTTCGGTTTCACTGCTAGGAATTTCCTGTTCGGTTTCATTATTAGGCCTATCTTGCTCGTTTTCATCACTAGGATTTTCATTTTCGTTATCAGAAGTTTGCTGTTCTTGTTCAACAACAGATGTTGGTCCTTGCTCTTCGTTCTGTACAAAATTGTATCCACTTGGCTGAGGTGTGCTGTTTGCGTCTAAGGTTGTAGTAGATGAGTACTCGTCAAGGACACTGCTATTGTAATAATCTGCCATATAGCCACCACTTTGTTGGGTTGACTGCTCGCCTGAGACCTGCTCTTCCTGTTCTTGATACACGGCAGGGGAGGACTTTTGGTAGACGTTATAGTTTTTTGATTTAACTACAAAGGTATGTTTAGAATATCTTCTTTCATCCTTTTTGTGAGAACGCAATGTGACTGCAGCATCTTCATTTTCGCTAACAAAATCTATCTCTTCGCCATTTGTTAAGAGGGCATTTTGCTCCAAGGTAGTATTTTCAGACATAATATTGTAGGCATCAATAAATTCCTTATCTACCTTGCCCTCGCTGTTTGTTTTAATAGGAATTGCATAGTATTTTGGGTTATTTTTAGAGGATGATGCAATGACGAGATTGTGTTGTTTTTTGCCACCTACCATTCCGTACTGAGTAAGCATACTATCCGAGCATTTTACATACCTACCATTTGAGAATAGTACAGTCTCTTCCATAGTTTTTGTGCCAGGTTTATGCTCTTTGATAAAACAGTAAGGCACACTGTCTTTTGAGAATGAGCATCGAGAGAGTGAGTAATTTCCAAGTTCAATAGAGGAGTTATTCTCCATGCCTTTTAGGTAAAGTCCAACCATGGTTGATGGAACCTTGCTTATGGATGAAGATTGTTTAAATATGCTATTTTTCCCATCACTTTTAAGCATCTCTTCAACCGCACTGCGTTGCATAGTTATATCAATGCAGTCGGAATTTTTATTCTCAAGAGAGTATGACTGTCCATTTTCGTTATCACCATATTGCAGTGATATACCTGTTGGAACGACCTTGATTTTATAAGGTTTGTTATCCTCTGACTGAATTTCAATTGTGATTTCCTCGCCACTTTGGCTGACATCTATAGCGTTATTTCCAATTTCGAGACCACCGCTCTCAAAAATGGTCTTAAGTTCAGGATTTTCTTCAAGTGTTTTACCGCCATTAGCAATAAAACGAGAGACTGCTGATATATTTACATATTTTTTTTCACCATCTTTGTAGACGGACATAACAGAACTTTTTTCTCCGTTAACTTTTTGAGAGAAATCAAAAATGATGTTTGAACTATCATCAATCATTGAAAGATTTTGATTACGTTTATCAATAACTTCATCTCCATCCTTAATAGAGACATTGTTTACAACCGTCATTGGATAGTCTGAGTTTTTCTCTTCAGCATCCTCTTGAACCTCGGCAGGTTTTTGAACTTCCTCCTCTTCGTGAGAAACTTCTTCACTTTTTGCCTCTTCTGGAGTGCTGACAGTCTCTTCTTTTAGTGGGGTGCTATCCTTAACTCCCTCTGGAGTTGTATTTTCTGTAACCTCTTCTGGTGTTGTGTTTTCTGTAGCCTCTGCATTAGATGAAATCCCACTTCCAGCAGGTTGCTCGCCATTTTCAACATTGTTTATATCATTCTCAGCCATATTTACTCCTTTATTAGTAAAATAGTAATATTATTAATATATAATAACATTATATTGCCCATTTGTCAAGTAAAGGTTGATTTTAGTTGCAAAATATAGAGAAAGAAAAATTTGATAAGATTATTCTAGTTGCAAAATAGAGAATAGATATAATAAAAACATACCTAGCGTTTAAATTTGCTAAGTATGTTTTTTAAATCAATGAATTTTACGTTTAAAAGCAATGTGTGCTAATTTATTAATTTTTCATATTAGAATTGAATTTTGCATATTAATTTTTAAAAATCACGTTCTTCAAGACCGTTGTCGGCAGTTGTCAAGACATTTTTATGTTTGATTGTGCTTTTTACCTCGTTTGTGAATTCTTTTATATTTTCTTTGTCGTAAATAGTCAGGTATTTTTTGCACATACTGTCTTTTTCGTCAATTGTGCTTGTAGGACAGTCTTTTATATCATTTTCAATCTCTTCCAAGAGATTATCTGCGAGAGCACTTGTAAGATAGAACGCATTTTGTCCATTTTTTACAGGGATAGTCTTGTCATAAGTCTTATCCATTTTATATTCCATATTTCCAAAAGTGCAGGCAGAGGAGAGGTCACTTCCAAGTTGCTCAGCATTTTCAGGAAGTTCAATTTGACCAACAATCTTTGCAAGGTCTTTATCAATGATATTTTTTATAGTTTCCACATTGACAGCATTTTTATTCTTCTGGGCATAATTCATATCACCAACATTTGCGGTGTTTTCAAGGGTTTTAGTCATCTCTTCATAGATATTTTGTGCCTCGGCAAAATCTTTGTCTCTTGAAGATTTATTGCTCTCAACTGCAGACGCATTTTCTTTAAACTCTTTCCCCATTCTGTCAATTTCGCTTTCAATACCCTTGATTTGCATATGAGCGATAACTGTATCTAGACTGCTATTTTTATTATCAGGGGAGAGTGTGCTGAGAAGTTGATTGTCAACCTCAAAGTCACTTGCCTCGCTGTTTGAGAGCAGTGTTTTGACAGGTTCATTATCTGCAATAAAGTTGTAAAGGCTCTCAATTTGAGCAGGAGTTAAATCTTGGTAATCGGTGGCAATAGAATTTTTATCAAATCCATCACCTAAGAGGGCGGAACTAATTCCAGTTAAAGTTTCCTCACTGATAGAGTGTCTCAAATTTTTATAACAGAAGTTTTCAAGAGGGTTTTCGCCTTGATAGTCAGGTTGACTTACTGTATCTTTTGCGTATTCTACAATATCATTATAAATCTTTCTCATAATGCTATCTTGAGTCTTTGTGCAGATTACAGTCTGATTTTCATCTGATTTTACAACAAAGATATCATTTGAGTGGTCGACAGAGTCGTCTTGGTTATAACTTTCAATAAGATTTAGCAGTTTTTCAAGGTTATTCTCACCATTTACAATGTTGAAGATGTTGTAATCATTGCCAAACACTTTGACATTTCCATCTTCGTCATTTTCGTAAAGAGGTACGTCGCGAGCGATGTTAGTAAAAGCGGAGATAAATTCTTGTTGACGGGCTAAAATTGCCTTTTTCTCCTTGCGTTTGAGTTTAGAATTCTTGACCCAAATTTTATCAAGTTTGCTTGTTTCGAGGTTTTTTTCGTATTCGTCGTGAGCGGTTCTGAGATTTTTATTGAGTAAGGCAAAAGAGTTGTTGATTGTCTGTTTTTGCTCAATTTCATGATTTTTGGTGATAATTGTATTGATTTTCTTATCAAATTCGTTTGAATAATCATTAAGTGTCTTTGCAACAACTTTAAGAAGTTTGCCTGCCTCTAGGTTTGCATCCATTCTTTCCTGGAGAAGTTTTGTAACATTTGACTCAGATAAATTTAAGGCTTTTAAGTAGTCATTTCTTGACTTTAACACCTTGCTGTTTATCTTTTCACTGTCAAAATCTGACACAGCGAAATTGTTTATGTCTTTGTCTGCGTAACTCATTACTGCGTCCATAATTCTTGTGAAGTTTTCTTTGTCATCACTAGATGAGAGGTCTCGCATATTGCAAATACCAACAAAATTTGCCTTGATATAGGACAGCGCTCTTGCCTTTGCCTGAGTTCTTGAGGCAATTTGACGATAAGCCTCTCTATCTTTTTCAGATAGGTTTTGTCCGCCTGCAAAATATTGTTTTAAGTCTTTTATTGAGAGTTTTGACTTGTCGCCATGCATAGCCCTTTGTCTATTTTTAGCATCAATTTGTCTTACAAATTCGCTCTCATGCACAAAGTTTGTCAAATCTGTGACATAGTCTGCAACTTCTTTGAGAGATTTGCCTTTAAAATAGGTTAAAAAGTGTTTTGTAGATGCATCTTTAAAACTGTCAAGTTTCTCATCAAAATTGTCTCGCCCTGTAAGCACACTGTTGTTTACAATAGTTGAGTTTGAAAGGTTTAGGTCGGCTTTTGCAAGGGCTTTAGCAGAACTGCTAGCCTTTAGAGAGGCTACAGCATTGCTTATTTTTTTAGCAATATTTTTTAAAAATCCCATACTTTTCTCCTTATATAATATATCTTAATTTCTCTAATATTTTACAACAAAACAGCCTATAAGTCAATATCAAAATTAAAAAATTTGACAAATTAGGAAGAATTTTACAAAAAATATCCTGCTTTTTTAGTTAAGGCAGATAAAAACTTGACTTTTTTCAAAAAATCATATAAAGTATAAGTTGTATTTTGTGCATTTTAGGTGAAGTTAAATATAAAAATATAAAAATGGTTAAAAATAATATAAGAAAATTATTATTAAACCGCTAAGGAGAGGAAATGGGACTGTTTGGAAATGAAAATAAATCACAGGTTAAAAAATTAAAGAAAATTGCAGATAAGGTTGTCGCATTTGAAGAGAAATACAAAAGTTATACAAATGAGCAACTTCGTGCCTGCACTGACGAGTTTAAAAATAGATACAAGACAGGTGAGTCGCTTGACCAACTTTTGCCAGAGGCATTTGCAGTTGTCAGAGAGGCATCTGCAAGGGTACTTAATATGCGACATTTTTATGTGCAACTATTAGGTGGAATTGCACTTCATCAGGGCAGAATTGCAGAGATGGCAACAGGTGAAGGTAAGACTTTGGTGGCGACACTTCCTGCCTACCTTAATGCAATCTCAGGTAAGGGTGTCCATGTCGTTACCGTCAATGAATACCTTGCAAAACGTGACGCAGAATGGATGGGTAAGGTCTACAAATTTTTAGGACTAAGCGTAGGTGTTTCATTAAACGGTCAAAGCGAACAGCAAAAGAAACAGGCATATTTATGTGATATAACTTACACAACAAACAACGAACTTGGTTTTGATTATCTTCGTGACAATATGGCGATAAACAAGAATGGAAGGGTCCAAAGGGGACTCAACTTTGCCATTGTCGACGAGGTTGATAGCATCCTTATAGACGAGGCAAGAACTCCTCTTATTATAAGCGGAAGAGGGGGAAAGTCGACTGACGGATATAGCACCGCACAGAGATTTGTTAAAACTCTCAAAAATGGCGAAGATTTCGAGATTGATATCAAGACAAAACAGATAAATCTTACCGAACAGGGCATAAGAAAGGCAGAGAATTTTTACAAGATTGACAATCTGTCAGATATTGAAAATATTGAACTAAGCCACTATATCAACAATGCTCTTAGAGCAAATTTTATCATGCATAGAGATGAAAACTACATTGTTAAAAATGATGAGGTTATCATTGTCGATGAGTTTACAGGCAGACTTTCTCCTGGTAGACGTTTTAGTTCAGGACTTCATCAGGCAATAGAGGCAAAGGAGGGTGTTGTTATCCGAGATGAGAACCAAACACTTGCAACCATCACCTTCCAAAATTTCTTTAGGCTTTACAGCAAACTCTCAGGTATGACAGGTACTGCCAAGACCGAGGAGGGCGAGTTTAGAACAATTTACAACCTCGACGTTGTGACCATACCGACCAACAAACCAAAACAGCGAATTGACTACCCAGACGTCATGTATATCTCAGAAAAAGGCAAGATAAAGGCTATAATTGAAGAGATAAAAGAGTGTGCAAAAACCGGTCAGCCAACCCTGATTGGTACTATCAATATTGATAAAAGTGAACTTTTGTCTAATGCTCTTCGCAGAGAGGGTATTAAGCACCAGGTGTTAAATGCTAAAAACAATGAAAAAGAAAGCGAAATTGTCGCTCAGGCAGGCAGAAAGGGTGCGATAACCATTGCAACCAATATGGCAGGTCGTGGTACCGATATACTGCTTGGCGGTAACCCTGAATTTATGGCAACAAAAGAGATGAGAGAGCGAGACTTTACTGACGAGGAAATCTCCTATGCGACCGCGTTTAATGTTGTAGACGATGTAAAACTCAACAAGGCAAGGGCGGAGTATAAAAAGTTATACGAGAAGTTTAAAATAATAACCGATGCAGAGAAAGAAGAGGTGAAAGCGCTTGGCGGACTTCATATTATAGGAACTGAGAGACATGAATCTCGCCGAATTGACAACCAACTTCGTGGTAGGTCAGGTCGTCAAGGTGACCCAGGCTCAAGTATATTTTTCCTATCACTTGATGATGACCTATTTAAACGTTTTGCAACAGAAAGACTTAGAAAACTCTTAGCATTTTTTAAATTTGACGATTCAACACCAATCCAACTTAAACAGTTATCAAAGCAGATTGAAAATTCTCAACGCAAAGTGGAACTTCAAAATTTTAGCATAAGAAAGACGGTTTTGCAGTTTGACGATGTTATGAATAAGCAAAGAGAGATTATTTACTCGGAGAGAAACAAGGTGCTTGATGGCGAGCCTGTGCATGAGCAGATTGTTAAAATGTTCCCAGACGTCATTGAGAAGTCGGTAAGAAAGGTTATCTCTGATGATGTGCCATATTACAACTGGGATTTAAAGACACTCAATCATGAACTTGAAAATGGACTGCTCGACAAGGATAGCAATACCATAGATGAGGACTTTGTCGAAGAGTGCGACGTTAAAGATGTAATTGAAAAGGTACTTGACATTGTAAACAAGAAATATGAAAACCGAAAGCAAGAACTCAAGGAGATAGGCATTGACTTTGAGGTTATAGAGAGAAATATCTTGCTACGAATGGTTGACATAAATTGGATGAGCCAAATAGAAAATATGCAGATAATGAAAGATGAAATCTTGGCAAGACAATTTGGTCAACAGGACCCAATCTTTGCCTACAAAAAAGAGGGGTTTGATATGTTTGACTCTATGATTGAGAAGATAAAGGAGATGACTTGTAAAACACTTTTGAGTGCAACTATCAGGAGAGAGCCTGCACCGCAACAGCCAGAGCCAGCAAAGATAATCTTCACAGGTAAAGAACTTACTCCAGAGGAGAGAGCACAAAAGAAAAAGGCACAACTAAAAGTACAGAAAACCGTCTATAATGACAAAAAGGGTATAGGACGAAACGACCCTTGCCCATGCGGAAGCGGTAAAAAATACAAAAACTGCTGTTGGGATAAAGACCATAGCGAGTAATTTTTGGTGAATTTTAGATAGGTTGATTTTTTAAAAAAAATACAAATATAACAAATTGTAAAAAAATGTGTTTTTTGTTTTGAAAAACGCATTTTTTATGTTAATATTAAAGGGAGAGGACTTTTTATAAGGTTTTAATAATTTGGTTAGATAACTTTAGCAACCTTTTTTGACCTTAAATTGTAGGAGCAGTCATGAAACATTATATTTATCCAGCGGTTTTTATTAAGGATACCGAAAATGAGAACTTCCAAGTACTTTTCCCAGACCTTGAACTTACCACGGATGGTGAGACGGTGGAGGAAGCATTTTTGTATGCGAGAGAGTGCTTGAAAACCTATTTTAATTATGTTGAAAAGTATGATTTTGACTTCAACTTTCCAACCGCTTTTGAAATGGTAAAAAAGTCATCAAATAAGGATGATTATGTTCTTCTTATTGAAGCCACAACAGATGTTAAGAAAAAGAAAGGTGAGGAGTAAAACAAATTTTTACCTACTTTAAATTGTCTATGATATTTAAAAAAGTTATACTGTGCAAAGACCAAATATTTAAAGGTTAAAAACAAACCGCAAAATCTATCAAATTGCAAAATATGATAAAATAATTATAACTAATATAAAATTATCTAAAAAATATCTAAGAAATTGTTGACAAAAAAGTTAATATGTGATATTATAATGCTAGCACTTCAGCGATGGGGTGTTAGTTTTTTGTTAGGAGAAAGAAAATGGCAACACCAAAACGTAAAAATATTATTCTTGCTTGCACAGAATGTCAAGAGAGAAACTATGCGTCAAGCAAAAACACAACAGCAAACCCAGAGCGAATTGAAATAAAGAAATTTTGCTCTCGTTGTGGAAAGAGAACAGTTCACAAAGAAACAAAGTAAGTTTGAAAATTAAGTAAACCTTACAAAAGTAGAGTTTGTAAAACACCGAAGGCTAAAGAGGTGAGGTACTTTACTTAAACTACTTTTGCAATCAAAACTAAAAATAATTAGTCTAGGGGGCTATAATGTCTAAAAAGAAAAAAGCACAAAACAAAAATAAAAAGGTAAAACAGGCACAAAATAGTGATGCAGTCCTTTTGGCAAACAACAATCAGGAGACTGAGAGCGAAAAGACTCAACAGGTGCAGGCAAACCCAGAGCAAAGTGTAGACAAAAATCTTGAAAAGGCAGACAAGAATGCTAAAAAGGATAAAAATGTCAAAAATCAAAAAAATGCTAAGGGCAAGAATGCAAAGCAGAAAGAAAAAGGCAAACTTAGAAGAAAGACGAGAGAGACAATTGCAGAACTTAAAAAAGTTACATGGCCATCCTTTGCCGATGTGTGCAAAAAGACAGGCACTGTACTTGTGGTTGTGCTAATTTTTGCAGTCATTATTTATGGAATAGACTATTGCCTCGGACTCCTTATGAACTTACTTAGGCACTAAAATTAATATCAATCTCGAGGTCCTATAATTAAAATAATTAGGTCTTAAAATTGATAGAATAAAATTTAATAAATTTAATTTATAGAGGGGTAATAATGGAAGATAAGGAAACCACTATTGACAACAACGACACACAAAATATAGAAAACACTGAGAATGAGCAGTTAGATAACACTGAGCAGTTGTCTCCAGCAGAGGAGTATGATGACGAAAAGGGCTACAAGGAATTTGTCGACAGCCTTCCAGCAAAGTGGTATGTTCTTCATACATTTTCAGGATATGAGAACGTGGCAAAAGAAAATCTTGAGACGGTTGTTGAAAAATTTAATCTTCAAGACCGAATTTTTGATATTGTAATACCAATGGAAGAGGTAGTTGAAGAAAAGAAAGGCAAAAAAGTACTTGTTCAACGAAAGAAATTCCCATGTTATATACTTGTCAAAATGAAATATGCCGACGACATTTGGCATAACGTGATAAGAACTCGTGGAATTACAGGTTTTGCAGGACCAAAAGGTCGCCCGCTTCCTATGCCAGAGGAAGAGGTTATCAAACTTAGACTTGAGAAGATAAAGGTTGAGACAGACCTTAAAGTAGGAGACAAGGTCGAGATAGTTGACGGTGCACTAAATGGTCAGGTCGGAGAGGTTACCCAGGTAGATGCCGAGACAGGTCACTTGTCGGTTAATGTCGAAATGTTCAATAGAATTACTCCTGTTGATGTGGAACTTTCACAGGTTCGTCGCATAAATAACTAAATGCTGTGGAATTCTTTTGCGTAAGACAAACCTATTTCCATGGCATAAAAAAGGAGAAAACCATGAAGAAAAGGGCAGTTTTTACAAGAGAAGAGATTAGCGAACTTATGCAACGTCTCAAAGAACAGCAAAAAGCCGAAAAGAGAGATTATGAGACTGTTGAAGAGAAAAGACAGCGCAGAGAGAAAGAGGATAGCATCTTCGAAGAGGAACGATTTTAATATTTACAAATTTTACTATATATAAACTCTAAAGTATAATATCCGATTTGGTAAAAAAGCAAAAAATCTAATTTGGTACAAACTTTAGGAGTTAATATATTGTCCTGAGCACGACATAAAACTACTTAAAAATATGCTAAGATGACTTAGCAAAAAAATATGTGGGAGAGCGGAACTGCAACCACTCTATAAAACCACGAAAGGAGGAAAAAATGGCAGAAAAGAAAATTTCAGCAGTTGTAAAATTACAACTCGATGCAGGTAAAGCCACTCCGGGACCTCCAGTTGGTTCAACACTTGGACCTCATGGAATCAACCTAGGTGCATTTACCAAAGAATTCAATGAAAAAACTGCATCACAAGCAGGTCTTAAGATACCTGTAGTTGTGACTATCTATGCGGATAGAAGTTTTTCATTCGTACTCAAGACCCCACCAGCAGCAATTCTTATTATGAAGGCTATTGGGCTTGAAAAGGGTTCAGCAGTACCAAACAAAACAAAAGTCGGGACAATCACTAAAGAGCAAGTTAGACAAATTGCCGAGACAAAAATGCCAGACCTTAACTGTACATCAATTGAGTCTGCAATGTCAATGATTGAAGGTGCCGCTCGAAGCATGGGTGTCACTGTGGTTGACTAAGGAGGAGAAACATGAAAGCAAGTAAAAAGTATACACAAAGTGCTCAGGCTATCACTCAAAAATCTTATGATATAGCAAGTGGCTTTGAGACATTATTATCTCTTCCTAAAGCAAAGTTTGATGAGACAGTAGAACTTCACGTTAAACTCGGTGTTGATGGAAGAAATGCTGACCAACAGGTTAGAGGTGTCTGCATACTTCCTCATGGAACAGGTAAATCACTCAAGGTTTTAGTTATTGCAAAGGGTGACAAGGCTGACGAGGCAACAAAGGCAGGTGCTGACTATGTCGGAGCAGAAGAGATAGTTGCAAAAATTCAAGGTGGATGGCTTGACTTTGACGTTTGTATTACAACCCCTGATATGATGGGTGTTGTAGGTCGAGTTGCAAGAGTACTTGGACCTAAGGGACTTATGCCAAACCCAAAGAGTGGCACAGTTACTATGGATGTTGCAAAGGCAATAAATGATGCCAAAGCAGGTAAAGTTGAATATAGACTTGACAAGACAAACAATGTACACGTAATACTTGGCAAGGTAAGTTTCGGAAAAGAGAAACTTGTAGACAACTTCAACACTGTTATTGAGGCTCTTACAAAGGCAAAGCCAGCAGCAGCAAAAGGTCAATATTTCAAAAATGTTACAATTGCATCTACCATGAGTCCAGGAATAAAAATAAACGTTACTTTGTAAATTCCATTTTCGTTTGCTTGTAGAAAATTCATTTGATTTTTGCTAAAAAATTCAATATAAAAACTTAGACTATAAACCTCATTACAAAGAGGCGAGTAACTAAGTGAGTGGGAGTTTTAAAAATTATTTTGAAAATCGCAATGTACTTAATAATATATAAAACATCCCAAATAAATTAATTCCGTTTTATTAAAAAAGTCCAAATAAATTAAATCCGTTTATTTAAAAAAATATTTCAAATAAATTCAAAATACAGAATAAACAAACAAAAAAGACTTTACAATTTTGTAAAGTCTTTTTTGTGATTAACAAGTTAAATTGACTATCAAATTTCAATTTACAAGTATAGAAAGTCTATCAAATCTCAAGTACAAGTTAAATTGATTACTAAATTTCAATCAACTGATTATTTAACTCTCTGTTTTCTTCTTATAAGAATTGTGATAACAACTATTGCAATAACTACAATTACCGCTATAACAATTGCCATGATTGCAAAGGTGTTTAGAGGTTCATCTCTTGTGACTTTATACGAGAAGAGTAGGTTGTTTGACATATTGTAAAGTTGTATAAAGTATGTTCCTGTCTGGTCAATTGTAATTGTGTAATTCTCGCCATAGTTTGCAAGTCGGTCGGCAGTGAAATAGTAGTAAGCCGAGCCAATTTTTATATAGCAGTCACCCATAGCATTGTAGAGGTTTTGAACATTAAATGTAATAGTTATTGTGCCTGTTGTAGACTGTCCTTCTTCAAGAGAGATGTTGATAGGAGGAATTTGATTATTTATCCAGAGTTCGAATGTGAAAGCCTCGCTTGTAGAATTTGCGTATGCCTCATCATTTGTGTTAACGGTTATGCGATATCTTCCTGCACCAGTCTTGTTGTCGAAGTAGTTTAGTGAAATTTCAGCAAGATATGTTTTGCCATTTATGCGAACAGTTTGGAAGTTTGCAATTTTTATCAAATCTTCGGTGATATCTTTTCCGTCCTTAATAACACTTTCAATATAGTAATTATCATATTGAGTGTAGTTGAAAGCATTTCTAGACTCATTTTCATTGATTATTTTGAAATTATAGGTCAATTGTCTAATGTTTGTATTTCCATCAACACTTGCAGTGAAGGTAACCGAGTAGTAACCAGGGGTTGAGAAGGTATAGTTGTAATCACTTGAGGTAAACCCTGTATAGTTGTATCCATTTCGTGTTACCGAGATTCTAGGATAGCCTGCACCATGGAAGTAGGTGTTCAGGTTATAAAGTGACAAGGTAACCGTGCCGTTATATACTGCATTGTCAACTCGCTCAGACACAACCTGATTGCCACTAATAGTGTCGGTATAGGTTACAATGAAAGGAACGGTATTTAGGAAGATAATGTCAAAGTAGTTGTTACCTCTAAAAGTTTGGACATTTGCAGGGGAACATGAGTCGTAAAGCATTACTCTATAGGAACCTGCTTTTTCAAGATATATGTAACTCATGTTTTCGCCTCTGTATATTTGAGGGGTAATTTCAACATAGTTTCCATTGAAATATCTTAAAACTTCAATATTTATAAGGTTTTGTGCTATTCCGTAGTAGGTATTGAAGTTAAGTTTCAACCTGTCATATTGCTGATTGCTATCATCAACAATGACCTTAGATATCTCGTTTGACTCAATAGGCATCTCGTCTCCGCTGTTAGACTCTACCGTAAAGTGAGAGACAATGCTGTCAGGCTCGCCTATATAGATAATCACAAAGTCACCTCTTGACTCGCTACATTCATAGTGATAAATTTCAACGACCACATTTGTGCTTGTAGGAACGATAGGTCCGCTAATCTCAACATCAAGTTCGCCATTTGGTACAATATACAGTCTGTTATCTCTGTCCGCGTGGTCCACACTGACAATATAGGTTGTGGTGTACTCTATGCCGTTAGAATCTACGTATGCCATAGTGCCAGGTTCAATAGGCGAGCCGTCAATGGTTATATAGTAATATGATGACGACGAGTCAAGTATATTTATTTGATATATTCTGCAAAGGTTTGTGAATACCTCGTCAGAGTCATATTTAACAAGTATGATGTAAGAGCCAGCACCGCTCATTGTATAGCCAGTCTTTGCCGAGAAGTCTGAGTTGATATTTGTCCATGTCGCACCATTGTCGGCAGATAGGTATACACTGTATCCATAACCATCTTGGTAGTGATTTGCTCCCTCGATATTGTAGGTCTGTCCATCTCTAAATCTGACACGAACAGTTCTTGAGTAGGTTGTTGCAATATATGCGTCGGCAACGTAAGGTGTTCCGTTAAAGTTTACAGTATAACTTGGACTTTGAGCAAAGTCAGACCTAGTCAGAGGGCTAAGACTGCTATCTGTAAAGACTATTCCACCGCTGTCAACCTCGTTTGTTTGGTATGCAAGGTAAGGCAGAACATTGTATAACCTTAGATGCAGGGTGTCGAGTTCTTCATTTGTATCACTGTCATAAATGACAACTCTATAGTAGTCATCCCAAATATTGTTTGTAGATGGGGTAAACGTATAGGATACCACATTGTTTACAGTATTTGATGGCTGAAGAGTAAGGGTTATATCACGATTTTCTCTGTCATAAATTTCGATGGAGTGAAGTAGGATGTTATAGGAGAAAGTCAAGTTGTTATGTGCAAGATAGGTGGTGTCACCATTGCTCTCCGTGATAGTATAGAGACTTGAAGTACTTGTCACCGCGTCAAATATCATCTCGTTTGCAAGTTGAACATTTGTTGTGGTATTGCCAAAATTGTCAAGTATAACAAATCTTATCTTTTGAGAGGCATTTGCACCAAGATAGATAGATATTTGCAGGGTTGAGCCACCATTAATATTTGTAAAACTGATGTATGATAGGGCGGTTTCGAACTCCTCAGTAGGTGTCCAACTTCCATATGTCAGTTGATTTGCCTCCATAATCTGAATATATCCATAAATGCTGTCATACATGTAGATTTCTATATTTACAGGGAATAGGTAGGTGACAGTAGTGCTTTGATATTGACTTAAGGTTGGAACAGGAATATTCACAATCAGCGATGTTCTATTTGGGTCGGCAACAGGTGTAACAGTTATGTCGTCGGTATCCATAATAGAAAGGAGAGTGTTGTAACTTATTCCGTTTACTCTATCTGTAAGTCTTAAAGTGTGCTTGTTTGTCGATGATTCCACATTTGAGAAGATGGATGAGAGTGCAACCTGCTGGAAGTTAACACCTGAGGCACTTATGCTTATTCTAAAGGCATAGCCCTCTTCAAGCCAAGGAGAAATCATGTATCTTACCGAACTTTGCCCTGAGATTTGAACATCAAAGGTGCTCCAAGGGTCAGACATAAAGTTGACATCACGAAGTTGGAAGTTGCCGTTTGAATATATATTGTATCCCTCATAGATTTCGCTTGAGTACACCTCGCCCTCTCTACGAGCATTCTCATAGGAAATAGCAAGGTCGGATACGTTCTCATCTTCCTCGAAAGAGGAGTCAATCACGTAGACAAGGTATACCGTCATGTTTCCAGCATAGTCTTGCTCGACAATCTCATAGTATCCACATCTCAAATCTTGACTGCCTGAGGTGGTGAGGTTATAGTAACTGCCTGCCGAGAATGAGTCCTTGTCCACTTGATTATATGAGTTAAGCGAAGGTATCTCTCTATAGTAGATATACTTTGTCTCAAAGGTTGATGAATTTCGCAGAGTATCAACAAGGGTTGTATTGAAATAGTCTGTTGTTACCAGATATGAGTAGTATCTGAAATTACCAGAATTGATTGAGTAGGAATAACTCATATTAGCCACTTGGTCAAGGGTGGAGGCGGTTATAGTCACATCTTCGCCTAGATAGTTTTGATAAGTTCGCATATATAGTTCTTGATAATTTACCGAGAACAGCCCTGTTGCATTTTCAGTATTTGTCATAAGGTTTTCAAGGTTTGCAAGAGGTGCTGACCTATCAAAGTATATGGTCTTTGTCGTTCTTCGATAGTAACTATCATTATGGCCCTCAAATTCCATGGTAATTGTTAGAGAGGAACCATTTTGTTGTATAAGGTTTGAGCAGTCAATTGTAAATGACCTTGTGTTGCCGTTTGCAGTAATGTCGCTGTGACTTACTGATAGACTGCCGTTTATGATGATATGCTCGAAATCTTCATTAATTCTTGCCTCAAACTCACTTGTAGGAACTTCCCATTGAACAGTGAGCAGGTGAGAGTTGGTATAGTAGACATCACTTCCGCTGGTAACCTCTTCAAGTCTATATCCGTCATAATTAATCACATCAAACTCAGGTTCTTGCGAAATAATTTCAAAGCCGAACTTATAAAAAGAGTAGAAAGAATTCTGTGGGTCATTTGCCGATTGATAGATTGTGACAACGTAACTGCCTTGAGATGAGAAGTATCTTACAGGTGAGGCATTGTTTGCAATTATGCCGTCCTCATTTCCCTCATAAAGAAGTAGATATCCATTTTCGACAATGCCATTTGAGAAGTAATATCTCGTTACCTCTCGACCGCCCTCAACCACTCTTGCCTCAATCTTAGCCCTAATCTCGTATTCTTCAATTGATACATATTGATTAAGGTAAGAGATAGCATCTGTCTGTGAGGTGTAAGGTCCAGAGATAGCAATTCCCTGAGAGAACACATACCAGTAACCATCATCTTCCTGTCTAACAGTGCCATTTCCATAATAGGAGAGGTTGTTATTGAAGTTAACTGAGTAGGTATTGCTTGCCTCGTCATACTCATAATAGGTTGTATACTTATATTTTGGAATGTAAAGCGATAAAGGTAGTTTATTGCCTGAAACTCTTATGCTAGGGTTTTCATATTCGTTTGTAAATTCCTCTTGTGAGTAGAAAGAACCATTATTAAGTCCTGTACTCTGAGAATAACTAGGATAGGACACTTGAATTGAGGAGTTGCCCTCGCCACTGTAGAAACTAAGTACAATGTCGCCACCCACTATGCTCTCAAGTGAGGAATTTCCATTTGCCGATACCGTTTCAAGCGGACTTATAAGTTCAAAGTCGTCGACGTCAAAGGTGAGAGTGCGTCGAAAATAGTCATATTGACCTGTCGCATTGCCCTCGACATATTGACGAATAATCTCATACCTGCCAGGTTGCAGTGAGGAGCCTGTGCCGAGTGCTAATTCAAAGTAGACCACCTCGCCAGCGACTACACCCTCCGTTTGCCTGTAAAGGTATAATTCTTGATAAGTATCTGAAATATCATAATAGTAATAGGTTAAATCATCCACGCCGTCACTATCAGTATCCCTTCCAGCCGATACCTTTTCATAAGGGTAGTACCTCAAAAGTACATAGTCAAGTCTTGACCCATTCTCAGAAAGTGGGATAAAGGATACGGTCAATTTTTGGTCGGTATCAGTAGGGGTGTAGTATGAGAATTTATATGTTAGGTCGGTCTGTGACAGGTCGTAGCCGTCAAGTTCAGGCAGGTGAGTGTATAACAGGTCTCCCTCATCCTCATAGGAGTAGAGTCTCCCACTGTGGTCAAAACCTGCATAGGTCAAAATTTCACCCTCATCTCCACGAACGACTGACAGTCTTGCCTCATCAGAGGTTACATTGAAAGATATAAAAGCACTAGGATTATTGAGGAAGTTATACTCGGTGTCAGCAGAGGTTAAGGTGTTTGACATATCTCTAAGCAGTATGCGATATGTTCCCTCAATAGCCTCATTTACACTCTCATCAATAAAATCTATTTGGAAATTAGTGATACCAGTGTATGCGACGTAGTCACCGTCGGTATTTCTTATATAGGTGGTACTATCAAGGTCAATGACGAGATAGTTGCCATTGTATGAACTTATACCTGTCTCAATTGATGAAGAGGAGCCTGCCGTTGCAATACCTATATCTGTGACGTTAAGGATATCATCATTTACATGATAGTCAAAGAATGAGTTTAGTTTTTCCTGCAAGTCTAGCACTGCCTCATCATAGTTATTTGTAAAGGTGTAAGGTGTTATGCTTGAATAAGAGCCTACATTTTCAAGGTAGATAGCCTTTCCGCCAGCCCATTCTACCCACATTCGAGTGTTATCTTCAGGGACAAGTATGCTCATGTTGTTTTGCATAATTGTACGGGTAACATTGTTAAACTGCACTCTAAGCACAAACACAGGGCTTGTGTCGTCGAGCAGGAAGATTTTAAAAGAGGAGTTGCCTGCCTCGTCGTAAATTTCAAGGATATAGAACCCAGCATTTGTTCGCACATAGGTTGACTCTATAGTATAGGTGTAAGGTGCAGAATTTCTATATTCAGTCCAAGCAGACGAGTTGTTTAGGTTAATCTTATAGGAAACAGGCAGGATATTATAGTCATTTATCCACCTAGAAAGCAGTTGTGTTAGGTTTGACTGACTTGTCTGCGAGGTGTAATAGTTAATCTCAGTTATTGGGATATACTTTAAATAACCATAGGTAATAGCACCGCTATCCTTTTCATCCCAAGAGAAAACCATTGGTTGATTTGAGTTATATGAGGCAATTGTGTCGCCTATTCTATAGGTAGTACTTGAGGAGATTGATACATTCCTTGCCTCAATTCCGTCTATCTCGTTTGTATCAATTGTGAAAACGCGAGTGCTAGGGGTGGCGGTATTTGCTGAGTAAATCTGAATTGAAAATCTTGCGTTTGCGTAGCGATTTTCTTTGTCGATATAAATTCCGTAGTGACCGCCAACTCTTTCGTTATAATCTAGGTAATTCTCAGTCGCATCAGTCGCATAATCAAAATATCTGTAACTCATTCCATAACTTGTCAGGTTTGTTATATCTTGATTTTGGAAGAATGGCGTTTTGTTTATGTAGTCATAAGCAGACAGAAGAATTTGCACATCTGCGTCAAAAATATTGCTTTGCGAGTCATTTATGATATAAACTCCCTTGTTTGTGTAACCTGAGTTATAAATTTCGTTTAGGTCATCACCGAGAACTGTCACACTAGGAGTGGAGTTTGTCACCTCAAAGAAGAAAATTTGATAGTGATAATAGGTATTTTGAAGGGAACCAGACTCTGACAGGTAGTTTTCATATCTATATTGAATTACATAGGCATAAATTCCTGCCTCATTTTGATTAAATCCCTCAAATCTCGTCTTTATAATTTCATCAGAGGTGTAAATCTCGTCGCTATTAAGGTCGTTATATAAATAGGAGTATTGGCTTCCGTCAAACCTAAGCGAGTAGATGAAACTGTCACTTGTGCTAACAGTGGCATTTGACAAAAACTTGATAGGTGTCTGATTTGTGGAAACAGGGCTGACAAACTCTCCACCATTGCCGTGATTTATGTACTCAAGTAGCATAGCCTCTAATTTGATATTGTCAAAGGTTACAGGTGCTGTAACATTTTTGTAGTTTACAAAGTTTAGAGGGTTGCTTGTATTTGGCTCTGAGGCTACTCCGTCAAGAAGTGAGGAGTTTTGTTGCAGATAGTTATTCACTCTTGATGTTATATCCGCAGAATTTTCAACCGAGACGCTGTCATAGTCAAATGATTTAAGTTCCACACTTTGAGGCTGATTTGTAAGAGGGTCGATGTTTGCATAATCTGAGTACACTGCCTGGTAACCATAAATATATAGTCTCTGTTTCTTATTTTGAAGATTTGAGTTCTCAAGTTCATCTAAAGGCAGTTCAAAGGTGTAGTCCTCGCCATTCAGAGAAGATTTATATAGATATTGAAGAGATATATCATAACTGCCGATGTCTAGGAAGATTATACTCATATTTTCGCCGTCAAGGTGAGTAAGAACAAAGTAATCTTCCTCATCAATCACCTCGCCATCACTGTCGACCTGACTTATCACTCCATTTTCATAGACGATGGTTGAGGTAAAGGTTGAGTCATTTATATCCACATAATCAATTGTTATTTGATAGCGGTTAGGGTTGTAGGTTATTGTTGGAAGAGCGTCGTAGTTATTAAGTCCGCTGTCGCCTGCGTAGGAATAATTGTAGAAATAATATCTTGAGTATGTATCAGTCGAGGCAAGAGAGGAACTTTGAATATTTGTTGAAGGGGTGATGTTTGGCAGACCAAAACTGTTAAAGTATGTATCCTGATTAAATACCATAAAGGTGTAGTAAACTGTTTTGACACCGCTTGAGAATGTTACACCTCCATTGTTTGTGTAGAAGTATCTCAGGTCAACCACGAGTGTATAAATTCCCTCCTGATTCAATATGACGTGATTTGAAGAAAACTGAGGTGATGATAGACCGCTCACAGTGTCAAGGTAGAAATTTATATCAAGTTTTTGTGGGGTAATACCAAGACTTGTGATTGAGTAGGCATATTCATGAGAGGAGACAAAATTTGATAGACTTTGTCCTGACATAAGGTTGTCACCACTTTGACCTGTCTGCAACTGCTTATTTGTGAGGTTATAGTAGAGGGAGAGACTGTTTTGGAAGGTAAAATAGTAGTACTGCTGAGGTTGTTCCTCTTCGCTTGTAGTGAAAGCATAGTTGAACTCTTCAGTATGCTCAGGGTTGTTAAGCACGCCGTTATTTTTGATTAGGCTATCACCAATGACGGTGTTTATATAACTTCCACTGTCACCACCTTGCATAAGGAATATTTCCTCGCCGACATTTCCAGGTGTACCATTTTGGCTTACCTTAAAATAATCAGGTTTATCATTCACAATGCCCTGATAGGTTGGTGGGACAGCCGCTGCTGAAAGACCGCTATTTGTAGGGAGAAAAATTCCTAGGCACAATAGGCCCACCATAGCAAAAGATAGAATAAAAGTGTTAAATAATTTTTTTATGTTAGACATAAATCACCTCTTCAAATTTTGTATATTATGATTTTAACATAGTAGGGCGAAAAATCAAAATATTTTGACGAAATATATACAATATTTATAATAAATGTTATATATAAATATAATAACACTTTATTTATTTGCATAAATTAATAAAAATATTTAAAATAAATGAAAATAGCAATAAAAATGTATAAATAGGTTAAGTTATTAGAATTATTTAAAAGCGAAAAACAAATTTATTTTTCTTAACATATAATTAGAATATGAAAACACTATCCCTATGCATGATTGTGAGAGATGAGGAAGAAAATTTAGATAACTGTCTTTCCTCTATCAAAGATTGCACCGACGAAATAATCATTGTGGATACAGGCTCGGTAGATAAGACAAAACAGATTGCCAGCAGGTACACAGATAAGGTCTATGATTTTGAGTGGGTTTACGACTTTTCAAAGGCGAGAAACTTCTCCTTTGATAAGGCAAAAAGCGAGTATATTATTTGGCTTGACGGTGATGATATAGTGCTTCCTGATACCGTTAAAAAGATAAACGAGTGGAAAGAGAAGGGAGAGGAGTGCGACTGTATTATGTGCAGTTATGTTGCCTCTTTTGACAGCAATTATAAACCGATTTTTCACTATCTAAGAGAGAGAATTGTCAAAAACAAACCCTCACTTAGATTTGTCGACCCCATCCATGAGGTGATAATTCCAAGCGGAAAGATACTTACAAGAGAGGATATAGAGGTCTTTCATAGCCATAAAAATAAGCCCTATACCGATAGAAATTTGACAATTTATAAACGAATGCTAAGCGAGGGCAGAACCTTGACTCCTCGCCAACAATTTTACTATGCAAGAGAACTCTATTACAATAACAAAATATCAGAGGCACTGCACCAGTTTTCAGTCTTTCTCTCAGGCGGTAAAGGTTGGGTGGAAAATAACATTGAGGCTTGTCTAAACCTCTCACGTTGTTACCAACTTCAAGGCGAACTTGACAATGGTTTAACCTCGCTTTTCGGCTCCTTTATCTATGACATTCCAAGAGGTGAAATCCTCTACGAAATAGGCAAAATCTTTGAGAAGAAAAATATGTTAAATCAGGCAATATTTTGGTTTAAACAGGCACTAAAGGCAAAACCAAATGTGGAGGGTGGCGGGTTTGTAAATCTTGATTGTTACACATTTTTGCCCGCAATAGAACTATGCGTTTGCTATTATAAATTAGGCAAAAAACATCTTGCAAGACATTATCACCAGTTATCTAAAAAATATAAGCCAGAGCACCCATCAGTCATGTATAATGAGAAATTTTTTAATAATGAAAAATCTAATAAAAAATAAATAAAAAAATACAAAAAAATAATAGAAAATTGCAAAAATATACGAAAATTAATAAAAAATACCAAAAAAATAAAGATTTTTTAACCAAAAAATGATAAAAATACACTATTTATTTAATAAAAATAACATTTTAATAAAATGTAGAAAATAAATTAAAAGATAAAAATATATTAAATAATAAAAATAAATAATTACATAAACATAAAATAGCAACAAAAAACAATAAAAAAGCATAATTAAATATCAAATAATTATGCATTTTTTATGAAACATATTTTTATTAATTGTTGTTAATTATATTTATCATATAAGACCTTTTTAATTATCATCAAACTTAAAATTATCAAATTCATGAAGTTTTTTATCATACAGTTTTAAAAATTTTTCTCGTTTTACCGCAACAGTCAAAAGTATATGTCCTGACCTGTCAAACTTGACAAATGTTTTACCAGGAGTCTCCTCGGTGTCAACGGTTACCTCAACACGTTTGCACTTGAAGAGGTGAGGGTGTGTCAGATAAATATAGGCACAGGTGTCGTTTGTCGCTATTCGTTTGTCAGGGAAATTTCGCTCCCAGTATTTATCATACATCTGAAACAAAAACTTACCAACCTCGTTGGTGTCTCGGATTTGGTAGACGTAGTTCTCGGTTAGATAAGCCTTTCTTCGACCCATGTCTGATGGCACCATGACAAGAGGAATTTTACTGTCAAGGACAATTTTAAATGACTCAGGGTCGGAGCGGATATTAAAAGAGATATGGTCAGGAAATCCTGGCACTCCATATGGTGAACCGCCCATAAAGATAATTTTAGGTATTTTTGAGATTATATCAGGATGTTTTGTTAAAAGCCAGCCCATGTTGGTGTGTGGACCAAGCACAATAGGGATAATGTCTCCATTGCCCTCTTTGAGCACTCTGTACATTGCCTCAACCGCATCTTCTTTAATTATTTTATGCTTGACTTCATTTGGCGGAATATAACCACCCATGCCTTCTTTTTGGTGAACATTTTCGGCGGTAGGAGTTACTCTATACATTGCCTTTTCAGCACCCATAGCGACAGGGTAGTCAAGGTTGAATCTGTCGAGGATATGCAAAAGATTACGTGTGCCAGTTTTTACACGAACATTACCCGAGACGGTAGTCAAAAGTTTTATATCAAGTTTTTTGTCGTGAAGTGCGAACACGAGACAAGCGGTGTCATCAACTCCAGGGTCTGTATCAATAATAACTTTAATTTTTTTCATAATATCCTCGAATTATATTTTTTATTAATATTTTGTTTTCCAAGTAATCTAAGTTTGGAAAAGCGGTGATACATCCTATATATTAATTTCAATCTCTATTAATTTCAACTTTTTCAATTTCTATTAATTTCAATTTAAACTAATTTCAATCTAAATTAATTTTAACTTATAGGACAGTCGTGCAACATCAGGTTATTTACGTTTGGTGCGAGCACAGCGAGAACAAATGTTAGGGCGCAACTTTTCGCATTTCATGCAAAAATAAGCAACAATGCAGTTTTTAAATAGCAACATTATAAAAAAAGAGTTGCGCTAAATTCACGAGAGTGAATTTACGATTGGCGCAGTAACGGCGAAAACAAACGAAAGAGTTTCAAACCTCACGCTTTGCGTGAGTAGAAACAAGAGTGCAGGATTTAAATAGTATCCTTATAGAGAAAAGACACGCTAAATGCGTCAGCATTTACGTTTGGCGTGAGTGGAGAAAAAACAAGTGCTACTGCCATGCATCTCACTGCAAGTGAGATTAGGCAGAAACGCAGTTTTTTCTCTTGGCGGAGACGGTGAGATTCGAACTCACGTGCCGGTTTCCCGACAAACGCATTTCGAGTGCGTCCCGGTACGACCACTTCGGTACGTCTCCATAAAAACATTATACGATTTTGTTCTTTTAAAGGTAGTTTACTTTGTGCTGTTTTGTTAGGTTTTGTATTTGTAAAACTTGCATGGTACTGCACAATGCTCTCAAAATATAGTTATTGCCTTTAAATACCTTTAAATTTTAACACAAAAATTTTTTTTTATCAACCTTTTTGTAAACAATAACCAAAAAATGTAAAAATCATTTTTATAAAACATTTTAAAAACGCAATTAAATATGGTATAATAATTTTGGAAAAAAGAGGAGTAAAACGTGAAGCAAATAAATGTCTTTATCTTACATTCACTAAATGGCGACACATTGCAGTTTTGGGGGAAAGATGTCAAGGATTATTTGACGGCAAAAGAAATTGATTGCGTTATGCCAGAGTTTCCTATAAGGGAAAAGAGCAGTTATGAGGAGTTTGACAAAATGCTCTCCTCATATCTTGAAAATGGCAGACTTTCAAAAGATTCAATAGTGATTGCTCATAGTATAGGAAATGCCTACTTTATAAGGTTTGCAAGAGAGCATAATTTTATACCAAAAAGTTACATTGCAGTTGCACCAGGTGCAATTTATTCATACCCATCAAAGCGAAATGATTACACGGTTAAGGTTAAAACACAGGCATATTTAAAACAGGAAGATTTTGATTATGTCAAAAGTATCAAAGATATTTACTGCCTTTATTCTGATGAGGATGATGGTAACAGCGAAAAGTTTACCCGCTTTATTGAGGATACAAATGCAAAGGGTGTTTATTTAAAAGGTTACAATCATTTTGATGGTTATCACCGAATATACAAAATTCCAGAACTTAATGAGTTGCTAGAAAGATTGATTTGAAAAAGAAAAAGGAGAATTAATGATACAAGCGGGGGTAATTTAAATTCTTTAAAATTTAAATTTATTAGATAACAAAATAATTAGAAAAGCAAATAGAGGTTAAAAAGGATAAAGCATGAACAAGAAAGAGATTTCAAAATACACAAAGTTTAGGAAAAATTTTTCGCTTGACTACAAAATGCTAACCGAAAAAGATGGCTGTATTTATTATGATGGCGAGATTGTTGAGGATGAAAATAAAAAGTACGGCGAGGGCGAAAGATTTTTAAATATTGGCTATAATATAAAGAACAGTCTATCAAGAGGGCTATCAAATCTCTATCCTCTTTCATTTACCTTTCGAGGCAAAAAGGTGGCAAGTATTGAGGGCGTAATGCAGGGGATAAAGTATAAAGACAAACACCTTCAAAACCTTGTTTTAAGTTACAGCGGTCTTGATGCCTACCACACAAGAGGAGCAAACCTTTTGGACGATTGGACTAGAGACGGTAAACTCTATTGGCAGGGCAGAGAGATGTATAGAGACAGCGAGGAATATCAAATTTTTGTTGACGAACTCTTTCTATCAGCAAGCAAGAACCCGCTTTATAAGAGGTTTTTAGAGGCAAGCGGAGATAAATACATCTTGCACCACATTGGCAAAGTAAACCCAGCAGAGACCGTGCTGACGCGTTATGAATTTGAACTTCGCCTAAATTCCCTCCGCGAATATTTAAAGCAAAATAACCATTTATAACAACATATAGTATCTTGTATACAATACAACATACGACATAATACTACATGGCACTCTAAAGTACATTTTTATATAGAAAATGCTCAGTTTTCTTCCAATTTTACCGAGAATTTTGGTTGTCATTTTGAAATTTTTGACGCGTCAATTTTCTTTGAGAATGGCAAAATACACTTCACTAATGATAGAGATGTCACAAATACAAAAGATTTCTATCCTGACCTTGCCTATTTCAGTGGCAGTAAAATCAAATGCAAACTTGAAATTTATTAACCTATAAAGAAAGTAGAATGTTATAGTTATAAAGTCAAGTCAAATTATTGTCAATGTAAAGAAGAAGTCAGGGAAAAATTGAGTAGATTTGCATATTTTTAAGCAAAAAAGATAAAAGATAATAATTATCTTTTTATCTCTGAATTATCTCGAATTATCTTCTAGTTATCTTCGAATTATCCTCGTTTTATCTCAAAATTATCTTTTTAAATAGACAAATTTTTGTTTTAAAATTATTGCAAAATTGATATATTTTAACTAAATATGCTGTTATTTATATAAAGAATACACTAAATATGGATAACGCCATTTAATTATCATCTCAAGATAATTTCAACATATTTCAAAGATAACTAGAAGATAATTAAGAGATAATTGTGCCCGAATTATCCCTATATAAGAATAAAGAATAAAGATTAAGAATAAAGAATAATATTTTTTTGTCTGTCGAAAAATAAAATAAATTATCTATCATGTGCGCGTGCGTGCGCGCGAGGGAGTGAGAGTAAAAAGTCCAACTTTTCAATTTGCAAAATCATGGTGAGCAGTGTCCAAGAGTTTTTATCAGAGAAGAAGTTTAACTTTTTAGACAACAAAAACTTCTACTCCGAAAAATAGAAGTTTTGCTGTGAAGATATTATGCTATGAAAATCACTTAGAAATTTGTATTTTTGATAGTTCTAGAGAGAGAATTGATTTGATAGTGTCTTTAGAAGAGTGCTCTAGAGAAGCAAAACTAATTTGGTAACATCTTTTAAAAAAATGGCTCTAGAGAAACAAAAATAATTTGTTTGCATACTTTAAAAATGTTTCCAAAAACAAAATTCATTTGATAACGTCTCTTAGAAAAATGGTTTATGAGATACAAAATTGATTTGTGACCTCTTGAAAGCAATGCTAAAAAACTGACTTGATACTTTTTCAAAAATTTTTTCATCTTGTGAAATGTTTTATTTCTATCAGATAAGGCAAAAGTCTCTCACGTTAATATAAGCATTTTCAAGTTTTTGTAGGGTTATTTCTAACAGATAAGGTAAAATTCTCTCACTTCACTATTAGTGCTTTCAAGTTTTTGTAGATTTATTTCTATCAGATAAGGTAAAAGTCTCTCACTTCACTATTAGTGCTTTCAAGTTTTTGTATGTTTATTTCTAACAAGTTATGAAATATTCTCTCACGTTGTTGCAAGTGCGTTCCAAGTGTTAGGTCCGACTATGCCGTCAACGTCGAGACCATTTGCCGACTGAAATGAGCGGACAGCGGATGCCGTTCGACTGCCAAAGATACCATCAATTGAGCCGACAGGATAAAACTTGCTTTCAAGCAATTGTTGCAAAAATCTGACGTACGAGCCTCGAAGTCCCTGACGAAGAAGAGGATAGGTCGGCAGGGTTAAGAGGTATTTCCAGGTGTTATTTCCAACTAAGCCATCAACTGCAAGTGAATTGTTCGCCTGAAAATCACGCACTGCGGATGCCGTTCGACTGCCAAAGATACCATCAATGCTGAGGTTATAGCCGTAATCATTGACAAGGATAAACTGCAACAGATATACGAAGTTGTTTTGACTGCCTTGCCTAAGAAGAGGGTAGTTGTCAAGGTTATCACGAGGGATAAAAGGCACTCCCAGAAAGTCGCAAACACCCTGGCAAGCCTCTTCGCCCACCTCAGTTACGAAGAGGGGGTTTAGCATAAGCCCAGCCTCGCGGAAATTGGTCATAAACCCAGCCTCTATAAGAGCGGAGGTGCAGTTGACCGAGGAGAGAACTCCCACGTCCAGCGGTTTAACTCCTCGCCCATTTTGAGTCGTACCTTCAATGAGGCGGTTATAGAGGTCTTGCGCAAGTGCTTGACTTTGACTTGCCTTGACGTTTAGTGGCGAATAATAAACTTCAAGTCCGCTTGCCGAGTTAAACTCCTCGCCATTAGCATTGTAGGCAAAGGTAACAAGCAGTGTCAGGTTTGCAGAATTTATCCGCCTAACTCTCTCGTTTATTGAAATATCTTGAAACTCGCTTTTGACGTCGAAAACGGAAAAGTCTTGCCTCATGCAAGCCTCAATAAACTTGTTCTTCGCCACACGGTTGAACTCGTTTTCGTAGATTTGTCTGCCAAGTTGAGAGATAAATGGTGTACGCTTGCCAGGTGTTGCAGGCATTACTCCATGCTCATCATTTGCACCAATCAAAAAATCTTCGTTTGCCATAGAAACTCCTTTACAAGAATATTTATTCTTTCGCTAGAAAAAATGTTCAAAAAAGTGTCATATAACGTTGACTTGCTGGGTTTTTGTGTGATAAAATTCAACCGTAAGGCAGGGAAAACGAGAAGGGACAGGAGCAGAGCAAGGTTTGAGACAGGCAAATTTTGATTTGTTTCTAAGCAAACGCAGGCGGACTTGTGAAGGTCGACCATGAAAACAAAAAACGAGACTGGTGCGAGGTTCGAAAGTAACTAAAAACGAGACGGACTTGCGAAGTCGACGAAGAAAAACGTGATAGGTGTTTGATTTGGCGACAAAATTCACGGCAGGTGCGAGGGTCGACGACGAAAAGCCTGACAGGTGCGAGGTCCTATAAAAAACAGTGAAAGGCGAGGTGGTTTATGAATATTTGGAAAGATATTGACTCAGGGCGTGTTAAGCCAGACGATTTTGTTGCTTGCATAGAAATTCAGCAGGGTGACAAGACTAAGTATGAACTCGACAAAGAGACTGGTATGCTTATCCTAGACAGAGTGCTTTACACCAGCACAAATTATCCCATGAATTATGGGTTTATCCCTCTTTCTCTTAGCGAGGATGACGACCCTCTTGACGTCTTTGTACTTTGCAGTCAACCGCTTGCAAGACTGAGCCTCGTCAGGTGTTATCCAATAGGTGTTGTCGCTATGACGGATAGGGATGAGCATGATGAAAAAATCATAGCAATTCCATTTGGTGACCCTCAGTACAATGAGTACAAGGATATTTCACAACTGCCAAAGCACACAGCCGAGGAACTCGAGCATTTCTTGATTGTGTATAAGCAACTCGAACACAAAAAGGTCAATGTTGAATCTCTCCGCGGAAGTGATGAGGCTAAAAGGGTTATCAGCCAGTGCCTAGAAAGGTTTAGAAAAAACTTTAAATAATTTAGTAGTTAAAAACGGAAAGTTATTTAATTATAACCAAAAAGTATATAAGAACAAATAGTAAACAGCATGGAAAAAGAGAATGATATAATTTTGGATATCCAAAAAGTCTAGCACTTTAAGGATAATTCCATAACCGTCATTCTCTTTTAGTTATGCAAATTTCTTTGCCTTATTTTTTGAAATTTATTAAAAATATTTTTTCTTTCAAATTGATTTTATAGTTAATCAAAACATTTTAAGTTTGTGTTTTGAAAGTATATCAAAACATTTTAAAATCGGAATGATTTTGAAAGTTAAACAAAATATTTTTCAAAGTGATTTTAAAAATTAATCATTGAGTTTTTTAACTGTTAAAATACAACTTCCGTTTGCTTGAACTGTTGTCGTACCAGAAGGGGTTCCTGTCGTTGTCAAAGCAAGGTCAATGGCATCAGATGCCGAGAGAGTTGCAATGCACGAGCAGGTCAGTGTTGCATTGAACGTGCCACCGCCTGTCGTAGTCGTTGTCGCAGTGCTTGTTGTAATTGATTGTGTTATAGGGGTAGTGTTTGCTCTTGCCTCTGCCGAGAATGTAAGTCCAGCAGTTGCAGTCAAGTCAATATTGTATGAAATTTCGTAGTCGCCTGCCTCTGTAACTGTTATTGCGTTTGCACTGTTTGTAGTATTAAGTTCAGGCATAGCAGTGTTGAGTTCAAGTTGAACAAAAGTGTTCGCTGTTGTTAAAGTTGGTGTTTGTGTCGCGTTGTTGTATAGACCACCATAAGCAGCAAGACCACCACCAGTCGCGCCAGTAGGACCCGTCGGACCTGTAGCACCAGTCGGACCAGTTGCTCCAGTAGGGCCTGTAACTGAGGCTCCTGTTGGACCTGTAGCGCCTGTAATTGATTCGCCTGTAGGACCAGTCGGACCAGTCGGACCTGTAGCACCAGTAGGACCAGTTGCACCAGTCGGACCCGTCGCTCCCGTTGGACCAGTAGCACCAGTAGGACCTGTGATTGAGGCTCCTGTCGGACCAGTTGGACCTGTAACTGAAATGCCAGTCGGACCTGTAGGACCAGTAGCACCTGTCGCGCCAGTAGCGCCAGTCGCACCAGTCGGACCTGTTACACCTTCAGGGATACCAAAAGCAAATGATACCGCATCACCAACTTGAGTTGTGGTAACTGTCGCATCAGCGCCAGGGGTAAGGGTAGTTGTTGAGGCTACTGTGAAGGTGTTGCCAGCAGGACCAGTAGCACCAGTTGCACCGGTCGCACCTGTAGCACCGGTCGCACCAGTCGCGCCTGTAGCACCAGTAGGACCAGTAGGACCAGTAGGACCAGTTATGCTAAGCCCTGTCGCACCAGTCGGACCTACAGGACCTGCAGGACCAGTTGCACCAGTGGCACTGCCAGAGATTATTATATTTCTGCAAGGTGAAGGTCTATTACAGCAATTTCTATTAAAAAAGTTTGTCATAAAAACCTCTCTTAGAGCATTCGCTCCAGTCACATAATATGTAAAAGTGACAAAAAATGATAGCAATTTGCAAAAAAATTGTTAAAAGTATTGCATATTTTAACAAACGTGGTATAATATTAATAGAGTTATTCCTTAGGTTATTTAAGGTGATAACTTAATTTTACTTATTATTAAAAGGTGGATGTTATGAACAGTAAAAAGTTTTTTGAGGATAGACTTATAAAGGCAGGTTCTCTGTTTGATAAGTGTGATGTTGCACTAACTTATTATAATGCAAAGGACAATGCTGAACTAATGGATAAGGTGACAATAGGTCAGCCTATTTATACCAAACAAAAGGAAACACTTGAAGAGGACAGAAAGGCAAAGGTCTCTTTTCTAGATAAACTTAAAGACTATTCGCTCGAGGAGATTGATGAACTTGCAAAATATCTTGAAAAACATAAGGTAAAAGATAACGAGGAGTTTGTTGATGATTTCTTGACTCTTTTGAAAGAATATCAATCTCGCAATGATGCAGACAGAAAGGCAAATGATATTGTGCTTGATGTGTTTGCGAACTATGTTGCCGACCAAATGAGAATGTCATCATTTGATGTAATGTTTTTCTGTGCTGTGCTTGATAGGATAAACGAACTTGAGAGCGAAAGTGACAGAGAAAATTCATAATGCGTTGCTTAGAAATTTAACGATATAAAAATGAAGTATTAATTTAACAATAATTAAAGTTGCATATTGAGCAGATTTTGAAAATTATTAAGAAGTAGAAAAGCAAGTCGGTTGTATTCTGGAATATTTATCTTTTCCACAAGTGTACTTGCTTTTTTGATTGTGCTAGCGAGCAGGTCTTTGACTACAACCTGCGTCGGCTGATTGCTATTTAACTCAAGCGGTGAGGCAAAAAGGGAATAAAAGAGGTTTGACAGGAGCAGTTCACTTTGGTCCAAAATTTCCAACTGCTCTGAAACTGTGATGTTATCTTTTAAGACGGAAATGCTATCATAAATCTCCTGCAGTAGCGACCTAATTTCAGGGAGTAGGGTGTTTTCGGCAAGTACGTTCACACGAGGGGAGAAGAACATATTGCGATTGAAACTAAGTTCATATTTTTCGGTGAGCGGATTATAATTACAAAAAAACTTGTGCATAGAGACTCCTTACACAAGTTTAATATGATAAAAATTAAAGTTTGTTGACAAAAAACAAAAATTATTCAATTACAGAAATATTCTTGCAACTCAGTTTTTAGACAAACATTTCAAAATATTTTCTCCGATGTTTTATTAATATAAAAACCTATATAAAATCTTAACTTAAAATTCAAACTATAGACACAAATTATCAGGCTGTACAAAAACGAGCGAGGCAAGGCTCGGGAAATACCTAAAAGCAGGAGTTTAGTAGTCCTAAATGACTGTTTTTAGGTGTTTCACAGTAAACGCAGTAAGAAAAATTTTTAAAATTTTTCGGTCGCGACGTTTTTCGACAGTCTGAATCTTAACTTAAAATTTTCATTGAATGAAGAATTAAGTTTACCGCCTCCGTCTCATTGTTGCCAGGGCGATAACTATCTGGCAGAACGTTTTCAGGATATACTGCTTTTAAAATTTCAGGGAGTGCAAGGGTGATAAACAGTACGAGGATAAGCAAGATAACCACACCAATAATGGTATTTTTCATTCTTGAGGCAGCGGCTTTTCGCTTGTCGTCACTCTCACTCTTAGCGAGGTTGACACCAAGCACAATGGCATAGACACTTCCAGCACCACCCACGACAGCGAGTATGGTATAGAGGATAGGTGGCAGAATATCATAGACGTCATTGAGCCAAGACAATGACGAACCTGTATAATAATAATTCAATAAAGATAAAAATCCCTGCATTTTTTCTCCTAAACTGAAAATTTTATTTTCAAAATCTAATATAAAAAAGAAAATTCAACTTTCTAAAATAGATAATAACATATTTTTAATATTTTTGCAAGAAAATTAAAAGGTATTAAAAAGAAAAATTAAAATTATTAATTAAATTGGGGATAATAATTTAATTAAATTTATAGGTTTTAATTATTTTTCAAATGAATTGTAAAAATTAAAATATTACAAATTTTGGATATCTTATATATGTGACGAATTTTATTGCAAAAAATTTCTTTTTATTATAAAAAGACCCACATAGTGTGAGCCTTTTATTAATATCAATTAGTAGGGGTTACAAACTGCATTTAATCATATTTTTGACATTGCTGAAGAATGTAATCATAGACTGTACATTTTCTCCGCCTCCTTGTTGTCCACCGCCTTGTTGTTCTCCACCGCCTTCTGTAACAGACATACCAACGTTGAATGCAGCAAGAAGCATAGGTAAGAAGATGTTAAATACAAGAATAAGTGCAACAGTGACACCGACTGCAATGACAGTTGTAATCAAATGTTTTCTAGCATCATCTCGTTTTCCTTGTTCGTCAGCCCTTGCAAGTTGAACACCGAGGTAGATTGCATAGATTGAACCGATTGCACCAACAATGGCAAGAACAACCCAAAGTACGATAGAGATAATGTTGAAAACAGTTCCCAAAAGTTCTTGTTGGTCAGTACCTAAGCCACTCATTTGGTTAATGAAACTTGTCCAACTATCAGCATAAGCATTAATTAAAGAATACATTTTCCCCTCCTTTTATTTATTCCTTTTTAATTTACAAGTTTATGATAGCATAAAAAAATAATATCTCAAAACAATTTTTAACATTTTTCTCAATTTTTTTTATTTTTTTAATTTATCATAATATATTTTGGCAAATCTGAATAATTTTATTTAATTTTTTTGTTAATTTTTTAAATTTTTTTAAATTTTATAAGACTACATAAACTTTATGACCTAAAATTTAAAATTACTTATAATAAAATATCCCTTTCGTACTTTAAGAAAAGGATATTTAATAAGTGTAATTTGATTAAATGGTTGATTTTTGCAATAATCTACTGATTATTAAAAGAAAGTGCCAAAGGTGTTAAAGTTTTGACCAGGGCAGGTGTTCTGATGGCAACCACTACCGCCAGGGTAATAATTGTTTTGTCCGCTAAGTGCTAAAAGAAGTAAAAGCAAAAAGTTTGTGTTAGTGTTCAAGTTTGTGTCAGTCGCATTTGCTATGACAGACAAAAGTAGAACAAACAAGATATTTTGTGATGTTATCATAATTCCCCCTTAACTACAAAATTCCTTCACATTAGACAAAATAGTGGTTTTTTCTATTTTGCTTTTTCGCCTGCATTTGAGATAATAAATTTGTAAGATTACAAGATTATATATGTTTTTAAATTTTCAAATGTTCAAAAAAGGAGAAATTTATGCAAAATAGATATTTACTATTATCAGAGAGGAGCAAACAGGAGATACTCTCATGCATTCCAAAGGAGAGCGATATATCAAAACTTGCCGACTACTTTCAAAACTTTTCAGATTCGACGCGGATAAAGATTTTGACCTGCCTTGCCATGCAAAATATGTGCGTCAATGACCTTTCTAACCTATTAAATATAAACCAAACGACTATATCTCATCAACTCAAGCAACTCAAAGACCAAAACATAGTCTCATACAAGCGAGACGGTAAAATTCTCGTTTACTATCTCACTGACGGCAGTGTGAATGATATGATGATGTATGCTCTTAGCGGTTCGGTCAATTTTTAATTCCCTGTGACCTCAAAAATGTTTGTCATAATAGCATTTACCTATGATTTTAACTTGGAATTTACATATGATTTTAACTTGAAAACCACTTTAATCGCACTTTCGCCTTGACTTTTCTTGTTTTAAGTGTCATAATAAATAGGTAATAGAAATGGAGAGGCTATGAGGCGAGTTATTGACACACTAAATGAAATGTCCTTTGAGTTGCCAGCAGGGTATCACTTAACTTCTGATAAGTACAACCTAGTCAACGGTCAAGGGTTTTACAATAGAGAGAACTATCTCTCGGATGATGGAAAAGTCATCTCATTTTTTGAGTTACACAGGGACCCTGACGAGTTTTTTGCAAGTTATCAGGAACTGACAAAGAGTTACAAAAAACTGACCGACAAATTTGAACTTGCAGGCAATTTCAACCTGAAACTTGGCGAATATGTTTTTCCAACCTTTGTTATAAAGGGCTATCATGATAAATTAATCTATACCATGCAGGTCTTTGTCAACTGCGGAGACTGCCTTGGCTGTTTTATGATAACCATGGACTCATACGATAGCGACATCAAAAAACTTCTCAAAAAAGAGAGGGTTTTTGCTGACCTTGTCAAGTTACTTAGGACGGTGGAATAATGAAAAGACTTTTACTTCACTCCTGTTGCGGACCATGTAGCACGCAGGTTATAGACTTTTTAAAGGATGATTATGATATAACTATATATTATTATAACCCCAACATTGACACCGATGAGGAGTATAGACATAGACTTGCCGAACAGAAACGTTACTGCGAGATTGTGAATGTTCCTGTAATTGAGGACGGATACAATCCTGAGGAGTTCTTGTGCAAGGTCAAGGGTCTTGAAAATGAAAGGGAGGGCGGTGCGAGATGCCCTGTCTGCTTTAAACTTAGACTTGCAAAGACGGCTAAGAGGGCAAAAGAACTTGGCTTTGACCTGTTTGGTACCACTTTGACCGTCTCGCCTCATAAAAATTCAACCGTTATAAACGCAATTGGCAAGGCGGTTGAGTGCGAGGAGGGGATAGAGTTTTTAGAGGGTAACTACAAAAAGCAAGACGGATACAAAAAGAGTATAGAGTTTTCTAAGAAATATAACCTCTATAGGCAAAACTACTGTGGATGTGTTTTTTCAAAGCGAACAAATAGACAATAGCGAGATAATTTTTGCTAAATTAAGTAAAATTGCTGTGTTGTATCTTTTCAAAACGAACGGACATGAAAACAGCAATGAGATAATTTGGTCAGAATTTCATCTTTTCTCGCTAAGGGCAGATAAGATTTGACTGTAAAGACTAAAAAATGCTATTATTGTGGTGGCAAAGGGAGGAGTTGATTGATTAACTATTCAGATGAAGAACTCGTATTTGATGGAGAATCGCAGGGAATTTATTTTAGAGACGTTCAAAGAAGTCAAATGAAACGTAAAGTTTTTTTGTACCTATTGATAGCGTTTTATTTTTTCGTGCTATTTTCCCTTATAGCAGACCTTTTGTTCAGTGTAAAATATACCACTATGAGTGTTGAAGATATCTCAATGCAACCGACTATAAATCCATCACCAATTGAGACCGAAGATGGCATTATTCAAGACGAGGTGTATATTGAATACACAGATGATATAGATTATGGTGATATTATAATTGTCGACCGCACAGAGTTTAAACCGCCTACAGTAAAAGACAAAAAATATTATATTATCAAACGTGCTCTTGCCTTTGAGGGTGACCAAATAAGTATAGTTAAGTTGCCAGTCGGCGAAAACGGTGAGTATGAAATGCGTTTTGTTCGAATTAAAAAGGGTGATAGTATTGATAATATTGTCTATACAGGGCAAGACGACCCATATGTTATATATGAGGACTATATATTAAGTTACGAGGATTGGACAGACAGCAACCGTGTGATAGGCGAAGATTTCTTCCAATATGATGTCTCCTTTTATGAGACCTTTCTTAATGGCAGGCAAACTACAACGCACAATATAATTTTCAGTAGTGGTGACAGTGAGCAGACTATCCCTGTCCAGTTTTTCACAGTAGGAAGTGATAAAGATGAGGATGTTCCCGACCAAATCTTTTATATGGGTGATAACCGAGTCTTTAGCGGTGATTGTCGAGACAGCGGAACAGATAGTGTGGACAATATTTACGGCAAGGTGGTAAGAATTATAAGAGACGGCAACAACAGCACAAACTTGCTGAGTGGTGTGTTTAATAGGGTAGTCCAATATCTTTCAATTATCTGGGAAGAGATTGTAAAATATTTCACAGTATAGTGCAAAATCGTTTGTAAATAAAGAGAATTTATGCTATAATAAGTGTAAGGTTTTAAACTTATTTGCTTAGGTTAGAGCCATAAAAAATAAAAGGAGATATGACTTAATGAACAAAAAACAATTTATCAAAGCACTCGCTGACAAGGCAAATTTTACACAAAAGGATGCAGGACTTGCTTTTGAGGCATTTGCAGCAACAATTGCTGATACTTTAAAGACAGGAGAGAAAATATCAATAGATGGTTTTGGCACTTTCGAACTTAAGAAGAAAGAGGCAAAGCAGGGTATCAATCCAAAGACACAAGAGAGAATTACTATCCCAGCAGGTGTAACACCTGTATTCAAGTTTGGACAAAGTTTCAAAAACTTGGTTTCTGGAAAGGAATAGAATTGATATTAGAGATAAGTTAGTTGATAATAAAACCGCATAGATAAAATTTCTATGTGGTTTTTTGAAAAATTTGTCGAAAAACAAGATATAACGTCGAGAAAGGTTGATAAAAGTTGAGAAATGCCGAGAAAAGTTGATAAGAGTTGATAAAAGTAGATAAACGTTGAGAAAAGTTTAGAAATGCCGAGAAAAGTAGATTAGCGACGAAAATAGACGTGATATGTTGAAAAACGTCTAAATAAGTATTAAATTTGTCTAAAAACGTCGAGAAATATCAAGAAAGGTAGATAAATGTTGATAAACGTTGAGAAAGGTAGATAAATGTCGAGAAATGCTAACAATATAGTCTAATTTTTATCAAAAGGGATGACGACGTAGCCTTTTGGATAGTTGCAGAGTGGACAGTTCTCCCATGCTTTCTTGCTTATAGAGCGATGTCCACAGTTAGAGCAGACCCATTCAACTTTTTCTTTTGACTCGTAGAGAGTATGTTTTTCAAATTTTTGTGCCAGCAAGTTTAGAAACCTTGCATTTTCTTGACCTATCTTGCTTATCATTGTAAATATTTCTTCTATCTTTTCAAAGCCTTCATCTGACGCTATTTTAGCAAAATGAGGGTAGACATTGTTTGCTTGGTAACTCTCAATTTCTGCCGAGTCGAGAAGTGAGGTTTTTAATAGGTGATTTTCAAATGGATAGCCTGCCTCAATATTTACATTGTCTTTATGTTTAATCTCTTTTAGCATGACTGAATATAGCACAGAGGCATGAGCAAGTTTTTGCTCTGCAATCTCCTTAATCTTGCAACTAATATACGCATAGCCCTCACTCAAGGCACTTTTTGATATAAAAATATACCTTGCATGGTCTTGGCATAGTCCAGCAAAACCTCTTGCGACATTTTCTTTAGTTACCGAGTCGTTAAACAGCATTTTTTACTCCTTTTTATTTAATGTTTGCCAAAATTTATTATTTTAATCAGTGGAAATGACTATTTTGTTTTTTAACAAAAAAATGTTTTTATAGATAATTTTGTCGAGTTTTTTGATATTTTGTCGCAGTTTACAAATTTTTCCTTTTTAAATTGAATAAAAAGTAAAAAAACTTAATAAATGTTTGATTTTTGAAATGATTTGTTGTATTATTAAACTATCAAAAGGATACTAAAAAGGGGAAAGGTTTGGAAAATAAAGAGAAAGAGTTTGAAAATTACAGAGAGTGCCATTACGTTTTACTAGGGTTTAGTCAGTTTAAAGATATTCTTGCAAAGTTTGTTGAAAACCTAAAATTTTACCGACTAAAACCACTGGGCAAATCAAACACTCAGGAAATTATTTACGACGTACCTGAAAGGACAATCACCGACGCGGGAGTGATTATCTCAAGCATAAAAGAGGGCGGGAAACGTTATCTTCGCATCAAGAAAATAAGCCTTTTGCAAGGCGAGTTAAAAAGACCTACTAAAACCTATGTGCTTGGGCAACTCTACGATGAGGAAGAACCGAAAGATTACTCAATGCAGATATCTCAGGTGATTGACAATTCGTTTACAATGAAGTTTACCATTGATATTGATGAGGTCGTTCAAAAGACAGAACCTATAATTGAAGTGGATATTGAAAATATAAAATACAATATGATTTGTGGGACAGGCTATAGGGCGGAACTTCTCTTTGAAAATGCAACCTATAAGGATATTGAAAGCGGGAGAAAGGTGGAAAGACAGGGGGTAACCCTAAGACTTCCTATTGAGCCTTGTAAGGAAAGTGACGACCTACTTTCAATGATTGACCATAAGATTTGTGAAATTGCCCCTTATAATTTGACGAGGTTCGAGATTGCTCAAAAACTTCTCTATCCTAAAGTGGTAGAAGAGGAGCAAGCCGACCAAAGCGATGAGTAAGCGGGCAATGGTACAAAAGATAAATTTTTAAGTTGCAAAAGATAAATTTTTTATATACATAAGATAAATTTTTAAGTTACAAAAGAGAAAACTTCACTGCACAAAAGATAAATTTCAGATTACAAAAGAGGTATACATAAGAAGAGGTTTACAAAAGACAAAATTTTAAGTTACAAAAGACAAATTTTAAGAAACATAAGATAAATTTTTAAGTTACGAAAGAGATTTGATGTACGAAAGAGAAAAAGGGCACATTTTAAGTGCTCTTTTTTATTGATAAAGGTTATTTTAAAAATTGAAGTTTAAAAATTGCTACAAAATTTTTTAATTTTCGTGATAATTGAGAGAGGCTTGTCATAAATTTAATTTAGTGAAAACGTTAAATTTTAGAACAAAATTAGGTTATGGTATAGGCGGGCTTGGGTATAATTCAATGTCGCAGACTTTAAACAACTTTATCATGTTTTTTGCGACCGCTGTCATGGGAATATCAGGCTCGCTTGTAGGAATTGCCATAGCAATTTCATCTTTATGGGACGGTGTCAGCGACCCACTTGTTGGCTATCTCTCCGACAACACGAGGAACAAGTTTTTTGGCAAAAGACTAGGTTTTATGTTTTTTGGTATATTTGTCATTGCCTTTTTAAACATTTGCATTTGGTCGATGCCTGCAGGGATGTCAGAAATAGGCAAATTTTTCTGGCTACTTATTGGTATGCTTGCAATAGAGACGGCAAATACCTGTTTTGGAACACCTTATTCAGCGCTCGCCATAGATATTGCACCAGACTATAACGAGCAGTCAAAAGTGCAGGGGTTTAAGACCGCTTTCAACATAATTGGAATGATACTTCCAAGTGTGCTTATGTACTTTTTTATGCCCTCAATATCAATCAGCATACAGCAACAATATACTCAAGAGGGATATATAACTATTGCCTGCATAAACTCCTCACTTTTGATAGTTTTTGGACTTATAACTATATTTTCAACCCTCAAATATGTTCATAAAAACAAAATTTACAGTGTTGAGAGCGTAAAAGAGAAGTTTAACCTGTCAAATTTGCTCTCAGGTTATTTCAATATATTAAAGAAAAAAGATTTTAGGGCGGTGATACTTGGCTACTCCTTTGCAACAATTGCCTCGGCATTTCTGACCTCTGTGGGAATACACCTGTTTACCTATTGCTATCATTTTTCAAGTTCGCAAATTTCAATAGTATTAATTTCACTTTTCGGCGGAGCAATAGCAAGCCAGCCTTTGTGGGTGTACTTTTCCAAAAGGCTTGACAAGAAACGTTCACTTATCATCTCGCTTTCAACCATAGTCTTTGGGGTATTTTTGACGGTGATAACCTTTTTATTTCGAGATTTTATCCCCACACAGACCATGTTTATAATAGCAATTCCATGTCTTATCCTCTGTGGAATAGGGGCAGGGGCGATGTACTCTCTTCCTTTTTCAATGTATGCCGACTGTGTAACTCTCGAGATATTTAAGACGGGCAAAAACAATGCAGGAGCGTACACCGGCTATTTTACCTTTACCTATAACCTTGCAAACTCGGTCGCTCTTTTGATTATTGGGTTCCTGCTTGATATAATCAAGTTTGACTCCGCAATGCCTGTGCAGGCAATGAGTGTTCAAAATGGGCTTGGTCTTATTGTGTTTTTTGGATGTAGCATTTTCCTCTCGCTTGCCATCATGTCTTTTTCGCGTTTTTCAATCAAGCGGGCGGATGTGCTTAAGGTTCAAATGGGCTTAGCAGGTGAAAAAACGGTTGACAGTGGTCTGCAAAAAGATGAAAAAACAGATGAGAGACGCAAAGAAAGTTCGGATAGTACACAAAATTTAGGCTCAGACAAAACTCTAGATAAGAAAAATCAGCACTCGCAGGAGATAAAAACTTCAAATAATGCCCTGTTTAGTGTTTGCAAGAGGATTGACAAGGATAAATAGTTGTGTTATACTTTAGTCTAGAGGAAAAAGATGAATATTTTTAGTTTAAGCAGTAAAGAAATAGAGCATTTTAATAAAAATTACCTTAATGAGTATGCTGATGATATCAACTTTGCTTTTACATTATATAAAGACGGACTTGAAAGGGTAGTTGACAAGTTGCGTCAAAGAGATTTGCGTTTTTGTTTCCAGGAAAAACAATACTCGCTTGACGATATGCTGAAAATATGTTTTGATTTCTATAAGTCGCTTGATAAAAACCTTTATAATAAAATTATTGACCTATTAAGAAATGAAAATGTGGATGTTATCATAACCGAGCCGTCGCCTAAAAACAAAGATAAAAACAGTTTTTGCGGTGAGGAGAATGACAGACAAAAAGTGGTTATCAATCCACCAAATGATAATTTGGGACTATTAATAGTTTGTCACGAGTTCTGCCACATTCTTTCACAAAGGATGCAAGAGAACGCGCCTGCACTTGACTCGACTATTGGCGAGGTGGAGGCTCTATTTATTGAAAAGGTTTTTGTAAACTACCTTTTTGAAAAGGGGATTTTTACGGAAGAGGAAAAAGATAACTTTTCTGCCTATAAAGATTGGTCTCTAATCAATAAAATATATTATTGTTTTCAGCGAAATGACATTTTAACTATGCTTGGCTTTTATCCGCTAGATAGAAAAAACCTAAAGGACCTTATAAAATCTATAAAACGTAGTCCAAATAAAAACATCCTCTTTGATAGACTCAAAGAGATGGCAACTGAAAATTATAGATATGAGGAAAGATATGTTCTCGGCGAGATTGTCGCAACCGTTCTTTTTGACCACTACTTAAAAGACAAAAAGGGGACTATCAAGAAATTTGAGGAATATTTGACTCATAATGCCCAGATAGATAGAGAACAAATGCTAAAAGAACTGCTAGGCTGTAACCTAAATGATATGTATAAGCAGTACATGGAAATAAAGACCAGAGAAATTGAGGCTGAGGCGGACAAAGCACAGGTAAAATCTTAACCGAAATTTAGTACAGGCAAAATTCAAACAAAATTTAATAATTAGAAAGTTATTTTTAATTTAATAATTTAGGGGAAAGACAGAAAATTTAAGTAAAAATAATTTATGTTTTGGATAAGTAAAAAAAAGGATGAAAAACTCATCCTTTTTGTCGATTTTTGTCAATATTTGTCAATATTTGTTAATTTTATTTTCAAATTATTTATTTTTACATTTAAATTATTGTTTTTTTATTCAAATTATTGATTTTTTCTGCGAGCATATACCATGCTATCAAACCATTCAACCATTTTTGGATCTTGATGGTCAAAGAATAGACTGTTTTGTTTATCAAGATTTTTAATTGTTTCCATATCCTCACTCGAAAGTTCGAAATCAAAGACTTGGAAATTTTGTTGAATTCTGTCTAAATGTGTCGATTTGCAAACCACTACGACCTTTCTTTGTATTAGCCAACGCAAAATTACCTGAGCAACTGATTTGTTATACTTTTTGCCAATTTCTGCAAGTGTTGGGTTATTAAACATATTATCTCTACCTTCGCCAAATGGAGCCCATGCCTCTATGTGAACGCCATATTTTGAGGCAATTTCTTGGTCAAAGTGTCTTTGGTTGATAGGGTTGACCTCAATTTGATTGATGGTTGGGATAATTTCTCTACCAAATAAGCAGATATCCGCAAGTCTATCAGGGTAGAAATTTGATACTCCGATTGCGCGTATTTTTCCCTCTTTGTAGAGGTCCTCAAGAGCCCTGTATGCACCATAATAATCTCCAAAAGGTTGGTGTAAAAGCATGAGGTCTATATAATCAGTTTTGAGTTTTTTCAAACTTTCAAGCACCGATTTTTTGCAGTTTTCATACCCATAATTATCTATCCAAACCTTGCTTGTTATGAAAAGTTGTTCTCGTGGGACACCACATTCTTTAATTGCATCACCGACCTGTTCTTCGTTGAAATAACTTTGAGCAGTATCAATAAGTCTGTATCCTGTTTTTATTGCGTTTAAAACCGCCTCTTTTGTTTGTTCTTTTGGAATTTGATAGACACCGAACCCCAAAACTGGCATTTGTACACCATTATTTAATTTAACATATTCCATAATAATTCTCCTTTTTTATAATGCACCTTGACCACCATCAACAGCATAAATGGAACCGCTGACGTAACTTGCACTGTCGCTTGCTAGGAACAGAGCAACATTTGCCACGTCCTCAGGTTTGCCAAATCTGCCGAATGGGATTGTGGATGCTATTTTATCACGATGATTTTTTGATTCTTCCTTGCTTAATCCTGGAACATCCCATATGTTTGTCTCAATGGCACCAGGGGCAATGGCGTTAACTCGGACACCATCTTCAGCAAGGTCTAAAGCCCAACTTCTTGTAAAGTTTTCAATAGCCGCCTTTGCTCCCACATACATAGACAAATTTTTTGATGGGTGAGTTGCACCGACACTGGACAAATTTATGATTGTCCCTTTTGACTTTATAAGCATTGGCAATGATTGAATTGTCATTTCTACAACAGCCTTGACATCAAGGTCAAATGCTTTGTTGTAATCTTCCATTGTAATTTTTTGAATAGGTTGAACAGGGCACCAGCCTGCATTGTTTATCAAAATATCAAGTTGTCCTTTATAGTCAGTCTGAATTTTTTTAATAATATTTTTTATTACATTGCTATCAGTTATGTCGCCAGCAACATAGGATATATTTGAGTTTTCATTTGCAACACTTTTAAGATCATCCTCTTTTCGACCTACGATGACAACCAAAGCGCCTTCACTAGCAAACTCAGTGCAATTCCCTTGCCTATTCCCGAACTGCCACCTGTGACAATGGCGACTTTATTTTTTAAAATATCCATGCTTATTCTCCTATATGAAATAAGTCGCACTAAAACGTCGCAAACTAACTTATGTGATTATCTTACGATAATTCACGTATTCACTCGTTTGCTCCTTTACCCCACAAATTTTACAATTTGCGGGGACCCCCAAATTTTAGGTCTTGAGGGGTTCGACTCCCTATAAAAATTGAAATAAAAAAACTGCAGAAGCGCAGTTTTTTCTCAGTGGTAGCCTCAAGGGGAGTCGAACCCCTCACTCCGCCGTGAAAGGGCGATGTCTTAACCGATTGACCATGAGGCCATATATCAAAAATGGGAGAATTTTTTGATACTCTCACATTATATAGGATAAAGTTTGCATTGTCAAGCATTTTTCAAAAAAATATTTTATTTTGACAAAAATTGCCGTTTTAAAAGAGATTTGTTCTTGCAACCGCACAGGCATATATGTGTTTTGCCTTTTTCATTAGGCTAGCACAAGCATCTACAGTTGCACAGGTTGTTATAACATCATCAACAATGAGAATATTTTTGCCTTTGATGGTCTTGCCGTCTATAAGTTGCATTGTGCTAGAGATGTTTGCAAATCTATCCTTATAATCTAAGAATTTTTGATTTGGAGTCTTTGCATTTTTGACAAGCGCCTCGCAAACTGGAACATTCATAAGCAAGGAGAGTTCGTTTGCAATAAGCAGGGCAGGGTTATAGCCTCTTTTCTTTATCATGCTTATATGAGATGGAACAGGTACAATAAAATCAATTTTCAAATTCTCATCTGCAAGTCTATCATAGATAAGTTTGGCAAAACCCTTTGCTAAATATTTCGCATTATCTTCTTTTAGTCTTAATACAGTTTTTCTGACAATGCCATTATAGTTTAGCGGACAGAAACACTTTTCAAACAAATGGTGATTATCTCGACAGAAGTCGCATACAGTGTTATCATCTTTTATCATGGCGTCGCAGTATATACACCTGGTACCTTCATTGAAGATGTCTATGTCAAGACAGCGACTACAAAACACTTCCTGTCCGTCAAGTTCTCCTCCGCACAGCAAACATCTTAAGTCATCAGGAAAGACAACGTCAAGCACTTTGTCCTTAATTTTCTTAAATGATAAATTCATACATCCTCTCTTTTTATTAACTTTTTCGCCACTCTAAAACGCAAACAATACATATAAAAAACAAGACACTCCAGTATTAAAAGGATACAACAACAATATAATTATAAAGATATATCACTAGTATGCTTTAGTTATAGTTTCATAACATAATAGTCCTAAAAATGTTTGATATAGTCATATTCAATCAAACAACTCGCTTATCTTTTTATCTGAGGAGACAAGCAAATCTTTTAAAAGGGTGAAACGTTGAACGGTATAGTTGTTGGATACCATACGTTTGAGGTTTTTCTTTTCGCCGACAATTACCACCATTTTCTTGGCACGTGTGACGGCGGTATAGATAAGGTTTCGAGTGAGAATCATGCTTGGACCTGCAATAGCGGGGAGAATTACCACATCAAATTCAGAGCCCTGACTTTTATGGATGGTTATTGCGTAGGCAAGGGAGAGTTGATTTATTTCAGTGCGAGGGTAAAGGCACCGCCTGCCATCTTCAAAATCTACAACAACTTCGCCTGTTTGATAGTCAATAAGTTCAATTACACCAATATCACCATTAAATACACCCTCGCCCTCTTCTTCAATAAAGCCATTCATTTTTTTCCATACGAGGTTATAGTTGTTTGCCGTTTGCATAACCTTGTCACCCACGCGGAAAATGGTATTTCCAACCACAGTTTCCATTTTGGTAATAGCAGGCGGATTGAGGTTTTCTTGTAGACTTCTATTTAGGTTGTCTATACCGCAAACACCTGCTTTGAGGGGAGCAAGCACTTGAATTTGATAACTATCAAGCCCAGTAAATTTTGGAAGCCTTTTTACCACCATGTCGACAATAGAATTTTTAATGCCGTCAAGTTCACTTTTCTCCTCAAAGAAAAAGTCTTTTGATGTGTTGTCGATAATCGGCATTTTCCCTGAGTTTATAAGGTGGGCATTTGTAATTATTAGGCTATCGTCACTCTGCCTATAAATTTTGGTTAGCATAGAGACGGTTATTTTTCCGCTTTTAAGAATATCATCAAGCACGTTTCCAGCGCCCACACTTGGAAGTTGGTCTTTGTCGCCGACTAGAATAAGTTTGCAGTCACGAGGGAGTGCTTTACAAAGATGGCTCATAAGAGAAACATCCACCATAGACACCTCGTCGACAATCACCGCATCCGTCTTGAATGGGTTGTTTTCATTGTAGACAAAACGACTTAGGTGAGCAAGGTCACCCTGTGCAACTTCTAGCGCTCTATGAATGGTCTTAGCCTCTTCGCCTGTCGAATCTGCCATACGTTTGGATGCTCTGCCTGTTGGCGCAAGCAACATAAACTTTTTGTTATTTTGCTTTAAAATTTCAATTATGCATTTGATAATTGTAGTTTTTCCAGTTCCTGGACCGCCTGTTATAACTGACACACCGCTGTTTATGGAGTTTCTGATAGCATTTTTCTGCTCCTCATGGAAAACAATGTGGTTGTGCTGTTCAAAAAAGGCAATCTCGTCATCCACATCTTGTTTTTCAATAATTTGTGAATGGTTAAGCAGGGCAAGTTTCTGCGCTACAGAGTTTTCGTAGAAGTAGTACTTTGAGGGTACGACTATTTCCTGCCCATCTTTAAACATAATCATAACTGTTTTGTCAAGTGTTAAACCGTCAAGAGCATCTTCGTAGAGTTTTTTATGTGCGGATTGTTCAATCTCCAAAATTGTCTCTGCCTGATTTAAGAGTAGCCCTTTGGGCATATATGTATTGCCTGTCTTTTCGACCGCATGGTTAAGTGAATGTAAAATACCTGCTCGCACTCTGTACTCGCTATCCTCAGGTATACCGATTGATTTTGCAATCTTGTCGGCGGTCAAAAAACCTATTCCGTCAATATCTTCTACCATGCGATAGGGGTTGTTTTTGACGGTGTCTATTGTCTTTGCACCGTATACCTCATAGATTTTCAGTGCCATGTTTGTGGTGATATTGTACTTTTGCAAAAACATAACAGTGTTCTGCACTTTTTTGAGTTCTTTAAATTTGTCGCCAATATCGAGTGCCTTTTTAAGACTTATATTCTTAACCTCGGCAAGTGAGGACGGACTCATTTCAATGATGTCAAATGTATCCTCTTTAAAATGCCTTACTATATTTCTAGCAGTCACAGGTCCAACACCTTTGATAAGCCCTGAGGCAAGATATTTTTCAATACCTGCAAGTGTCTTAGGCAGGGTTATCTCATATTCGGTAAAGGCAAACTGATAGCCATACTTGTTGTTTTTGACATACTCGCCCTCAAGTGATAGGTTTTCACCCACATTAGCACTTACAAGTTTGCCCACACAGGTGACAGGGGTTGATTTAAAGTCAATAATAAACACTGTATAACCATTTTGTTCATTTCTAAAAATTATATCTTCAATAGGTCCTTCAATCTGCATAGTTATATTTTAATATTAAATAAAATGAAAATCAACTAAAAAATGCTTGCATTTAGGAATTTTTTTTTATATACTAAAACTAAGAGATAAAAATCATGAAAGAAATCGAAAAACTTATTGAAATTGAAACATTGCTTGAAAATTTGATGAAGAACAATCACAAGGGCGGAATCTTACGAATTAAGACATTGTTCTTTTGCTCTGTCTATCAAAATCTGCCTGTTGGTATGATTATTGAAAAACTTGGCATTAAAAAGGCAAATTTTACCCTTATGACTACCGCACTTGTGGAAGAGGGTTGCATTGAGGTTAAACAGTCCAGCATTGATAGAAGATGTAGGCTTGTCTGTCTCACCGAAAAGGGACGAAAGGAACTTGACCAATTTCTTAATCTTATGAGAAAGGCTCTTGGCAACACGACAATAGAAGTGGATAAGTCAATTGACTGCCTTTGTACTTTCTTAAATAAGATTGTCTAATACATTATTATAAAGTAAGTTTTGTTTTTACAGTAGACTAAAACTTATTTGTGTTTCAGGTGCCTTTGACACCTATTTAATAAATAAAACATATAAGTTTTGTATAAATAAAACATATAAGATAAAAATATATAGGTATAACAAAAAGGAAATGAAATATGCTTAAAATATATAACACCTTGTCAAGACGCAAGGAAGAGTTTGTGCCATACGACAAAGATAATGTGAAAATGTATGCCTGTGGTATAACTGTTTCAGGAGATGCTCATATTGGTCATCTTTATCAGGCAATGATATATGATATTATTCGCAAAGTGCTTGTGCAGAATGGATATAAGGTAACTTATGCACGAAACTATACAGATATAGACGATAAAATTATTGCTACAGCAAATAGATTGCACGTCGATTCCGCTGAGTATGCTAGGCAGATGATAAAAAAGATTGATGAAGAGATGAGATATTTCCAGGTGGATGAACCTGATATTTGGCTTAAGGCAACGGAGAATATAGATAACATTATAGAATTTGTCAAAAAACTGATTGATAAGGGGTATGCATATGTTACCAAGAAAGGTGATGTGTACTACTCTGTGGAAAAATTTGCAAAATACGGACAACTTTCAAATAGAAATTTAGATGACGCAAAAAATAACTATAGAATAGAAAACGACGAGGAAAAGTTAAATCCGCTTGACTTTGCTCTTTGGAAGAGCGCAAAAGAGGGAGAACCTTTTTGGAACTCGCCATGGGGGAAAGGTCGACCAGGCTGGCATATAGAGTGCTCGACTATGAACATGACGGCATTTGGTGAGCAGATTGACATTCATGGTGGCGGAAGAGATTTGATTTTCCCTCATCATGAAAATGAGATAGCACAGACAGAGGCAGTGACTGGCAAGCAATTTGCTAAATATTGGATACACAATGGTCTTATCAAGGTCAATGGACAGAAGATGAGTAAAAGCCTAGGAAATACAATTGTTTTAGAGGAACTTCGCAAGAAATATCATCCAGAAGTCGTTAAGTTTGCCCTGCTTCAAAATAGTTATAGAAGTGACATCAACTTAACAGATGAGATTTTTGACCTTGCCGAGAAACATATAAATGGTTTTTATTCAATAATACAAAAGGGTGAGGAGAGGTTTGGCCTGCCTGAAAAAGAAGTGGAGGGAGAACTCTCTCATCTTGTAAAAGAGGCTTTGCAGGATGACTTTAACACTCCAAAGGCACTATCATATTTATTTGATAGGTTTAAAGAAATCTCTAAAAAACTCCAAGCGGACGACAGAAGTGCGAGAGATGATATAAAAGAGATTATCTCGGCATATAAGATACTAGGACTCTTTGTAAATCAACCTAAACAGGTGCTTGACTTTATAAATAATAAGGATACAATTCCAGAGGAAGTCAAAGCCTTGGCTGAAAAACGTTGGCAGGCAAAGCAGAACAAGGACTATGCCAGTGCCGACGCGATAAGAAAGGAGATAGAAGAGAAAGGTTTTGCAGTAAATGACCATAAGGATGGTTATGATATTGTGAAAAATTAGAAGTGGTTTGAAAGTTAAAATCAATTATAGTATAAAACTATACAGCCTGATAATTTGTCTACACTCTGAAACTATACAAAATGATTAGCAATTTAAGAAATATTTTGCAAAAACTCCTGTGATACAATGATATCATCATAGGAGTTTTTTTATGCAGTCTGAGGTTGTTGTACAGTCTGAGGTTGTTGTACAGCCTGAGTTTTTTTGTGCAGTCTGAGGTTTTTATACAGTCTGAGGGGTTGGGGTTTCGCTCTGAAATTATTTTTTTAAATTATTTTCGGTTATTATTGACAATTTTCGACGTTTGTGATACAATAATTACGAGAATTTATTTATATATAAAAAACTTTTTGATTGAGGTTTGATTATGTGTAGGTAAACTCTTAAGGAGAAAACATGAAAAATTCAACATACAAAACCATTTTAAAATTAAGAACGGGGTTTTGTGCGCTGGCATCATGTGCGTTTGCTGGAACCTATATTGGACTGCTCGTAAACGAAGAGGTTTACACTGCAAATAATCAACTTTTTTCTTATGACAAGGTTGTGGATGACCTAAAATTTTACGGTGGTGATGAGGGTTATGTTCGAAGAGGAGCAAGTGTAACTCATTTCGTAAATGGACTTGTCTGTCATCTTGACACAGGGCATAATGATAGGATAGTGGTAGGCTATGACGCAGGTGTGCCTGATGAGGATATAGAACAATACAACTTGTTTTTTGACTACTTGAATAGTACCTTTGAGATAATCAACCCGAGTTATAAGTTTATCACAACGAAAGCGACAAAGGAAAACTGTGATATCTTTATTAAAAGTTGCTCGTTTGAAGAAAATTTAGACCTTGATTATAATGCTTTAGCAGCAATCACATGTTTTGATTACAATGTTTTAAATAGTTCAATAATAAAAGGCGGAACAATTTATGTAAACACCGATTATTACGTAACTAACACAAAAAAGCGGTTCACTATGGCACACGAGTTCTATCATATATTATCAGGTGCAGATGATTTGACAACTGTGAAAGAATATCACAAATCTGCAAGTTATCCAATGAGTGTGTTTGCATACGTTCCAAGTGCACATATTGTAAGTGCAATAAACCACTCCTATGACCCAGAGACTGAGAGGCAAATCTTCAGCAGTCAACTTCCAATGGATAGCCAGATTAAAGAGAGTTATGTGTCCTATATGCCATTTGACCTAAGTGGACTCATTTCCATTTATGGCGACTCATCAAAGGGGAGCAACGTGGTAAAATATCTGACCTTGCTTAATGATAAACTGCAAGAGTGTCGAAGCCTTTTCACTGATGAAAATCCCTTTTATAAAGAGGGGTACTTGCTTCCAGAAATATATGATGAGGCGGACAAGTTGTCAGAAACTGAAGAGAATGAGTATAATAAACCTGCTAAAAAGAATGAGAACTATTTAGACGAGGAAGATGATAGAGAGTTGTAGGACTTCATAAAATAATTCAAAACTACATAAAAACAGTCTAATACAAAACAAACTCAAATCAAAACAATGACAAACTCTAAACAAATACAGACTAAAAACAGTCTAATACAAAACAAACTCAAATCAAAACAATGACAAACTCTAAACAAATACAGATTAAAAACAGTTTAAAACAAGAAAAACCCCAAGGTAAAAACTTTGGGGTTTTGATATTTAAAAAAGGTTAAATAAATTGAAAATTATTGCGTACAAAAACTGCCTATTAAAATAGGTGTAACTATGCTTTTTTTGCTGTTCTTATACACTTTGTGCAGGCTTTAACAGTTTGTGGTTTTCCGTCAACTTCAATAGTAGTCTTTTGAAGATTGAGTTCATAAGTTCTGTTATATTTCTTATTAGAGAAAGATACTTGTTTGCCTGTGGATTTACCTCTTCCGCATATTTCACATACTTTGCTCATAACATATTCCTCCGTAATCTAAATTTTATCATGCACTATACTATAGCATTTTTTAACAAAAAAATCAACTCTTTTTTCAAAAATTCTTACAAAAGGTTAAAATTTGTAACAAATTTGAAATAATTATCTAAAAAGAGTTGTATTTTTTTTAAATTTATTGTATCATATATAAGGCGAAATATCTAAAATAGGGGGACAAATGACAGTCGATACTAATAATTATTATGGCAATATTTCCATCTCCGATGACTCGATTAGGGTTGTTGCGGGATATGCTGCCCTTGATTGTTATGGGGTTGTCGATTTGGTTTCAAAGTCTATTAAAGATAGTGCCAATGAGTTAATTAAAAGAGAATCTTATTCCAAAGGGATAAAGATTAGTCATATAGACAACAGAATATATATTGATGTTTTTTGTATCTTAAAATATGGTGTGTCAATAAGTGCAGTGGCTGAGTCACTAAGAAAGTCTGTGAAGTACAGTGTTGAATACTTTACAGGCATGCTTGTTGATGCGGTAAACGTTCATGTTGTCGGAGTTAGGGTTTAGGAGAATTTAAAATTATGATAAAGACGATAAACGGAGCAACTTTCCGAAAGATGATTATAGCAGGTGCAGGACTGCTTGAACAAAATAAGAAATATGTAGATTCGCTCAATGTATTCCCTGTACCTGATGGCGATACAGGAACAAATATGTTCCTCACAATGAAGAGTGCGGTCAACGAGGTGTCGCAGTGTATCACAAACAATCTTGATTCGCTTAGCAAAGCATTTTCAAAGGGGGCACTCAAGGGTGCAAGAGGTAACAGTGGTGTAATAACCTCTCAAATATTCAAAGGCTTTTGCTCGGAGACGGCAAAGGTGAACGAAATTACCACCAAAGTTTTTGCAAAGGCTATGCAGGAGGGTGCAAATATTGCCTATAAGGCGGTAACAAAGCCAAAAGAGGGGACAATTTTAACAGTTATACGTGTTATGGCTGAAAACGCTGTCAATGTTGCAAAGAAGTGCGACGACTTTGAGGTTTTTCTCAAAAAAGTGCTTGAAACAGGTGAGGAAATCTTAAAACAGACGCCAGAAATGCTACCTGTTCTCAAAAAAGCAGGTGTTGTTGACGCGGGCGGTCGTGGTATAATCATCATTTTTACAGGTTTTTACAAACTTATTATGGGCGAAGAGGACTTTGAATTCCAATTCGACGACGAGAAGAAACCTCAAACGGTGGATGATGTTATTGCCGATATAAAGGCACTTGAAGATATTGCCTTTGCATATTGCACTGAATATATGATTATAAACATGAAAAAAAAGACCACGGAGGCTGACATTGACAAACTCCGCGAAAAACTTATGCAGATAGGCGACTCTGTTATCTGTATAGGTGACCTTAACCTTGTAAAAGTCCACGTTCATACAAATGAACCTAACAAGGCACTCGAATTTGCACTCGACCTTGGCGAACTTTATAACCTGAAGATTGAAAATATGCGAGAACAAAATAGGGAAATAAAGAAGAAAGCAGTTGCCGAGGAGGAGACAAAGGAACTTGGCATGATTGCAGTTGCTCCAGGCGAGGGACTGTCTGCTATATTCAAGGACTTGAGTGTGGACGAGATAATCTATGGCGGACAGACGATGAACCCATCCGCTGCCGATATTGCCGCAGCCGCTGACAAAGTTCCAGCAAGAAATGTTTTTGTTTTTCCAAACAACAAAAATATCATCCTTGCAGCAGAGCAGGCAGGCGACCTTACCAAGAAAAATTTAATAGTTATTCCAACCCGCTCAATACCAGAGGGGATAAGTGCGTCAATTGCATTCAATCCAGACGGAAGCATTGAAGAAAACACCGAGGCAATGAACGACGCAATAAAGGGTGTTAAGTCGGGCATGGTTACTTATGCCGTGCGTGATACACACGTTGATGGGTTTGACTTGTCGGTGGGCGAGATAATAGGTCTTGATGATAAAGCGATTCTTGCAAAAGGCAAACTTGTCTCTGAGACGACTGAGGGACTTATTGAAAAACTTATGACAGGTGATGTTATGAACATAACCCTCTTCTACGGTGAGGATATACGAGAGCAGGAGGCAAACTCTCTTGCCGAAAAACTTGCCGAGAAATACCCTGACTGTGAAGTGACTGCCGCCTTTGGTGGTCAGCCTGTATATTACTATCTTGTAAGTTTGGAGTAATAATTTTAGGCTCACAACTTATTAACATATACTATAAGAATATTTTACATGGCATAACAGCATGATTTGCAGGTTGTGTCATGTTTTTTATATAGATAAAAGAATATTATACTCTCAAAATTTTTATTGACAATTAGAAAATTTTATCATATAATTGAAATATAAAAGAGGTGGGGTATGATAATTGACGAATTTATTAAATGTATTGACCAGAGAGATGGCTTGATTGAGGAAAATTTGGGCGGAGAGGCAGGTGATATGCTCAAAACTCCTGAAAAAAGAGAGTGGTACAACAAAGTTGTTCGCCCTCTTGACAAAAAGATTATAAGGCTTGCAAATAGACTTCTGAGAGCGGAGTACGGTGCAAACACTACAGTATGCATAAGAATAAAAGATGTATATAGCAACCAAAGGTTGATTGAATTTTACAAAGACCGCAAAGCAGAATTAAATAGTGATGAGGTCGAGAAAATTTAAGGACTTTACAAGATAGGTTAAAAAGTTTTGTAACCACAGACTGCTTAAAAAAAGTTGAAAATTTAATATCTATTTGTTTTATTTAAAAGTTAAAAACTTTATGTTTTTATTTCAAATGCTTTTATGTTGCTCTAGATTAAATATGTTTTTATAAAAATAGCGACGTTTTTCTACAGCCTGAAGATAGCGAGGCTGTCTTTTTTTTGCCCTATAAAACACACATATGTGTGAAATTATTTGAATACACAAAAATGGGTATAATAGTCATAGAATTAAATTCTATGGAGCAAATATGAAAGTAGGTGATGTAATAAAATACTGGCGACGAGAGTATAAGTTATCTCAAATTAAACTTGCCGAGATGATAGGTTCAACACAGCAGACAATTTCGAGGTGGGAGAGCAATCAAAATCAGCCATCAATAATTGACTGTATAAAGATTGCAAAGGCACTTCAACTATCACTTGACGAAATGTTTGCCGACCTTATGATTTAAAATGATAAAGGCAATTTTGAATTGAGCGGTTTGTATTAAATATTTGAAATTTTTACCATTATTAACATGACTATTTTTAAAAAATATGTTATAATAAGACATGAGACTTGATAAATATTTGTATGAAAAAGAGGGGATTTCTTCTCGAACAAAAGCCTGTAGGCTTATAAAAGATGGGCACGTTTTAGTTGACGGAAAAGTCGTATTGCGACCGTCTTACGAACTATTATGTTATGAAACTATAACAATTACAGAATACCCAAAATATTCCTCTCGTGGTGCAGAGAAACTGCTTACTGCCAAAAAGTGTTTTGAATTAGATTTTGAAGGGAAAGTTGTTGTTGACATTGGTGCCTCGACAGGCGGGTTTACACAGGTGGCTCTTGAAAGTGGGGCAAGCAAGGTTTATGCTGTCGATGTGGGAGTGGGAGAACTTGCACAAGTTTTAAGAGAGGATAAAAGGGTGGTCAACCTTGAAAATACCGATTTTCGAACTCTCGAGCGAGGTACTGTGAGTGATGCAAACTTGATTATAGGCGACATATCTTTTATCTCGCTTAGACATATTTTTCCTAAAATAAAGGAACTTTTTGGCACTGTTGAGACTGCTATACTTTTTAAACCTCAGTTTGAATGTGGCAAGGAAATAGCGAAAAAGTACAAAGGGGTGATTAAAAATAGGCAGGTGCATAAGAGACTTCTCAAAGATTTTGTTGAATATATAAAGGGTCTTGATTTTTCGGTTTGCGGTCTTGTCTATTCCTCCATTCAAGGTAAAAGTGGCAATATTGAATATCTTTTTTATATTAATGGCAAGAAAAATTTTCCTTTTGAAATTGACAGTGTGGTTGATAGTGCCTTTGAGCATTTTAAAAATAAAAGCACTTAAAGTTTTTTAGACTTAAAGTGCTTATTTTTTATATATACCTATTAATAAGTTTTGCCAAATTTCAACTTAGATGTTTTTGTAGAACACAAGTTTTTTTTGTTTGTTGCCAAGTTTTAGAAAATTTTTCTATTATTTAGATTTTTTAGTTTGTGACTATTTAAACCCTGTTAATGTTGATTGTCGTGCCACTAGATGCGGTTGGATAGAGTGGTAGGTCGTTAATACCTGGGCAGACATTGCAGTTCTGACAAGCCTGACATGGTGGCAGAACAGGGTAACCATAAGATGGTATAAGCAGGTCGACAAGGGCGGTCACTTTAATGACTATTTGCAAGCATCCTGTTACGGTAAAGGTATTTTCTGCCGTGTATGAGCCAATAGTGCTTGAGAACGTTGCCGTTGACTTAATATCAACAGGCGTCATTGATGGTTGCGGAACAAACAATACTGTGCTTTTTTGAACGGTTATGCTTGACGTACCTGTGCCAATAACACCATTTGCGTCACGATAGGTTACGGTAAGCGGAATGGTGATAGTCATGCTGACGTTTGCATAGTTTGGAGTTTGTTCAAGTCTATCAATGACTATATCTGTTACAGTGACAGAAGAGCCTATTTGATTTTGTGCAGAGATGTAAGTAAGTGGCAGAGTAGGATTTGCAGGATTGAAACTTGTTACAGGTAAAATTATACCTGTTTCTGTGGTTTGAGAAACGCAGGCGTCAAAGACCTTTGTTGCCTCAATAAGTACTTTTTCACAAACTCCTAACGGATTATTTCCAAGCGGACCTGGTCGGTTGGGGTTTGTGTTGTTAATATAAAATGACATTTTATAACCTCCATTTTTTGTTTGATAGGATTACCTACTAACCTAATATATGTCGTTTTCCTTTTCTATGTGCTTTAAACGGCTAAAATTACTTTTAAATCCACATGAAATGATGAAATAGGTTGACAAAATTAGGTCACTTTACTAAAATATATTCGTAAGGAGCAAAAAATGATACTAGAAAATGTAAAAGAAAGACTTGGCAAATTAGCAAATGATATAAATTTTATAAAGGAGTGTCTTTGACGAGAGGGGAACTAGAGTAGAACTTGACAGACTTAAAAAACAGCAGATGGAAGAAAACTTCTATCTTGACCAAAATCGCGTTTTAGAGGTTGGTAAAAAGATTAAAAACTGCGAGAAAAAACTTGAGGAAATTGACAAATTAGATAAACTTTATGACGACTGCAAGGGTTATGTTGAACTTATTGAGGAGACAGGCGAGACAAGCCTTGACGGCGAAGTTGAAGATAGTCTCCACCTCCTAGAAGAGAGGGTAGAAAACGCAAAGATAAAAACTCTTCTAAAGGGAAAATATGACGACTACAATGCAGTGATTACATTGCACTCGGGTGCTGGCGGAACTGAGGCGCAGGACTGGACTGAAATGCTTTATAGGATGTATAAAATGTATGCTGATAAGCAGGGTTACAAGGTCAGGGTGCTTGATGTTTTAAATGGAGATGAAGCGGGCATAAAAAGTATAACTTTTGAGGTCGACGGCGAAAATGCTTATGGTTTTTTAAAGGCGGAAAAAGGTGTGCATAGACTTGTAAGAATTTCACCTTTTGACTCGAATGCTAGGCGTCACACAAGTTTTGCAAGTGTGGAAGTTATGCCATTAATTGAGGAAAAACCTGATATTGAAATAAGACCAGAGGACCTCAAAATTGACACCTATCGCTCAAGCGGAGCGGGCGGACAAAATGTCAATAAGACTGAAAGTGCTGTGCGAATTACACACCTGCCAACAGGGATAGTTGTCTCCTGTCAGGTGGAGCGAAGTCAACTTCAAAACAAAGAAAAGGCAATGCAGATGTTATACTCTCGCCTCGCCGAAAAGGAAGAGCAAGAAGAACTTGAAAAACTTGCCTCCATTCGAGGAGATATAAAAAAGATTGAGTGGGGAAGTCAGATACGAAGTTATGTGTTCTGTCCATACACACTTGTCAAGGACCATAGGACAGGATATGAAGAACACAATATCCAGTCGGTTATGGATGGCAATATTCAAGAGTTTATAAATGAATATTTGAAGAAAATGAGTTAAATAATAAAATAAACAAATTCAGATTAATTATTAAATAAATTCAGATTAATTATTAAATAAAGGACATAAGTCAGATTAATTAATAAATAAAGGAAATAAGACAACTTAATCATATATTTTTTAGCATAAAAGAAGGTAAAACACATGAGAAAGGGGATAAGTTTATTTTTTGGTTATGATGTGGGAGCAGAAAATTTGCCAAAACTTATTAAGAAGAGCGGATTTGACTGCGTTATCACCTCGGCGGACAAGAAATTTGATGAGCAAAATGGCACAATAAGACAGCAAGTTAGGAGAATTAAAAGGTGTGGTTTACAACTATCAAGTTTGCATATGAGGTATGACCCAAAGGAACTCCACTATTTTTGGGAAGAGGGCAAAATGGGTGAAATTCTTAAAAAACGCCTTATCAGTGATGTGAAAATAGCAAAAAAGTATGGCTTTACCTGCGTGGTTGTGCACTTGGCAGGAGAGTGGTCTGAGATAGGCAAACAAAGACTTTTAGATGTACTAAAGGTTTGCAGAAAACTAAATGTTCCTCTTGCAATTGAGAATACAAGCAAGCAAAAAATATTTTTAGATGTGTTTGAAAATATAGATGATGAGTATTTAAGGTTTTGCTATGACAGCGGTCACAATAATGCTTTTGATAGAGATTTTGACTACCTTGAAAAGTTCGGTGATAAACTGATAACCCTGCATCTACATAGCAATGACGGAACTTGGGATGCTCATACACTGAATGATTTTGGTAATATTGATTGGCAAAAGTTAGGGCGGAAACTAGCAAAATATAAAGACAATTTATTTTCGCTTGACTATGAACTTTTAATGAAATATGGAAGTGATAAATTTTCGGCAGAGGAGTGCTTGATTAAGGCAAAAAAGCAGGCAGATGAACTTGAAAAGATAATTGAAAATGCTTCCGCATAAATATTGACAAATTTGTTTTTTATGGTATAATAAGGTTAAGATTAAGGAGGTAGTATGGCTGAGGGAAATTATACAAAAGAGGAAATGAAAGAAATCAAAAGGCAAAGAAGTTTTGCAAGATGGCAAAAAAGACAGGAAAACTGGGATGCAAAAATGGATGAGAAAATTGCTAGACGTGCATCAAAAAATAGAAAAAATATTGCAAAAACTGATTATGGCACTGAGGTTCTCAATCGAGACACAGAAACTGTGAAAACACAGACTGTAAAAGCCAAAGCAAAAGCCGAGATTGTCGAGGCTAAATCTCAAACAAAACAGACTCAAATTAGGGCAAAGGGTGAGATTGCCGAGGCAAAATCTCATGCAAAACAAACCCAAATTAAAGAGAGCGAAAAGACACGCAAAGAAAGAGGAAAAGAGACAAGAAATACAATAAAAAGAAGAGACGCAGGTGCTCAGCAGAGGAGTGATTATAGGACCGCTAGAGCACAGGGCAAACTTGACAGACAAAAAATCTTGAATGAACTCGAGGTTGGCAGGCTAAAACAAAGACTTGCAAAAGAGATTGACAAGGCAAATCAGAACGCAGAAGTTTTGGTAGATAACTCACAACCAAACGAGAAACCGAATTTGGCAGAAAATGTTGAAACAATCTATGAAAACCCAATTCAAAAAGTCTTTAACGAAGAAGAATTTTCGACATTTATCGACAATATGAATAGTGTTATTGACAATAACAAAGAGGTGCTTAATCAATATGATACCTTTGAAGAGGGACTATACGCAATTGTAAATAGTGATTCTCCAGACAAAGAGGTTGCAAACGAGGTTGCTATGGACTTTTTGAAGTTGACAGATGCTTTAAATTCTGATGAACTTTCTAAAAAAGATAAAAACACCATTTTGTATAACCTTAGCAAGTCTGACAGTGCTTATGGTTTTGGCATAGACGAAATGATTGAGCAGTATGAGGAAGAGCAACAGCAGACAGCCACAACTGACAATCTTAAAAATATGTCACTTGTAGACCAAGTAAACCAACCACTTTATCAAATTTTGCTCGCATATGCTCTCGCTCATATTGATAACAAAGAGAAAACACAATATGCAAAAATAGATGATGACTTTGACCGAGCAATGTAAAATTTTTAGCAGAGTAAAAATTTAAATTAAACATAAAAAAGTGTTTGAAATATAACACTTTTTTTGTATTTGAGTGATTTTAACTGATATATAATTGATTTATAAATAAAATTTTGCTATAATAAAATGTATGAATTATTATGAAAGGATGAAAGAAAAATATAACAGTCTTAAAAACAAAAAGGATGTTATCATATTATCGGTTGAATCGTCTTGTGATGAGACCAGCATTGCGGTTGTTAAAAATGGACGCGAGGTTTTGTCGAACGTGATTGCCTCGCAAATTGAAATCCATAGGCGGTTTGGCGGAGTTGTTCCAGAGGTTGCTTCTCGTAATCATATAACTGCCATTTCTAATGTCTTTGATGAGGCATTGAAAGAGGCAAAGATTGACAAAAAGGATATTAATGCTGTCGCGGTAACTTATGGTGCAGGTCTAGTAGGTGCATTGCTTGTTGGGGTGAACTTTGCTAAAGCCCTTGCCTATGGTCTCGACCTGCCACTTATTGCAGTCAGCCATGTCTATGGGCATATCTCGGCAAACTATATCTCTCATCCCGACCTCAAACCGCCTTTTGTCTGCCTTATGGTAAGCGGAGGGCATACCGCACTTTTAAGAGTGGAGGACTATAACAGACTAAAACTTCTCGGCACAACTATTGACGACGCGGTCGGTGAGGCTTTTGATAAGGTCGCAAGAGTGCTAGGACTAAACTACCCAGGGGGACCTGAGATAGATAGACTTGCAAAAAGTGGTCAGCCTACCTATCATTTTACTGTATCAAATTCGCTGATTCATACTCTCAATTTCTCTTTCAGCGGAATAAAAACTGAAGTTGTCAACCTTGTTCATAACCTTTCGCAAAAGGGAGAGGAGATAAACAAGGCAGACATTGCCTCATCATTTCAAGAGTGCGTGACAGAGGAACTTTCTACAAAGGCGGTGAGGGCATGCAAGGGTCAGGAAATAAACAAACTTGTCGTTGCAGGCGGAGTAGGAGCAAATGCTAGATTAAAAGAAAAGTTGTCTCATCTATGCAATGAGAACAACATTGAATTTTACTCGCCTGTTTTAAAGTACTGCACGGATAACGGTGCTATGATAGGGAGTTGCGCCTACTATATGATGAAAGATGGGCTTGGACTTGCTGACCTTGATTTGACAGCAAAACCTAATGTAGAGTTATAAGACAAGGAATAGGTATGAAAGATAAATTAAAACAATTTTTTTCTCGGTTTGGCTGGTATGAAATCTGCCTCATTTCTTTTGGCATAATTGCAATAACAGTCCTATCAATCATTGTCAAAAGTTCTGCCATAACAATAATCTATTCTATTTTTGGTGTGCTTTACACGGTGCTGTTGTCCGCAAAATTCAAGTTTTCCATACTTTTTGGACTTGTTCAAACCTCATTTTATATCATTCAGTCAGTCATGTATCAAAACTGGGGTGAGGTTATACTAAATTCGGCGGTAGTACTGCCTATCCTGCTCACCTCGACAATCTTGTGGTTTACTGGCAAGGATAAAAATGATGAAAAAGTCACTGAAAGGAAGATAAAACCGCTTGAATGGTGTATTGTGGGAGTGATTTTTGTTGTGACAACAATAGCCTTTTATTTTATTTTGTCCGCCCTTAACACTCAAAATGCTTGGCTTGGCTGTATTTCTTGCGGACTAACTGTGACATCAAACTATCTTCTTCTTAGAAAAAGTCAATTTTTGTTTGTAGGTTTTATCCTTTTAAATGTGGTGCTATTTGTGCTGTGGCTTCTGCCAATTGTTCAAGGCGGTGGCTTTGGTCTTGAAAGTCTGCCAATGCTTGTAACTCTTGTTGTTTATAATATTTCCAACATATATGGTTTGATATTTTGGGCAAAAGATAGGAGAAAAATATCTTTAAATGAGGGAAGTTTACAGGATAAAACGCAAGAAGAATTACAAGATGATGAAATGTTAGCAAATCAAGATAAAAATCAAAAGCAAATAGAAAATCAAGAAAAAGACAATGAATTAAGAAATAAAAATTCAAAAGGAATTAAAAAGTTCGGAGAAAATTAAGTAAAAGAACGATAAAAAATTAAGGAGGAAATTATGGAACTGCTTGCACCTGCTGGAAATTTTGATAAACTTGTTACTGCCGTTCATTTTGGAGCGGATGCAGTATACTTTTCAGGCAAAAAGTTTGGGCTTAGGACATTTGCTGGCAATTTTGATGACGATGAGATATTTAAGGCTATGAAATATCTTCATTCTCATGGCAAAAAGGGGTATATAACTCTCAATATTGTTGCAAAAGACAGTGATTTTGTTGGACTTGACGACTATCTCAATCTTCTTGTTAAGACAGAGGTTGACGGTCTTATTGTCAGCGATGTTGGACTTATCTATTATATAAGAAAGAATTTCCCAATGCTTAATGTCCATGTTTCTACGCAGGCAAATGTAAACAACTCCTTCTCGGCAAAGTTTTTCGCTGACCTCGGTTGCACTCGAATTGTTCTTGCAAGAGAGATGAACATTGAGGAAGTAAAAAAACTACATCAAACACTTGGCGGGAAAATAGAACTTGAAGCCTTTGTTCATGGTGCAATGTGCATATCTTATTCTGGCAGATGTCTGCTATCAAATTATCTAAGCGGGCGAGATAGCAACCGTGGAGCCTGTGTTCAAGCATGCAGATGGAAATACTACATACGTGAGGAGAGCCGTGAGGATGAGATGCCTATTGAAGAGGACGAGAGGGGAACATACATATTAAACTCAAAGGATATGTGCCTTATTGACCACCTAAAAGAACTTGAAGAGGCAGGAGTGAGCAGTTTAAAAATAGAGGGGAGGATGAAGTCGGACTATTATGTTGCCTCTGTTGTCAATGCCTACCGACGTGCACTTGATGGGTTTAAAGACTATGATGTTTTGCATAGCGAACTTGAAAAGACCAGTCACCGTCGTTACACTACAGGGTTTTACTTTGGTGATGAGGAAAAAGAATATTTAGAGGACTCAATGCCTGTTCAAACCTATGTTTTTATTGCAAAAGTTGTTGAGGACGCAAAGGACGGTTTTGTCAAGGTTGAAATGCGAAACCGATTCAAAGTGGGGGACACACTAGAAATTCTCTCGGCGGATGATAACTTCTTAAAGAGGATAACAATAGAGAAAATCATCAACTCTAAGGGCGAGGATATTGACGATGCTAAAAGAGTGCAGGAGATTGTTACAATAAACTGCCCATACAACTTGAAAGATGGGGATATTTTAAGGGTGGAGAAAAATTAGAATTTATAAAGATTTATTTAAAAATTCTTTTGTCGCAACGTTTTTGCAGTCTAATAATTTGTTAACACTTTAAAATAATAAGATTTATTTTAAAAGATTTTTTATTAAAATGATTTCTATATCAAAAAAATCTGCAAGATGTCCTGCAGATTTTTTAAAACACAATATTCTTTTTTTCTAAAATTTGATTTATTTAAGTTTAACAGTTGCGCCAGCCTCTTTGAGTTTAGCCTCGATAGCCTTAGCCTCTTCTGCTGGAACGTTTTCTTTGATAGCCTTTGGAGCACTTTCAACAAGAGTCTTAGCCTCGCTAAGTCCAAGTCCAGTGATTTCTCTTACAACTTTGATAACTTGAATTTTGTTTGCACCGATTTCAGTGAGTTCAACAGTGAATTCAGTCTTTTCCTCAGCAGCAGGAGCAGCACCAGCGGCAGCAGGAGCAGCAGCAACTGCAACAGGAGCAGCAGCAGAAACTCCGAAAGTTTCCTCAAGTTCTTTTACAAGTTCTGAAACTTCAAGAACAGACATAGATTTGATTTCTTCAACTAATTTTTTAACATCAGCCATTTTTATTTTCTCCTTTTTAAATAAATTTGTGTCGATGACACTTTTTAAAATTTTTGTTGTTTTTAAACATATAAATTAATATCTTATTTGCTAAAAGTTTTATAAAACAATTATGCTTTTTGCTTTGCGACTTCATTCAAAGCCCTAGCAAGCCCAGTAACAGGGGCAATGAGAACTCTTGCCAAAGCAGAGATAGGTGCATTGAGCGTGCCAAGGAGTTTGGCAATAAGCACTTCTTTGCTTGGAAGTTTAGCGAGTTCTTCAATTTCCTTGCTTTCAACGAAATTACCATTAAGTAAACCAAATTTTACGGTCAATTTCTTTGATTTTTCAGCAGTTTCACAAACGATTTTTGCACCGCTTACTTCGTCATCATAACTGAAAGCAACCGCAGTTGTGCCATGAAGATATTTTTCAGCACCTTGGATTCCGAGTTCGCTTAGTGCAAGGAGCAAAAGTTTGTTTTTGTATACCTTATATTCAGCGCCATTTTTCTTGAAAAGACGTCTCATTTCGGTATCTTCAGCAACAGTCAAAGCATTGTAGTCTACGAAAGTAACTGATTTAGACTTTGAAAGTTTATCTTTAATTTCTTCAACCAATGCCTTTTTTGCTTCTAAATTAGCACTCATGAAATTCCTCCTTTAATTTGAATATTGTGTTTTTTTGCCAAAATTTTTGTTATTAGCATTTTTTCACAAATTTAGTTGCAAATCACCGCAAGATAACAATATTTTAGCCTTATATAAAACAAAATCTCTATGCCTTAGGAAAAAAGGCATAGAGAGAAAAATTCAAACTATCACTTCTTTCCTCGGCAAGCACACGGATGTGTTTACGTTTTCACACTTGCGGTCTACGGACAAGATTTTATTTTACGAGGAATATTATACATACAAACAGGGCATTTGTCAACTGTTTTTTATATATTTTTTTGTTTTTTTTGTTTTATTTTTCCTATTTAAAGTCTATTTGTTCAATGTTTAATTTACGTGTTTTGATTATTTGTCAAGTTTTAAAATAATTTTTATAAGGCTTAAAATTTTACTCCTTCTCTTCGTCCTCAATTTTTCGTAAAATTTCAAGCAATTTTTTGCCCTTGTTATAACTTGCTGGTTTTTGCTTTAAATTGTCTCGCTCTTTTATAATTTTTTCAGACAGTTTAGGATAATAATTAAATATTTCATCAGATATATGCTCGGCAAGGGTAGGGTCTTTTGCAACTGCTTGAATGATAGGATTTAAAAGTGTTTTAAAAAAGAGGTTCATATATCTTTTTGCTTCATCAAAGTAATAGTTTCCTGTCTCTCGAGCCTTTTTAAACTCTTTACCTTGCAAATTTTCATGTTCTGTGTATCTTGCAACCTGAAGGCTTTTGTAGACGTTTTTGCTCCAATTTTTAGCATAATTATGAGTGGTATGTACATATTCTGCAACCTTTGGATATGGAACTTGGGCAAGTTCTGTTCCGTCTAATGAGAGAATTATAAGGTCGTTGCTGTCTTTTGGGAAGGCAAAGAATAGACTTGCCAGATATTTTGTCCCATTTTTTTCATAGTTATCACCTTTATAAATATTGAGAATGCTACTATACTTTGAATTTGCTTTTTCAGAGTTTTTTCTTTCTAGTAAATCACTCATCCACTGAGGCATATTTTGTTCCATAATTTTTCTTCCTTTTAAATAAATTTTATATAAATAACATAACACAATAGTCTCTAAAAGTCAATATCAAAAAACAAAAAAATTGATGTTTGTTCATTTAATTGACAATAAAATTGTTTTGTATTATTATATAGTATAATATCAGTTAAATTGTATGTAAAAAATAGATATTTTTTTTAGATTTAAAGTGGTAGAATTTGAATTTTTAAGGAGAGAATATGGATTATAATTTCAAGGAAATTGAGAAAAAATGGCAAGACAAGTGGTACAAGGAAAAATCTTTTAAAGCAATAGATTTTCATCCAACGAAACCTAAATATTATGTGTTATATGAATTTTATAACATAAGTGGAAATTTGCATATGGGGCATATGAAAGGTACAATTCCTGCCGATGCTCTTGCAAGATTTAAAAGGTTTAAAGGCTATAATGTACTCTTCCCAATAGGTGGAGACGCATTTGGTTTGCCAGCAGAAAACGCAGCAATTAAGACAGGTATTGACCCGCATGAGTTTGTTGCAAATGGTCTTAAAAATGTGCTTGAGCAGTCAAGACGACTAGGACTATCTTTTGACTGGGATAGGACAATCTGCACAAGCGACCCTGAGTATTACAAATGGACACAGTGGATATTCTTGCAATTATTTAAGCACGGCAAGGCATACAAGGAAAAATCAAAAGTCAATTTCTGTCCGCATTGTCAAACGGTTCTGTCAAACGAGGATAGCCAAGGCGGAAAGTGTGATAGGTGTGGGAATGATGTAGTTCAAGAGGTCAGGTGGAGTTGGTTTTTGAAGATGAGAGAGTATGCCGAAAAACTCCTTGGAAATATTGACCGAATAAACATGGCAGAAAATCTCAAAGAGGCACAGCGAAACTGGATAGGAAGAAGCGAGGGGGCTCAAATAAGATTTCCTATATATAATGAAAAGGATGAAAAGGTGGGCGACCTTGAAATATTTACCACCTGCGTTGAGACTGTATACGGTATAACCTTTGTCGCACTTGCACCAGAAAATAGCCTTGTTGATAAACTAAAGCCATATATCCAAAACTGGAAAGACGTTGAAGATTATAGAAAGAAAACAGCACTCAGGACTGAGTTTGATAGACTTTCCGACCAAAAGGATAAGACAGGAGCAGTCCTCAAAGGGCTTTATGTTGTAAACCCAGTAAACAATAAAAAAGTGCCTATGTATATTGCCGATTTTGTGCTTAATGGCTATGCGACAGGTGCTGTTATGGCAGTGCCTAGTCATGACCAGAGAGACTATGAGTTTGCCGAAAAATTTAATATTCCAAAAATTCAAATAATTGAGGGCGACACATCTAAGTGTGCGGTTGAGAAGAAAGAATACCTTGCAAAGAACAGTAAGATGATAAACTCTGCCGAGTTTGATGGTATGCCTGTCAAAGAGGCAAAGAAAAAAATAGCACAAAAACTTATAGACATGGGTGTTGCCGAGATAAAGGTCAACTATAAGATGACCGACTGGGCATTTAACCGTCAAAGATACTGGGGAGAACCTTTCCCTATTGTGCTTTGCTCTCACTGTGGAGAGGTGGCACTTAATGAAAAGGACCTGCCTCTTGAGTTGCCAAAAGTAAAAGACTATATGCCAAACGAAAAGGGTGACTCGCCACTTTCTAAGGCAAAAGATTGGGTGGAGTGTAAATGTCCAAAATGTGGCAGACCTGCCAAACGTGAGACTGACACCATGCCAAACTGGGCAGGTTCAAGTTGGTACTGGCTTAGGTATGTCGACCCACACAATGACAAGGCTCTTGCCGACTTTGAAAAACTCAAATATTGGGGTAGTGTAGACTGCTACACAGGTGGAACAGAGCATATCACTCGCCACGTTTTGTATGCATTTTTCTGGCAAAACTTCCTCTACGAGATAGGAGCGGTGCCTACAAGAGACCCATTTGTTAGAAAAATGGGTAGCGGACTTATCCTTGACAGCGAGGGCAAAAAGATGAGCAAGAGTTCGACGAACGGTGTCTCTCCACTTGAAGTCATTGATAAATATGGCACTGACGTTGCAAGACTTCACGTGCATTTCCTTGGCGGTTATGAGGATAACACTCCTTGGACTTATGACGGAATAAATGGTATAACCTCATTTATTGACAAAGTTTGGTCTCTTCAAGATATGATAAAGGGTGAGGACATTTCAAAGGAGCATATCTACGAACTTACTGTCTTAAACAAAAAACTCTGCGAAGATTATGAGAACCTTAAACTCAATACCGCAATCTCTGCACTAATGATTTTTGTTAAGAAGATAAAAGAGGATGGATTTATCACAAAAGAGGAACTTAGACAATTTCTAATTTTCTTAAACCCACTTGCTCCACATATAACAAGCGAGATGTATGAAAGGGTGTTTAACGCACAGATTCTTGACCAGTCTTGGCCTACATATGATGAAAAGAACTTAGTAAAATCTTCAGTTGAAATTGCAATTCAAATAAACAGCAAGATTATCACAAAGTTGAATATTGACACAACTCTAACTCAGGCGGAAATCTTGTCACAGGTAAAGGCGGACGAGAAGGTAAAAGGGATGATAGATGGTAAGACTATTGTCAAGGAAATCTATGTTCCAAATAGACTTGTCAACATCATTGTAAAATAAAATTTTTAACTTTTAAATTTTTAAAATTCAAACTTTATAAACTAAGAAATTCAGAACTTATAAATTTTATATTTAAAAGATAATTTATTAATTTTTCTTTGTTTAAAAGCATATAAAAAAGACTGACTTTATTCTCATTTAGCCAGTCTTTTTGTATATCAACTAATTATGTCGTTAATTATTCATCATCTTTTTTGTCGCCATTTTGTGTCTTTTTGCGTAATTCTTCCAAGAACTTTTCAAATTCAAGGTTTTCTTGTTCTTCTTGAGTCATTGTTGTTTCACTGTCAGCAGGTTGTTTATTAGCATCTTCCTTGACATCTTTATTGTCAGTTGTTTGTGATGGTTCTTGACTATTATACTCAATGTTTTTTTGCGTAGTTACCTTTACTTCATCCTTTGTTTGCTTTTCATTAGAATTTGTCAAGAGTAAAGGTTTTGTTACCTTAACATCTTCTTTAGCGACTTGAGTTTGTGTGGTTTGCTCTTGCTTTTCTGCTTTAGACTGATTTTCTTCCTCGTTTTCAAATTCATCTTGGTGCTTATTGAAGAGTGCTTTTGCAACGATTACAAGCATTCCGTCAATAATAACTGCCAAAATGATTGCGACAATAAGGGTAAGTGTCTCGTCAGTTCTAAATCCGTCTACAAATGAGAAGATAAGGAATAGCCAAGCAATGAAAGCAATTGTAGGTGCGACAAGTGAAAGGGCGATTGATTTTGCAAAAGAGTTGATTTTTTTTGCATATTTAATTGCAAGGATGGTGGTAGCAATAGATATTACCGAGAACACAATACCTATAATTAAAGATGCAATTTGAGATGTTGTCATATATTCAAACATATTTCCTCCATTAATTATCAATAGTATATACCATTTAAATCAATTTGTCAATATTGTTTTTGTTTTTTTATTAAAAAATTGCTTTGATTTTTTTAAATATTAGGTTATACTATAATTAAGTTATGGTAAAAGAGACAAAAAATGCCCAAAAGGGCAAGAAAAACAAGAAACAATTGCTTTATATACTTTTATCTGTCATAATAGGACTTATTGTCATTGGTGGTGTTGTGACTGCATTTTTGCTTAACTACAATACCTCTTCGCCAAGCAGTGTGGAGGTGCATTTTGATGGAGAGAACGTCTATTTAACTGCCGACATGAATGACAACTATCTTCAGTACCGATTTAGGTTTGTAGATAACGAGGGAGAGGAGACCATCATTGAAAGTGAGAGCAATACTCTGACTGTGGATGAACTTCTTGAAAATGGCCTTGAACTTGGAGGAAAATATCAAATTTCTGTATGCTATCTGAGTGAGAATTCAGGCAATAACACAGAATATAGCCCCTCAATAGAATGGACTATCTTTACCTATCTTAAACGCACAACTCTTAGCGCTAGTGAGGAAAATGAAAACTTACTTGTTTGGGATGAGGTGGAAAATGCTGATAGTTACATTGTCCATGTAAGTGGACTTGACGCGATTGAAACAGAAGAGACAAGTCTTGATATAAGTTCGCTCACAGGTGGAGACAGAGTTTTTTACGTTATTGCCTGCTCCGATTTAGATTATTATGAGGACAGTTTGCCGTCAAACCAGGTTCAGTGCCAGATAATTCACAAATTCTCGCCTTTTGAAAGTGTTACTTTTGATGAGGAGAGCAAAATATTGACAATAGAGGGTGATGAGCAGTTGCTTACAATAGATATTTACCTAAATGAAGAACCACACCGATGTATAGAATTTGAAACGGTGAATAATGGCGATGGTTTTACCTTTAAAATTGACCTTAAAAACTTCTATGAAAATGGGATGAGCATAGGGGCGACTCCAGCAAATCAGGATATATATAATGTATATGAGGGCGAAATTGTCTATGCGACAGGGTATGAACAAACAAGTTTAGAGGAGTAGTCTCTTTTCAAAAACTTGTAAATTTTTATAATTTTGCTCCTTTTAAAAAGTTTATAGGAGCAAATTTTTTTATTTAAAAATTATTTTAGATTAAACTATAAAAATAATTTTATTAAAACTATACATAAAAATAAATTTATTAAGACATACTATTTTTAGAGGTAAAGTATGTCTTATTTTAATGTGGAACAAGAGGTAAAAAAGGTTAAAACTACACTCAATGAATGCGTGGATTTTTCCTACCGTTATTATAAGAAAGACAAGCAGAAACTAGCATTTATCTTCCTAAAAAGTATAATTGACTCTCAACTTTTTTCCTCCGCCCTGTATTTTCCTTTGCAAACGTATGAGGGAGAATTCTCATTTGACATACTAAAAAATGATTTAATAAAATGTGTAGATATCAAGGAGGTTAAAAAAGAGGAGATTGTAGATGAGGTTCTTGACGGAAGAGTTATACTTCTAACAAACTTTTCAGATAGAATTTTATCAATAGACCTCTTAAAATTCCCAACTCGCATACCGTCAGAGCCACCAACTTCACCAGTAATTCAAGGTCCACGCGAGGGCTTTGTTGAAGATTTACAGACAAATGTAACATTGATAAGACGTAGGATAAAATCTCAAGATTTGGTCATGGATGTGGTGAGAGTGGGCACAAAAACGCAGACAAAGGTATGTATAACCTATCTTAAAGGCATTGCAAATAAAAAGATAGTCAAAGAAATTCGCCAAAAACTTTCAAAAATTGAGATTGATGGCGTGCTTGACTCCTACAATATCCTCTATTGCCTTGAAAAAAGACCAGGTTCACTTTTTAAACAGATAGGCAACACCGAAAAACCTGACATTGTGGTGTCAAAATTATTGGAGGGCAAGGTTGCAATAATTGTTGATAACTCGCCAATTGTGCTAACAATTCCTTTTATATTTATAGAGGACTTGCAAAACAGTAATGATTATTATACCAATCATCATTATTCATCTTTTGTAAGGATAATCAGACTTCTAGGTCTTTTAATTGCCTTGATTGCACCTGGCTTTTATCTCGCTCTTCAACTTTTTCATTACAATATCCTACCACTAAATTTTTTGATAACAATTGCAGATACCACACAGGGACTGCCGTTTACACCATTTTTAGAGATTTTGTTTATATTTTTGCTCTTTCAGGTACTCTACGAAGTCAGTCTAAGACTTCCAAGTTATTTAGGTCTTGCTACTTCGGTAGTCGGAGCATTAATTCTTGGTGATACAGGTGTTAAGGCGGGACTAATCTCTCCGCCAGGGGTGATAATTGTCGCTCTATCAAAGATTGCTCTCTACACAATACCCGAGCAGGCACCACAAATAACCGTTTTGCAACTTGTGTTTATTGTGCTAGGCGGTTCGCTCGGACTTATAGGTATAGTTTCAGGCATGGTATACATAGTCAACTATCTAAATGATTTTGACAGTTTTTCTACACCATATCTTGCACCATATAGTCCTCGAATAAACCAAGACTTGAAAGACGCAATTCTTATGAATCCCTCGTTTAGCATGAAGCACCGACCTCAGTCGTTCAGCCCTGAGAAAAAGGAGCGGACATGAAAAAGATAAGTATAAATCAGTGTGGGATACTAATGGTTTTGTGCATATTTGCAAACAAAATACTGCTTATGCCGTCACTTATGTATCATCAGACCTCAGCAGACTCAATTTTTGTACTGCTAGTCTTATTTTTACTTGATTTTATAATGCTACCGATATTTATCAAACTTAAAAAAGTCTATAAGGATGATAAGTTTTATGATGTGTTAAAAGCAAAAATAGGGGTGTTTTTTACAAAGTTAATATATATTGCCTTGCTTATATTTTTTATGTTTAAGTGCCTGCTAGTCTTTTCAATAACATATGTATATTTTAAACAGCAAATTTATCAAGAGGAGTTTATATTTCTTGCCCTCATAGCCTTTCTACCTGTAATTAATCATGCAATTTTTGTAGGTGTTAGGTCGTTTTCTCGTACAATTGAGTTGTTTTTTTGGATAGTGATTGCTGGGTTTATCTTTTGCCTTGTCATATCTTTATTCACACCAATTTCTATGCCTTTATTTTTCACATCAAACTCAAGCGAGTTTTTCTCGTCAATGTATAACCATGTTTTCGCATTTGGCGACTTTATATTCTTTTTTCTTATTATGGATAGGATAGATTTCAATAAGGGCAAGACAAAAAATCTCTATTTCTATTCTTTATTTGCCATGTTTCTTGTACTTATATTGTTCTTTCTATTCTATGCAAAATATCAATCAACCGCATTTATGCATAACAACGCACTTGCTGACCTCTTAGTTTTTTCCGTTCAATTCAATGCAATAGGTAGACTTGATATAATCGCCATGCTTACAATAATGTTTATCACTCTTTTTCAAATAGAGATATTTTCCTATGCCTTTTGTGACTGTTTTATGAGTATCTTTCCTCTAAATAAGACTTTCTCAGTGGTAATTTTTGATATTCTGTTCCTGCTTTTATACTATGTCTTTATAGGAAAATATGAAACTATGGTGGCATCCTCTCTGTTCTGGCTTCCTTACCTTGCTGTGTTTGTAAACTATCTTATTCCTATTATAGTGATATTTCTTTTATTAAGATTAAAGAATAATATAAATGATAGTTAGATAAGACTTATTGTAATAAAATTTTTGAAAAAGAGCAAAACTGACGTTATAAACAATAAATCAAGATAAACAATAAATCAAGATAAAAATAAACCAAGCGGATACATATTTGAAAAGGAGATAATGGATAAATCTATGAAAAGGAGAGTAAGGGTAATTTTAAAATCACCTATGATAATAGTATTTATAATAATACTTCTTTTTTTTACACCTTATGCAATCTATTCGCCTGGAGAAAGTAGAAATAAGGGGGTTGTTACCGCGATAGGAATTGACAAGATTGAAGATGAACTAGAGGTCTCACTCCTCACATTTATTCCGACTGCAAATCAATCATATCAGGAGAAGTCCTCGGTAATCTCAGGCAAGGGTGACTCAGTTGCCGAGGCTGTATACAATGCGCAGATTGCTATGGGGCGAACAATAGGGCTCGCTCACGCAAAAACCACAATAGTCAATGAGGCACTACTTGAGGAGGATATAACCTCGACAGTTGACTACCTAAGTCGTGTTGCCTCACTTCCAGAGAATACCGTTTTTGTCTGCACAAATAAATCGGCGAAGGAAATGCTTCAACAGTCACAAAATCTTGTCAATGATTTGGGGTTAAAACTCGAGCAGATTATTGCCTACAATGCAAACAACCTCTATGTTACCGACACATCACTTGAGGCATTTTATAAGGGATATTATAGCCATGTAAAGTCCTCAATAATAGGTTATTTAGAGGTAGAAGATGACCTATACATCAATGAAGATAACGCAGAGGTTAGCGGAGCAGAAAGTGTAAGTGGTGGACAGAGTGAGGGCTTGCAGGGCAGTTCTAACTCGTCAAGCGGAAATGGTGATGCAAAGGGCAAACATATTGTCAATCAGGGACAAGCAATGCTGATTAAGGAGGGCAAAAAGGTTGCCATTCTTGATGTCGAGCAGTTAAATGGAATAAATCTATTAAACCCAAAGTCTATTAACCAAATTATAGAGATTGATGGTGTTGAGAAAGAGGGCGAGGTCTATTCTATGCAGTTTAGAATAAAAAATAAAAAAGTTTTGATTTCGACAACTTTTGAAAATGGCTATCCTATTTATATGGCACAACTCATTCTTGGTGTGAAACTTGTTGAGGTTGGTGGCGAGCATGATGAACTTCGTCTTAACACCGAGTTTAGCGAGATTACCGATGAAATTTCTGCCAAGATAGAGAGGGCTGTCAAACAACAATTTACCTCATCTATCAACATTTTAAAGGAAAATAACACAGATGTTATAGGCATAGGTCGGAAGTTTTTTCAAGATGATAGAAAGAGTTTTAAAAAGTTTATTGACGATATAGGTGGGATAGAAAATGCAGATAAATTTATAAATTATGTTACTTTCAAACTTAACATAGTTACGCAATCTGACTAATTTTGTCGAAAAAGTATAATTTTTTAAAATTTTCTTACAAAATGCCCTTTTATTTGTTGTGAAAAAAATAATTTTATGATAAAATAACTAGAGTTATTGGTAGGAATAACAAAAATAAAAACTATTGTTGAACGACTTTTGTCTATTCAACATAAAACAAATCATAACAAATATAAGGAGAATGTATGAACGAGAACAAATCAAAATTTAGGTGGACCTATCTTGTAGTGCTATTGCTAGTTGTACTTTTATTTGTCCTTATCTTTACAAATAATGGTTACAGCGGTGAGAGAATTACAGGTGGTTACAACGAGGTCGTTGAACTTATCAATGGAAGAGAAGTTGAAAACGAAGAGGGCGAACTTGTCACAGAAAAGGTGGTTGAGGTTTACTATAATGACACAACCATGTATTTCTTGCTTAGAGACTCGGCTTTTACCGAGAGATTTCCTGAATATGCTGACTACTATATTAATTATAGGTATAATGATGGGTTGCTTCAACGCATACTTGACTATATTGACGAATACAATGCAGGCACAGGCGAAGAAGGAGCGGTTACTCCAAGACCGGATGAGGATAAGGTTAGTCCAATTGCCGCTGTTGACGGAGTAAACACTTGGGATATAGTTTATCCAATTCTTTATATATGCTTTGGGCTCTTCCTTGTTTGGATGATATTTAGACTTTTAAATAACTCAAACAAAGGTGCTTTCAGTTTTGGAAAGTCAAGAGCGAAAGCCTATACAACAAGCAAAGTTAAATTCTCTGATATTGCAGGTACAGACGAAGAGAAAGAAGAACTTCAAGAGATTGTAGAATTTTTAAAATCACCTAAAAAGTTTACCGACCTTGGTGCTAGAATACCGAAAGGTGTACTTCTTGTAGGTTATCCAGGAACAGGTAAAACATTACTTGCAAGAGCGGTTGCAGGCGAGGCTAATGTGCCATTTATATCAATAAGTGGTTCTGACTTTGTTGAAATGTTTGTCGGTGTCGGTGCATCAAGAGTGAGAGACCTTTTTGACCAAGCAAAGAAAAACAAACCTTGCATTGTGTTTATTGACGAAATTGATGCGGTTGGTAGACAGAGAGGTGCAGGTCTAGGTGGCGGTAATGATGAGCGTGAACAAACACTTAATCAATTACTTGTTGAAATGGATGATTTTGAATCTAACGAGGGTATAATTGTACTTGCTGCAACAAACAGAGCAGACGTTCTTGACCCTGCACTATTAAGACCAGGCAGATTTGACAGACAAATATATGTAAATGTTCCTGATGTAAAGGGAAGAGAGGGAATACTTAGAATACACGCAAGAAATAAACCTATTGATGAAAATGTCGACTTTAAGACTCTCGCAAGAATTACAGTAGGCTTTACAGGTGCTGACATAGAAAATATGCTTAACGAGGCAGCAATTTTAGCAGCAAGAGCAGGCAGACCAAAGATAATCATGCAAGATATAACCGAGGGTATAAATAAAGTTACTATGGGACCTCAAAAGAAAAGTAGACTTGTCACTGATAGAGACAGAAAAATTACTGCATATCATGAATCAGGCCATGCAATACTTGCAAAGAAACTCAAAAACACAGACGAGGTTCAAGAGGTGTCAATCATACCTCGAGGAATGGCTGGCGGATATACAATGCAGAGACCAGAAAACGACAACTCATATAGGACATACAACTACCTCATGGACGAGATTTGTGTGTGCATGGGTGGAAGAATTTCTGAGGAACTCATCTTCAAAGATATTTCGACAGGTGCATCAAATGATATAACACAGGCAACTAAAATTGCTCATAACATGGTATACAATTGGGGTATGAGTAAAAACCTAGGATTTTTAGGTCTTGAAAGCAGTGACCAAGTGTTCATAGGCAGAGACTATCAAACTAGAAATGATTTTTCTGAAAAACTTGCTGCTGAGGCAGATGACGAAGTGCGGGCAATTCTTGACTTTAACTATAAACGTGCTAAAAAACTTCTTTCTGAAAACATTGACCTTTTAAACGAAATGGCAAACCTACTTCTAGATAGAGAGACCATCAATAAGGATGAGGTTGATATGCTTGTTGAGGGCAAGAGTGCGAAGGAAATTGCCGAAATAATGGAAGAACGCGAGAAGGCACAACGAGAAAAAGAAGAAAAGTTCAGACGCGAAAAGGTAATGGAACAGCAAAGAGCAATATTTGAAAAGAAAGTTGCTGAGGGCGAAAAACTTTACCAAAATGGTGTTATCACTGAGGAAGAATTTAATAAAATTAAACAATCTTATTATGACAAATTCAACTTTAAAGAAGGGGAAGAGAAAACTGATAATAAAACAGACAATAACAGTGAAAACCAAGTAAATGTTGTTATCAGTCAAGGCAAAACAGCAAATGAAAGTATAGAAGAAGATAAAGTTGACAATAAAAATGATGAAAACTTAGAGGAAAAACAAGATAAAACTGCTCTTGAGCAGGAAAAAGAGACTAAAAAGAGAACAAGAAAAAACAATAAAAAGGATGACAAATAGGAGGCTTGATGAAAGAGGCTAAATCTATACAAAACCAGACACAAATCAGTGTCCTAGATTCTGTAAGTGATGAATATTTAAGAAAAAAGAAAAGAAACAAAAAGATTGCTTTTTCTTGTATCTCTGCTGTCATTTTTATCCTTGCTGTTGTTATCATTGTTCTTGCCTGCATTAGAATAGACCTTAAACCTTACTTTTTATCTGACCCTACAACAGTTACAATACAAACGAGTGAGGGTACTTATGAGGTAACACCAGACGACGCAAATTATGATAGATACAACGAAATTTATCAAAATTCATTCAATTCATCAGTTTTAACTTCACTTTTTACAGGCAACTTAGGTTCATATAGTATTGATTATGTAGAGAGAAGTAAATTCTATGCGGATGATGAGAATAAAACAGGTATCGCAAGCAGTTCGAGTATCAGTGAAGGAACTTTCCTTGCAGAGTACCTGACTGATAACTATGTGCATTTGCATTACTTTGTACCACAGGCTCTGATGAATGCTGATGGTAGTCACTATACAACTCCATTTAGCACTACTAGAGGTGAGGTGTTCTACAATGATGTTTACTTTAATATCTCGGACTCTGATGGCGAACAAGACCTTACATTCTATTTTGGCGGATATTATGGAGAAAATAGGGCGAGAATTTACACCATTACAATTAGAGCAAACACCTTTGACCTCTATCAACTTGCAATAGGCGAGTAAAATAAAATATTGATAAAAAAATATTGAACGTAGATGTTCAATATTTTTTTGTAATAAGATTTTATATCAAATTTAACTTTGAGTATTTAAGATTTTAATCTGCTTACATATTAAGCCTAAATAAATTAAGTTTTAAAAGTGTACACATCAAATTTAAACAATGCGGACATGGATTTGTAAAATTTATTGTTTTTGCAGTAAACTTATAATTTTGTCTCGCAGTTTATCTATACGTTTTTGATTTAACTTTATTAGCAGTATGATTAATATTGAGGCAACCATTATTGCAAAGAATGTCACAAGCACGGTGAACGAACTTGAGTAAACTGAGAATAGTGTCGGCAGAGCAAGCAGTGCAATAACAGTGCATATGAGTGATATTGCAAGTGTTGCCATTTTTAGTAGGGTAGGAGGGAAACATAGAGAGGCAAGGTTTAGATAGCCTGTGTATGTTAGCACAAGTACGCAAAGAGTTTGGTATTCTTCATTCGTCATTGTTACCACTTGCGATTGACTTCGCTCTAGGGCAATTACAACTAAAACGTTTACCAGCATAAGCAGTGCTCTCGGCAAAGCCCGTTTCATAACCTGTGGAATGAAATTCCCTGATATTGCCTTTGTATTTGGTTCAAAAGTTAATAAAAACGATGGAATTCCTATCACAAATGCCTCTAATAACATCATCATACTTGGTCTGAATGGATAGGATATCTGCAAAAATAGGGTGATAATTGTGAGGGTTATTGCAAAAAACGTTTTCATGAGGAAAAGTGATGAGGAGTTTTGTACATTATTGACAACCTGTCTACCTTCTTTTACGACTGCTGGAAGAGAGGAGAAGTTAGATTCAAGCAGAACGAGTTTAGATATATTTCTTGCCACTTCGCTACCATCAGCCATAGCAATGGAGCAGTCTGCCTCTTTTAGTGCTAGGGTATCATTGACACCATCACCAGTCATGGCAACAACTTTGCCTTTATTTTTTAATGCTTTAATTATGGTGTATTTTTGTTCTGGAGTTACTCTACCAAAAACGGTAAACTGGTCAGCCATCTGTTCAACTTCTTTTGTGCTGACATTTTCAAGTGAGACATATTTATCACTGTTTACAATTCCCACTCTTTCAGCAATCTTTGAAACGGTCGCAGGGTCGTCGCCAGAGATAATTTTTATCTCCACACCATTTTCTTTAAACCAAGAGATTGTTTCAATTGCATCTTCTCTGATATGTTCTTCTAAAACGATTAAAGCAAGCAGGGTAGAATCTTTACCGCTCATATCTTTATCAAACGTCTCGCTGTTTGCCTCGGCAAGAGCAATAATTCTCAGTCCTTTGCTCTGCGCCTCTTTGACAAGTTCAAGTTGCTCAGGTGTAAGCGAGCATCCAATGCGAGAATATGCGCCAAGAAAGTATATTTTTTTGTTTGAAAATTGGGTGATTGAGTACTTTCTTTCAGATGAAAATTCTAGGATATTAAGAGCGGTGAAATCATTTCGTCTGCCAAATTCCTTAATCATAGCGCTAGATGTCGCATTAATTGTCTTTTGCAGGTTTAAAATGTTGGTAATAATTTTTGATATGCTTGTTTTTCGTCTTTTTGTGTAAGTTAAAAAGTCAACAACTTTCATTGTGCCATCTGTGATAGTGCCTGTTTTATCAAGGCAAAGCACGTTGGTTCTAGCAAGCATTTCAATGGAGTAGAGGTCTCGCACTAATGTCTTTTTCCTAGCCAGTTTGACAACTCCTATTGCTAGGGCAATTGTAACAAGCAGGAACATTCCAGCAGGAATCATACTTGTAAGTGAACCGCTTGTGTAGATAATTTGTTCCTCAAGTGAAGAGCCTGACGCTCGCTCTTTCAAAAAGGTGAGTATTCCAATAGGGATAAGAGCGATACCGATGTATTTTATAAGTCTGTTAAGGTCTTTAAATAGGTTGGACTGTGGTGCTTTGAATTCCTTTGCCTTTTTTGCCATTTGATAGATGTAATTATCTTTGCCAATTTTATCTACCTGTGCATAGCACTGTCCTGAGACAATAAAACTTCCTGAAAGTAGCATGTCACCATTTGTTTTGTCAATTGCGTTAGACTCGCCTGTCAGCAAACTTTCATTGACCTCAACGTGTCCTTCTATAATTTTGCAATCTGATGGAATTTGGTTTCCGTTTGAAAGCAAGATTATATCATCAAGCAAGAGTTGGTCTGAGGGTACTAGTTCCTCTTTGCCCTCTCGAATTGTTTTTACAAGGGGAGCGGTCACGAGAGATAATTTTTCAATAGTTATCTTTGCTCTTATCTCTTGAATGATTGCAATAGCGGTGTTAGCGATAATTACAAAAATAAAAATTAAATCACTATAGGAGCCAACCGCAATCAAGGCAACTGCAATTATAAGCCAAAGCATATTGAAAAAGGTGAAGATATTTTTTGCGAAAATTGACCAATAGGATTTTGATGATTTTACTTTTGCCTTGTTTATAAGATTATGTTCTCTTCGCTCTGCAATTTCTTCGCTACTCAAGCCCTGATTAAAGTCGGGGTAATACCTTATAGTGTTTTCAGGCACTGCAGGTGTCTCTTCTTCAATCCTTCGCTTTTTATATAGTTTATCATAGATTGATTTTTTAATTTTTTCTACAATTTTGAGATGTTTCTCAAAGCCTTCCATTGTGTAGAAAAATATAGAATTGTCGCTTGGAACATTTCTATTATATTTTGCTTCTGTTTTTAAAAGTAACTTGTATCTTTCTAAATTTGTCACACTATTTTTCTTCATAATTTATTTAATTATATATTATTTATTAATAAATTGTCAACTTTATTACAAATGATTTGACATAAGAATGAAAAATTAGTATCCTTAATATAAAGGTGAAAAATATGCAAATAGAAATTCCAAACGAACTTAAAACTCTCTCTGAGATTTTTCCGCAACCTCTCTACATTGTGGGCGGATATGTGAGAAATTCAATTATGGGGCTTAAAAATGAGGATATTGACATTTGTTCCTCCCTTACAATTGAAGAGGTTGAAAATGTCTTAAAGGGTACTGAATTTACTGTAAAGGTAAAAAGCAAAGTGCTGGGCAGTGCTTACATAAGTTACAAGGATAAGTCCTATGAGTACACCTGTTTTAGACGTGATATCTATCAAAATAATGGCAAACATCTACCTGAAAAGGTGGAATTTGTTCGAGAAATAGAAGAGGATGCAAAGAGAAGAGACTTCACTTGCAATGCTCTCTATTATGATATAAAAAATGATAAACTCATTGATTTTTACAATGGTGTTGATGATATAAAAAGGAAACTCCTTAGGTGCGTGGAAACACCTGAATATGTGCTATCTCATGATGGAGTGCGACTTTTAAGACTGTTTAGATTTGAGTGCGAACTTAACTTTAAAATAGAAAAACACACCTATCAAACCGCTTTAAAATACAGCAGAAATCTTCGAGATATCTCAGGCGAAAGGGTTATTTATGAGATAACTCGTATTTTGCACAGCCCTAAAAAATATCCAGGTTACACGAAAAAATATGCCTATATGAGAGCGTTAAAACAGTTCAACAGTGCATCTTTGTGGCCTAATTTTAGAATAGACTGCCTCAAAGTTAAACTCAACATGGTTAAAAAGGTAGAGCACAAATCTCAAGGACTTTTGATTGATATCATTGATACCGTCAAGCCTATATCAATCTCATATTATCTAAACCTAATTTTGACAGAGTCCTTTGGTATGAACAAAAAGATGACCGAGCAATACATAAATATTATTTGCGGATATTATGAGGCATTAAATCACCAGCAAAACAAACCATACTTTTTTAAATATTTTTATAGTTTTCCAAGCATTTATGAACTTTTGCTTGCAAAGTCAAAATATCTTGCCAATAAGTATGAATTTTTCTATAAGTACATAATTTCTCATAAAATTGTTGTGTCAGTTAAAGACATGAAGATTACAGGTGAGGATATCAGAAAAAACTATCCATCAGTCAAACAAAATCGTTATAAACCTATCCTTGAAAGTCTGCTTAGCGACATTTTTGACGGAAAGTTAAACAATGAAAAGGATGAGTTAATCAAGGCTGTTGAGGGCAAATTGAAATATCTGTAAAATTTGATTGTATTTTGTTCTCAGGAGATGTTGAATCTTCTTTTAGCATTTTCTGTTATTTCTTTAGTAACCTTTTGCGGACTTATATATTTGACGCTACTTGCAGGTAAGGTCATTCCCTCTTCAAGTGTTCCACTTCCCTCTATTATTACACCATTTTGGGCAGGGTAGATATCATGTCTTATCTCTTTTTCTTCGACAAGTTTTCCGTCTTTATAGTATTGTAAATATCCCTTGCTCTCATATCCCTCCTGTGGATATTTTAGCCTATAATATTCGCCCTTGTAGATGACCTTGCTTGCATATTTGCCGTCTGTGTCAGTAATGATTTTATCTCCACCATGTCCAATTACCTTTACAAGTTCGCTTTTTGTCTTAATTTCTGTTCCCTCATCAAGTGGACAGCCATAGATTTCAACCACAGCATTTGTATCATCACCATATGCCTTGATATAGATAGGACTATCAAGGTTATTTTTAAATACCAGGTCAGCATAGCCCTCCGACACCATAGCATCAAAAGAAAGGGGAACATATGAGGCAGGAAGAGTATGGTGTGTTACCTTTAAAATCTCAATATCTGCTCTCAATAGGGCATTGTATAGAGTTGTTGATGCCTGACAGACACCACCGCCCATACCAGAGACATAACTTCCATTAAATATTATCTTTGCATCTTTGTAACCATTTTCTGCAGTCCTAGGTCCAGTTATTTTATTAAAGGAGACCTCCTTTCCAGGCTCAACAATCATTCCATTAAAAGATGAAAGTGCGAGTTTTATATTTGATTTTCGATTTTCTGAGGATTTTGAATAATTAGTTGAAAAACTTGCTCTTAATGATATGTTTTCTAGGGCGCTGTCAAGACTATCTTGAGGTGTTATCTCAATGAAAGGCACGCTAATTGTATAACTTTCACCGCATGCAAAAGCCTCATTAAGTGCCTCTTGCAGAGCGGTTCTGTCCACTTTTATACCATTCACTGCCTGACTTAGACTAAACATATTTGTTTTGTCAGGTTGGAAAACTACCTTTGCCTCCACAGGTTCTCTTTCTATCTCGTCAATTATCTCGTCAACCTTTTCGTCTACACCGCCATATAGGTCTTGATAGGGTAGAGTTACATTATAACCATTTGTTTTAATGTCACTCTCAATTTTTTTCTTATCAAAAATATTCCCTTCTTGACCATACTGCAAAACCTTATTAAGAGTGGGGTCAAAGTTTCCAATAATCTCAAAATCACTACCTAAAAGTTGCCAAGTTTTATCACCACTTTTAACAGTAACCACGACATTATCTTTATTGTCAATTAAATTCTGTGATAGTTTCTCGTTTGCCTCATTTACAGTAAGCCCTGAGACATCAACACCATTTACGTGGGTGTTTGGATAAAATGTTGTAGTGCCTGACGAATAGGATCCAAAGTAAAATTGACAAAACAAAAGCAGTCCAACCGCTATAAAGCACACAACGATCAGCCAAATAAGTGAGGATTTATTTCTTTTAACTTTCTCTTCCATATTTTTTCTCCTTGATTTTATTTATTATTTGTTATTTTTAAAAAAATATTTATTTTAAATGATTTTTATTTTTAGTAATTAAAAAATAGCGAAGAAAAATAATATGTATTGTATTTTTTAGTATAATTAGAAGTAAAAAGATTAAAATAAATTATGCAAAACTTATCAACCAAAAAGAAGATAATAAGAATTTCACTTGTCGCTTTGACTATTGCTCTTTTTCTGCTTTTAGTATATTTTATTTTAGTTTGGACAGGACTTTGGGAAAAACTTAATTCTGTCGAAAAATTAAAGGATATGATTTTGTCATTAGGGATATGGGGGAGAATAACTTTTGTTATACTTCAATTTTTGCAGGTTACATTCATTCCTTTGCCGTCGCCAATAATTATTATGGCAGGTTCGCTTATCTATGGACCACTTCAAGCAGGACTTCTGTCACTTGCGGGAATACTTCTTGGTAGCACTTTTGCCTTTTTTCTAGGGCGAACTTACGGCAAGAGACTTGTATCTTTTATGGTAGGAGAAAAATTACAAAAGAAATGGACAAAAAACTTGACAGAATGCAGATATTCCTTTTTTCTTATGATGCTTTTGCCATTCTTTCCAGATGATATCCTCTGCCTAGTTGCAGGGTTAACCGACATGAGCACATCATTTTTTATGTTTACACAGTTTATCACCAGACCGATAGGGATATTTGCTGTAAGTTTTTTGACAAGCGGAGAAATAATACCTTTTGAGAGTTGGGGACTAGTTGTTTGGGGAATTATATTAGTTTTATCTTTTACTTTAATCTATTTATCTACAAAATACAATAAACAGATAGAAAATTTTATAAAAAGACTTTTTAACAAAAATAAAGATGTTAAAAATGTAAAAAAATAAAAATAATATAAAAATAAAAATATGATTTTTTTTAAAAAAATAGAAAGAAAATAAAAAATATCAAAAAATAAAAAATATTAAAAATTAAAAAAAATATTAATTTTGTAATAAAAAATTAATAATTTATTTATTATTTACATTAATAAACAAAACTTTCCCTTTTTTAATCATTTTTGGTGTAATATTGTTTGCGATAAGTATGCTAAGCGGGGAGATTTTATATTTTTCTGCTATTTTTTCTATATTGTCTCCCTCCTGAACAATATAGATTTGATTGTATTCTTTTTTCATAAATTTGCCTCCTTTTGTATTAAATTTTATGACAGTTAAATAACATATATGAGGAGAGAAAATGAAATCATTGTTTAAAACTGTCGCAATAATTACCGTATTTTCTGTACTGGCAAGAGTGTTAGGTTTTTTGTTTAGAATTATTTTATCAAGAGTTGTAGGGGCGGAGGGTGTAGGACTTTACCAGGTCGCCTCCTCTGTTTTTATGGTACTTTTGACTGTCCTGTCGAGTGGACTACCTATAATCATATCTAGAATGAGTGCAAGTTTTTCGGTAAAAAATCAAAAGAAGAGCGAGGGCTCTTATCTTATGGTCGCCCTTATTTATACATTATCTCTTTCAATATTTCTCTGTTTAATAGTTCTACTTTTTAGAAGTCTTTTTGGACTGGTCTTTACAGAAGAACGTTGTTATGAGATACTGATTGTACTGCTTCCATCTCTTATTTTTTCCTCTGTGTACTGTGTTTTTCGAGGTGCACTTTGGGGTAGGGGAAATTATTTTGCCCTATGCGTCAGCGAGTTTTATGAGCAACTTGTGAGGATAGTTATAGGTGTGCTACTAATCAACTCCACATTTTCAGCGATAGACAATGCCTTAAGTCTAGGTTGGTCGATGACGATAGCCTGCTTTTTATCAATGGTGCTTGTAGTACTTTTATTTTTCTACTATGGTGGAAGTTTAAGCAAGGCGAACAAGAAATATTTAAAACCTTTAGTCAAACAATCAACGCCTATTACAATCATGCGTGTTGCAGGTTCTTTTATTCAGCCACTTATTGCTCTAATTGTGCCAGCAAGACTTATGGCAATAGGTTATACAAGTTCGCAGGCACTAAGCCTTTATGGTATTGCGGTAGGCATGACACTTCCTCTTATCTATGTGCCTACAACAATAATTGGTTCGCTTTCCACCGCTCTTATTCCCGACATTTCAAAAGCGGTTGCACAAAATGATTCCTCTCATATTGAAAAACGCATAACCTCTTCAATCTCCTTCGCAATATTTGTGTCGTCAATATTTGTTCCTGTATTTCTAGGCATGGGTGAGCAGATAGGTCTATTTTTATATGATAACATCATGTCAGGCTCGCTTTTGCAGTCGGCATCATGGGTGTTACTTCCGCTAGGAATTACAAACATAACCTCAGCACTTCTCAATTCCTTAGGTTATGAAAACCGCTCATTTATCAACTTTTTCTTTGGTGCTTTAGGAATGTTTATTGCTCTTTGGATACTTCCGTCATTGCTTGGTATAAATTCAATCATATGGGCAATGGGAATTAATTATCTGATAACCGCCACACTAAACACTCTACTATTAAAGAAAAAGACAAAAGTCAATTTCAAAATCTTTACCCCTTTGTTAAAGAGTATACTGCTTGCAATTCCATGTTCAGCACTGACAAGTTTCGTGGTTAGTCTCTCAGGCTATGTTTTTCCTCTTTTCATAACATTAGTGATAGGAGGTATAACCGCTGTTTCTTCCTATCTTGCTCTTGCAAGCGTGATAGGTCTTGTGGATGTTAAGGCATTTATTGTAAAATATAAAGATAAGTTGCCTCTAAAACGAAAAAAGTTTAAAAAGGTGTAATTTAAGAGGAAAAATTAAAAAAATATATAAAAACTAATAAATAAAAGTTAAAAAAACAATAAAATTTGTATAATTAAGAAAAAATGCACAAAATAAATTATGCTTACAATAATTGTCAGGTCAATAATTATATATTTAATTGTTCTTTTAGTTTTTAGACTTATGGGCAAGCGTCAACTAGGGCAAATGCAACCTTTCGAACTTGTCCTTACTTTAATTATTGCCGACCTTGCTACAATACCAATGGCAGAGGTGTCTGTTCCTGTACTTCACGGAGTGGTACCTCTTTTGACGCTTGTCGTTCTTCATTTTGTTTTGACACTTATCAGTCGTAGTAGTCATTTTTTCAGCAAAGTTATAAGTGGCAAGCCTGTCATAATTGTCAATCCAAAGGGCATTGACTACCAGGCTATGAAAAAATTAAACCTCTCAACAGATGATATATTTGAGGCACTAAGAGAGTGTGGTTATTTTAGTATCTCACAAGTCCAATATGCCATTATGGAGACAAACGGAAAGGTATCAGTTATGCCAAAAGCGGACTTTTCTCCTGTTACAAATGCCGACTTAAAAACAAATGCCGAAGATAATTATCTGCCTATAATTTTAGTGAGTGACGGAAAGGTTATCAAAGACAATATTGCTCTCGCAGGAGTCAGCGAGCAAGATATTCAAAATATGATTGACGAAAATGGCAGTGGCAAACAATCTATAAAAGACACACTTCTTCTTACACTAGATAAGACAGGGCAGGGATACTTTCAATCTAAAAAGGGCGAGGGTAAATCTTTTCAGATAGAGGTGAAGAAATGAAGTTTTTTCACTATATGAATTTTATTTTGATAGTAATTTTACTTGTAGGAATATGTTTTGCCGAAGATTTGGTGGTATCAAATTCTCTTCGTCAGGTTCAAACAGATTGCTATGAAATAGAATCTCTTTTGGACAGTTACGACCATTTAAAAAATATGGATATAACCTTGGCGGTTGATAATCTTGAATACGATTGGACTGAGAACGAAGAGAATATGTGCTTTATGGTCAACCATAAAAATATCCAAGAGATAGGGGTGGAGATAGCAAAATTAAAACTATACATAGCAAGTGATGATGTCGATGGGTTTAAGGTCTCTATAGAACAAATAAAGTTCTATTGTCATAGTTATCTGCATTTTATGGGGGCGAATTGGCATAATGTGTTATAGAAGATATTTTTGATAACTCAGGCTGTAAAAAACGTCGCGACCGAAAAATTTTTCTTATTGAGATAATTTTTACATCTTTTTTATGCAAAATAAAAACTTAATATGAGGGATACCTCAATATTAAGTTTTTTTGCGTATTAATATCAAATTAAGTCAATTACCATACTTTTTCTTTCTTAATTTTTACAATGATAATTATTATGGTGAGAATAAGGAAGAAACCGCAAATACCTAAAATTATATACAAAACATTTATATAATCAAAAGGTGCATTGATACGCAATTCTATTATGTTATTTTGGTCTGGCATAGACGAGGAGGTGCCATTATAGTCATACACACACCAAACCTGCCAAGTGCCGTAAAGGTCGTTTATTTCGAGGTCGAAAGTGGTTCCATTTCGCTCTCCTCCCTCATAACTATCCCAAAGGGTCTCTGTGCAGTTGAGTTCTCTAAAATATTCATTTCCAAGGTCGGCATAGGTCAGTGCATATTTTCTTCCGTCAATAGTTTGACCATAGACGTACCAAGTGAGGTTACGTTTATCAACAAATCTAAAAGCACTTTCATTTAATAGATAAAAACTGTATAAATTTTGTAGCGAACCAGTCGCACTTGATGGTGTGTCATAAGAAATTTGAGGTAATTCTGCAACCACTCTAGTAGGTTCAATTGCATAGTAAAGTGATACGGACTCAGCACTATTTATATCAACGACAAATCTATATATACCCCAGTTTACATCACTTCCAAGGAAGTTGTCGATATTTAGTTGATAGTCAATTGTTGCAAAATCATGATAGTCGCTGGAAGTAAATGTATAAATATCTTCAAAATACTGCACATCTTCAAAGTTATTCGCTTCAAAATAAGATTTTGAGTAGTAAACTCTTATAGAAAATACATAGGTATTAGGATTTTCTGGGTCGAGTGCATTAAGTGGTGGAGGATTACTGTCATCACATACAAAGGAGATTGAAAAAGATTGTGCATCTGCCCAATTTACTCTATATGCCTGACTATCAGCATAATCATATGGTCCCTGCAGAGTTATATTGCTACTGTTACGAGGGATGATACTTATATCAAATTCGCCTGCCAAAGTATTTGCACGTGGAAGTTGAGAATCATCTGCAAGCATGGTCTCTTTTGAAAGCGAGATATAACTAAATGACGGGGAAAAGCAAGCAAGCATTGTCAAGCAAACAAGAAGTGCCGTCACAAAAAAAATAAACATATTTTTACTTTTTTGCATAAATTTCTCCTTTTTGCATAAATTTTTCTAATTTTAGGTTAACATTTAATTTTTATATAAAAATAATAGCATAATATTTAAAAATAAAAAAATGTTTTTATAAATTTTTGAATTTTTATTAAACTTTTGTTTATTTTTTATTAATTTAGTGTTGTATTAATAGTCTTTTGTGCTTATATTCACTTCTGCATTTCATAACAAGATGATATTATTATTGACAAATATTCTTGACAAATATTTGTAAAATATTTATACTTAAAATATGGAAAATGAAGATATAGGTATAATGGTTGCTAAAAACCAAATAAAAATTGATTTTGATGCCCTCGATGTTGACCAAACGATTGAGGAGTCGCCTTTTACAAGCACTCTTATAAAAGCGGTAAATTTTGATTGGATTAAAGAGGAGGTGCTTTTTGTCGTTGTTAAAGCATATCACAATGACGTTGTAAAGGATATGCCCAACCTTTCTATATGCGGAAAGAAGATGCTTGACTGGGTGGTAAACGCTGGGAGTGGATGCGAGACTAAAATCATTGAAGATACTCCAAATATAATTGAAAGAGTGAGAGGAATAAACACGGACAAAAAGATAATTGCTGTTTTTTATAGCGATACACCACTTCTTAATAAGGTGTCATTTAATAAATTTTGTGAGTATTTTTCATCAAGAAATATGAACTTTTTAAAACTCTCTCGAGGTTTTTTAGTTAAAACAGAGTTTCTGAGAAGTAACTATTCTATTGCACAAGGCTCAAGCGAACTTGACGATAAATGTCTAATCATTATGGATAGTGCAAAGGCAATAAACTACGCAAGCAGTTTAATCTATAACAAAATTATCAGTTACCACATAAAAAATGGTGTTATTATATACGGACAAAACACCGTCTTTATTGATGCCGACGTTGAGATAGAAAATGGTGTTGTAATCTATCCAAACAATATAATTAAAGGTCAAAGTATTATTGCTGAAAATGTCGTTTTAGAAAGCGGAAACATCATAAAGGACAGTATAATTTCTCCAAACGTCAAATTGAGTTGTTGTTACATTGAAAACAGCAAGGTAAATTCTGGAAACAGAATAGAGCCTTTCTCTAAGATTATAGGGCAGGAGTTATAATGATTATTATTGTAGGACTTGGAAATATAGGCATTCAGTATAGAAACACATTTCACAACATTGGGTTTATGGTGGTAGATTACATTGCAAAAAAACTTGATATTAAGATTGATAAAGAAAAATTTAAGTCGCAGATAGGACAGGGTTTTTATAATGGAAAACCTATCATGCTTGTAAAGCCGTCAACTTATATGAACAACAGCGGTGAGGCAGTTGTAATGCTAAAAAAGAAATATAAAGACGGACGAATTATTGTCGCCGTTGATGATATAGACCTCCCAAAAGGCAAGATAAGATATAGAGAACATGGCAAGTCGGGAACGCATAACGGACTCCGCTCAATAACCTATTATATAGGTGAGGACTTTGAGAGAGTGAGAGTGGGTATAGGCAGAGATGAAACTAAAGACCTTGCTGACTATGTTCTGTCAAATATAAAACCTGATGAAAAAGAACTTTTTGCAAGAGCAGTCAAAGAGGCAGGGGAAATGATACTTGAGAAAATAAAATAAAAAAGAAAAAAAACGAAAAAATAAAAGTTTATAAGGAAGAAGTATAAACTATAATAAAATAAAAAATAAAAAAGAAGAGTGAAAAAATAAAAGTTTAGGGAAAATAAAAAACATAAAAATATAAGCATAAAAGTTTATAAAATACAAAATAAAAAACATAAAAATAAATAAAAAAATCCATATAAAACAAACAAAAAGTCAAATTTAAAATAATTTAAAAATATAAAAATTAAGCAGATGAAATACCTTGAAAATGAATTAAAAAACTTGCTTGATTGCAGGAGCATATCTAATACGAGCGAGGGTGAGAAAATTATGATTATGCAAACGATGTCTCACCTGATTTTTTTGTGTTCAAGTTTTGTCAGTGCTGGAAAAATTAAAAAGGGACTTGAAGCATTTGGAAAGAAAGTAGAGATTGTCGCAAGTGCGAGAGAGAATGATGACGAACATGACAAAAACCTACTGCCATTTATTGAGAGCCTTGACAGGTATATTGCAGGGCAAATTGATGTGCTTATATTTTTGCCGTGTTCAATGATAATTAAATTTGACCTAGAAAAATTTAAGAAAATAGAAATAAACAAAAATCAAAATTATAGTTTACAGGAGTTAACAAACCATCTTGTCGCACATGGTTATGAGAGAACAAGTATTGTCTCAAATCCTGGCGAGTTTGCTTTAAGAGGGGATATTTTGGATATTTTTTCACCATCAAATGACAGTCCATATAGGATAGAGTTTTTTGATGATTTAGTTGAAAACATATCTATTTTTGACCAAAACACCATGAAGAACATTGAAAAGGTGGACAGAGTTGATATTCCTCTTGCACTTTTGCCTCTTGGAAAGAACAATGTGCTAGACCTTGATGGAAAAGTGTTACTTGATGAGCCTAAAAAAATAGAGGAAGAAATTTCGCTTTTGAGAGAGTCTTATTCGGCAATGTCTTTTTATAAAGAGGAAAACTACGAGAAGTTTGAGACTCTATATAAAGGTGCAGATATTATTTTTGACAATTTTCAAACGGCAAGAGTGGACTACCACAACGAAAAAGTTGCCGAGCAGAGTTATCTCACCGATTTTTTAATGCTTAAACAAGATTTGATTGATTTTAGAAATCTTAGGCAGGGAATAATATTATTTGCAGGAAGTGACAGACACAAAACAAGTCTTGAAAACTTCTTGCAAGAGAATGGATTTAACTACACCGACTTTGCAGGTCAAAAGATAGAGACAGGAGAGATTTATCTATCATCGCTTGCTATGCCTTATAGTTTTTCATTTTTAAAGGAGGGAGTTGTAGGCATAGGTTGTGATAACCTTTTCAGAAGTACAAACACCTCATTTTCTAAGAGCAAGCATTCTATTTTTTATCTTCCAAAACTTGGTGATTATGTTGTTCATACCTTTCATGGTATAGGAAAGTGTATAAAAATAGAGCGGATGAAGATATCTGATGTTACAAAGGACTATTTTGTCATTGAGTATAAAAATGGTGATATTCTTTATCTTCCAAGTGAAGAGGCAAACACGATATCTGCATACGTTGGAAGCGAGGAAAACCCAAAACTATCCTCACTTGGTGGCGGTGAGTTTTCTCGTTTAAAACAAAGGGTTCGAGCAAGTATAAAAGAGATGGCAATAAACCTTGTTGAGATGTATAGGGCAAGGGCAAGTTTAAAGGGCTATAAATTTACAAGAGATGACTATCTTGAAAAACAATTCGCTGATGCCTTTGGCTATCAGGAGACACCTGACCAACTCAAAGCAATCATGGACGTTGATAAGGATATGGAAAGTGACAAGGTTATGGATAGACTTATTTGTGGTGACGTCGGTTTTGGCAAGACTGAGGTGGCACTGCGAGGGGCATTTAAGTGTATATATAATGGCAAACAGGTTGCACTTCTTTGTCCTACAACAATACTCTCTCAGCAACACTTTATGTCAGCGAAACAGCGACTTGAACCCTTCGGTGTGCGAGTTGAGGTTATAAACAGGTTTAAGTCAAATTTGCAGGTGCAGGATATTATAAGGCGGACAAAAGAGGGCGAGATTGATATGCTTATTGGCACGCATAAACTTCTTGGCGATAAGGTGAAATTTCACGACCTTGGACTTCTTATACTTGATGAAGAACAGCGTTTTGGAGTAGAACATAAGGAGAAAATCAAGAATAAACACAGAAATGTCGACTGTTTAACACTTTCTGCTACGCCTATTCCTAGGACACTTAATATGTCGCTATCAGGAATAAGAGATATATCAGTTATTGAGACTCCACCTCGTGATAGACTTCCAATACAGACCTATCTTGCCGAGGAGAGCGACCAACTTATTAAAGATGTGCTTAGCCGAGAGATTGCACGTGGAGGACAGGCTTTTGTTATCTACAACAGGGTGGAGACAATTGACGAGTTTGCCTCACATATAAGAAAACTTCTTCCAAATGCCAGCATTGGAGTCGCTCACGGTCAGATGCAAGAAAAACTGCTTGAAAATGTTATAAGTAGGCTCTATCAAGGGTACTACAATGTGCTAGTTTCAACAACTCTAGTTGAAAATGGGATAAATCTTCCTCTTGCAAATACTATGGTTGTAATTGAGGCGGACAGGTTAGGGCTAAGTCAACTTTATCAACTTCGTGGACGAATTGGGCGAAGTGATAGACTAAGTTATGCCTATCTTACCTATGTAAAAGACAAACATCTTACCGAAGATGCATACAAGAGACTTGAGGCAATAAAGGAATTTAGCCAACTTGGCAGTGGATTTAAAATTGCAATGAAAGACCTTGAAATAAGAGGTGCTGGAAACATCTTCGGTAAAGAACAGCATGGCCATATTGCAAAGGTTGGTTATGATATGTTTGTAAAACTTCTTGATGAAGAGGTCAAAGAGATAAAGGGCGAAAAGGTAGAGGTAAAGAGTGATGTTAAACTTGAAATTTCTCTCAGTGCATTTATAAGCGAGGAGTATATTCAAGATGATGAGCAAAGAATTGTTTACTATACTAGAATAAGTGAAATATCTACGCATGAGGAACTTAAAAACATATTACAAAGTTTAAAAGATGGTTATGGACAGCCACCGCAGGAGATTGTTAACCTCTGCCATCTTGCATATCTAAGAAATCTCGCTGGTAACTTTGGAATAAACAAAATTAGAATAAACAAGGCAGAAATGGTGGTATTTTTAGATAAAAAAGAGGAAATAATAGACCCAAGACTATCAAAATATTTAAATGATTTTTCTGCTAAACTTGCCTTTGATAGCACTGTAAAGATTAAGTTTGACCTCAATTGCACGGTGGCTTCAAAGGTAGAAAAACTTATCTGTTTCTTTGAAAAAGCACTTAATGGATAAAAAATTGAGCAGGAAAAGAATAATTTTTGTGATAAATGCTTAAAATTGTTTGATAAAGTTGATAAAAATGTGTTATATTTAAGAGTACGAAAAAATTGCAATTACGGAGAGACAATGGGAAAAACTGTGAAAAAGAAATTTACTGGAATTTTACTTAGTTTTTGTTTGCTTTGCATGGGACTGCTTGCAGGGTGTTCTTTGGTTGAAACTGATTATAGTAGATATTATGACCAAGTAGTTGCTGTAGTTGAGAACAAAAAAACAGGACGAAGAGAAGAGATAACTAAACTTGATTTGATTTCAGGCTATTCAAGTTATGGATATACCTATGAGCAGTATTATGGTTATTCAAGACAAGAGGCTATTGAAACGACAATTGAACTTCTTGAAAATCGCAAAATTACAATAATTACTGCCGAAGATGAGTATGGTTATAATAGAGAGGGCAAGGGATTAAGTGACCTTGAAAAAACATATCTTTGGCAACAAGTTGTAGATACGTTAAATGATAACCTTAATTCTTATTACGAGAGTATTATAGGTGCCGAAGAGGAAGAAAATGAGGACGAGATAACCTTTGAGGGCTATGATAAGACCGCATCACTTGTTGTTAGGTATGACGACGAGGGCAATAGTTATTATGCCATTGAAAGTTTGTCTGAGAATGAACATCCTCTTGCAAATTTTAAAGCAAAAAACAATCGTGATTTTAATGATAGCGAAGATAGAGCAATGATTTTTGAAAGATTTAGAGATTTTGTTCTTCAGTCTGATGATGACTATAAACGAGCATACAACAATTATCTAAATGACCTTCTTTCAAGTGAAAGAGGACAAAACCTTTCTAAAGATGCTCCGTCAGTTTTTGAGCGAGAGATTGAAAGACTTTATAATACCGTTTATGAGAACTATTTGCTCGAACTCTACTCATACAATAGTCATCCATCTACAAACGATTCTTCAATAACACCGTCTCAGATAGTTAACCTATATGTAAATAAAGTTAGGTCAGACTATGTACAATATATGATTGAGGGCGACAGCGACTATGATAGCGACGTTCAAGATAGTTTGAATGATGTATATTATTTTAAAACTGATGAAGATTCAACAAAATACTTTACAGTTGCAAATGTGCTTTTCATGTTTGACGAACAGCAACAGGCAAAATATGAAGAACTTACAGAAAAATTAGAGAATAATGATGGCAGTTATTTTGCATCACAATATGATGAGGATATCAAGGAACTTTATTCACAAATCAAACCTGTTGTAAGACAGTACAATGAGTTGACAGGTGTTTATGAGGAGATAGAGTCAGACCTCACAGTAGACGATATAGAGAAGATAATTTCTCAAGAACTTACCACGGCAAAAACTGGTGGTGATATCAACACAATTGGTGATAAAATAAATGAATTTATTTACACCTATGGTGAAGATACAGGTATGTTTAATGCCGAGTCAAACTATGTCATTGGTGTTGATTCAAATGGCGATGCAGTTTCAAGTTTTGTTGATTCTTTCAATGAGGCAGGACTTAAACTCTACAACAATGGCAAGGGACAAATTGGTGATATGGAAATTGCCTATTCAGAATATGGAATTCACCTTATAATCTATACAGGTGCTTGTGAAAACCTATTCGGCAATGGTATAACAGGCAACTTTACACTTGACGAAGAGGCTATAAATGTGCTTAACAACACAAGAGTAAACCTACTTGTAGATAAAACATATTTTGATGTGCTTTATGATGAACTCTTTGTTGATAACTTCTCAAACTATGAAAGTGTAAATATGGAATACTTGCGAAGAAATTACACAATTACCGTTTATACAGGCAGTTATAGTGACCTATTAGGGTAAAGTAAAAATTATTTTTCAAAAAGGTGTCTTTGCTTGACAATGGACATCTTTTTTGTTACTATATACATATGAGACTAAAAAAGGCACAAAAGGATAACACTAAAAACTCTTCTCTAAAAGAGAAAGAGTCTTTTGTGCAGACAAATATTGACGACCTTGTAAATCAAGGCAGTGAAAAGGAAGAAAACTCTGAAAACTTTGAAGAAAAACTTGAAGATAAATTAATTGAAGAAATAAAAGAAGAGAATAAGGAAGAAAGCGAAGAGGTGGTGCAGGAACTTGAGGCAGATAGTCAACCTCTTAGCGAAGAAAATGAAGAGATAAAAAAGGCTTACTCTGAGCAGGATAAACAACAACTTGACAGCATTGTAAATAAATTCAATGAGGAAATAGAACAGGCAAACAAAAAAGACCTAGAAAATGTGGAAAATTTATCTGATGAAGAGAAGAAAAACCTAGACCAAAGGAAAAAACTTGATGAGATAGAACAGTCAGTCTCAAAGCAAAGCAGTAAAAAAAGTAAAATTACAAACATTGTATTTTTTATTGTCAATATTTTGGTCGTTGCAGGTATTCTTGTATATCAATTTTTAAATGAGGATATGCCAGAGGAAGGGTTCAACATTGATATAACCTATCTTTTGGTGTGTATTTTAATATTTGGACTTGTTCTCGTGTTTGATACATTGTCAATCAGTTACCTTTTGAAAGTCTCCTGTGGTAAATGGAATTTTGGACTTGGCTATAAGGTTGCCGAGATAGGAAGATATTATGATAGTGTAACACCTATGGCAACAGGTGGTCAACCTTTCCAAATTACCTACCTAAAAAAAAGAGGGACACCTCTTCACACGTCACTCTCAATACCGCTTGCAAAATATGAATTTCAGCAAATGGCATGGGTGGTGATGAGTCTTATTTGTCTTATCATATCATTTACATCAAAGGGTTATGGAACATTTGTAGGTGTAACAAGTATTGTTGGTTTTATACTCAGTGCAATTGTACTTTTTGTCACCGTGTTTTTGTCAGTTTGTAAATCTTTCGGGAAAAAACTTGTGGTTAAAGTTTTAAAACTCTTATATAAAATGAAGATAATTAAAAATTATGATAAACAGTACGAAAAAATTACAAAACATATAAGCGACTTCCAAGATGTTATGAAACAATATGCAAAGTCCCCAAAGGACTTCATTGCTATGTTTTTAATTTCAACCGCAAAACTTATTGTCAACTACTCTATACCATTTTTCATTGTAAAGATATTTATTCCAACTTTGCCAGGTAGCGAGTACATAACCTTATTTGTTATGTCACTTTTGGTTGATTTGTCGGCATCTTTCTTCCCTCTTCCTGGTGGAACGGGTATGAACGAAATCTCCTTTACTGCCGCCTTTGGTGCTGTAATTCAAAGCAGTGGAGTGCTTGTATGGGTGCTTCTTGTATGGCGACTATTTTCATATTATATATATCTCATTCAGGGTATGCTTATCCTTTCATATGATATGGCGTATGGGAACAGAAAATATCGCTGGCAGGTCAAAAAGAATGAACTCATGGAAGAAAGTTCAATTTTTAAACAAAATCAAATTGATAGGTTTAGAGCAGAAAGGGCAAAACGTAGACGTAAACGGATGTTTAGATAAAGCGATATAAAATTTTATTTTGTAATAAGAATATTTAATCGGATTTTATACAAAATAATATTATGAAGTTTAGCAAAGAAAATTTTGGATGGATATTCACCTGTTTTGGATTGGCTATTTTGCTTGCCATTTCTATATATTTGGGAGCAACAGGCTGGTTCTTTAAAACTGACAACTCCTATTCTACTGATTTGGAATTAGGCAAAACGGTAACTGCAAATATATCAAAAAATCAGGCTAGCACAGTCTCGCTAACCTTGGATGGTTCCTATCTTGCAGGTGAAAAACTTTCACAGATTATAAGTGTCACCAATGTTGATAGTGAAAGTGATATCTATTTAAGAGCAAAGATTTACATCTATTCAGGTGATGGATTAAATCTTAATATGGATATAGTTGAAACATCAAATTGGTTTTACAATGAAAATGATGGATATTATTACTATAATGACTTATTGCCAATTGAAAATAGGGCGACACTATGTTCATATGTAATTATCAGAGATGAAAACCTACGTGGCAGAAACAAGTATATTTTAAGCATAGTTTTTGAATCATTGTCAAAAGATGAGAACGTTGAATCTTTTTGGGGGATAAATCCTGTCCAAAACATTTGACAAAATTTTAAAAAAGGTTTAATATGTTTATAACAAAGGAGAAATCATGGAAAATTCCATCCCACCAAAACGACCTGTACCACCTCGTCCACCTATAAAAAAAGAGCAGATGCAGACCTCGCAAATTCCGCAAAATTCTTTGGCTGATAAAGAGGCGGAGAGGATAGAGGGAAAAGAGAACAATTTGCAGGTGCCTCAGAATGTAGAAAATGACAGAAATGAGAATAAAACAAATGATGCGGAAATTGCAAGACAACAAGTTGCAAAAGAAAAGAATAGCGTAAAACCTATTATTAAAGTCATTGACCCTGTAAAAAGGGATAAAAACAGAAAAATATGGTTATCAATATTGACATCACTTTGTTTAGTTGGTGCTATTGTTTGCTTTGTAATGCTACTTATTTAACTTTTTGCGACAAATTTTGCGTAAATTTAATTATAAAATAGGAAAATAGAGTCAATCATTATCAGTATGAAAAGTATAATGATTGGCTTTTTTGTTGTAGTGATAACTTTACTTGCCTTGCAAATTGATAAGCATAATAATTTTGAATTCTTGCAAGATAGTGACAAAATTATTGTTGTCTCAGACAGAGAAATTGAAAACAAAAACTATATAATTAAAAATGGAAATCAATTTTATTATGAGTTTAATGATACAAACTCTCTAAGTGAAGAAAAATTTTCCGCTTACAATTTTTATTTTGATTCTAGTAAAAACATAAATGAAATAATTGGCAATTTCTCTTTCGTCTACCAGGGGAAAAGTGTTGAAAACTACCAAATTTATTATGGCTATTATGATAATTATAATGATTATCGCTATGTTGACGGCAAGAAAATCAATGTACAAGTAGTAAAAACTCCCTCACAAATTATTGTTGGTTTTCCGCTTGTAGTCACAGGATATTAACCTTTTACGAAAAATGTCGAAAGTTACAAAATAAAAAATGTTATGTATAAACACATTTTTTCAGGCAATAAATGTTGTAGGAGGTAATATGGAAATAAAAAAAGAAAACAAGGTAGTTGATTTTATTAAAAAGTATGGTGTCTATGTGGCAGTCGGTGTAGTAGTTTTTGCTGTGGCTCTAACATTCACTCTGCTCGCAACTCTAGGCGGTTCGGTAAGAACAAGCGTTGACAACACTAACTTTGTAATGCCTATGAGCGACGCATCAATTGTGAAAGACTATTCTGACACAAACTTGCAACTTAACGAGACTTTAAATCAGTGGGAGGCTCATCTTTCGGTTGACCTCACATCTGAGAATAGTGATGTGTTTGCTGTACTTGGCGGAACTGTCTCATCAGTTGACTATGAGTATTTAAAGGGATATGTTGTAACTATTGACCATGGAAATGGTTTTGTCTCAACCTATTCATCTCTTGCCGATGGTGTTAGTGTAGAGGAAGGAGACAGGGTGAGTGCTGGACAGAAGATAGGTTCAGCAAGCGAGAGTGCGTCTGGTGAACTTGAACTTGGCTCTCATCTCCATTTTACATTGATGCTTAACGACGAATATGTAAATCCAAATGACTACCTAGATTTGCAACTTAAATAGATACCTACAAAAAATACAATAATTGTATAAAATTATTGTATTTTTTATTTACATATTTTTTTTGATGTGATATAATATATACGGAGGTTTTTATGAATACTATTGATAAAGTTAAAGAAATAATAGCAGAACAATTATGTATATCTACTGATGATATTCCTGATAATGCTAATATAGTTGAAGATTTGGGTGCTGATTCTCTTGATATTGTCGAACTTTTAATGACATTTGAGGAAAAATTCAATGTAAAAATTCCTGATGAGAAACTTGAGGAACTTAAATCATTGCCACAAATAGTAAAAGTTATTGACGAATTTACAAAAAAATAGTTTGACTATAAGAGGTTTTGTTCTATAAAATATTTTAGGCATAGGTTTTTTAGACTCTCTATGCCTTTTTATTTGCCAAAATTCTACAAAATATGACATAAACATCAAAATGATGTCATAGGTTATAGGGTGGAGGCTAATATGAAAGAAGATTTAGAAGAGCGAATTAGAAATGTTGCAAATCATATTCTAAAGACGCATGATACCATCCGCAAAACAGCCAAAATATTTGGTTATAGTAAAAGTACAGTGCATTTTGACGTCTCAACTAGACTAAAAAAATTGGATAGTTACCTATACGAACAAACGAGGAAAGTTTTAGAGGAGAACTTTGCGGAAAAGCATATAAGAGGTGGAGAGGCAACTAAAAGAAAATATCAAGAACACTTCGAAGAGGAAAAAGAATAATTTAATATTTTTAATATTTAAAAGTATTGAAGTTTTAAAAATTTGTAGTTATCAATCTATCAATATATGTTAATTTAAAAAAATTGTAGTTTATATAACAAAAGCACAGCAAAATATGCTGTGTTTTTTAAGTGAAATAGGACAAATGATTTAGAGAATTTAAATTTTATTGCTTGAGAAGAAAATGTTGTTTATTTTGTCTATAACAACATTTTTTATTTGTTCTCGCCCACTGCCCAAGTATTTTCTAGGGTCAAATTCCTTTGAATTTTCGTATAGAACTTGTCTAACTTTGCCTGTCATAGCAATTCGAATATCTGTGTCAGTGTTTATTTTTACGATGTTATGCTCCTTTACCGCCTTTTCAAGTAAATTTTTTGGTATTCCGTTTGCAGTTTGCAAATTTCCACCATATTTATTAATTAAATCTATCAAAGATTGGTCAACTGTTGAGGCACCATGTAGTACCAATGGGAAAGAGGGGAGTTCTGCCTCAATTTCACTTAGAATATCGAAGCGAAGAGATTTTTCACCACTATATTTGTATGCTCCGTGACTTGTGCCTATTGCAACGGCAAGACTATCAACCTTAGTTTTTTCCACAAACTCTTTTGCTTTAATTGGGTTTGTGTAATGCTGATTTTCACTTCTTACATCATCTTCAATTCCCTTGATTTGACCAAGTTCACCCTCAACTAAGACATTTTTTCTATGTGCAAACTCGCATACTTTTTGAGTAATCAAGACGTTTTCTTCAAAGGGAAGAGAACTTCCGTCTATCATCACACTATCAAAGCCCATTTCCACCGCAATTTTGCAAATTTCAAAACTCTTGCCATGGTCTAAATGCAAAAATATGTGAGGGAAAATTTTTTTGCCCGCTTTGAAAAGATATGTTACATACTCGCCCATATATTTCATAGCGCTCTCGCTTACAGATACAATCATAGGAGAGTTAGTCTCTTTGCAAGCCTCAACAATTGCTTGCAGACTTTCCATATTGCAAAAGTTTATTGCACCTAAAGCAAAATGCTCTTTGATTGCTCTTTGAAAATAATTCTTAAGTTCCATTCTTATGCTCCATTTAAAAAGTTAAACTATATATTAAATTTTAACACATTTTTTATATTTCTCAAACATATTTATACAAAAAGGGGAGTTTATGAGAAAAAAGATTGGGTTAGTATTATCTGCTATTTTGCTTATATGTCCATTTGTATTAGTAGGATGCGGACAAGAGGACAGTCCATATTCAAACATCAGCGAGATAACAAAGGTTTATTATCAAGGGGGAGGCGATGATGCTCGAGGTTCAATAAGTGTAGGACAACGAGAAGACCCGTACAAATTAGACGGAAAGCATAACCAGATGTATGATTTTTCTCTCGTGGTAATTGAGTTAAACGAGCAACTCCAAGAAAATACAATTGATGTTGCACTGACTATTAATGACAGCACGCAAACATTTACCATGTATTTTAATCCGCTTAGTTCGTCATACATGGCGGATATTGGATATCTTCTAGGCAATAATGATAAGATAAATATAACCTATCAAGATTTTTCAATAGATTTTTATAATGTGAGTGATAGTTTTTCCATTTCGTATGAGGAGGCACTTGATATAGCGATTGAAAATATGGATTTGCAGGGATTTTATGAGGATGGACAGTTTAAAGGTGAATGTTACTTAAAGATTTTAACTGAAAAGGATGATAATTTTGAGGACTTATTTTGGATTTTTAGTGTGGTAGGCGAGAATGGTGAGGTCAAAAATATTGTTATAAACGTTGAAAGTGGAGAAATTTTGTCTTAATAGATAAATTTTCATTTTTATAATTGCATGACGAAAACTTTTTTGTTATAATAACTATATGAAATTAGAAAAAACTGAAAATTTGCAAGAGAATGCAATAGTTGTTGCAGTATGCACTAAAAAAGGTGATGGTGTAAAACGAAAACTTGACGAAATAAAGCGTCTTTCTTTTTCTGCTGGACTAAATGTGGTTAAGGACTTTTACCAAATTATAAAAGATTTTAACAAGGCAACTGTACTTGGAAGTGGAAAGGTCGAGGAGATAAAAAATTATATTTCTACCTGCGATGAGATAATTGACGTTGTAATCATTGACTATGCGTTAAGTGGCTCTCAAATGAAGAACCTATCAAAAGAGTTAAATGTAAAAGTCATTGACAGAGTAGGTCTTATAATTGACATATTTGCAAGAGGAGCAAAAAGTAGAGAGGCAAAATTGCAGGTAAAACTTGCACAAGACTTATATATTTTGCCAAGACTGAGTCAAATGCAGGGAACAAGCGGAAGATTTGGCTCGGCTGGCGTAGGAATGAGAGGACCTGGAGAGAGTAAACTTGAATTAAACCGAAGGGTAATTGAAAAAGAAATGGAAAATCTAAGAAGGCAGATTGAGAATATAAAAAATCAAAGGCAAGTCTCTCGAAAGGAACGTTTGAAATCTTCATTGCTAAAAATTGCCCTTGTTGGATATACAAATGCAGGTAAATCAAGTCTATTAAATTGCCTTGTGAAAGAGAATATCTATGCCGATGATAAATACTTTGCCACTCTTGATACAACCACACGAAAACTATATCTCGAGCAGGGGAAATATGCAGTTATCACTGATACTGTAGGTTTTATATCAGACCTGCCTCATCAACTTGTCGATGCATTTTCGTCAACCCTTGAAGAGACAACTGACGCAGATTTAATTTTGCACGTTGTAGATATCTCTCTTTCAAATGAGGAAAATGGAGGAAAGGAATACCAAGCAAATATCAAGGTGACAAATGATTTACTTGATGAAATCGGTGCTACAAAAAATAGAATAATAGTATATAATAAAGCAGACCTTTTAACAAAACCTATTATCCTAAAAGAAAATGAGGTGCTGGTGTCAACAAAAACAAAGAGGGGAATTGAATTATTGCTGGGCATAATAAAAAATAACCTATTTAAATAATAGGCAAAAATTTAACAATAAATTTTTAAAAATAAATATAAATTAATTTTAATTAAAAATACACAAAATAAATTTAAGTAATTGTAAATTAATTGGATTAATTTTATAAAAAATAGACAATTATTTGTCTATTTTTTTGAATTTTTAATATCCTGACTATAAACTTCGTTTAATTTTTTAACTAAGAAATCTACGTCTACTTCATGTACCGCTGCCGCTTCTTCGACTGTTTCTTCTAGACCTAAATGACAAAATATGCAGTGCATACCAAAACCTAAAAACACCTCGCCTAAGTTCTCGTCGAGTTGCAATACATCATCTATAATCATATCTTTTGTTATCTTTTCAATATTTTCCATATGGACATTATATCACAAAAAAATTAAAATGCAAAGGATATTTTCAAAAAATGTTTTAAATTTTAAAATAGTTTTTTTGTATGATTTTGTCGAATTATCATAATTTCATCATAGAAGAATAAGTTATAACATGGAAAAAATATCAAATTATATATCAAAAAAAGTAATTACACTTGACGAAGGCGAATATGCAGGGTTTGTGCTAAATGTAATTTTTGATGAAGATTTAAATAAACTTATAGGATTTGTTGTCGTAGATGAGGAAAGTGACAATGTTTTTACCTTTAAAAAGGAGGAGGTTAGGGCAGTAGGTGAAGATTGTATTATCATATCCTCAGCCAAAAAATTGCAGATATTTTTAGAAGAGGATGGCAACAGTCCTATCGGCAAACAGGTGTATGACACCTCTGGTTTTTTGCTTGGCAGGGTGGTTGATGTAGTGATTGATGGTTTACAGGTAAGAAGAATAATCACCACAAAATGTGAGTTTTTTAGAAGAAATATACGAAAATTAGGCAAAAACTATATTATTTTCGGCAATAAAGAGAGGAAAAAGAACAAAAAAGAAACAAAACTTTTCAAAATAGAGGATGAAAATATGCCTAAGGTTTATATTCAAAAGGTAGGAATGCCTAGTCAATCACAGCCTTATAGACTGCTTGCAAATCAAAACTCTATATTAGGAAGAACAATGATAAATGATTTGTATGGTTACAATAATGAAATAATTGCAAAAAAATATGATATTATCAATCAAAATATCATAAATAGAGCAAAAATGCATAATAAATTGAATTTTTTAATTTATTACAGTAAATAATTGATAATAAAATTAATAATAATTTAATCAATAAATGTTCATAAATATGATATTTATTGATTTTTTTTGTAAAATGAATAATAATTAATATATAAAAATATATAAAATTAAAAAATATGTAAAATCTCGCACAATCGTTTGTATTTTTGCTATAATTTGTAGTAAAATAAATTAGCGAGGTAAATATGGTCAGAATTGTTCCTAGAAGAACAAAAGTAAAACTTGAATTTGTTAGAGGTTTTACAGCAATTGATTTGTTGCTTGCGACAATTGCCGTTGTTGTGCTTATTGTTCTTATTGCTTCAAATTTTAATGGCAGTATTTGGGTTGCTATAATTTGGGCAATCTTTTCTATATCCATGTTTTTCAAAATTGCAGATAGTGACAGATTTTATGTGACAATAACACACCTTGCTAGATTTTCAATGCAGAAGAAAAAATATGAAAAGTCTCCACAAAAGGGCAAACCTAATATCAAAAATATCATTCCTTTTGAATCAATTTATGGTGATAGATATATATCATATGGTTCATATTATGCTGGTGTACTTGAAGTTAAACCTGTGCTTTTTGACCTGCTAAATGAATATAGCCAAAACAACCTTATTGATGTAGGCTTTGGAAATGCACTGAGGCGTCTCGACGATAGTCAGGTATGCGAGATTGTAAAAATAAATAAGGCTATGGTGCTTGATAGTTATGCCTACAATGAAAACAGAAAATATGATAGACTGCTTGACCAATTATATGAAAAACAGATGACACAAGAAGAGGTTGATGCTAGAACTCCTATTCTTGAAGAGAGAATTGCATATATAGAGGATAGAAACAGAGAAAACAAAATTTACAAGGACTATTTTTATATTGTTGTTCTTGGCAAAGAACTTGAGGCGCTTGAAAACACTATAAATGGTATGGCGATGTCGCTTTCTTCCTCTCTTACACCTGTTAATACTCATAGGCTTGTTGGAAATGAACTTGCGGTCTTTTTGAGAGCAAACTATAACCGTGAATTTAATGAGCGAGACCTTGAAACTATACCATATACCGAGTATATAAACTGGGCAACACCTGATAAAATCAAGTTTTCAGCAGCAAGATATAATATAGATGGAAATTATTATAGAACCTATGCGATAACAGAATATCCTTTGCAAGTCGGCAATGCGTGGGGGTCCTCTTTCTTCCTTCTTGATAGAACAAAAGTTGTTATGAAATTCCAAAAGGCATCCAAGTATGACTCGGAAAAAAAGATAGATAAAGCCATAATGGATATGGAAACAAGACTATATAAGACAGGACGAAGTAGTACTCGAATTGAAATTAGCACACATCTTCAAACTCTTAGAAACTTGCTTGCAGAGTTAAAAAACAACAATCAACAACTCTACGACGTGAATACTTTTATCACTTGCGAGGAGTCTGCTAGAAAAGACGTCAAGGCAGTGTTAAAACAGGAAGGGTTTAGATATAGCGAAATGTTTGCACGTCAAATTGATGCTTTTATTAGTTCAGGAATCTCAATGAGAGACAATATAAAAGAACTTCAAAGAGGTATACCAACTTATACTCTTGCTGGAGTGTTCCCATTTGTATCTTCAGAACTTCAGGATGAAAATGGTGTTTATATAGGTGACAATGCATATCCTGTGTTTATAGACTTCTTTAGACGTGACCCACAAAGAGTAAACTCAAATATGATGATTATTGGAAAGTCTGGTTCAGGAAAGTCATTTGCGACAAAAACTTTGCTTGCAAACTTTGCGGCGGACAACACAAAAATATTCATTTGTGACCCTGAAAAAGAATATTCAAAACTTACCGACAGTCTAAAAGGTAAACTGATTGATGTAGGTTCATCACTTCAAGGTATTATAAACCCATTCCACGTCATTCGTGCTCTTGATAGAGATGAGGATGACAAGAAAAACATTGAGGATGAGGACGAGAGTGAAAAACAAGACGACTCATTCAATCAGCACCTTCAATTCTTGGAACAGTTTTTTAGAACCATTCTTGAAGGTATTTCCTCTGATGCTTTTGAAATTATAAACTCGCTTATCCTTGATATGTATGCAAATTTCAATATAAATGAAAATACCGATTTAAGAGAACTTAAACCTACCGATTATCCGACTTTTGATGACTTGTATGCATTACTTCAAGAGCGGTTAAAGACTGCAAAAGAGGAATTTACGTTAAACAACCTCCGTGTCGCTGAGGCATATATACGTAAATTTGCCAAGGGTGGAAGAAACTCAAACCTCTGGAATGGTCCTACTTCGATTGAGACAAATGAAAACTTTGTATGTTTCAATTTCCAATCTCTTATTGCGGGCAACAATGATATGTTGACAAATGCTCAAATGCTTTTGGTTTTTAAATATATTGAAAATGAAATCATCAACAACAAGGACTACAACAAACTTCACAATACCAATCGTAAAATTATAGTTGTCGTTGATGAGGCACACACATTTATAAACCCTAAATATCCTATTGCATTAAACTTCATGACTGCAATGGCAAAGAGAATACGTAAGTATGGTGGTATGCAGATAGTCATTACTCAAAACATAAATGACTTCGTAGGTTCTGAAGAAATCAAGAGACAATCTACCGCTGTTATTAATGCCTGCCAATACTCACTTATTTTCTCACTGTCACCAAATGATGTTAATGACCTTATTGAATTATACAAGAACTCGGGCGGTATAAATAAAGAGGAAAGAAACCGTATTGTTTCTGCTCAAGTTGGACAAGCCTTTGTTATAACTGCTCCAACCGCAAGAACAATGGTTCAAATCCATCCACTTGAATATGTAGAGTCGATATTCAAGGATAAAAACGAATAAAAGCAAAGGAAGGTAATATGACAAAAACAAAAAAATTAAGTATGTTGATTTTTAGTTTGCTACTTGTCGTTGCAAGCCTTCTTTTTGTTGCTTGTGGCAGTATAGATTATTCAAATGTCACAATTACCTCTTCACAGGAGTCTATTGAACTCTTTATTGGTGAAGAAAATTCTCAAAATATAACTTTTACAATTAATAATCCTGTAAGCAATATGGACAGTGGTTTTGATGTCCAACCTAGTGATGACGGGAGGTATAGTATTGAGTTGCTAAGCACCACTGGATATTCAAGCACCTATGTTATTACAGGGCTTAAAGGTGGAAGTTCGACTCTTACAGTATGGACAAGAGAGGGCGATATCAGTCGTAGCATCCCTATTTATGTAAGACAATACACTGATAGTTTTACAAGTGCAAGCAACTCTCTTTACACATCAATAACATCACAACTTATTCCGACCTCTGCTGACTTCTCTTTTTCATCCAGTGCAACAGAAAGAGAACTTGAATACTATTTTTACGGGAAAGCAGATGATGCAATCACAATTGAGGATGTGACTGATAATGATGAACTTAAAAATGCTTTTACAAGTGTTAAGTTAATTGTTTTAGAAGAAAATAACCTTCAATATCTCATTTTTGAAAATAGCGATGGAGACCTGTTCACTTTAGGGCAGGAGAGTTCTGTTGCAGGCTCTACAAATGTGAGATATGATTTTATTGATGTTAGTTACGCGGATGGGCAATATAGTTTTGATACAAATCTTGCCACAAATGTTACTGCAGGCGAAAAATTGTCATTTCTTGCAGTGAATAGAACTTCAACTGGCGAGGCTCTTACCTGTCAGCGAGATTTTTATGTTTTATCTGATATAAATGCTGAAAGTATAACTCATGATGTTGGCTATAAAATTGTCGACCTCGATTATGAGAAGGGCTCATACAAATTTCCAAATAGTGTTGGCAGTGATATAACTTTAATTCCAAGTTATACAAGTACAATTCAAAATGGAATTTATGTGGGAAGAGAGATTGATTTTGTTACAGTCTACCTCGAGGTAAGTATTGAAAGTGAAAGCAATATACTTAAGACTAGGGTAACAAGCAATAGTGCAAATATTTACAACTCAAAAGGCTTAGGAAAGGTTACCGAGAACGGAATAACAACCTTTATCTATCAAATTGACTGTGCTACAAGACAAGGGCAGGTGGCAAGTTTTGAACTAAACTTTTATTATGATGGGTTTGAAAATAGCGAGGATAGCAATGTGAATTATATCTATTCTATTCCTGTAAATATTAGAATTGTACCTACAAATATTTTAGTCAATGATATAGACCTTGAAAGTACCCAGCAGGTGTTTACCTTCTATAATGTCTATTATGGTGACTACGGCTGGCAAAGATTTTTATTTACACTAAATCCTGAGAATGCAGAATATGAGAATATGATAATTGACCTGACAGGGACCAATTTGCAACTTAGATATGACGGCGACGAATATGACAGCACTACAAATCCAATTGTTGTTATAGATGATTTAGACGAACCTATATATTTAAAGGGCGAAGTGGGAGCACCTGTTACAAATGAGGTGCAGTCTCTTCCTATTACTCTCAACTTCAATATAATGCAAGAGGAGAGTAAACAGGTTGAGTTACTTTACCAAATAAATCAAGGTGTAACACAATTTGATTTTCTAACGGATGCTTTTGAAGAGAAAATTTACCTTGACATAAATGGTGGAGAGGTTGCTTTTAGTGATATTTATGCTGATGCTCCATTTGACGATGTGGAAATTTCATTAGAACCGAACACGACTGATGTTGTCAGGTTTTCATTTGGCGAGCAAATATGCACTCAGCAAGGTTCAATTTATCTACTTAATCTCGTTTTGCGACCAACAACCATTGGCACAGGTAGTTATGTTATTTTGCTAGAGAATGGCAAACAACTTTTACTTACAATAACAGTTGTTGAATCACTGCAAAGTGTATCCATTTCAACACAAAATGTTCAGAATTCAATAAAACTCAATCAGGAAGTTGACGAAGAAGATAGATTGTCAAGTTTGCTTTATGTTTTAAATAGTGGAGAAAATACATATTTTGATGTTTCAGTATCTGCAAATGGAAATTTGAATACAACTGCTATAAATAATGTCCAATTCAGTTTTGTCTCTCAACTTATAAACATTAATAATGCGACAAACAACAATAAAAATTTCAACGTCTATGTTTTGGCAAATGGTGCTACAACACTCGAGTTGAGAGTAAGTGGTAATAATGTTGACAACTTTTTGCTGGAGCCTGTTACCTTGATATATTATGTTGATATTGTAAGTTTTAGTTACATAGGCGGACTTAATGTTTATAAAGAGCATGATGGCAGAGGTGATTATAGAGATGAGACAAGCAGTGAAGAAACAATCAGAAATTATGGTGTCAGTGCCGCCTATGCTGACGTCTATTCAGGCACAAATAATACAGATGCAAGGTCGGTAAATTTCAATGTTACAGTTACAAACAATGATGCTTTCTTGTTTGCTTTGCCTCAAACTATCAATCAGGTAGATACTACATATGTTCAAAGCACATTTAATCAAGATTTCATCTATTGGGAGACTGACTGGACATGGGGAATAACAAAGGATGGAAGAAGTGTCGACATTATGTACTACGAAGAGGGCGGAAATAATATTTACACTCTTACAGGTGTCGGAACTTTTGATACATCAAGTATGACATTTACAGCACTTCCAAGTGTATCAGATTTGCGAAACTTTAAACTAATTGCTCATGTAGGGCAATATGGTCGAATATTCTCGTATACAATAAACATAAGGGTCTCATATTATGAAGAGGTGCAAAGTATAACACTTCAAGAGACAAATATAACAAGTCTTGAATTTACCTCGACCGAGAGAACGCACTCGTTAATTGCATATCCTACTAACCTTAATACAGCAACAAATGGTGAAATTGTCGCTTTCTTTGAAGGTGGCAGTATTACAATATCAAATCCAGACGGCACAACATCTACTTACAATATGTTTGACGAAAATTCTATTAAATATGTTGTGAGTGACGGAAGATATGAGATTGTTTTAACAGTAAGTGAACAATTTGTTGAAAATGCTGAGACTTATGATGGCTCAATGCAGGGCACACTTATTATTGTCGCAACTGATTGGCTTGATGAAAATGGGAATATTTTAAGTAATTACGAAAATGTGGCAATAGAGATACCAGTATATTTTGCAAATGGAACAGAACACGCAAGGTTTACTATTCAAGATGCCGAAGATTTACTTAATATGAATCTAAATGCACATTATCAAATAACTTCATCAATTGACGTTTCTTCAATAAGTGACAGACTTCCACTTGGAGTATTGCATGGTTCTATTGTAGGAACAGGTCAGTATGCAGAAATTTCTGGAATAAACATCATCAATTCACAAACTTTAACTATTACAAATGGCAGTGAAAATGCGAGTTACTATGGCCTGTTTTCTAAAATAGCCGAAGAGGCATACATAGAATACGTTGCCTTTTCAGGTGAAATAAATGTTGGCGGTGATGAGGAGGAAGAATTTGCTCCACTAGGTAGTTTTGTAGGTCTTGTTGCTGGTGAAAATAATGGTAATCTGATTAATATTGGAGTTACTGTTGAAAGTTCATCTGTCAATATCATAAGTGGATACATAGGCGGTGTTGTCGGTGTAAACAATGGTACTATTTTGCAAGATTACACCTTGTTTGAAGATGATGATTCACTGACTAGAAGTTTGACTGAAACGCAACTTGATAATGTTAATAATACCTATAATATTGTGGGTGCAGGTCGATATAGTTATGCAAACATGCGACCTAAAATCTTGCTGTATATGAACGGCACTATGGTTGTAAATTACCTTGACGGACTTTACAGTGCTGATACATATATTGGTGGTGCAAGCGGTTACAATAATGGTTTTATAAGAAAAATTGACTCAAAAGTTTTAAATTTTGTAGGCTATACAAATTATATGGCTTATGCTTTATTGCAGGCAAATCCTGTTTATCATGGAGGAACAAACACCACAACAAATATTACATATGTTGGCGGTCTTGCTGGTTACAGTGCAAACGGCAGTGCAATTGAAAGCGGGTACAATTTATATAGCGGAAATGTTTTGAGTTATACAAAATATTATAACTATACAGGCTCGACAATTGTAGAATCTGTTAATGACTATATTGCAGGTCAAGGTATAGTCGTTGGCGGTGAGGTCAGTGGTTATGACTATATAGGTGGTGTTGTTGGCTATATTGAATTGGTCGGTGATGGCGGAGTGCAAATAGACAACTTCACAGGCATTACGTCTAGAACTTTTGTGAGAGGCTATCTTGCTCAAGTTTCAGGTTCGACAACCGCTCAAGTTGCAGGAATAGCAAATATTCGCAATGTACGAGCATTAAATTCAGCATTTGCTATTCAAGCAGTTGACAGTGGAAATTCAGGCATAAACGCATCAATGATTATCTTGTATAACGTTTCCAAGGTAAATGGGTACTTTGAGGATGCATACAACAACCAAGCCAATTCAGACAAACTTGCCTTTGGTACCTTTAATGGTAATAGTGTAGATATCATGCGTGGTGCCGATAGTGAGAGTGGAGATTATAAGAATGTTTTTACCTACACTCTTTCAAGAAATAGAATTGTTATTCCAGAGGAGAATTTGGCTGATGGAATGCCTATTTCAAGTTATAACAGGACAAGTTATTATGGTGATTTTATAATAGTTGGTGATAGTGGCAACACTTTGCTTGGACAATCATTCTTTGCACTTGGTGACGAGGACTTATTGTCAATAAATGCTAAGTACAACAACAAACTCTATGCTAAAAACTCTAGCGGTTATCAAGGTGTTGGCAATCAAAATATCTACTATATGTTCTATTTTTCTACAATGACAGGAAGTGAAAGCAGTCAGGACTATCAAAACCTGCTTGATACATATTTAAACTATGTGGATTTCAACAGTATTATATATCCTATCACGACAACAGGTGAAATGACATTTATCTCAAACAATAGGGATATTCTGACGATTGACCAAAATGGCCGAATAAATGTTAAAACAACAGGTTTTGCACAGGTTACTGCTACAAGCGTGTTAAATTCAAATAATGCTTTAGTATTCTATATCTACGTGGTAAATTATTTTAATCCTGACCAACCAGAATTCACCCATAGTGAAAATGAAGATTATCAGTCAAGTTCAATTATTTATCCTGACACTTCGGCAAATTCTACTCCAATAAACAATGCGACAATAAACATGAGAGGAAACAATAGTGCGACCTTCTATGTGCGACCTTTCTATTCGTTAAATCTAAATATACAGGATGTAAATGGTGACTATCATACATTTGAATCAGATAGAAATGGTGTAGTTTTCTTCAATAATGTAGTGTTTAATCTCTCTCAAAATACCTTGGTGACAGCAGATATAACACAAATTAGTCGCCAGGAGGGTGAGGATACTGTTGATGCTAGCGACGAACTTGATATTGATATTACAGGACAAACTATAATTATCAGGAAGAATACAGAGACAATTGAGGCGGACTATAAACTTACAATTGTTCCAAAACTCACATATACACTGACTGAAACTGAGACACAAAATAATACTAGAGTGGGAATTGTCTACTCTTCAAATGTCAATAAGACACTTGACAACGTTACAATTAATTACCGAAAGGGTGCAACAAGTTTAAATAACACAAAATATAACAATGTTCCACTTATTTCAAGTCAAAAGTTAAATGATATAATTATAATAAATTCAACTGCACTTGAGGATAATCCATATTATTATATTGTAGGACCAAATAATGAGATATTGCAGGGCAGTAGCGAACTTGAGAGTGTATTTAACTTTACCTATTTGTATAGCGATGAAGATGCTCTCTTTGATGTATCTTTCTTTGCGGATTCAAACAATATAAATAATTTGTCATCTCAGAAATTTGAACTTTCTCTATCAGTTAATAAATACAGTTTGCTCTATCAAGATAGATATAATCAAAATATATATGGTGAGTATACTATTTATATCTACGCAAGTTCAAACACATCAGTCTATACTGCATTTACAATCAATTTTGAGCAAACAAATATAATTTCTGTTACAGTTGATAACTATGCAAATTTGTTAGAGTCAACAGGTACGATTGGGCTTTCTACAACGTCAAATTATGCTGTTCCAGGGGTGACAGGGCTCCTTTCTATTACCGTTTCTCCAGATGATAGCGATTTTGATTACATCTTGATTGAAAATGCCGAGGGTAATAGTCAAATGGGAAATGCAACTGCAACATTTGGACTTGTTGCACGTAATGCAAATACCTATGGCACAGGAAGTATTTTCAATGATGAGTATATAATAGGTTCGACAACTTCAACAGGACTTAGACTATATTTAGAGGATATAATTGATGTATATGATAAGCAAGAGGACGGCGAAAATTTATATTACACCTATAACGGTATTATATATATCAAATATGATTTAGGTTCCTATAATGTTATTGACGGAAGCACAACAACATTTGTTATTAGCCTAGTTAAAGACGGACAAAGTTACACTGTTAACAAAAACTTAACAGTAAGATTGCAAAACTTTGTTGCTGTTGAAATTGATGGTAAAGAGCCAACATCAACAAACACAGGTGGCTATTATGCTCAATATAATGTCGCAAGAGGCATGAGATACAGATTGAACATAAACTCTTATGGTTACCAATCAAGCAGTATAACCGCGCCAACAATCGACAATGACTCTGTTGCAAGAATTGTCGAGGAAAATGGAGTGTATTATCTCGAAATTACATCATCAGTTATTGATTATGCAAGCGGACAAAACACGTTCACAATTTCAATTTCTGCGTCGCAACAAGAGGGTGATCTTGTAAGACAATCAAGCAGTTCAACATTTGTCACAATAAGTGAGTATGTAGTAAATTACAGTGAAAATGAAAACCAAAATGCTGATATCGTCGCAGGTATGGGCAATGGTGAGATAAATATTCAAGTTGGAACGCAGTACACCTTAGGTATTGATTTGTTTGACTATATTGAATACAATCCTGATATTACCTCTGTTGTAAATAGCATAAATTTACTTATGTCCAACCTTTCAAGTGAAGGAAACTGGAACACAATTACCAATCTTATCACAGACACGCAACCTGATTATAGTCAGGCAGTGGAGGGTAATGGCAGAATGACTTATCTATTAGGTTATGATGCTCGTGGCAGTGAAAGGATTGTGTCAAACTACTACTTTACATCAGAAGGGCTTGACATTATACCTATAAGAACCCATGCTCCACAAGACAGATATTACTTCTTTACATATCAGTCCTCTATTGCATACAACTCGATTAATGGAACATATAGAGTTGTTGAAGATGAAGCGAACTCAATTGATATATCAACTACATTTGTGTTTAATGTATACTCCTCAAGCAGTGAGGAAAGTCCTCTTCCTATCTATGACTATGAAGACTTAATGGATATGCAAAGAGGTGGTTATTATATTCTACTTAATGACATAACTCTTCCAAATACATCAAATGTAGAAAGCGGAGTTGAGGCATTTACTCCAATAAATGTAGATATAGCCTCATTTGATGGCAACGGACATACGATTAATTTCGCAGGAACTTATGATATGGGCAGTCGTGACAGTATAGGACTATTTGAGTCCTTGCCAAGCGGTTCAATTATAAGAAACTTAAATGTAAACTTCACTTCTGCAAGTGATGGAAGTGATATGAATGTTGACTCTAATGACGAGTATGGCTGGTATGGACTTCGCACAGTAAAATTTGTGACACAGGCGAATAGTTTTAATTTCGGTGGCATTGTCGTTGAGAATAATGGTATAATTACAAATTGCAATGTTACTACTGATGAAGTTAATGGCAGTGAATACTATGTTGTTGTTAGGGCAGATAACGCACTAAATGGTGCAAGTTATATGGCTGGAATATCTGCAATAAACTCAGGTTATATAACTAACTGCAGTGTGTCTATCAACATGAAAACACCTTATAATATGGCAGGAATAGTAGGTCAAAATTCAAATAAGATTGCCTCCTCATATTTTAAGGATGGTGTTATTATAAACAACTCTCAACAAGACCAACACGTAGCAGGCTTTGTGGTAAACAACATGGACAATGGTCAAATTATCACAAGTTATGTAGCAGGTCAAACTTCAAATAATTCAATATTTAGTAAGGATAGCGAAAGTTACATAACATCATCACTTTCAGCAGCAGGTTTTGTATATCAAAATTATGGTGCTATAAGTGACTGTTACACTGACATTTTACTTGCAAATACTACATCAGATATGGCAGGCTTTGCATATCAAAATGCAGGAACAATAAAAAATTCTTTCTCACTTAGCCAACTTAGAAATAATGTAACCGCATCAGCAGGTTTTGCAAGATACAACGTTATAAATGGAACATATGGTTCATTTGAGGATTGCTATTATCTATATAATGAGCAGACTCCAGCAGGAGATGGAACAAGTTATACAAACGAGGATGGATTTATCTATGGTGAGGGCAATATTAACACTTCAGTAGTGCCAATCAACTATGAAGGAATAGGCAGGTTGAATGCTGGTGGGTTCGCAAATCTTACCGAGAATTTTGCCTCTTATGCATACCAAGAGACAATGGGAGTTGATAGTATTTGGTTCTTCTCAACAGGCAACACCTCTACATTGTTTATAGATTATTTGCCAACGACCGAGAGAATTGAATTGCCGGGTGACGATGGCAATGTACAGTCAAACACTGTCTATACAACTCAACTCTCTACCTTTGCGATAAATAGACTAGAACTTGTCAGTCCAAATATTGATGCTCTTTCTATAAGAAACTTTAGTTATTCAGAAGTGGATGAGATGACAGGCAGTGTAACCTATCACTATACAGATTCTCCAAACACTGCAAATAGAGGTTCTTTGCATAACCCAAGATTAATTTATACTGCTGAGAATATGGAAAGCGAGATAGTGGAGCAGACTTCGGCAACAGGTCTCAATACATCTTACTATAGGATAATAAGTGATATAAATTATTCAACATATGACGGTCTTTCAAACACATATAGAACTACATATGCAGGCGTACTTGAAGGCAATGGCATGGAGATTTCAAACATAAGCCTTGTTTCAATGTCAAGTATGACTAGTGCTGGACTATTTGCACAGATAGGTTACTCGGCAAGTAGGACTGGTTCTGTAAAAAATCTTACAATATCACCAAATCAAGTGGCATTTACAAATACTAACAGTGTAGGAACAATTGCAGGGACACTAAGATATGGTTATCTCTATGATATTACAATCAACGGAAATACTGAAAGTGATGAAACAGTAAGTGATTTAGTTGTTGTTGGTAGAAACTTTGTCGGTGGTGTTGTCGGTAGAGCGGTAAATAGTTATGATATGAAAAATGTTATAAGCAACATCAATGTTTCGGCAACCTATACGTCATCTTCAACTGCCTTATATAATGAAAATGTTGCATCTCTTGCAAGTTATTCTTATGCGGGAGGTATAGCAGGTTTCCTAGGCTCAGGTCATGCTATTGACCTTAACGCAGAGGATGTTGGCTCTGTTGTAGGAAGTAGGGCAGGCTTTGCGGTAGGTGGAATTGGTGACGGCGGACAGGTAGAATATGTATATGTAAAGGTTATACCTAACAGCAGAATTCGGGCATATCACTATGGTGGATATGTTGCAGGTGAGATAAGTGGTGTTCTTGACCATACACAAGTTTATGGCAATGACTCTATTGAATCAACCTTCTCAGTCGTTCCAAGGTCGGCAAATGCTGTCGGCGGAATTGCAGGTGTGATTTCAGGAGGAACGATTAGTAATGCTGTTATGGAACAAAGTTTTAGGGCTACAGCAATAAGTACGACAGGAACGGTTATTGAAAATGTAGGCGGTATAGTCGGCGTAGTTGCAAACGGTGGAAATAGTATATCTTACATAAAAAATAGTATTGTTGATACCGAACTCATTGAAGGCTCATCAGTTGTCGGTGGTGGTGTCGGTGAAGTTACAAACTCACTTCAAATTGAGGGACTTGCAGTCAAGGTGGATACTCTGTCAGTTACAGGTGAAAAAGTTGACCCAATTATTGCAGGTATTGTCGGAAATAATGAGAGTTCGCTTACCATTTTAAATAGTTACTCTACCTCGCATCTTGAAATAAACACCAACACATCAGGAGTTGCCTCAACCGCATCTGCTAGTGGACTTGTGGGCTTAACAAACCTAACACCAAACCTTGCATACTGCTATACAACTTCGACGATAAGCGCACAGGTGGTAGATTTAAGGTCGCTTGATGAAGTCAATGATTATGCTACCTATGCACAGGCAGGAAATACAACTGCAAACTTCACATATGCCGTATCAAATGTGTACAATGGTGCAAATTACAACAATGTTTACTATTTAGGTCATGACGTTTTGACTGAACCAGATGAAACATTGCCATCATATGAAATGAGTGTTAATTATGGCATTAACTTTGCAACCAAGGTACGAAACAGCACAATAGGCCTTACTATAACAAATTATGGTGTTTCATCTTTGGAATTAACACAAAATCAAAGTCAGTCAACACAAGAAAGTGCATTCTACAATCTATTTAATTCGGTTTACCTATCTGAGTCAGCATCAAGCAGTGATAGCAATAGTCCTGCAAATATTGTATACAATGCTATGCAAGATACCTTTGTGGTAGACAATCAAATTTCATTGAGTTTTGTAGGCGACAACATCTATAGGACAAATGCTCCTATTACCGACTTTATCACGACAGAGACACGTGTAGTTGATGGTCTAACTTCAATCACAGGTCAGCCAAGCACCTCACGACAACAGGTATTGTATATCAAAGAGGATGGAACAAAATATGTATATACAAGTGTCAGAGGCAGTTACGGCTTTGTCGAAGAAAGAGATATTTTGAGTGGAGAGACTTCAATAGAAGTACTGCCAACATTAAGTGAAGGAACATATACAATAAAAACTACTACTATCTTCCAAAATGTTATAGGACTTGACTCGTCATATAGACTTAATGGAACGTCATATAATTATAGAGTTTCGAGATATAATGTGTATGTTTTTGAAACTGCGACAGGTTCACAGATACTTGACTTAGTCAATGATGATGGTGATATTGCAACTGTAAATGTAGAACTAGACCTAAATAATACCTCACTTTTACATCAAAATATATACACTGATGGTGAGAATTATTATCAGCACACCTATGTTTATACAGGAATTGCGACAGAATCATTCAGAGAGGCTTATGTCAATATTGCAACAGGGCAGAGATATTATGTCGAGGATGGAACTCTTGAAGTGCCAACACAATATGTTTGGAGTTATTCATCCAACGGACTCAGCAAATTGATGTTTGAAAATGACTTAGACTGGCTTAAAGTCTAAGTCTACCTACATCAATTGTGCTATTTTAAAATCTATTTAGTAAATTATGTCAAATTATTTATAATCTATTTAGTAAAATTACCTTTTCAAAGTCAAAATGGGGGGTAATTTTCAGAGTTAAAAGCAATTATTCTCAATATTTTGATAAAAATAGTATAAATTTACAAAAAAATGTTAAAAATCTATTGACATTATTTTGTTTAATGTATTATAATTATACAGAATATTGACTGTGAATAGGTATAATTTGACTTTTTAACTTAATAGGCGAGGACTATTATAGCATTTTTGTGCTATAAGGTCCTTTTTTGTGTGAAAGAAGAATGTACAACAGTTAAAGCAAATTGAAGAAGGAGAAACAGATGTCTGTAAAAGTAAAGAAGATCAAACAAGGCAAATCAGAAAGATATTTTTTTGGTAGCGGTGAAGAACTTATAAATGTTCCACCACTTCTTGAAATTCAAAAAAAATCATACAAAGATTTTTTGGAAAAAGGTATCAAAAGGGTGCTGGATGAATTTTTCCCACTCACTGACTACTCAGGCAAAGCAAAATTGTATATCACTGAGATTTTACCATTTGCAAAACCTAACTACGATGTAAAGGAATGCAAGCGTCGAGGTGCAACCTATTCGTCTCCACTTAAAGTGAAGGCACGTTTTGTTGTAGAAGAAACAGGACAGGCAGTTGAACAAGAGGTTTTCATGGGTGATGTACCTATGATGACAGAACAAGGTTCGTTTATATTCAATGGAATTGAAAGGGTAGTTATCAATCAAATTGTTAGAGCACCTAGTGTTTATCTTTCAAGAGAAAAAGACAACAATGCCACTCTTAGAGCACAGGTAATCCCAGTCCATGGTGCATGGATAGAGATTGAGCAAGGTGCAAGCGAAAATTTAAAAATTGTTTTGGAGAGAAAGAACAAGATAAGCCTCGGTGTATTTTTAAAATGCTTTGGTTTTACAAATGAAGAGATATTAAGGTGTTTTGGAAATAACCGCTATATCAAACTCGTTCTTGACAAGGAGACTCAAACAACTCAAGAGGAGGCTCTTCTTGAATTCTCAAGAAAAACAAGACCAACCGATGTACCATCAGTTGAAAGTACTAGAAGTTTCTTGAATGTGTCATTCTTTACTGATGCATACTACAATCTATCAAAAGTTGGTAGATATAAATTCAATAAAAAACTTGGCTTAAAATCAAGACTCCCAGGACTTATTAATGCAGAAGATATCATTGTTGATGGAGAACTTTTGGTACGTGCAGGTGAGGAATTTACCGCTGAAAGTGCTAAAAAAGTTCAAAATGCAGGTGTAAACGAGGTCTGGGTTCAAGTTAGTGGCAAAAAACACCTAATGAGAGGAAACAATAGAGTAACTTTGTCAGAGGTGTTCCCATGCAATCAAGAGGAACTTGGCATTTTTGAGGATGTTTACTATCCTGTTCTTATGCAAATCTTATCAGAGAATAAGACAAAAGAAAAGAGAATTGAGGCAATAAAGAACAGTGTTAAAGACCTAATCATCACAACACTTACAATGGATGATATTTTGGCAACTATTTCATGCTATCTCGATGTGCTTGAGGGCATTGCTGGTATTGATAAGATAGAGCACCTTTCAAATAAGAGAGTTGCTACTGTTGGCGAACTTACTTGCAATGATTTTAGAAAGGGTGTTACAAAACTTGCAACAAATATAAAAGAGATGTTACAGGGAAGAGAATTTGAAGAGGTTACTCCATCTCAAATTATGAATCCTAAAGCGGTAAACAAAGCACTCAGAGATTTCTTCTCTCAATCTCAACTCTCTCAAATTATGGACCAAAAAAATCCACTTTCTGGTATAACTCAAAAACGTCGTGTATCAGCAATAGGACCTGGAGGTATCAGAAAGGAAAGAGCCGACCCTGAAATTCGTGATATTCACTTTACTCATTATGGCAGAATTTGTCCAATTGAAACACCAGAAGGTCAATCAATTGGTCTTATCAACACACTGGCAACTTACGCAAAGATAAATGAATATGGTTTCCTTGAAACACCTTATAGAGTGGTTGATAAAGAACGTGGAATAGTAACAAAAGATATTGTCTATAAAATGGCTGATGTTGAAAATGAAAGTTACATTGCACAGGCAATTGAGCCTCTCGATGAAGAAGGGCATTTTATAAATAAACGTGTAATGTGTAGACATGGCTCTGTAAACGAGGAAGTGCCAGCAAGCAAGGTTGACTATATGGATGTTTCTCCACGACAGATGATTTCAGTTGCAACAAGTTTGATTCCGTTTGTAAATGGAGATGAGGCAAACCGTGCATTGATGGGTGCAAATATGCAAAGACAGGCAGTGCCCGTTCTGAGACCAGAGGCTCCAATTGTTGGTACAGGAATGGAGGCTATAACTGCTCGCGATAGTGGATGCGTAATCCTTGCTAAACGTGCAGGTACGGTTAAATATGCTTCAGCAGACGAAATACGAGTACTGACTGATAAGGGTGATGAAGATATTTACACTCTTACTAAATTTGCAAAAGCAAATGACGATATATGCTATAACCAACGTCCAGCAGTAACAAAAGGCGAAAGGGTTGAAGAGGGAGATGTTCTAACTGATGGTTATTCAACTGACCATGGCGAACTTGCCGTTGGTAAAAATGTTCTTATTGGTTATATGAACTGGGAAGGACAAAACTTTGAGGATGCTATCCTTATCAGTGAAAGACTTGTAAAAGAGGATGTTTATACATCAATCACTCTTTATGACCAAGAAATTAAATGCCGAACAACCAAACTTGGTGATGAAGTTATCACAAGAGATATACCAAATCTTGGCGAGGATGCTCTTAAAGACCTTGACGAAAATGGTATTATCAGAATTGGCGCTGAGGTTCATCCTAATGATATATTGGTCGGAAAGGTTACTCCAAAAGGGGAAACAGACCTCACTCCAGAAGAGAGATTGCTACGTGCAATATTTGGTGATAAAGCAAGAGATGTAAGAGATACCTCTCTCCGTGTTCAACATGGTAAGGGTGGTGTAGTCGTTGACGTTCAAGTGTTCTCAAAGAAGAACAAAGACGATTTGGAACCAGGTGTTACAATGATGGTACGAGTTACCGTTGCACAAAAACGTAAGATTTCGGTCGGCGACAAAATGGCAGGACGCCATGGTAACAAAGGTGTTGTTTCTATAGTTCTTCCAGAGGCAGATATGCCGTTTATGGCAAATGGTCAACCACTAGATATAGTGTTAAGCCCACTTGGTATTCCATCTCGTATGAATATTGGTCAGGTTATGGAAGTGCACCTTGGACTTGTTGCTAAGACTCTTGGTTGGAAAGTTGCGACTCCTGCATTTGATGGTGCGACACTTTCTGATATTAAACAACTCTTAATTGAAAATAATTTTAGACCTGATGGCAAAGTCCAACTTTATGATGGTAGAACAGGAGAGCCTTTTGATAATCTTACCACAATAGGTGTTAAATATATGCTTAAACTTGAACACATGGTTGACTCTAAGATTCATGCTCGTTCAATTGGACCTTATGCTCTTATCACTCAACAGCCACTTGGTGGTAAATCACTATTCGGTGGTCAGAGATTTGGTGAAATGGAAGTTTGGGCTCTTGAGGCATATGGCGCAAGTCACATACTTCAAGAAATGCTCACTGTTAAGTCGGACGACCTCAATGGTAGACTTAAGACATACGAGTCAATTATTAAGGGACTTCCAATTGCCGAACCTGGTATACCTGAGTCATTTAAAGTGCTTGTTAAAGAACTTCAGGCACTTGGACTTGACATCAAGATTCTTACTGAGGGTAATAAAGAGATATCTCTCAGCGAACTCAGTCAAGATGAACAAGATGCTCCATCCAATGCTTTGGCACAAGATACCGAGAAAGACCTTGTTGATGGAATATTTGACTTTGAGGAACATCAAGATAACAAGTTAACCGAGTCAGAGCAAGAGGATAAAGACCTTCAAGATGTTTTTGAAGAGAGCACAAAACATGATACAATTGATAACCTTGATATATTTGACGACTTTGGCGATTTTGATGACTAGGAGAAATAAATATGTTGTCTAAGATAAACAAAGTTGAACCCTCAAAAGATTTTAAGAGCGAAGAAAAGTCAATAGAAATCACAAAAGGCGATATTGACCGATTAAACTCTAAAATCAGAGAGAATATAGAACAAAATGAGCATGAAAGAATTAAAGGTCTTGACTGCACACGAAAAGAAAACAAAATGCAAGATTTTGAAGAATTAGAAAGATAGTTTGCAAGCGAATATGTAAGAAAAATTATAATAGGGGAATGTTATGTTTGAATTAAACAATTTTGATTCTATAAAAATAGGTATTGCTTCACCTGAGAAGATTAGAGAGTGGTCTCACGGTGAGGTTACAAAACCTGAAACAATCAATTATAGGACACAAAAGCCAGAACGTGATGGTCTTTTCTGTGAAAAGATATTTGGACCTAGAAAAGATTGGGAATGTCAATGTGGTAGGTACAAAAGGATACGTTATAAGGGTGTAGTTTGCGACAAGTGTGGTGTCGAGGTTACAAGGGCAAAGGTTCGACGTGAGCGTATGGGACACATTGAACTTGCCTCTCCTTGTACTCACATTTGGTATTTTAGAAATATTCCATCAAAGATTGGTACACTACTTGAAATGACTCCAAAACTATTGGAGCAGGTTGTGTATTATGTTTGTTATGTAGTATTAGACCCTAAGAAAACAGACCTTGCCTATAAACAGGTGATTACTGATAAAGAGTATATGGAGGCATGCGAAAAGTATGGCGCTGATGCCTTTGAGGTTGGAATGGGTGCCGAGGCTATTAAGAGACTTTTAGGCGAAGTAGACCTTGAAAAAGAGTCAAAATCATTAAAAGAGTCACTTAATACCTTGAAAGGTCAACGTAAAATAAAGGCAATGAAGAAACTTGACGTTGTTGAGTCTTTCCTCACAAGCGGAAATAATCCTACTTGGATGGTACTTGATGTTATACCTGTACTTCCACCAGACTTGCGACCAATGGTTCCACTTGATGGTGGAAGATATGCAACAAGTGATCTCAATGACCTTTATAGAAGAGTTATAAACAGAAACAATCGTCTCAAAAAGTTGATGGAACTTGGTGCACCTGATGTTATTGTAAGAAACGAGAAACGTATGCTCCAAGAGGCTGTTGATAACCTTATAGATAACGGTAAACGTGGAAAGGCAGTTCAATCATCTAAACAAAGAGACCTTAAGTCTTTAACTGCAATGCTCGGCGGAAAACAAGGTCGTTTTAGATTAAACTTGCTTGGAAAACGTGTTGACTATTCAGGACGTTCGGTTATTGTTGTTGGACCTGAACTTAAAATGTATCAGTGCGGACTTCCAAAAAAGATGGCACTTGAACTTTTTAAACCATTTATTATGAATAGACTTGTTGACCTTAATAAATCTCACAATATTAAGTCAGCAAAAAGAATGATAGAGAAAGAAAAACCTGTTGTTTGGGATATTTTGGCAGAAGTTATTAAAGACCATCCTGTATTTTTGAACCGTGCTCCAACACTTCACAGACTTTCTGTTCAGGCATTTGAACCTGTCCTTGTTGAAGGTAAGGCGATCAAACTTCATCCTGCGTGCTGTGAAGCATTCAACGCAGACTTCGACGGTGACCAAATGTCTGTACACGTTCCTCTATCTATTGATGCAAGAACTGAGGCAAGAACACTTATGCTTGCTTCAAATAATATTTTGAAACTCTCAAATGGAGAGCCTATTGTTACTCCATCACAAGATATAGTGCTTGGCTGTGCATACATGACCATGATTAAACCAGGAGCACTTGGTGAGGGCAATATCTATTCTTCTAAAGAAGAGACAATTATTGCTTATCAAACACAAAATCTTCATATACAAGCAAAGATAAAAGTTAGACTAACTAAAGAAGTAAATGGTAAACAATACTCAAAGGTCATAGAGACTACAGTTGGTAGACTTCTGTTTAATGAGCAAATACCTCAAGACCTAGGTTTTGTTGATAGAAGTAAGGAAGAAAATATTTGTGAACTTGAATTCAATAGAGAGGTAATCAAAAAGGACCTTCGTTCAATTCTGGCTCGTGCATATGATAAATATGGTACGACTGCCTGCGCTGTGCTTGTTGACAAGATAAAGGAAACAGGTTATAAATATTCAACCCTTGGTGCACTTACTGTCAACGCGTTCGACATTGAGGAACCTAAAGAAAAGAAGGAAATATTGCAAGAGGCTGACCAAAAGGCACTTGAAAATGAGAAATTGTTTAGACGTGGACTTATTACTTATGATGAAAAAGTTAAGGACAACATAGAACTTTGGGAAGAGACAAAAGCAAAAGTTGGAAAGGCTCTTTTTGATGAAATGGACGACTTAAATCCATTCAAAGTTATGTGTAATTCTGGTGCGCGTGGTTCCAAAGACCAATTAAATGCATTATGTGGTATGTCTGGTATTAAAACAACTGCATCAGGTGAGAAGATTGACGTTCCTATTAAGTCATCTTTCGTTCACGGACTTACCCCAATAGAGTATTTCTTGACTGCTCGTGGTATTAGAAAAGGTCTTACTGATACAGCCTTAAAAACCGCCGATTCTGGATATCTGACACGTCGTCTAGTAGACATCGCACAAGATGTAGTAATTACATCAGAAGATTGCTTTGCTGATTTAGGCGAAAAAGTTAAAGGCGTAACCGTAACTGACCTTGTGGTTGAAGGTGTTGTTCAAGAAAGACTTGCCGAGAGAATATATGGAAGAGTTGCGGTTGATGATATTGTAAACCCAACTACAAATGAAGTCATTGTTCCAGCAAACACTATGATATCTCAGGAACAATCTGAGGAAGTTGAGAGAGCGGGAATTAAGAAAGTACAAATACGTTCGCTCTTTACCTGCCGTTGCAAACATGGTGTATGTGCTAAGTGTTATGGTCGTGACCTTTCAAATAAAAATATGGTTACAATAGGTGAGGCAGTCGGTATTGTTGCTGCTCAGTCAATTGGCGAACCAGGAACACAACTTACCATGAGAACCTTCCACTCAGGTGGTGTTGCATCTGCTCTTGACATTACACAAGGTTTGCCTCGTGTAGAAGAAATCTTCGAAGCACGAAGGCCAAAAGGAGAGGCACTTCTAAGTGAAGTTGCAGGAAAGTTGAGAATTACTGATGATGCAAAATACTATTACTTTACAATAGCATCTCGAGATGGTGATGTTGAATACGAGGCAAAGAAACCTGTTGTATTACTTGTTAAAAATGGTGATACAGTAGAACCTGGTACTCAACTTACCGCTGGTGCAATCCATCCAGCAGACCTTCTTAGAATGAAAGGTGTAAAAGGACTTCAAGAGTATCTGCTAAATCAAGTTATATCTACCTACAGAGGTCAAGATGTTAAAGTTAATGATAAGCACGTTGAGATAATTATTCGACAAATGCTCAAAAAAGTCAAAGTTGAAAATGCTGGAGATACAAATCTTCTTCCAGGCGAAATTGTCGACGTTTATAGAGTTGATGAAGAGAATGATAGAATACTTCAGGAGGGAGGGGTTCCTGCAACTGTTAAACGAATACTTCTAGGTATTACGAAAGCGGCACTCTCAACAGAAAGTTTCCTATCTGCTGCATCTTTCCAAGAGACATCAAGGACTTTAACAGATGCTGCAGTTAAGGGCAAGGTGGACAACTTACTTGGTCTTAAAGAAAATGTTATCATTGGAAAACTTATCCCAGCAGGTACAGGAATAAAACTTTACCGTTCTGTAATGCCAGTGCTTGTAAAAGATGAGCAAGACAACATTGATAATTCGGTTGACACTATTGCTGAATAACTAGTTAGGGTTGTAGTGTGAATAGATAATTTAATAAACAAAAAGGACTTACATAAGAAATGAATATATGTAAGTCTTTTTTTACAAAAACTATAAAAAAGTTTAAATTATATCTGACTTTTAAAAGATTATATGTTAATTTATAGATATAGATGATACTTTTTAAAATAAATTTAGGCTCTTTGTCAACAATGGGGGTGTGAATTTTTGAAATAGTTTTAGTATTTTCTTGCCTAATCTAGCAACTAGTTGCTAGATTAGGTCTTTTTTTGTTAAATATATGCAATATTCTCTTCCTAA
>CALVOK010000013.1 GCA_944350275.1 uncultured Clostridia bacterium | reverse complement strand
TACATAGTCATTTCAATTACTTGTCTTTGTTCAGGTGTTAAAACATATAAAGCATTTTCAATTAGTATTCTTTCATAATCCTCTTTCATATCCTCAATCTCTTTTAATTGTATTTGTTCAAGTTGTTGCTCTATATCAGAGTCCTCATCAATTACATCAAATGTGTAATCATTATCTTCTCTCTCAAAATGACTTAATGGAATATTATAGTAATCATATTGATTTTGCTTCCTTCGTGTCTTTTGCTCATCTGCCTTCATAAATTTTGCAACTTCTTTTGTCACATCAACTTTAATCCATTGTTTGTGAATCCTATCATAGTAATCTATTGTAATTAAATCTTTGCTATCATCTTTAATATCTTTATTTTCCATTTTCTATTCTCCTTGCTTTTGGTAGTGAAAATTTTTCTAATAGACTATCTAATAAATTTTTGTCAACACCTACACCCTGCTTCTGCAAAAGTAAAAGTGCATTATTGATGAGTTGCAGCTCATCATTTGTTAATGTCGAACCTTGATAAACATAGTCTTTGTCTAAATAAACACCACCACGATTTATGCCACCACAAAAAGTTTCAATCGGATAGCGATAAGAAAGGGATTGAATATGTCTGCGAACAGTCATCTTGGAAACTTCTACTTCGTCAGCAATTTCTTGTAAAGTGTGAACTTTATTGTCAGATAAAATATTAAGTATATCTGCTGTTATACTAGATTTCTTCAAATCCACTTTCTATCACCTCCTTTTAATTTCTTTTTGTTTTGACACGCATATCTTAGCAATGTCGCGTGTTCACCATTTGAACACGCGGGGAAATTTTTTTTAATTTTTTAAGAAAATTTATAAAAAATCCCAAGTGAGTTGATGATCACTTGGGAAATTTGATGAATTATGTCGAAATAAAAAATCCCAGCGACCGATTGCTTTAAAATTCAACCGGAACGCTGGGTTCGCTAATGGTTAATCAATAAATTCCATAACTATATAAACTTCTTTTTTACATTTGACGCATTTCATACAATGCATAAGATGTTTTTTCCTAAGACGAGTGGGTTTTGATATTAAAACTTTGTTAACTGCACTATCATCACTAGACACGCACTCGCCCAAACAACGCCCACAACGTGGACAGAAAAGTTTGTTTGTCAATGTAATCGCCTCCTGTTAAAAACTATGAATAACGTGTTTTACCACACCTTGAATAATCACATTATCTGCTGGAATATCCTCATAATTTGGATTCTCTGGGCGCAAATAAATATGACCATTTTTCTTGTGTAATGTTTTAACAGTTGCAGAATCTTCAAGCAAGGCAACAACAATATCACCTTCGTCAGCTGTATCACAAATCTCTGCAACAATTAAATCTCCGTCATTTATGCCTACACCTATCATACTGTCACCAGAAGCGTGCAACAGCATTGACTTGGTATTACCAAAAATGGCAGTAGGCAATTGATATGTTCCTTCAATGTTTTCTTCTGCTAAAATAGGAGTTCCGCAAGCAATAGTTCCGACTAACGGGGCGATAACAGTCTTTCCTCTGCTTAAATTGGTAGGTATGATTATTTTTCCAAAAGAATTCTTTTCTAACATTCCCCTCTTTTGTAATATTGCTACATACTGTTGGGCCGTTCTTAAACTAGGAAAACTACAACCCCTTGCAATTTGTCTAAAAGACGGAGATCTTCCTTCTCTCTTTTGAAAATCTTTAATAAAGTTTAACACTAACATAACTTTATCTTCATTTGGAACTCTCATACCTTCTCCTTCATAAGTATACACACCGTATACTTATGAGTATATTATAGAACATTTGTTCGATAAAAGCAAGAGATTTTATAAAAAAATTGCACTTTTTTTTACTAGTGCAATTTTTTAATCCCCTGTTTTGTTAAAACAATCCTTTCTTTATAAGTTTTTTAGCATATTTATCATAATCTTTTTGCCATTCTTCTAATGTGATAATTTTTCTATTTGTTGGTCCGTCCTGAATAATTCCTAATTCCTCACACGCAGCGATAACTCGTCCAGCAAGTGGATAAGGCATTTCAAAAGTTTTTTGTATATAAGCACACGAAAAGTTTTGCTTTTCTATACAGTGTTTTATCACATCTACAATAAATATTTCCTCTTCCTTAATCCTTGTCATATTTCTTTATTCAACTCCAAGTGCTTTAAAAACCGCATCTTCTGGCGTATTATAAAACAAAAGTGTGATAGAATTTAATAAATCATCTGGCACATCAACCAGTTGTTTCTTGGCATTATTTGGTAGTAAAACTTTCGTCGCTCCTGCATCGTGAACAACCTGTAAAACATTTGCAAGTTCTTCAATACGATTGATTGAGCCACTTATACTAATACTTCCTAAAACTGCAAGTTTTGGCAAAACTTCTTTCTTTAAAGCAGCAGAAGATAAGGATACAAGTGTTGCAAGAGATAAATCTTTTGCATTGCCTACGCCTTGCAAGTCTCTATAATCCATTAAGTAATCAGAAAGTGTTGTGCTTATGTTTGCGCTTATGTGTTGTTTATTTGCTTTAAAATAATTTATTGCATTATTTATGCTATCTTTACATTCTTGGTTTGATACACCCGTTCTTGTAAATTTTCCAGTGCCAGAAACACATTCATTTTCAATTCTATAAACTCCAAAAACACCTGTTTCAGAGCGTTCTACACAATAAACTGTTCCCGGTTTTGTTTGTCCTTCTGGTATTAACTTATCACTGCCTTGTTCTGGAACACCAACATACTTTTCTTCAAATGTTTCATTGTCTATATATGAAAAGTTTACAGCATAGAATTCCATTCCACCAATTCTTTTGAGTTGTTCTTTAACTCTTCTTCGGCCTTCAAGCGCATATCTTAAAATTTCTTCCAATTGTTCTTTTGTAAAATCACCATTTGGATATAAAATTTTAACAAGTCCAGACACAGTTTTTCTTACTGCTACAGTATCTCTTTGATTTAATGTATTTCCAAGTTTAAAATACTTATCTAATGCGTCTGAAAAGTTATATTTTCTCATAGTTCTAAAAAATTCAGACACATAATCCGTAACAAATCCATATTCGTCAGTAAAGTATTTTGGAGCAAATTTTGGAACTTCCCAGCCCGGAATATAATAGTGCATTCTATCAAAGAAAGCAGTATCATTTGCCATAAGTTCTGGGAATGGTTGGAATAGATTAGATGTTTTTAGCAAAACATCAACACTAATGTTGATATTTCCTATAAATACCATAGAAGCACTTGCTGTTATTTGGTCTTTGCCACGAGCAAATGAGCCTGAGTTCATATAATCTTTCATTATTTGAATACCGTCTTTTTCTTTAAACTGAATTCCGGCAACTTCATCAAATGCTACACAATCCCAATGCCCAACAAGTCCAATTTGGCGTCTGCCCATATTGTAAAACAAGTTTGCAACCGTTGTTTGTCCGCCAGAAATCAATATTGAATTTGGCGAAATTTCTTTATAAACGTGTGATTTTCCAGTAGAACGTGGGCCAAGTTCACATAGATTATAATTATTTTCTACAAGTGGGACTAATCTCTCTATTAAGTGCATTTTTTCTCTTGGTTTGAGTTGTGTTGGCTCCATACCAATTGACCTTAAAATCAAGTCTTTCCACTCTTCAATATCAAAGTGCTTACGACCTTCAAATATTTCTTTTATATCAAGATTAGGCATTTGTATAGGCTTTATACTTTCAACAATCAAAACTCCGCCCAAATCTTTATCCTTGTCTTTTCGCTTTACTTCTTTTGCGGCCGCTTCAAGGTCCTCGTTCTCATTTTCGTTGAAATATCCAAGTTTGACAATACACCAAATTCCACCAGCAAGGAGTTTTTCAAATTTCTTCACATATTCACCAGAAATTGGTATTCTAACCAAGCCTAAATTCATTAAACTTGCAAAACAAATACCTTTTTCCACATCAACAGTAACATCAACTCTGTCAATGACAGTATAAGAGCCATTTTCAGTTATTTTGAATTTAACTTTTTCTGCTTCATCTGGACGAACATAATTTTCTGCAAGTATCTTTTTTACTTGTTTTA
>CALVOK010000012.1 GCA_944350275.1 uncultured Clostridia bacterium | reverse complement strand
CTGCAGTGCAGGTTACAAATGTGCAAATAAATGATAGTACACCAGATTCTACAAGTGAGTACAACGGAATAAAAGGATTTAACAAACCACTAGATTTATCAAATATATCATTTGAGACAGGAACAACTGAAGTAATTATCTCCATGACCTCACTCAAACCAACATATATCAAAAACAATGTGTCATGGTACAATACAAGTGGAGTAACAATCACTTCAACAAGTTTATACTTGCCGAAGAATACAACTGGTGATATTACAGGTGGAAAGAGTAAAAACCTTAAAATCACAGTGACAAACAATAGCGGTTCACCTATAACAGTATCAGGACTTGAAGTTGCCTTTGAGGAGAAAGAGGACCTGCTCCAAGCAACTGCCGAGGGCGAGGTAAGTCAATATACAAGAGAGGGGTATTGGTATGTAGAGATGGGTACCTACTCAACCACCTCCAACAATGAAGAGGGCAAACGAGAGAGTGAATATTTACGTTGGAGATATTTCTCAGACACATCAACTCACTATGAGTTTGATAGAAACACCCGCCCAACAGGCGAAGGCTACTTTATCTTAGAAACATGGATACAACAATTTTATCCGAATGGAAATGCAACAGATTTAGGAGTGTCATGGAATAATGATTATAAAGGGTTATATTCATCAGGTAAGCATCAATTAAATGGATGGACAAATATAGACGCCAACGATTATTCAACAAGCACAATAAGACAATATATCAATGGAAACACAGTACAAAAATCAGCTTACAAACAAAGTGGCACATATGTACCAAGCGGTGCTTCAACAAATATGTTTGAATATTTTAATATAGACCCAGATAATGATATAATATACACAGACATAATAGGCAGAACACTGGGTGATTTATATACAGATATGACAGATGCAACAACAGATCCACAGGATGTAACAATGCCAAAAGGCTCATCATCAGGATGGGAGGGAGCAGAGATAACCTACAGCGAAGATGACACAGACAAATTCTGGCTCTTATCATATTATGAAGCCTACACCTTATTGAGCGGGAATGCCACAACAAGTAGTGATACAGATAGAAAGTGGGGAGGTCAATATTGGCTCCGTTCACCTAATCCGTCTTATAGTTCTAATAATGCATATCATGTTAGTACGTCAGGCTTTCTCAGTGATTATTATGTCTACTTATACATTAATGTGGCGCGAGCAGCTTTCAAATTTTCTGTTGATAATATAGCATAGGGACTTATTCAATTTTAAAATTATCTCACCTTATGAGTCTTTCATAGGGCGAGATTTTTTGTTTGTTATAATAAAATATATTTTAATTATAGTAGCATAGTGAGATTTTATGTTAAAATATTGTATATAGAAAAAATTATTGCAAAAGTGGTGATATTTTCATATATCAATATATGGAAAGTTTTTATATAGTGGGCAGGAAGAGGCTTGAGGGCGAGGTGGAGATTGACTGTGCCAAAAACTCGTTATTGCCGATAATTGCAGGGTGCATAATGGTCAAAGGTGAGGTCTGCCTTGAGAATGTGCCGAAGTATAGTGATGTGCTTGCAATGAAGAAGATTGTTGAGCATTTGGGAGGCAAGGTCAGGTTTGAGAGTGGAAGGTTTACAAATGACAACCTTATTATAGATTGCAGGGATGTTGTCTACAGCGATGTGCCGAACGAACTTGCCTGTTCTGTCCGCTCTTCAATCTTCACACTTGGACCTATTCTCAGCAGAAAGGGAATTGCAAAGGTCGCCTTTCCTGGAGGGTGTGATATTGGGTTAAGACCTGTGGACATACATATCTCTGCGCTCAAGCAATTAGGGTGCAAGGTGGTTGACAAAAATGGATATATTTATGCAGACGGAGGAAAGAGGCGAGAGGGTGATGTTATGCTCTCATTTTCAAGTGTGGGAGCGACTGAAAATATAATGATGTTTGCGGTGTTAGGTAGCGGGCAAGTGAGGATATTCAACCCAGCGAGAGAACCTGAGATTGTCGACCTGCAAAACTTTTTAAATAGTTGTGGTGCCAAGATTTCGGGAGCGGGGAGCAATCTTATTGTCATAGAGGGTGTAAAGAGGTTGCATGGGTGCAGTTATCATGCAATAAGTGACAGAATTGAGGCGGGAACATTTTTGATTGCAGGAGCGATGTTAGGCAAAAAGATGGTGGTCAAGAATGTAAAACCAAAGCATAACCAGGCACTTTTGACAAAACTTTCAAAAACCGCTTGCAAAATGGATGTGCAAGATGATAGAATAACAATAAGCGGTAGTCCTCATCTTCAATCATTTGGAGAGATAGAGACTGCGGTTTATCCAGGGTTCCCTACCGACTTGCAGGCACAGATGTGCACACTTGCCTCAGTTTGCGAGGGATATAGTCTTATAATTGAAAACCTATTTGAGTCACGATTTAAGCATATAGGAGAACTTCTCAAGATGAATTGTGACATAAGGTGCAAAAATGGTGTATGTATTGTCAAGGGAAAGGAAAAAATCTATGGAGCGGATGTGAATGCCACCGATTTGAGAGGTGGTGCTTCGCTTGTGCTTGCAGGACTTGTCGCTGAGGGGTACACGACTGTCAACAATATAGGACTTATTGACAGGGGTTACTACAAGATAGAGGACAAATTGACCGCACTTGGCGGAGATATTAAAAGGATAAAGTGTGAAAAAAAAGTGGATAATTGCTCTTAGTGTGATTGTAGCGGTAATATTGCTTATAGTGATATTATCTTTTACCGTCTTTTCACTTAGAAGTGTCACACTTGACTATAGGACAAGCAAAGAAAACATAACCGCCACCGATGAGGAGATAATAGAAAGTGCGGATATTGATTTGGGCGGAAGTGTGTTTTTTAGAAACAAACAATATTATATTGACAATATTGAGAGGGAGAACCCATTTGTCAAAGTGATAAATATTGAAACGGTCTTTCCATCCTCTTATGTCATCCATATAGCAGAACGCCAAAAAGTCTTTGCAGTTGAGCATAATGGGCAGTATTATATAGTTGACGAGGATTACAAAGTGCTTGAAATATATAACTCCGAAGAGCAGATAGACGCAATTCTTTTAAACGGACTTGAGATAAGCGGAACAAGTTATGCGGTGGGCGAGTTTATGGAGGTAGAGAATTCTCAACCTATTTACAGTGCTCTCTATGAGAATAACCGACCACTTAACGAGCAAAAGGCAATGATTGAGAGCATAACTTTTACTAGTATATATGACAAAAATATTGGGAAAAGTCAACCTGCAATTGAACTTAAATTTTTCTCAGGGCAGACTTTTAGAATTATCAATTCGAGTTACGGACTTAGGTACAAAGTTGCACTTATGCTGGATGTTTTCTCGCAAATTTATGAATTTATTGATGACCCAAATGACGAAGAGAACAACAAGGTTGACGAGAATGGTGTTATTCTCACCGAAGAAAACCTTAAAACCGCCATCATAGAGATAAGAAACTATTATGATTATAGAGTCTATGATGAAGATGATTGCTATTTCCAAATTTATGTGTAAATTTAAGATTGTAAACAATATTTAAAATAGAGAAAAAATAGGAAGCACAATTTTTACTTCCTATTTTTGTTTGTCTATTATATTTTCGCATTGACTAATTATTGATACGAACTTATTTGGCAAGAGTGAAAGAGCCTTATCTCTCAAATTTTGTTCCACATCATAGAATGCCTCTGCCATACTTCCCACAATGCAGGCATTTGTGTCAGTATCTCCACCAAAAGAGATTGCGCTCTTGATACAATCTTCAAAGTTATTACCCTTATAAAGAGAATAATATACAAGGTCTATAGTATCCAAGCAGGTGTAATTAAACTTGTCAAGTTTTGGTTTTGTTATTTTTATATTTAATTTATCAAAAATTTCCTCTTTTCTCATGCCCTGTCTTGCATAAAAGATTGTCAAAGCGACCTTAGTTGCACACTCTATTGCCTCTGTAGTATTATGAGAGAGTATGGTTGCAAGACGAGCATTTCTTATCACTTCTTCCTCGCTATCAAAAAGCCAGCCGACAGGTGATACTCGCATCATTGCGCCGTTGCCTTTGCTTTCGCCGATAAAATCACCATTTATCCATTTTACAAACCCTGGCGAGAACATCTTTTCAAAGTAGGGGATATTTTTAGGCAAATAGTTTTGATATTCCTTGCCGTATTCTTTTAATTTTTCGCCATAGTCATGTCCATTTAAAATTGCATCTGCAACGGCAATTGTAAGTATTGTGTCATCACTAAAGAAAGCACCTTCTGGAATTAAAGTACCTATATTTAAAGGTTTAATCTTGAAAAATTGACTATATTCATAAACGGAACCTGCCAAATCACCAATTAAAGCACCTATCATAAATTCTCCTTTTTAGCATTGTAGCACACATGTTAAATAATTCAAAATAAATGGTGTTTATAAAACAAATTATTACATAGGCTTTTTAGCATGGCTATATATGAAATTATAACCTATTCAATATAAAAAAGAGTTGACAAGAGTTGCTTTTTGAGTTATTATTTTACTAACAGGTGAATTTATGAAGGATAATTTTGCTTTGGTGTTTGATATTGGCTCTCTTAAACTTCGTGCAATTGTTGCGAAGAATGGGCTTAACAACACTTTTAATATTCGAGGCTATAAAGAATATGAATATGATGGTTTTTATCAAGGTGATTTTATTATGCCTGAAAAATTATCTCTTCTTTTTGAACAAGTTATCACAGATTTGGATGCAAGCCCAAGCAAAGAACTTAACAAGGTTTACATAGGTGTTCCTGCAGAGTTTTCATCAGTTATGAGAACTGATGTTACTATAAATTTTGGGATGAGAAGAAAGGTAAAACAGGCTGATATTGATTCACTATACTATATGGCAAGTGAAAAGGCAAAAAATTCGGCAGTTGAGGTGGTGTCAGTAAGTCCTATTTCCTATAATTTGGATGATGGGAGAATAACTTTTGACCCTCTGGGCGAAATTGCTTCAAATATTACAGCAAATCTGTCAGTTGTTTACGCAGATAAAAAAATTATTGATCTATTTAACAACATTGTCGCAGGACTAGGCTTTGAAAGTGTGGAGTATCTTTCCGAACCGCTAGCCCAAGCGCTATACATAATTCCTAAAGAAAGGAGAGAGGACCTTACGCTTTTAATTGATGTTGGTGACTTGACAACAAGTATATCATTTGTTAAAGGCAACGGTTTATATGCACTAACGAGTTTCTCAAGAGGTGGCGGATTTATTACAAACGACCTTGCTGAAGCCTTTGACCTGTCCATGAACGAGGCGGATAAACTAAAAAGACAGATAGTTCTATCTCTAAAAGGCAGACCAAATGACTGTTACGAACTTTCGGCAGATGTTGGTAAAACCATTAAGATACCACTAACAAGTGCAAACGAGGTGGTGAGTTATAGAATTGACGAACTTGCCGAGGTTATTGCAAAATGTGTACAGATGAACACAAGAGAATACTTAACCTATCTTCCTGTATATCTTACAGGTGCAGGAATAACCAAAATAAAGGGTGGACGAGACTATCTTGGCAAGGGACTTGGCAGAAATGTTAGTTATGGTCTGCCACCACTACCTGGGAAAGATAAACCAGAACTTGCATCAATTTTCTCCCTTTTAAGTGCTGCACTCAATGGCAAATAGTAAAAAAGACGAATAAAATCAAATTTCTTAAACTTTTTTTGTAAAAACTCTTGATTATTTTTAAAAGTCTGCTATAATAAGAAATGTATAATTATGCATGAATTAACAATATTTTGCAAGTTTATGCATTTTTTCAAAAATTTTTATAGATTTGTTTGCAAATTTATTCAAAATGTATTACAATATAGACAATAAATCATGCTAAACAAAATAAAGGAGAGATTTATGGATAATATGAGAACTTCTGTTGCAAAAATAAAAGTCGTAGGTGTCGGCGGTGGCGGTAACAATGCTGTAAACCGTATGATTGAAGCGGGGGTTAGTTCTGCTGAGTTTGTTTCAGTAAACACCGACCAGCAGGCACTGCTTATCAGCAAGGCAGAAACGAGACTACAGATTGGTGAGCGTCTTACCAATGGTCTTGGTGCTGGTGCTAGACCAGAGATTGGTCAAAAGGCTGCGGAGGAAAGCAAAACATCTATTACTGAGATGTTAAAAGGTACAAACCTTGTGTTTATTACTGCTGGTATGGGTGGCGGAACTGGAACTGGTGCTGCTCCTGTTATTGCTCAAATTGCTAAGGAACTTGGTATTCTTACCATTGCGGTTATCACAAAACCATTCAGTTTTGAGGGGCCTGTCAGAGCAAAAAATGCAGAGGAAGGACTTGAAAAACTTAGAAAATATGTAGATGCTCTCGTTGTTATTCCAAATGAAAAGTTGCTTCAAATTGTTCCTAAGAAAACACCTATTTCGGAGTCATTTAGATTTGCTGATGATGTTCTTAGACAAGGCGTGCAGGGTATTTCTGATCTTATTGTTTACCCTGGACTTATTAATCTTGATTTTGCTGACGTCACTACAATTATGAAAGACAAGGGACTTGCTCATATGGGCATAGGCTATGGCACAGGTGATAACAAAGCACTAGATGCAGTAAAACAAGCGGTTGCAAGCCCTCTTCTTGAGACAACTATAGAGGGAGCGACAGGCATCTTAATTAATATTAAGGGCGGAAATGATTTAACTCAAGATGACCTTAGCGAATCTGCTGCACTTGTTAGAGAAGTTGTTGACGAAAGTTGTAACATAATACTTGGTACAAGTATTGACGAAAATATGCATGACGAAGTTGAAATTACATTAATAGCAACAGGGTTCCCAAATCCTAACGATGAGAAGAGAAAAGAGGAAGAAAAGAGAAAAGAGATGGAAAATGCTCGCTCCATTGGTAACATGGGACAAAAACCTAGATTCGATGCAAGGTCAATGTTCTCAAACTATGTTCAAAAAGAAAGAGAAGAGGAGTTATCTAGACCAAATGTTTCTCTTGAAAGACATGACGACATTTCATCTTCAAGAGTAGATGTTAAGTCAACTAATGTCCCACCATGGATAGAAAAATTAAGAAAAAACAAGAAATAAACATTATATGTTATACATAAAAATCAAATTTAAAAAGTGTTTCTATAGTTTGCATTTTAGAAACACTTTTTTTATTTAAATGTTTAAAGTTAGCAAATAGGGAAGAGAATTTAAATTGTTTTTTAATTGCTGTTATTTTATTTATATTTAAAACCTAATTTAGAAAATCTATTTTTAGATAAAATATGACAAATTAAATTATTATTCTTTTTTGTCATAAAATTTGTTTATTTTAAAATAGGGCAAGGAGAAAAAAATGGAGATTGAAATTGAACTTGCTCTATTTATAAATTTATGTTTAAACTCTTTTATAATAAAACTTTCCGCATTGTTTTTAAAAGAACGCGCAAGATTCTGGTTTCTTTCATCCCTTGTCGGAAGTGTAATAGCATTAATTTTACCTATGTTTTCACTTGAATGGTGGCTGAAAATTTTAATTATCATTTTCACCTGCAATATTATTGAGGCAATATCATTTGAGATAAAAAGTATAAAACAATATTTAGTTAAATTTGCAGTAATTCTTTTTTGTACCTTTCTATTTGGAGGTGGGTGTTATTGCATAACGAATCTTTTTGGAGAGTTGCCACTCATTATTGTTTGTGTGATAGGTTTTATTATATATACAATATCAAAAATTATCATAAACATACAGCATAGGAAAGATAAAATTGCGAAGTTTACATTTAATGTAACTTTAAAGGATGGAGATAAGGTAATCTATGAAGAGGGATATTTAGACAGTGGAAATGTTCTCTATGACAATATTACAAAAAAACCTATAATTCTTATCACTTTTGAGGTATTTAATAAACTTTATCAAAATATAAATTATATTAACGCACTTACCAAAAATTTTGATAAGTCATCTGTTAAGGATGGGCACTTTGTAAAGATAAATGGAATAGGAAGTGGGACAAGTATTCTTGTTTTTACCGTTGATGAGGTTATCCTTAACAGCGAAAAAAGTTTTAAGGATGTAGCATTAGGACTATCTTTTTCGGAATTTGATAAAAGTTTTGGGAAGAAAATATTGCTCAATAATGCACTTGTATAGGAGGGGTTATGAAAAGATTGATTTTTAAAATTAGGCAGTTTATTTTTAATTTAACACATACTTTTTCTTTTTTAGATGTTAGAAATATTGTTTGTTATGTTTGTGGTAATGAAGAGTTTTTGCCACCTCTTGATAATGAAGAGGAAAATAGACTGCTCATTTTGAAAGAGCAAGGAGATATGGGTGCGACAGAAAAACTAATTGAACATAATCTTAGACTGGTTGCCTATATTGCAAAAAAGTTTGAAAATACAGGCATTGAGTATGAGGATTTAATTTCGGTTGGGGCAATAGGTCTTATCAAGGCTGTTAGAACATTTAAAATAGACAAAAATATACGACTTGCTACCTATGCTTCAAGATGTATTGAAAATGAAATTCTAATGCAAATACGAAAGACATCTAAAATTAAAAATGACATAAGCCTAGACAAGCCACTCTGCGAAGATGGAGAGGGAAATCAACTTGTCTTGTCTGATATCTTGCCTTGCGATGATGATGTCCTAGTACAAGCAGTTGACGAGCCAGCAGACAAGCAAATTATAGGCGAACTTATCAGCAGACTAAATGCAAGAGAACGCGAAATCATGATTCTCCGCTATGGACTTATGGGACACCAAGAACTTACGCAAAGAGAAGTCGCAATAAAACTCGGAATCAGCCAAAGTTATATCTCAAGACTTGAAAAACGAATTTTAAATGATATGCGACAGGAAATAGAAAAATTATATTAATATTTTATAAAAAATTAAATATGTTTTTATAAATAATAAAAATAAATATTAACTTAAAATAATAATAAATTTAATAAAAAATAAGATAATAACAAAAAATAAATATTATTTATATTAAAATCTTTGTGAAAATAATAAAAATTTTATTTATTTAATTTTTATTTTATTTAAAAAATATTAAAAACAATAAAAATATTAAAAATATTAAAAAATAATTAAAAACATAATAAAAATAAATAAAATTTTAAAAAATATTAATAATAATAAATAAAAAATAATAAAAAACAAATAAAAAATTAATAATTTTTAAATTTTTTCTCAATTTATGTATACTTTTTAGATGTTTTGCGAAAGATATACCTTATTAGGAGGAGGTATGTCGTCACGTGTTAGCATTGCAGGAGTAGACACAGCAAAACTGCCCAAACTCACGAATGAAGATATGGTGGAACTAATGAAAAAAATTAAATCAGGAGATTTGAGGGCGAGAGATTATTTTGTAGTCGCAAATCTTAGATTGGTGCTTTCTGTGGTCCATAGATTTGGAGGAAAGGGCGAAAAGGCGGATGATATGTTTCAGGTAGGTTGTGTTGGACTTATGAAAGCAATAGATAACTTTGACGAAAGTTTGAATGTTAAGTTTTCAACCTATGCTGTGCCTATGATTATTGGAGAAATAAAACGTTATCTTAGAGATAACAATACCGTGAGGGTAAGCAGGTCTCTTCGAGATATAGCCTATAAGGCTTTGCAGGTAAAAGATATGCTTGCAAAAAAATCAGCAGACGAACCGACTATTGAAGATATTGCGAAGGTTATGGAACTCTCACCAAAAACAGTTGAATTTGCACTTGATGCCATAAGTGAAACAATTTCTTTGAGCGAACCTATTTATAGTGACGGAATGGAACAAATAGAACTCCTTGACCAAATAGCAGACACGAAAAACACGGACGACAATATTTATGAGAGCATTTCTATTAGGGATGCAATAAAAGTTTTACCCGAGCGAGAAAAGGAAATTTTGCAAATGAGATACTTTGTTGGCAAGACACAAACTGAGGTAAGTGAGGAGATAGGAATTTCACAGGCGCAGGTTTCTCGTCTTGAAAAAAGTGCGCTAAAAATTTTGAAAGAGTTATTGATGTAACCATATATGTATTCCTCTAAAGCAAAGGTGGACAATTAACATCTTCATCAGCATCAAAAGGGCAAGTTTTTAAAAACAAATTATTAATAACAATCAAAATATTGGTTAAAATACTCAATATTCTTCTAAAGCAAAGGGTGGATA
>CALVOK010000011.1 GCA_944350275.1 uncultured Clostridia bacterium | reverse complement strand
CATTAGTGCCATTTAAAATGCTGAAACTAAAAGTTAACGAGGCTATTAATTATGCAAAGCAGTTAAGCGTGGAGAATCCAGATCTCATTGTTAAGGCTTACGAATATAGCAATCTAGCAATGGAATCCGCAAAGGCTGCAGAAAATAGTGCAAGAGAGTCTGCGGCAAGTGCTTTATCTGCACAACAAGATGCCACAAAGGCAGAACAATATGCAAAAACATGCGAAACAAAGGCTAACGAGGCTGCCTCATCTGCACAATCAAGTTTGGAACTAGTGGAAGAATCATCAGAGCTAACAAGTCAAGCACAATCATCAGCTTCACAGGCTCAACAATCAGCCGAACAAGCTCAACAATCAGCGAGTGAAGCAGCACAAGATGCAGAAATTGCAAACAACAATTCTCAAACAGCACTAACTAATTCAAATAATGCTGTCAATACTTCAAATAAAGCATTAGAAATAGTGGAAAACTTGACAGTATCGAAAGAGGTAGTAGATTGTGAGCAAGATCCAAATGTTATAATTGAAACTGACAATGCTACGAAGCATAAAAACTTAAAATTTACTTTGCCAGAACCTAAGAAGGGGACTTCATATAGAAATCGTGGCGCTTGGGATAGTGGCACACAATATATCAATGATGAGTATTATATAGACACTGTCAGCAGATATGGGTGTACTTACTATTGTAAGATTACAAACACCAATCAAGCACCAACGGATAGTTCTGACAACGATTATTGGGGCTTGCTAGCATTGAAAGGCAATGATGCCGGCATAACAATTATTGATAATTTAACCTCTGAACATGCAGATTATGCCTTATCCGCAAATCAAGGGCGAATATTAAAAGACCTGATAGCAAGTTCGGTAGAGAGAGCTATCAATCAAATTGTCGATAATTCCCCAGATAGTCTAGATACACTTAAGAAAATAGCACAGGCAATAGATAATGATGCCAACTTTTCTACTACTATAAAGAACTTGATTTCTCAAAATAGCACTGATATTTCAAGCATAATTTCAGGTGCAAGTATTGTTGGTAAAAGTAAATATTTGAGCGAATATGACACTAGAAATGTGAACTCTACACCGGAAGAATATTTTAATTCTTCGCCACAAACTATTCAATGCGAATTTAAGTCCAATGAGATAATTGGATTATCTGGTGCTGGAACATATTCAATTGTTATAACAAGTTGTATGTGGACAGATAGTACTGGTGGCTATCCATCGCAAATTGCACAAAACCAGTCTGGAATTTATTATAGAGTAGGAACAGGTAATACAGAATGGGGAAGTTGGGAAAAACTTTCTACAACCAGTGAACTTAACGCTAAATATGATGACTTACAAACACAAATTAATAATATGCTTAATGGAACAACGACTTTTACTTTATTGAAAGCCAAAGTCGTTGATTTAGTATAGGGAGATGTCTATGGCAATATTTTTTGATAATAACTATTATAAAATTATAAAAAGCACTAGTAACTTTGTTGAAAATTCGACTGATATTGAAATGGGAGTGTATGCATCAGCAGAAACAAGACAAAGAGAAAAAGAAATTTACAACAAGGTTAAAAACTTTGCTGGCAATGTAAATACATTTCTAGTTAATAATATTTCATCAATTATTGATGAAACAAATGCCATACAACCAATTGACACAATTGAAGATAGAGATGAATTTCTTTCAAATCATCCAACCATTAAAGAAAAAGTTGAGTTGCACGAAAGTATGCAAGAGGAAGGCTTATATTTAATAGATAAGTTATTAAAAGAAGATATAGATTTTACCAAACTAAAATACAAAGAAAAATGGGTAGAACTTGGACTAGAAGATAGTTTTAGCAAGAAAATAGATTACATGGGCAATATGATTATTGGAATTGAAGAAATAAAATCAAATGACCTTTCAACCTTGTATCAAGCTGTTAAAGATAAAATAGTAAGTGAAGTTGAGGACTGTTAAATGGGAACACTAAAAATAAATGGTGTTGATATCTTGGAATACACAACTCCAATTGAAACAACAGAAGTAGGAACTCAACATCCAGCATTTCCAGGGAAAATAAAGGGCATAAGCTCAACGGTTGATTCTGGAGCTCAAAAGATTATTACTGGTTGGAAATTGCCTGATGCCAATAATTATAGTTCGAACCCTGATTATGATGCCGCTGAAGGCAAAATCAAGGTAAATGGTGTTGTTCAAAAGGTTATGTATGATGGAACAAGGCCAAGAAATGTCTCATACAAAGCGGTGCGTGAGGGCGTTGGACAAACTAACTATTTAAACAATGTAAATGGTAGTTTATATTTAACAACTGAGCCAAACAAAGCATCAGGATTTCTAGTTACTACATCACACGCAAAGAACAAAGACTGCATAGTAAATTTAGTTTGCTGGGGTGCAGGTGGTAAAGGCGGTGGTGGAGCATATTGGTTTTTAGTTGGCAACTGGGGCGGTGTCGGCGGTGGTGGAGGCGGTAAAGTTATGCTTACCGCCTTAATTCGCAATAACGAATATCTAAAATTTGTCACTGATTCCGATACTGATAAGACAGGAAGGACAAATAATAGTAGTGACACAACCTATCAGGCACCAGGGATAAAGGTTTATGCATCATCAAACCTAAATTCTGCTTGGTGCAGTTGCTATGGTGGTTATAGTGGGGTAAGCAATAATCCTAGATGGTATACCGATAGTTTACAAGGTGGTGGAGCAACGGTTGTTCAATCATATGGCAATTTGCCACTTATAGAAAGGCTTGAAGCAAGTCAAACTGGCAAAAAGAAATACAATGGTTGGAATGGAACAGATAATACTTTTAAAAACTCACAATCGCCTTATGCTGGAAATCCAGAAGGAAATTATGGGAGAATATATTTAACTGGTTATGGCGGACAAGGACCAGATAATAAAGACACAACATCTCATGGCAGTGGTGGTGCTGGTGGTTATAGAGATGGTGGTAAAGCGGGAGATACAGGAACAGGCTCTGCAGGACAAGCGGGAACATCTGGAGGTGGAGGCGGTGGTTCAGGTTCACCCGCAGGCGGAGCAAATGGCGGAGATGGTGGACTTCCAGGCTTTGCCATTTTCTATTAAAAGGAGAAAAGATGGTATCGATTATATTAAGTGTTTTGGCAAGCATCATAAGTGGTATGGTGCTTTTTTTCTTGCAACACTTTTTCAAAAAGAAAGCAAAACAAGATGAAAAAAGGGAAGAAATAGCTCACAAAAAAGATATTCTCGTTATTAAGAGTATAAATGCCATAGGCGAACTTACTCACGCAAATTCAGTTGCATTGAGAGATGGAAAAACAAATGGCGAAATGAAGAAGGCAATGGATTTGTATGAAGAAGCAAATAAAGAAATGCTCGATTTTTTGATTGAAAATTCGACAGATGGAGGGAATGATAAATGTTAGAAATAGTTTGTGTACCAGTTATTGTTGCACTGGTTTTTGTTCTTATGGAAATTTATAAAAAATTTATAGCAAAAGATAATGAAACGCTTATTCGAATTATTCCTATTATAGCAGGTGTATTGGGAATTATATTTGGCATTATTTGTTTTTATTTTATACCATCAATTATATCTGCAACAAATATTGGCACTGCAATACTTATTGGTGGTGCTAGTGGACTATCTGCAACAGGTTGCAACCAAATCTTTAAACAATTAAAGCAATTTGGTATTGATGTCAAAGAACAAAAGAATGAAACACAAGATGATGAACAATCAGAAGATAACAGCCAGGATGGTGTTTAATGCAAGAAGCACCATTGCGTGATGAGGTGCCAAGAAGTAACGAATATAAAGACAAAGAAATAAAATTTCAAGAATACACAACCATCAAAGGAACTCGCTATTTTAAGCGAGTTTTTTTTGATGACAGTGTAGAGTTGGCACGGTACGATTATAATTTAAAAAAGTGGGTTTTTCTGCTTTTTATTTAGGCTTTTCTCTGGACTTTATTCTGTTTTTGTGACAGTGTTTGTATTAAGGAAATAATGGGAGATTAGAATGGAAACTGAAACTAGAAAACCAAGAATGTTGATACTTCTTCGAAATTCAACAAAAAAGCAAACTCAAAAGATTGTAAGAGAAGATGGACATATTGAATATGACATACCATTACAGCGAAGCATACTTCGACCTTGGGGAGAAAGACTAGGATACGAAGTTTTAAAAGAAGAGTTGGTAGAAGGTGGTGTATCAGGCTTTAAAGTATCGGCAGAGAACAGAGATGAAATAGTGCGATTGAAAGCAATGGCCGATAGACATGAGTTCGAAGTTCTAGGCATTTATATGTCTGATAGATTAGGAAGAATAGCAGATGAAACACCACTTATAGTTTCATTCCTTAATGCTAGAGGTATTAAAGTTTTATCCTATACAGAAGGCGAAATTTCTGCTAAAACACATAATGATAAATTGATGACTTATATAAGGTTTTGGCAGGCAGAAGGCGAAAGTTTAAAAACATCTCAAAGAATTAAAGATGCAAATGTGAAAGGTGTAGAGCAAGGCAAGTGGCGAGGTGGTAATCCACCTTATGGATATAAAACAGTTAGTAACGGAACATTAAACTTTAAAGGTAGGCCAATATTTGACATTGAAATAGATCCTTATGCATCTAAAATAGTTAAACGAATATTTAACTTATATAAGGAACACTATAGTTCAAAAGCAATAGCAAAAATCTTGAATGATGAAGAAGTTCCAACAAAGAATGGCACATTATGGGCTTCGAACACGGTATCAAAGATTTTAAGGAACAAACTTTATATAGGAATATACGAACTAGGAAAAGTATCTAAAAATGTTAGAGTGGTTTCACCAATTATGGAGCATTTAAAACTCATTGATGAAAAGACATTTTATGAAGTCCAGGATATGCTAACTGAAAACAGAAAGGTAATAAATGGGAAAAGACCGACTGTTAGAGGTTCAAGGCTTTTAACAGGGTTGCTATATTGTGAATGTGGTAGGAAATATACAGCACATACACAGGTATGTAGAAAGCAAAGGCAAGATGGCTCGGAATATATTCATGAATCGAGTTTTTATAGGTGTGGTTCGCACAGGCTTCCAAAAGAAGGGCAATGCGACAAAAAACCTATCAATGCAGATAAACTAGATAAACTTATAATAGATGATGCAAAGAAATTTCTACTTGAAACTGATATAGATAAATTGCTTATAAATCAAGAAGAAAAAATGAAATCTCAAGAGAATGACTTCGTTGAGCAATTAAGAAGAATAGGCAGGGAACACACTCAAAAAGAAAAAGAACTAGAAAAATTAAAAGAAGAAGTTTACAAAATCATAATAGGACAAAGTCAATTTTCTGAAAAGTTAATATCGGAGTTGATAGAAACTAAAGAAAAAGAGATTCTAGAGTTAAAAAATAAGAGCAGTGAAATTGATGATAAAATAGAAAATTTACGAAAAACATTAAATAAACAAAAAGAACTAAATGAAGATTTGAAAGACTGGTCAGAAAGGTTTGATTTGCAAGATATAAATGAAAAAAAGTCTATGCTTATAAACTTAATAAATAAAATAACAATATTTGATGAAAAAATTGAAGTAAAATATAAGCTAAAGTTTGACAATTTTGAAAATAACCATTATAATAAAAAAAGCGATTGTGCTATCAATAGTAACAATAGTCCCGCTGTGGACTTTTCATGCCAAGGGTTTGCACAAAGGGGAATACTTGCGAGGACGTGGGCATGGCAGATTCGAACGCGTTACTTCTTGCAACAAGTGCTATGTATGCGGTCGAGAAAATGGGTTTACCAGAGGGACTTATACCATTGACTCATGCAATTATTTATGTCTGTGAGGCTGAAAAATCAAATTCTGTCGTGACGGCAATGCACTTAGCGGAAAAAGATGCACTATATTCTACAGATAATAAGGTTCCAAATCACCTTAAAAATCATCCTAGCACAAATGATGATGGACATGGTTCGTACAAATACCCACATGACTATGGCGGTTATGTAAAACAACAGTATATGCCTGATTCGCTCAAAGATAGAGTTTATTATGTGCCTAGTAAGAATGGAAAAGAAAAAAATTTAATAAGAAAAAAATTTAGAGGAGAAAATTAATGTTTGGACATAGATGTGATGGTAAAAAAGTAAAAAATATGAATATTATTGATAAAGCCGAGCCTTTCTTTATGCCTCAGCGAATAGACGCGGTAAATTATACCACAGTGAAAGTACCTTGCGTGACACTGGATGAATTTATTGCAAGAGAGAGACGTAACGGTAATAGTTATAACTATATGCACCTTGTTATTGCAACTCTTGTGCGAATTATGTATACACGAAAAAAACTAAACCGCTTTATTATGAGAGGGTCAATTTATCAACGAAACTACATAAGTGTATCAATGGATGTTAAGAAAAGACTTGACGAAGATAGTGATAATATAACTTTAAAATTTATGTTTACTGGTAGGGAGTCGCTTCCAGAGGTTAAAGAGATTGTGGATAGTGAGATAGCAAAGGTTACAATGAAAGGAGAGGTTGACAAGACTACAAAATTTGCCTCAAAACTTGTCAAACTTCCAGATTTTATGTTTAGATGGGCACTTGCTATTTTTAGATGGATGGATAGACATGGTATGCTTACAAAAGGGATGGTAAATGCAAGTCCATTTCATACAAGTTGCTTTTTAACGAACCTAAAATCAATCAAACTTGGACATATCTATCACCATCTATATAACTTTGGAACGACATCTATGTTTGTTTCCATGGGAAAGGAGAGAATGGAGCCTTATATAGAAAACAATAAAGAAATAAAGATTGGCAAATTTATGAATTTGGGGATGAGCCTTGATGAACGTGTTGCCGATGGTTTTTATATGGGCAAGACCCTAAAACTTTGCAACGATATTCTTGCAAATCCAGATACACTTCTTCAAAGTATGCCAGATGATGGAACAATACCGAAGAAACTTATCAGAAAGAACAAAAAGCAAAAGGTAAAAAAGGTAAAGGGTAGTAAAGACAAGAAGGTTAAGAAGATAAAACCTCTTAAGAATAAGGAAAAACATGACAAAAGAATTCATAAAATTAATTTAAAGAGGAAAAATAAAGAGGAAATCAAGGACTAAACGAAAATCAGGTTCAAAACATAGAAAATACAACAAATCTCCAAGAATAATTTGCATATAAATTTAACTTATGTTAAAATTAAATTAGGAGAGAAAAATGAAATCAATAGTTTATTTTATATTGGCAGTTCTGACAATAGTATATATTGGCTTTATGTGTTATGTAAATATTGCAGGAACAAACAGTGACGTTGAGTATTATATTTCAGTATATGGAGCGCTTGCAATTGCTCTTGCCTATGCTGGTGTAAACTTTTTTGGCAATCCGCTTAAAATAGTTTTCTTTGTTTTACTTGTGCTTGCTGTGATAATATTGATTTTAACAATAGCAATTCCTGATGTGTTCAGGTCACTGTTTGGGGTAGCATAGAATTATGGAAAAACTTTTAATAGTAGACGGAAATAGTATTGCAAATAGAGCATTTTATGCTCTTCCTTTTTTATCTAATCACCTAGGCAATCCATCAGGCGCGGTGTATGGTTTTGCAAACATACTAATAAAAATAATTAAGCAGGAGACTCCTACGCATATAGTAATTGCCTTTGACCATGCGAGAAAGACTTTTAGAAATGAAATATATAGCGAATATAAAATGCAAAGGAAACCAACACCGAGTGACCTTATTGCTCAATTTCCCATTATAAAAGAAATGCTCAAAACAATGGAGATAAAGACTATAGAAAATGCTGGTATTGAGGCAGATGATATAATTGGAACAATTGCAAAAAACTATAAATGTAAAAAACTCATTTTGTCAGGAGACCGTGACCTTTTACAGTTAGTAGATAAAAACACAACTGTTTGGCTTACCAAAAAGGGTGTAAGCGAAGTTGATAAGGTAGATGAAAAGAGATTAAAAGAGGAGTATGGAATTAAACCTTGTCAAGTTGTTGAACTTAAAGCACTTATGGGTGACAAATCAGACAATATTTCAGGTGTAAAGGGGATAGGCGAAAAAACTGCCCAAAGTTTAATTGATGAATATCAAAATATAGACAACATATACAATCATCTTGACAGTTTAAAATCAAAAATTAGGGAGAAACTTGAAGAGGATAAAGAAATGGCATTTGTTTCAAGACAACTTGCCACTATAAAAACCGACTGTGATATTGATTTTAAACTTGAAGATTGTTTATTAACATTCCCTTTTTCAAAAAAAGTCTATGATTTTTTTACAGATATGGATTTTACATCACTAACCAAAAATGGTGAACTTTTTTCTATGCAAATTACAAGCGCTGAGTTAAAGGATGTAAAGAAAGAGAAGATAACAAGTCAAAATCTAAATTTGTTTAAAAACTACGATGACGACTATTTTTGTTATAATTTACTAGATATGGAGTTTTGTCTAAAAGACAAGATACTATATCTAGATAAAAATATTGATATGTTTAGTGACAATATAAGTTTTGACGATGTGGCTGATGTGCTTAAACCGGTTTTTGAAAGTAGAAAAATTTTAAAGATAACCTCGTCAGCAAAACAAGATATGCACACTTTAAAAAAGCATGGTATAACCTTACAAAATTATTATGATTTGTCTGTTGGCGACTATATTATTAATGCTGGTATTAAAAATCCAAGTCATATAAATGTGGATGAATATTATAAGCATTACTTAGCAACAAAGGAGCAGATAAAAGAGAACAATCTAACTTTTATATTTAATGATATAGAGTGTCCGCTGATTGAAATTCTATATGAAATGGAAGAAAATGGCTTTAGGATAAACGAAGATAGGTTGACAGAGATAGATAAAGAGTATTGTCAAAAACTTGACAAACTTACAAAAAATATCTATGAGGAGGCAGGCGAAGAGTTTAACATAAATTCGCCAAAGCAGGTTGCCTATATATTGTTTGAAAAACTTGGCATAAAGTCGTATAACAATAAGAAAATGTCGACAAAAGCAGATAAACTTGATGAACTTCGATATATTCCTCTCGTCGATGATATTCTTCAGTATAGAAAATATGCAAAATTTAAAAATACCTACATTGATGTTTATGAAAAATTGATTGCTGAGAGTGGAGATATAATTCATACAACATTCAACCAAACACTTACAAGCACAGGCAGGCTTTCAAGCAGTGAACCGAACTTGCAAAATATTCCAACTCGTGACGACGATGGCAAAAATTTAAGAAAGATTTTTGTTTCAAAATTTGAGGGTGGAAAGATAATATCAGCAGACTATAATCAAATAGAACTTCGTTTACTTGCAGATATGTCAGGAGAGGAGGAACTTATAAATGCCTACAAGGAGGGGAAAGATATCCATTCTTTGACCGCCTCACAAATTTTTGGTGTTGACATTGACAAAGTTACACCTCAACAAAGACGAGAGGCAAAAGCGGTCAATTTTGGTATTATTTATGGTATAAGTGACTATGGACTTTCACAAAACATCAAAATTTCAAGGGAAAATGCGAAGAATTATATTGACTCCTATTTTACTAGATATCCAAAAGTAAAAGAATTTATGGATAATAATGTTGCATTTGCAAAAGAAAAGGGGTATGCTGTGACAAAGTTTGGCAGAATAAGGAAAATTCCTGAATTATCCTCATCAAAATATGTAACAAGGTCTTTTGGAGAGAGGGTTGCAATGAATATGCCACTTCAAGGCACTGCCTCTGATATAATAAAACTTGCCATGATAAAGGTATATAGGTCGCTTAAAGAGAAGAAACTTAAAAGTCAACTTATTTTACAAATCCATGACGAACTTATAATAGATACGTTTGCTGGCGAAGAGGATACTGTAATGAAAATTTTAAGAGAATCAATGGAGAGTGTAATAAAACTGAAAGTGACTCTTATTGTGTCGATGGGATGTGGTGAAAGCCTTTATGATTGTAAATAAGTTTTAAAGGCATTTGATTTTTATCTTTAATAATGACATATTACACAAAACAGTTTACTTAAGGAGAAAAAAGTTGAAAACTAAACTTATTATTTTTGACTTTGATGGCACACTATCAAAGCCAAATAAACTGCCTAACAGTTGGGCTAGAATTTGGGCAAAAATTGATAGACAAAAAGATGATGACCGTTTATACGGAGATTATTTGAGTGGAAAAATAGATTATAATCAGTGGGCAGTTGAGGTTTTGAAAATTTATCATGAAGAAAAAGTAAGCACGAAAACTCTTGAAGAAATTGCAGGTGAGACAGTATTACTTGACAACAGCAAAGAGGTATTAGAAACTCTTTATAAAAGCGGTATAAAAATAATAATATTGTCAGGTGGCATAAAAAATATTATTGAGAGTGTGCTTGGTGATTGCAAAAACTATATTTATAAAATTGAAGCACAGGAAATTCTCTTTGATAAAGATGGAATAGTAAATGGCATAACTAAACTTGACCACTTTATTGAAGATAAGAGTCAATATGTTGATTTTATAATGAAAGAATTGAACCTAAAACCTGACGAAGTGCTGTTCTTTGGTAATGGTAAAAATGATGAAGATGTATACAAAACACATATTAAGACAATTTGTGTTAATCCTGATGATGCTAATTATAAGGACAAAACAATCTGGAATGACGTTATACTAAAAAGCGAAAATCTAAAAGATATCATGCACTTTGTCAAAATTTAATTAATTTTATCAAATTTCTTTTAAAAACTTTAAATTTTTTTGTTAAATATTTGACTAATTTTTTTTAAAAGGGTATACTCATTATGGAGATGTAATGCAAAAGCATAGAATAATGGGAGTAGATTATGGTGATAAACGTATAGGTATTGCATTAAGCGACCTGTTATGTATTATCTCAAGTCCCTACGAGGTCTATCAAAATAAAGGTGAGGAAGATGCTTTAAAACATCTTGGACAGATTATCAAAGATAATGATGTCACTGAGGTCGCATTTGGTTTGCCTTTAAATATGGATGGAAGTGAGGGAGAACGAGCAAAACTCCATCGTCAGTTTGGAGAGAGGCTTGAAAAATACTCTGGTGCTAAAGTATTTTATGTTGATGAGCGCTTAACCTCGGCTGAGGCTGAAGATATTCTAATATCAAGTGGAGTGCGAAGGGAAAAGCGAAAGGAACTCATTGATAAAATATCAGCACAACTTATTTTGCAATCATACATTGATAATTTAAAAAAGGGGAATTAATTATGGCAGAGAAAAAAGTTGAAAACAACAAAGAAGATTTAAGACCAGTTGACATCCTTGATGTTTTACTTGATCAGGATAACAAGGACCCAATTGTTCTTGTTGATGAGACAGGAAAGCAACTTACTTTTGAACAAGTTGCAGTTATTCCTTACGAAGTAAGAAAAGAGAAAAGGCTTTACTGCGTTCTTAAACCATTAGATAAAATTGAAGGTATTGGCGATGACGAGGCAATTGTTTTCGTAGTTGACCAAGATAAAGATGGAAACTCTATCATCAAAGTTGAAGAAGATGAAGAAGTTGCCATTGCTGTTTTTGATAAATATTATGACCTTCTTGAAGAGGCTCAAAAACAAGAAAAGGCAGAGGCAAAGAAAACTGCAAAGCCAGCACCTAAGAAAACAACAACTTCAAAAGTTGCTGGAAAGACAACTAAAAAATAATAATTAATTATTTTATAAAGTTTTAAGTAAAGGGCATCCTTGTTATAATGCGGGATTGCCTTTTTATTTTCAAAAATTGTTAAAAATATGTATAATTTCTCATAATTTAGCCATACTGAAAGTACAAGGTAAAAAACCTTGAAAACAGGAGGTGAAAACTATGTTTGGTAAAAATTCCAAAATGGGAAAGAATGCCAAAAGTGGCAAGATGTCAAAGTCTGCAAAAAACGTAGAGGCATCTAAAGAAGCGAAAGGTTGCAGTTCAAAGTCTAATAGTTCAGCAAAAGACTGCAAATAGTTTTCAGCCAAAATAAAAGAAGGAAATAGTCCTTCTTTTATTTTTTGTTAATAATTAGTTATTATTATATAATTTTACAAGTTTGTCACTTATTATTCTTATGCTTTGTGTTCTTATTCTCAATTAAACATATTTTGATTTAATTTTTCAAAGTTTAGCACTATGTTTACACCATCATCTCCAACAATATTAATAGAAGTTGTCATGGCATCATCAAAAGAATCATTGTTTAGATATTGTCCTGAGGTACTTGTGTATGTGTTTGTGACATTACCATCAATGGTAGGTATTGTAAGAGATATTTTGAATTGATACTGATAGGTATCAGTCTCTCCAGGCTTTCCAAGATATAAAACATTCCTATTGTTTGATGTAAATTCGCCGATTTCAGATAAACTTCCGCTTTCAAAAGTTGTATTGGAACTAATGTTGTTAATGGTAGAATAACTGAGCGAGAAGGTCACGTTTGAATAACTATCAAGACCTGTAATTGCTAAGTTATCTAGTGTCATATAAATCATGCCTGAAGAATTAGTCTCTTCAAATAAAGCAACATAGTCACCAGCGGTAGAACTATTATATGTCAAAGTTAACACTTCATCTGTCGAAACAATGGTATTGTTGTCCTTTATCCAACAGATAAATGGGTTATTTGTTTGGTCTTTTTCGATGGCAGTAAGCGTCATTGTTGTGCCTTCAAGTTGACGCGGGTCGGTATAATAATTACCAATTATATAGCCAAATTTTTGTTCAGAGGTCCTAACATTTATTGTATAGTAATTTGATTCTCCGCAAGCAGTTAAAAGTAAAACAGGGCATAAACACAAAATTGATAACAAAATTTTGACTGATTTTTTCATATATTTTACCTCTTTATAGTATTATTATCATTATTTTTCGAATATTTGTCAAATTATTTGCTTTAAATTTTAAATTCTTAGTGTATTTTTTTCAACCTTGCATAGAATATCATAGAAAGGAGCGATTATGTGGGAATTTTCTCTAAATGTTAAGGCAGAAAATTTTGCTATTGCAAATGCACTATACAATTCTTTATCTAAATCAATTTTCCAAATGAAAGGTGTGCTAACTTCCAATGAAGAACATGGTTATATCTCAATTTTGGTTGCTGTAGATAAGGTTTATAAGGAAAAAGCAAAATTTTTGATTACCTCTTGCATTATTGATATTATATGCAAATCTTTTAAAAGTACTTTTTTGGATAGTTATCTTATTTTCCCTCGTCAAGACAAAATAGGTATGCTTGCTTTTAAAAAGGCACTCTTAAATTTTGATAAGGAGACTGATAAATTTATTATTAAGAAAAATTTAGAACTTAAACATGATTTGTTTTTAGAGTCTTTTTATCATTTTAAATTAAGGTCACTTCAAGAAAAATGGGCAGAACTCGTCTCTCTTTCTAATGAGAACAGTGATTATCTTATTTCAAGTGAAAGTTTTATAGATCTATTAAAATTTTTGGTAGACAACTTAGATATTTGCGAAGATGAAATTAGTGTAGTAAAAGAGGGTGATATTTATAAAATATATTCGCCAAGTCTGCAATGCCAAAACAATACTTTTAGTGAAGAGTCGATAGTATCCTCCGTGATTGACCTCTCGCCTCAAAGAATAAACCTTTATTTTAAAGAAAGTAGCAGTGCAATAAATTTACTTGAAAGACTTTTTGAGGAAAGAATAACCATCAACAATAGTGGTGCAAAAATTTACACAAAAGACAAGATTTTAAAATCTTAGTATTACAGCATTACATTTTAGATTTTAAATTCATAAAATATTAAAGAGGTTGCAATATATAAAATATTGTTGTAAAAAATTTATAAATAATGACAAAAAGAGTTGACAAATAAAATGTGACATGATAAAATAAACGTAATTCTTGGAGTAACAGACAAGTAGGTTCATTTGATGTGTTCAGAGAAAGATTGGTTGGTGAAAAATCTTGACTAGAATGAAACTGAAACCACTGCTATGATGATAAGATTTTAAATGAGAGGTCTTTTTAATTAAAGACAATTAAGGTGGAACCACGGTTTAACTAATCGTCCTTAAATTTTAAGGGCGTTTTTTATTTATAAAATGCTCAAAAATTAAAAAAAGGAGAAAAATATGGAAATTAAAAAGATAAAAGATGAAGAACTGATGAAAGCAAGACACTCACTTGCTCACATTCTTGCGAAGGCACTTGTCGAAATTTATCCAGAGACAAAACTCACAATAGGACCTGCCATTGAAGATGGATTTTATTATGATATAGACCTTCCGCATTCAATTACACCTGATGAATATGATAAGATTGAAAAGAAAATGAGAGAGATTATAAACAAGGGTGAGGAGTTTAAACGAAAGGTTGTTTCAAAAGAAGAGGCACTCAGGCTCTTTGCTGGCAACGAATATAAAACCGAAATTATAAATGAATTACCAGAAAACGAAGAGGTGTCTATTTATTATACAGGTGATGACTTTTTTGACCTATGCCGTGGACCTCATGTAGATTCGACTAAGAGACTACAAAATTTTGGATTTAAAATTCACAGTGTAAATGGTGCTTATTGGCGAGGCGACGAGAAAAATAAAATGTTACAACGAGTATACTGCTATGCTTTTAAGACAAAGAAAGAACTTGCCGACCATATTGCTATGCTTGAAGAGGCAAAGAAGAGGGACCATCGCAAACTTGGAAAGGAACTAAAACTGTTTATGATTTCGCCTGAGGGACCAGGTTTTCCTTTCTATCTTCCAAATGGAATGATTGTGCGAAACCTTTTAATAGATTATTGGCGAGAAATTCATAGAGAGGCGGGCTATAAAGAGATTATGACACCTATCATGTTAAATCGTCATCTTTGGGAAGTGTCAGGACATTGGGACCACTATAAAGAAAATATGTACCTTTCAACAATTGACAATGAGACCTATGCAATAAAGCCTATGAATTGTCCAGGCGGAGTGCTTGTATATAAAAGCGAACCACATTCATATAAAGAATTGCCACTTAGGTTAGGCGAACTTGGGATTGTGCATAGATATGAAAAGTCGGGTGAACTTGGTGGTCTTTTAAGAGTGCGAAGTTTTACACAGGATGATGCCCATATATTTATGACACCAGAGCAAATCAAAGATGAAATAAAAGGTGTTGTTTCACTTATAGATAAAGTTTACAAAGTATTTAACTTGAGTTATTTTATAGAACTTTCAACTAGACCTGAGAACAGCATGGGAAGTGATGAAGATTGGGAGATGGCAACAAAAGGATTAAAAGATGCACTTGATGAACTTAATCTTGACTACATTGTAAATGAGGGAGATGGTGCTTTTTATGGACCAAAGATAGATTTTCACCTTACCGACTCACTTGGTAGAACTTGGCAGTGTGGTACAATTCAACTTGACTTCCAGTTGCCACAGCGTTTTGAACTTGAATACGTGGGTGAGGACGGACAAAAACATAGACCTATTATGATTCATAGAGTTATCTATGGTGCAATTGATCGTTTTATGGGCATTCTAATAGAAAATTTTGCAGGTGCTTTTCCACTTTGGCTTGCTCCTGAACAGGTACGTGTTCTTTCACTTACTGAAAGGAATAACGACTATGCAGAAAAGATAAGAAAGCAACTTTTTGATAGAGGGTTAAGAGTAGAAAGCGACCTTAGAAATGAAAAAATAGGATATAAGATACGAGAGGCACTATCAATGAAAATTCCTTACCTAATCATTGTAGGTGACGAAGAGGAGAAAAACAACACAATATCAATAAGAGGTAGGGGATACGAAAATAAAAGTGGTTTAAATTTGTCAGATTTTATCGAAAGGCTTGAAAATGAGATAAAAACTAAGAAAATTTAGTTTAAATCATTTTGAAAATGAATATATTTATGTTAGACTTATAAAGAAATAAAGTAAGGACAGGAGGCGAATATGAACGCAACACAAATTATTTTGATTGTCTTTATAGTGTTATTAATAATTATTTATCCTATATTAATATCGCTAAGAAACAAAAAAGAAAATCAAAAGATACAAGAGCAGACAAATTCACTAAAACGTGGGGATAAAATTATAACAACAAGTGGAGTATATGGTACCATTGTTGACCTACACTTAGATGACAACAAAAAAATTGTTACAATTGAAACAGGAACAGGCAAGAATAAAAGTTATCTGTCTATTGATGCATATTCTATCTACACTATAATAAAAGACGAGGAATCTACTAGTGAAAAAGCAACTGTCTCTCAGGTGGCGGAAAATAAAGAAGTTAGCCAAGATAATGCAGTTGAGACAACTAATAATGCAGAAGATAATGCAACTTCGTCAAGTCAATCCGAAAAGGTTGATAACAATGTAAAAAATAGCAAAAAAGGTAAAAAGAAGGACTAAAACCCTTCTTTTTTCAATTTGACGTCAAATTGATATTGACATATTTGAAAAGGTATAGTAAAATATAACTGATGAAGATATACGACTCCGAAAAATTTTTAAAAAAAAGATTGATTGAAGAGGCCTCATATTCTTATTATACGTACCAAAAAGCAAAACAACATCCACTGAAAGAAAGAGAAGTCTTTTGCTTTATGGTTCGTATTTTTTGTGAAAATCATTATTATAATAAAAAAATATCAAATTCGAGTTACATAAACTATTTTAGGAAAAATATAAAAAAAGAAAAAGATGGGTGGTATAGTGTGGACAAGTCTTTTGGTAAGGGCAGATTTGTTCATGCTAACAAATTGTTTAAGGATGTATATTGTGAGGAGGCTATGTGTCATGAATGTGCATACTATTTTGCACTTGAGGCACCTATAAAGGTTGAATTGGTTTTTGGCTCAATCAATCCTTTTAGAATAAACAATGGCGTTTTTCATTCTATATGCTTATTTAAACTTTATGATAAAGAATATGTTTTTGATGCTTCAAGTTATATGGTTATGGAAAAAGACTTATACTATAGGGTTTTCAACTTTATGGAAATGCAAAAAATTTCACAGGATGACCTCATAGAAGATAGAAAAATGCTATCACAAGAACCTGTTTTAAAACAAAATAGGTATTATAAATATGCTAATATGGATGCATTAAATAAAAGATTTTATGGTTTAGGGTTTTTAACATATTTATATAATAGAAATGATTTTCTTTCAAATAATGACAAACAATACAATAACTTTTTAACGACTGTCAAAGAATATAAAGTTTTTAAAGATAACTTAAGAGAACATAAAGAAAAATTTATTACTGAAAATTTGACTGTTGCAGATATTCTAAATGAAAAATATGACTAGATATTACTATTTAACTTAAAAAGATAATAAAAATTAATAATCAAATTTAACATTTGTGTAATAAAATTATATAACTTTCATAAAAGAAAGTTATTTTTTTTAATATATAAACATATTTATTTATTAGTCACAAGTATATTTTTTTAAAAAGGAGTCAATCATGAAATTGAAAACAAAAATTAATATACAAAAAGCAAAAAATAAAAATCCAATTGTTAAGTATATAGCAAAAGGAGTTTTGATTTCGCTTTGTACCTCTCTTGTTTTAGTTCTAGTTTTTGCTTTTTTATTAAAATTCACAAATATTTCAGATAGTGCTATTGCACCTGTAAATCAAGTAATAAAAGGGGTAAGTATATTTTTAGGAGTTTTTCTTGGACTTAAAAAGTGTAAAGAATTAGGACTAGTTAGCGGACTCTTGATTGGTTTTATCTATACTCTAATGGCATTTTTGGTATTTTCAATTCTCAGTGGTTCATTTACTTTTGACATAACATTGCTTACAGATGCCGTTTTTGGAGCAGTTATAGGCGCCATTTGTGGAATAATTAGTGTAAATATTAAAAAAAGTGCAAACTAAAACTCAAATTTAATTGACATAGTCCTTTTAATTCTTTATAATTATGATGTTAGACATTAAAATACAATTAAAAGGATTATAAATGTTAAAGAAGTACTCAGTTGTAAATTTTGTTTTACTCATTATAATAGCATTATTAGGCATACTTTTGAGTGTATGTCCTTTTAATGTTCCAACAACCACTGATAGATACAATGGTTTTCTTGGGGCTGTCCAAAAGGGAATAGACATAAACGGTGGTGTTTCCGCTATATATAGTGCAGAATTAAAAAATAATAATTCTAGTTATGATTTGACTGAGACAATAGATAATGCTCTTAGCAAAGTGGAAAATGTGTTTAGTAATAATGGAACAAGCACTGGAGAGGCTTTTCCTGAACTTTATGTATCAAGACAGGGTGATAAGATTAGAATTGAGGCATCTGGTGTTCAAACTACCGATTCAGTTTTTGATTATCTTGCTGATGGAGAGGAAATATTTATAACTCTTACTGAGGTTTCAGATACGGTTACAGAACCTCCTGTATATCTTAATAGTAATGATATTGATTATGCATATGTTGGATACGATTACGACAATAGCAATTATACTGTTGTACTTGAATTCACAAATTCAGGCAAAATCCGTCTTGAAAATATGCTCACTGATGCAGATGAAATTGGGGAGTCAAATGTATATATCTACATTGAGCAGGTTGCCGAGGATAATCTCCTTTCAGATAGCATAAGTATTGACGACATAGACACAAATATTACTTTTGCAATAAACTCAAGCAGTGACTATTATTCTCCAAACTTGGCAAGTGGTTCTGTGAGTGCTACGAATGGTACATCACAGGCAAGGCTTTCTTACATTATAACAGGTGGGGCATTAGGACTTAACTTATCCTATCCAGAAAAAAGTGAAATTAGTGCAGTTTTGGGTCAAAATACTTTGCTTTACCTTGGAATTGCAAGTTTGCTTACTATTGTACTTACTTTGATTCTTCTAATTATTAAATATAAAGACCTAGGACTTTTAGGTACTTTGTCTACAATTTTCTATCTTATATTGTTTGTGTTCTTTATGCAGGCAATACCTTTTGTGATTTTAAATCTTGCAACAATGTTTGGATGTATTTTCGCTTTCTTTATGTCTATCATTGCAAACGTTGTAATTTTTGAAAGTATAAAAAGTGAGTATTCAATAGGAAAGAAAATTCATCTATCTTTCAAAGGTGGACTGAAAAAATCATTATGGACTATATTAGATAGTCATGTAATAATTGCCTTGGTAGCAATTGTAATTTGGATATTTGCACCATCTTATTTGAAAGGTTTTGGCATTATGATGCTACTGGGCTCTATATTATCTGTATTTATTTCTCTTGTTGTTACAAGATATTTACTCAACATATATTTGCCTTTAAATAGCACAAAATCTAAGAGACTTGGACTATATCGAGAAAAGGACATTAAAGAAATAAAGGATGATAACATAGCATTAAATAGTATGCCAGGCGAAGATAGCATTGTAGAAAATACACAAGATAAACAAGCAGTAGTTACCGAAAATGTTGAAGGAGGTAACATAAATGACTAGTATAAAAAAAGAAAAGTTTTCACTAAATAAAAAGATAATATCATCGAAATTTAATATTACTAAAAATTTCTTGTATTTTTTAATTGTTCCAGCAATAATATTGCTTGTCGGAATTATTCTTATTTCAACAGTAGGTTTTAATTTGGGAAGTGATTTTACAGGCGAGAGCGTTGTTAAAATATATGTAAACAATGAAAATCGTTTTGGTGAAGATGTTACAAGTTATGATCTAAATGATAGTAATGATTTAGATGAAATTTATAAAAAAATAGAGATTGTTTTAAATGATAATGGCCTCGAAATTGATGGTTTTAGAACAACGACAATGACCATTGATGACTATGTTATTGGTCGTGGACAGGCAGTTGAAGTGACCTATCAAAATTTGTCAAGTGACTACAATAGCATAATTGCCAAAAACAATGATGTAAGAAGTAGTTTAATAACTGCATTTGGTTATTCGAATTATGAAAAAGCAGTTTCAAACATTGATTACGCACCATCAGAAGCGGATTTTTCGTGGATAACAGGCACAGTTGCTTGTATTGTAGTTGGTTATTTAGTTATGGCTTGCTATATTGCATTTAGAAATAATCCAAGTATATTTTTGGTTGGAATTATGCAAATTGCAATAGACATTTTTATGTTGCTTGGTCTTATTCTAATATTTAGATTAACAATAAATCTTTCTCTTGCAATTATAATTCTATCAACATTCCTGCTTTCAATATTTAACTTGATTTACTATTATTCAAAATTAAAATCAAACATAAAGTCTGGCAGATTTGAAAAGGTTAAATTTAGCGAAATTGCAAATGCAACAACAAAAGAGACAACATTTAATAGAGCAATCATATATGCAGTACTTTTTGTAGTTACAATAATATTTTCCGTACTTGCCGTTGAGGGTGTGCGAGAGGTCGCTCTTGGTATTATGATTGGTTTGATTGTAACATTCTACACATCTCAGTTTTTGTTACCAAGTTTTTGCTCAGTATTATACAAAGAAAGGAAAAGAGCAAAGACAGTTAAATCTAAAGTTGACAAAAAAGTTCCTGAATAGTCAGGAATTTTTTGTATATTTTGATAAAAAAGTTGACAATAAATATAGTTTGTGATATAATACTTGAGTCATTGGACAAATATGCACTTATAGAATATTCAGTTGCAGTTGCCTAAAACTTGTTGTACAAAAAACGATACCATGTACAACTTAAAAGATTTATATCTGTGGTCGCAATTTGGAGATAGAAAACTATAAGGAAGGACAAAAACAAAAGGAGGATAATATGTCAGTTATTTCAATGAAACAACTTCTAGAGGCAGGTGTTCATTTTGGTCACCAGACTAGAAAATGGAACCCTAAGATGAAAAAATACATTTTTACTGCTAGAAATGATATTCACATCATCAATCTAGAACAAACATCTGAGCAAATAGACAAAGCATACCAATTTGTACGTGATGTCATTGCTTCAGGCAAAAATGTTCTTTTCGTAGGAACTAAAAAACAGGCACAAGATGCTGTCAAAGAAGAGGCAGAGAGATGTGGAATGTTTTACATCAATACTCGTTGGCTTGGCGGATGCCTTACAAACTTTAAGACTATCAAGTCTAGAATTGAAAGGCTTAACAAACTTAATCAAATGGAAAAAGTAGGTGAATTCGACCTTCTTCCTAAAAAAGAGGTAACTCTTTTGAAAGCAGAGAGAGATAAACTCGAGAGAAATCTTGGAGGAATTAAGGAGATGAGAGAACTCCCAGGTGTAGTTTTCGTTGTTGACCCTAATATTGAACATATCTGTGTAAATGAATGTAAACTTTTAAACATTCCAATGGTTGCTCTTGTTGACACAAATGGTAATCCTGACCATATTGATTATGTTATACCAGGAAATGATGATGCTATTCGTTCTGTTAAATTGATTGCCTCTGCCATTGCTGATGCAGTAATTGAAGCAAAAGAAGGTGTATCTCTTAAAAAAGATGATGAGCAAGATGAGGACATTGATATAGAGAAGGCTCTTGCTGAGACCAAACCTAATCTTGAAATTGCTGAGGCAGGCGAAGAAAATAGAAGTAAAAAAACTTCTAAAAAGAAGTCTGCAAAGAAAAAGCCTGAGGTAAAAAAAGAGGCTAAAGAAGAAAAGAAAGAAGAAACAAGTGCAGAAGTAGTTTCTGACGAAAAAAATGAAGATAAAGGAGAGTAGGACAATGAATTTTACCGCAAAAGACGTTGCAGAACTTAGAGCAAAAACAAATGCTGGCATGATGGACTGTAAAAAAGCACTCACAGAAAGTGATGGTGACTTTGATAAGGCTATTACATGGCTTAGAGAAAAGGGTATTGCTGCCGTAGCAAAGAAACAATCAAGAATAGCATCTGAAGGTATCGTTACCTCATATATTCATATGGGTGGAAAGATTGGTGTTCTTGTTGAAATAAATTGTGAGACAGATTTTGTTGCTAAGACAGATGATTTTCAGCAATTTGGTCATGATATTGCATTGCAAATTGCCGCTGCTGCTCCAAAATATTTAAAGATTGAGGATGTTCCTGCAGAAGAGGTTGAAAAAGAAAAAGAGATTTTCAGAAATCAATCTTTAAACGAAGGAAAGCCTGCTCAAATTATTGAAAAAATGGTTGAAGGAAGAATTAAAAAGTTTTATCAAGATGTTTGCCTTATGGAACAACCATTTGTTAAAGACCCAAGCAAAACCATCGCAGAGTATGTAAATGAAAAAACATATCAGATTGGTGAAAAAATTTCTGTAAGAAGATTTGTTAGATATGAAATGGGCGAGGGACTTGAAAAACGAAATGACAACTTAGCAGAAGAAGTTGAAAAACAAATGAAAGGAAATAAGTAATATGTAAATATGACTGAGAAATCAGTCATATTTTTAATTATTGTAGGAATAATAAATGTGACAATGATAATTGAAAATAAAAAAATGAGATTTTAGAATTTTCATTATGTCATAAATGATATATTTCTAAATTATTTGAAATAATATATGATTGTTAGAAAAAAAATTATTTTTAGACCTTTTTATATTATAAAGTTTATAATAAAAGATTTGACATTTTTTTATTAAATTTATTATTTTATGCACCTATTTTTAAATAAAAAAATAAAGAATATTATTACAACAATAACAAATCGTTTGCAAATTTTCTTTCTTTATAGTAAAATAAATGGTAAGGAGATTTTTATGAACGAAATGTTAGAAGAAATAATGCTATCCTGTCAAGAAGAGATTGACAAGGCATTAAATCATCAGTTGAATGAATATCTTGTTATTCGTGCAGGCAGAGCAAACCCACATATTCTTGACAAAGTTTTTATTGATTATTATGGTGTACCTACACCTATCAAAAATATGGCAAGTATAACTGTACCAGAGGCAAGAATATTGGCAATATCTGTTTGGGACCAATCTCAAGTAAAGAATGTTGTAAAGGCAATCTCTGCTGCCGATCTTGGAGTTAATCCAAATGAGGACGGAAAAACGATAAGACTCATATTCCCAGCACTTACAGAAGAAAGGAGAAAGGAGATAGTTAAATCTGTTAAGAAAATTGCAGAGGATACAAAAGTTGCTGTTCGAGGGGCAAGAAGAGATGCCATGGATATGATTAAGGACCTCGAAAAAAGTGGCGAAATTTCCGAAGATGAACGCGATACCTATGAAGATAAAATTCAGAAACTTGTAGATAAAGCCTGCGAACAAATTGATGAAAATGGCAAGGTTAAAGAAAAAGAAATAATGGAAGTATAGTCTACAATTTCGCGCTTAAATTCCATTATATCTTATTGATATTAAAAGGAATTTATATGACAAAAATAAATAAAGTGCCAAATCATATAGCAATAATCATGGATGGTAATGGTAGGTGGGCGACAAGACGTGGTTTGCCTAGAAACTATGGGCATAAAGAGGGGATAAATGCCGTAGAAAGAACCATAAAACTTTGCATAAAATATGGCATTAAATACTGCACTTTTTTTGCTTTTTCTACTGAGAATTGGAAACGTAGTAAAGAGGAAATAGATGGAATTTTTGACCTTATAAGAAATTATATTTCAAAAGATGAAAACATTTTTGAAAGGTACAAAATAAAACTATCATCTATTGGAATGCTAGAGCCATTTCCTAGGGATTTACAAAATGCTTTAACGGACATGAAAGAAAAAACAAAAAACTATAATGGATTGGAAGTTATATTTGCACTTAACTATGGAGGAAGAGATGATATTGTCCGAGCGGTAAATTCTCTTATTCAAAAAGGTTATAATAATATAACAGAACATGATATTTTAACTGCTTTAGATACTGGTAATCTGCCTGAACCTGACTTTGTAATTAGAACTAGCGGTGAGATGAGAATTTCAAATTTCTTACTCTATCAAATGGCTTATAGTGAACTTTATTTTCCAAAAGTTTTGTGGCCAGATTTTAATGAAAGACATTTTGTGAAGGCTTTAAAAACTTATCAAAAAAGAAATAGAAGATTTGGAGGTATAACTTGAAAACTAGACTTATGACATCTTTAGGTATATTGCTTGTGCTTGCAATCGCTTTTATATTAAAAGTATATGTAAGTAGTTATTTTTTTGATGCATTAATACTTTTAGTGTTATGTTACTCATGTTTTGAGGCATCAAAACTTTTTACAAAAATGGGGAAATTTAATAATCAAATTTTGGCAACGATTTTTCCTGCATTTTTAATGATTGCTTTATTACTTTGTACTGCTTATGATTCGTCAATTGGACTTATTTATACACTTGTAATTGCAGTTGCTATGATTGTAGTATTTTTTGCCATTACATTTGTTTGGTCTATAATAAGATATCATGCGACTAGGGCTGAAATTAGGACAAGACAATTGGACAAGTCCATGAGCGTTGCAAAATATTCTTTAATCAAGGCCCTTAATACAACAGTTGTTTTTGTTTATCCTGCATTCCTACTTGCATTTTTGTCACTTATCAATCATTTTGAAGATATGACGACCACTTTTCCATCCCTTGTAGGTTTTGATGGCTGGGTATCTTTCTTTGTGCTTTTGTTTGCATTATTAATCCCTATTTTTACAGATACGTTTGCTTATCTTATGGGAGGACTTTTCGAAGGGAAAAAACTAGCACCAAAAATCAGTCCTAAAAAGACAATCTCAGGTGCTGTAGGTGGACTCCTTTGGTGTGTTCTTCTATCTGTAGCAGTATATTATATTTTGTATTCAATACCCGCAATGAATAGCATTTTGCTTGGAAGTGGAATAGAAGTTTGGAAAATTGTAATAATATCTTTTATAGGTTCTATTATTAGCCAGGCAGGTGATTTGTTTGAAAGTTATTTAAAGCGGAGCGCTGGGGTAAAAGATTCAGGTAAATTACTACCAGGTCATGGCGGTATGCTTGACCGCTTTGATTCATATGTTTTTGTTGCTCCTTTTGTCTTTATTGCATTTAGCATATTATTTGCTGTTTTATAATAAAATATAATATTAAAATGGTTAATTCATTTTTGTTTAAACCTTCTATTTTTGTTTTATAATGTGATATGTTATTTTTATCATCGGCAAAAACTAATTTAAAGTCAATAAAAAGTTTTGAGTTTTGTTAATTTTAATTAGTTTTTAATTTTTTAAGTCAATCTTTATCATTACGAAAGAAAATTGCACTAATTTATAAAAACAATTGTGAGGTCTAATGATAATTCTTTATATTATTCTTGCCATTGCAATTCTTCTTTTGATGGTCCTTATTCATGAATTTGGCCATTACACAATAGGCAGGATGTTAAATTTTAAAATTACGGAATTTTCAGTGGGTTTTGGTAAAGCCATTTTTTCTCGTAAAAATAAAAGAGGAGAGTTAATTTCTCTTAGAATTTTCCCGCTAGGTGGATATTGTGCATTTGCAGGTGAGGACGAAACTAATCCTGAAGATAAGGATGCTTTTACCAATCAACCACCTTGGAAAAGGATACTTGTTTTTTTGGCAGGTGTTACATTTAATTTTGCAGCGGCGGTTATTTTTTCATTAATTTTACTTTGTACTGTAGGTTATGATGTTCCTCAAGTTCAAACAAACTTTGATATAACAAGCAATGCTTTGTATGATGTTTTTGGAGAGAAAATAGATAATAAATTAATTAATAAAGAAAGTGGAGCGGTTACAAATCTTATAAATATACCTGAGGGTGCTGAGACACTACAGCCTGGTGATATAATAATTTCCATTAATGGTGAAAAAATTGATTTTGCTTATGGTTCTCTATATGGAAATTTAAGAACTACAGAATATAAAAACCTTATGTCTTACCTTGAAAATGAGGAAAGAAAACAATCTGAAAACTATGATGAACGTGAGGCATTTTTAGGGTATGACGAGCACACTACCGCTGTAGTAAAAAGAAATGGCGAATATATAGACAATGTGTATATAGGGTTTTATCAAGTTGAACTTAATACTCCAAAATATGATAGTAGTGGGAATGTTATAGAGGGTGAGTATGAAATATCATATGCATATTGCTTTGATGGCAGGGTAAGTGCCTATGTATACTCTTTTGGAGAAGCATTAGAACGTGCGGTTCCTTTTGCTTTTGGTCTTGCTTGGGTAGTATTAAAATCGCTATGGCTCTTAATTACCTTTCAACTTCCGTTGTCATCAATAGGAGGACCTTTAACTACAATAGAAACAATAGCAACGTTTACTCAATCTAATTTTGCAAATATATTATTATTGATACCTCTTATTTCGGCGAACTTGGCAATTTTTAATGCACTGCCTATACCTGCATTAGACGGCGCTCATGTCTTGTTCACGACGATTGAGGCCATCAGGAAAAAACCAATAAAACGAGAGACTGAAAATTTAATTCATACAATTGGACTATTTATTCTTTTTGGATTTGTGATTTTAGTTGACATCTTGCATTTTCTGTTATAAAATATTTACTAATGATTGATACAATAGATTTGTTAAATAAAAAATTTGACAATAAGTATAATTATTTAAAAATGTATAGTGTTGTGTATGATAAAATTACTGAGATTTGCACAATAACTTTGTTATATCCTTATACTTTAACAGAGATAAGCGAAGAGGATAAGCAAGAGGTCTCAAATTATTATAAAGACGAACTTTCTTTAAATGGTGAGACAAAAGTTAAATTCAAGAAAAGTTATTTGGATGAGAGACTTATATTGGAAGATATAGTTAAATTTTTCCAGCAAAATAAAAAAGGATTGTCGCCTTATATATTATTAGAAAATATAAGTGTCAGCAGTAATCAACTTGATGTTAATATTGATATTAAACTTAATCAAGATATTTTATCTTTAATAAATGATTTTGAACTCAAAACACAATTAAAAGACTACCTTGATAAATTATACATTGCAAACTTCATTATAAATATTGATGAAAATGAAGAGGCTTTACCTGACGAGATAGTTTGTGACGACATTTTGCCTCCACTTACAAAAGCAAAGAGGTATAATGTCAATGTTGAGAAAAAATTGATAGGCGGAGACATTATTCCAAAACCAGAGTATATAAAGGACAATAAAAAACAAAAGACGGCGGTAATTTTAGCCGGTTTTCTTTCCAATAAAAATCAAAGAAGATTTATTTTAAAAAAGGGTAAGCATGCTGGCGAGGAAAAGGCACTTTATACTTTTTCTCTAAAAGATATTGATGGACAGATTGACTGCGTTTATTTTTGTCCTAAGACTCATGAGAAAACTCTTGAAAGTCTTGAAGAACAAACATTTATTTTGTGTGTAGGTGATTTAAAAACTGGAATTAATGGAAAACTTACATACTATATAAAAAGAATTTCTCTTGCTAATCCTTGTTTTGAAGAGGCGAAAAAAGAAGAAAATCAATCCATAGAATACATTTTAAACAACCATAGACAAGTTGTCTTTCCTGACCTCTTGCCACGTAGCACACAAGCATTTTTGTTTGACCAAAAGGTAGTGTATAATGATTTTATTCTTAAAAACAATATTGTTGTTTTTGATATTGAAACTACCGGACTTGACCCTGACCAATGCGAAATAACTGAGATTGGTGCGGTAAAGATTGAACATGGTGAGGTAACTGAGAGATTCTCAAGTTTTGCAAAACCGAAAAATCCTATTCCTATAGAAGTACAACAATTGACGCACATAACTAACGAAATGGTAGCCAAAGCACCTAAAATAGAGGATGTTATTATTGACTTTTGTGATTGGTCAAAAGATTGTATAATAAGCGGGTACAATATTGTTGGATTTGACTTAAAATTTATAAAAAAAATAACAAATAAATTACATATTCCATTTAACAACACGGTAATTGATGCATTTATTGTTGCAAAACAGGCAAACATTAAACCAAGTAATTTTAAGTTAGGCACTGTTGTTAAGTATTTAGGCTTAAAACTTGAAAATGCACACAGGGCATTTAATGATGCATACGCAACTGCTCAGGTATTGATGGAACTTAATAGAAAGAAAACAAAAGAGGAATAGGAAAGTTATATTTTAAAAATATTTTACATAAATTGTAAAAAACTTTATAAATATACTTGATTTTATTATAATGATTTGCTATAATAATAATGACTTGAAGGTAGGGAGCGTGCAAAAGCATCGCTCCCTACTTCATAGATGGAGGTAAATTTGGCAAGTAAAGTAAAAACTATTTGTGAAGAAAAAGTCGTTCCTGTTATAGAAAACATGGGCTATGAAGTAGTTGAGGTTGAATATGTAAAAAAATCTGATGGAATGAATTTAACTTTCTACATTGATAGGGATGGTGGAGTGCAAATTGATGATTGCGAAAAAGTGTCTAAAGAAATAGATGGACTTTTGGAAGAGTTAAATCCTACTGATAATGCACCATACATTTTAAACATAAGTTCACCAGGAATTGACAGACCACTTAAAACGGAAAGAGACTTTAAACGTAACATTGATAAAGAAATTGAAGTTACATTGTTTGCGAAGATGGATGGCAAAAAGAAATTTGAAGGTGTACTAAAAAATTACAATGAAAATGAAATATCTATTGAAGTTAGCGGGAAAACACTAACTTTACAAAGAGATAAGATTGCACATATTGTGCCAATAATTAAATTTTAAGGAGTATAAAAATGATTAATAAAGATTTTTTTCAAGCACTTGATGACTTAGAGGCAGAAAAGAAGATTAATAAAGAGGCATTTATTTCAACACTTGAGACTGCTCTCACGTCAGCATATAAAAAGATGTATGGTCAAGCAAAATCAGCAATGGTAAAATTAAATCCAGAAAAATCAACTATAAAAATTTATTCTTACAAAACAGTTGTAGACGAAGTTCAAGATCCTGACAAAGAAATTTCACTTGCCGAAGCAAGACTTATTAAAAAATCTTATAAAGTAGGTGATATTGTTACCACAGAAGAATCTACCAAAGACTTTGGACGTATTGCTGCTCAGACTGCTAAACAAGTGGTTATGCAAAAGTTAAAGGAAATAGAAAAACAAATGGCTCTTTCTGAACTTTCCGAAAAAGAGGATGAACTTCTAACCACAATTGTAAAAAGAATTGATAATGGAACAGTTTATGTCCAAATCTCAAATACTCACACTGAGGGTGTTATGTTGCCTTCTGACCAAATACCTGGTGAGAAATTTAATGTTGGTGACCGTGTCAAAGTTTATGTTAAAAAGATAAAAGATTCTTTTAAAGGAACACAAATTCAGGTCACTAGAAGCAATATCGGTTTTGTTCGAAAATTGTTTGAATTAGAAATACCTGAAGTAGCATCTGGTGAAATAGTGATAAAAAATATTGCTAGAGACGCAGGAAACAGAACTAAAGTTGCAGTTTACACTGATAGACCTAATGTTGACCCTATTGGGACTTGTGTGGGTTTCCATGGACAGAGAATTGATACAATATCGGCTGAACTTAATGGTGAAAAAATTGACCTCATTGAATATAGTGATGACCCACTTGAGTATATTGCAAAAGCGCTTAGTCCTGCACCTGTTATAAGTGTTGAGACAAATGAAAGCCTACATTCATCAAGAGTCATTGTTTCAGATGATAAATTATCTTTAGCAATAGGAAAGAATGGTCAAAATGTTCGACTTGCTGCTAGATTAACAGGATGGAAAATAGAGGTAAAACCTGAAAGTTCTGTTTCTAAACAAGATGTCAAAGAACCTGAGTATGAACTTACTGAATTAAGTGATGAAGATGCCTTCCAAGGTTTGTCTGACCTTGAAGAATTAGAAGAAATTTCTCCACTTGATGACAATGATGAAAATTAGGTGAAAAATGGAAAAATTAAGGATGTGTATAGCGTGTCGAAATATGAAAGATAAAAGAGAATTGCTTCGCATTGTTAAGGATAAAGATGGAACTATTACAATTGATGAAACTGGCAAAAAGAACGGTAGAGGGGCTTATATTTGCAGAAACAAGGATTGTTATGAGAAATTAAGAAAACAAAAACTTCTTAACAAAAATTTCAAATGCAACATAAGTGATGAGGTATATGAAAATATAAAAGGAGTAATTCTTGGATAGAGTAAAACTGCAAGGCTATCTAAATATTGCAAAAAAGGCAGGGTATGTTATAATTGGCGGAGATAAACTATATAATTATAACAAAAAACTGTATCTGCTGATATACGATAAGAGTTCGGCAAAAAATACCATGAAAATTGTTGAAAGAATTAAATCAAGAGGTATTTTAACAGTTGAATTTGAAAATTTACAAGATATAATAAATATTCCAAACTGTAAGTTGATTGCTTTAAAAAACAAAAAACTCAGTGAAATTATATATAATATCATCAGAAATTAACTTAAGCACAAGCAAAAGTTGCAAACAAAGGTGAAATTATATTAAAAAATTGTGGCACAAATTATTGTTTAAGGTTGTGGAAATAAAAATTAATTATTTTTCATAACATTTTAATATTATAAAGTTAAAGAATTAAAAGGAGATTATATTGGCTAATCAATCATTACAAAATTTAAGAAAAATTCATGAGTTACAAAAAGAGGGTGAGATAACTCAAATCTTACGTGATATAAAAAATACAAGGGCTCAAGTCGATATTTTTGGCAAAAATCTTGCAAATAAAATTAAACAGGTTGAGTTGGCAAATGTTGAAAAAAATCAAGTCATAATTGAACAACCTCATGAAGAAAATAAAGTAGAACAGGTTAAGACAAAAACATCTGAACCTACTTTTGTTGATGATAAAAAGCCAGAAAAGACTAATTTTAAAAAATTTGATAATAATCAAAATACTCAAAGAAATTATCAACAAACTAGATTCAACAAAGTTGATAACAGAGCAAATAAGCCTACATTTAACAAAGATAGAAAAGATAATAAACCTTTTAATAACTTTGGCAAAAGTAATACTCAAAACAAAAAATTTGGTAATAACAATTTTGTGTCTGCAAAAGGAAATAATTATCGTTCGTTTACAAGCGAGCCACCTGAGATTGATTTAAAAAATGAACGCAATTATGCAAATAAAACCAAGTATGCACAAAAACATTCAAACAGTGAAGAACGAAAACAAGGTCAAAAACGTAGGGATGAACAACGTAGAAATAATGTTTTTGTTGAAGATGAAAATGGAATTGAAGAAGTTTCATTCGGTTCAAGAAAAAGCATAAAGAAGAAAAAAGAACAAAAAGCGACAAACACTGTTTCAATTAAACATGCAGTTTTAACAGCAAAAGAAATTACTATAAAAGATTTTAGCGAAAAAATTGGAAAACCGGTTACAGAAATAGTAAAGAAATTAATGTTACTTGGAATTATGGCTACAATAAACTCAAATATTGATTATGAAACTGCAGAACTGATTGCAAGTGATTTTGGTATAACTCTTGAACTTAAAATTGATAAATCATATGAAGAAAAATTGATTGAATCTGCTTCAAGTCAGGATGACGAGAAAGATTTAGTAAAACGTCCACCTATTGTTGCTGTTATGGGACATGTAGACCATGGTAAAACCTCACTTCTAGATGCCTTTAGAAAGACAAATGTTGTTGCAGGTGAGGCAGGCGGGATAACTCAAAGTATTGGTGCTTATCAAATATCTTTTAATGGTGAGAAAATTACTTTTATTGACACACCAGGTCATGCTGCTTTTACTGCAATGAGGGCGAGGGGTGCAAAAGCAACAGATATTGCTATACTTGTTGTTGCAGCAGATGATGGAGTTATGCCACAGACAGTTGAGGCTATAAATCATATCAAAGCAGCAAATGTACCAATAATTGTTGCAATAAATAAAATGGATAAACCTGAGGCAAATCCTGAAAAAATTAAGCAACAACTGGCAGAAAATGGAGTACTACCAGAAGAATGGGGAGGAGATGCTATTTGTGTTCCAATTTCTGCAAAAACAGGTATGGGACTTGACGAACTTAAGCAAACAATACTGCTCGTAAGTGAAATGCTGGAACTTAAAGCAAATCCTAAGAAGATGGCAACTGCTGTGGTGATTGAAGCGGAACTTGATAAAAATCGAGGTCCTGTTGCGTCAGTTATTGTGCAAAATGGAACTCTTCATGTAGGTGACTCAATTATGTCAGGTATTACCTATGGTAAAGTCAGAGCAATGTTTAATGACAAAGGAAAATCTGTCAAAGAGGCTTTGCCTTCGACTCCTGTTGAGATTTTAGGGTTTAATGAAGTTCCATCCTCTGGGGATGAGGTTTATGCTGTTGAAGAAACATTATCAAAACAGGTTATACAAGAGCGAATTGACAAAATTAAGAAAGAAAGAACAGAGCACTCATCTGGTGTAACACTTGATAACTTTATGAACATGGTTCATGAGGGGCACCTTAAAAATCTTAATATCATAATTAAAGCGGACACAATGGGTTCTGTTGAAGCATTGAAATCATCTCTTCTTGCAATAAGAAATGAAGAGGCAAAAGTAAATATTGTTCATAGTGGAGCAGGTGCAGTGACTGAAAGTGATGTAATCCTTGCTGAAACAACTGGAGCGGTAATTATATGCTTTAATCAAAAGCCAGTTGCAAAGGCAAAGGCACTTGCAGAAAACAACAAAGTCCAAATCAAAGAATATAAGATTATTTATGAAGTTGTTGACGATGTGACAAATGCTATAAATGGTATGTTGAGTGTAAAATACCAAGAGGTTTACATTGGTAGTGCCGAAATACGAATGGTATTTAAACTTTCAACTGCGGGTAAGATTGCAGGAAGTTATATCAAAGATGGAAAGGCAACACGTAATGCTATAGCGGTTGTAAAAAGAGACAACGAAGAAATAGGAAAAACAACTGTTGAGTCTTTGAGAATTGTCAAAGATGAGAAAGCAGAAGTTAATAAAGGATTTGAATGCGGAATAAAACTTAAGGATAATATTGACTACAAAGAAGGCGATGTAATTGAATTTTATTCAAAAGAAGTGGTAAAAAGATAGATTTTTTATTTTGAAAAAATTAAAAGATGGGTTATAATAATAGGGTAAGTTTAATCTTATCCTATTTTTAAAAGGAGACAATATGTCAATTAGATTTGAAAGAGCAAACAGTCAAATACAAAAGAACATTGGATATATAATTCAAAACAAATTAAACGACCCTAGAATAAGTCCTATGCTTTATGTAAGCGAAGCAAATGTTTCTCCAGATTTTAAAACGTGTAAAGTTAAAATATCCATGGATTATGAAAATGAAAGTGATGCTAAGGAGGTAATCAATATTTTACAAAAATCTGAGGGTTTTATAAAACATGAACTTGCTAAAATGGTAAAAATGCCACAAGTACCAAAATTGCTTTTTGAACTTGATAAAGGTACAAAAGCAACACTTAGAATAAACGAAATACTTAGCACATTAAATATACCAAACGAGGAAGATGAGGAGTAAAATAAAATAAATGAAGGCATCTCTAAAAATAATTGCAAAAGAAATTCACAATGCTAAAAAAATAGCAATTTTTACACATAAAAATCCTGATTTAGATGCACTAGGCTCGTCTTTATCATTGTATTATGCTTGTAGACAACTAGGAAAAGAGGTTGATATTTATCTTAAAGATGAAATACTTCCTCGTAAAGTGAAATTAATACAAGAAAATCCAATTCAAAAGGATTTTATTGATAAGCAATATGACCTCTTTATTTCTACGGATACTTCAACTCCAAATTTATTAGGTGATTTTAAAGATATATTTTTAAATGGGAGAAAAAAAATCGTATTAGACCATCATTCAAGTGATTTATTGCAAGGTGATTTCACATATAGAAACAAAAATTTTAGTTCTTGCAGTGAAGTTGTGTATAAACTTATTAAAGAGTTAAAAATTGAATTTAATAGTAAACTTGCCTCTCTTGTGTTTATAGGTCTTACAGGTGATACAAACTCATTTCTAAACACTAATACAAATGTAAATTCATTTTATGTTGCTTATAAATGTATAAAAACAGGTGCGAATATTACCTTTATAAATAATGTTGAATATAAGTCCAAAACACTTAAAGATATTGAACTTGAAAAATATCTATTGAATAATTTAAAAATAGATGACAACATTGCCTATTGTCTTGTAAGTTTAAAAACTCTTCAGAAATATAACGCAATTAAGGATGATTGTGATTACTTTAGTAGTAAATTGCTGAATGTTGATGGTGTCGATATATCCTTTAGTCTTATAGAGCAAACTCCTAATTACTATAGTCTTTCTATGAGAGGTAAGTATGGATTTAATGTGAAAGATATTGCAGAAAAGTTTGGTGGTGGAGGTCATATCTCTGCTGCAGGAGCAAAAATTATTGCCAATAATATTGAAAAATTAAAAGATGAAATTGTAAATGAATGTAAAAAACAATGTGAGATAAAATGAAAATAAATGGAATAATTCTTGTTAATAAAGAAAAAAATATATCATCAAATGGTGTAGTAAATAAAGCAAAACATATTCTTGGTGCGGATAAGGCTGGCCACTTAGGTACTTTAGATGTTCTAGGTGAAGGACTTTTGCCTGTAACACTTGGCAAGGGCACAAAGTTGTTTGACTATTTTTTGAATAAAGACAAAGTATATAGGACAATATTCAAATTTGGTGAAACGTCGGAAACACTAGACACAGAGGGGAAAATCACTCAAATTGATGAAAATGCTCTGATAACGAAAGATGATATTTTAAATGTTTTGCCTAAGTTGATTGGAAAACAGCAACAATTACCACCACTTTATTCAGCAAAAAAGATTAATGGACAAAAGGCTTATAACCTTGCAAGGCAGGGTAGAAATGACATATTACTAAAACCGAAAGAAATAGAAATTTATTCAATAAAACTTATTTCGCAATTAGACAGAAATGTATTTGAATTTGAAATTCATTGTTCAAGTGGGACATATATCCGCTCTGTGTGTAGAGATTTAGGTACATTATTAAATACATATAGTATTATGTTGTACATTCAACGTACTAGATGTGGGCAATTCGATATTAAGGACTCATATAAACTAGAAGAAATACAAAGTGGAAAATATAAACTAATTCAACTTGATAGTATATTTGAAAATCTTGAAAAAGTTGATATTTCAAAAAAAGATTCCGATATGCTGTTGAATGGAGTAAACATTTCTTTTTCCGAAGATGGAGAATTCAGAGTTTGCTCAGATGGTGTTTTTTTGGGTATTGTAACTGTTGAAAGTGGGTTGATGAGGTTTAAATTACGATTGATTTAAAATAATAAAAAGGAGAAGAAAATGGTTTTGTTTGGGTCATCAGGATGTGGTAATGAGTTTTATGAACAGGGGCACAAGTCAATTTTGGAGGTTCCTGAATGGATTAAGGAGTACGGATTGGATGCTTATGAGTATTCTTTTGGGCATGGTTACCAAATGTCAACCGAACTTGCGACAAAGGCAGGCGAAAAATTTAAGGAATACAATATAAAACTATCTCTTCATGCTCCATTTTATATAAATTTTGCAAATCCTGACGATGTCATGTACCAAAAAACACAAGGTTACATCTATACAGGAATAAAATTTTTGAAAGCCTTTGGAGCAGATAGACTTGTTTTTCATCCGGCATCATGTGGTAAACTAAAACGAGATGAGGCACTTTCGCTTACTCAGTTGAGGTTTAAGGAAACTTTTGATAAGATGGAGTCAGAGGGGATTTTAAATGGAATTCTGCTATGCCCAGAAACTATGGGTAAAACTATGCAAATTGGTACTTATAAGGAAGTAATAGATTTATGTAAGACAAATTCTCATTTGGTCCCTACTTTTGATTTTGGACATATTAATGCCTTAGAGCAAGGTTCTTTAAAAACAAAAGATGATTATAAAAAGATTTTTGATTATTGCATTGATAAGTTGGGTTTTGAGAGAACAAGTAATTGTCATATTCATTTTTCTAAAATCCAATATGGTGCTAAGGGAGAAATAAAACATTTAAATTATGATGATGAAATATATGGACCCGAGTTTGACCCGCTTGCTGATGTGCTTGTAGAATATAAACTTACTCCAAGGGTTATTTGTGAATCTATGGATAAAATGCCCCACGATTCACTTATTATGAAAAAAATATATTTAAAAACACTAGACAAATAGTTTTTTATGTGATAAAATAAAGAAGTTAAAATATATATTAAGGAGATTTATTATGGTATTTGCAGGAGATTTTAGAAAAGGAACAACTTTTGAATGGGACGGAGCAGTTTATTCTGTTGTAGATTTTTTACATGTTAAACCAGGGAAAGGCTCACCATTTGTAAGAGCAAAACTCAAAAATGTTATGACAGGACAGGTAAAAGAAACTACATTTAATCCGTCTGATAAGTTTCAAATTGCAGTTATTGAGAAAAAGGAAATGACTTATCTTTATAATGATGGAGATATTTTTTACTTTATGGATGCAGAAACATTTGACCAAATTCCACTAAACAAAGATAGTGTCGAAGATGCATTGAATTTTATAAAAGAAAACGAAAATTGTACAATGTATTTCTATAAAGGAAACCCATTTGCTGTGTATGCTCCAAACTTCGTAGAACTTGAAGTTGTTGATTGTGAACCAGGAATACAGGGAGATACATCAAAATCAACTACCAAACCAGCAAAGGTAGAAACTGGTTATGTGTTAAACGTACCACTTTTTATCAATGTAGGTGATAGAATAAGAATTGATACTCGTGATGGAAGTTATATGGAAAGAGTAAAGTAAAAATAAAGTTTAAAATTTAAAATGCTTTTATCTTAAAAATAATTTTTATAAATGTTTTTTAAATAGCACATTGAAAAATGTTCCCCCTTAAGTATCTAACTTTTGGGGTGCACTTCAAAATTCAGTGTGCTTTTTTTGTTTAAAATTTTTTGAAAAATATAAAAAACGTATTGACAAATACATTATATTATGATATTATGTAATTACGGAAAACAATAATTCCATAAATAAGGGGGTAAAGATGGAAATAGATACACTTATAAAAAGAATAGATGGACTTGAAGAAAGAGTAAAGACTCTAGAGGGGAAACAAATCAAAGGGGATAACACACCAAAATTTAAAGATGTTATAGATCCTAAAGAACTTGAAAATGGTCGTTTAGTTTATGCTGGGAAATATAAAACAGAGGATGGTACTGTTTCATCTATCTTTGGTTCTAACGTTGTGACGGTTGACGAAATTCTTAAATATGATGCAACAGAACTTGCAAATATTATAGATGCTTTTTCAAGTATTGAGCGTATTAATATTATTAAAGAATTAATGAAAAAGTCTTATACTGCAAAAGATTTGATGGAAAACTTAAATTTTTCTACAACTGGAAAGATTTATCATCACTTATCACATCTTGAAAAGATAGGTATCATTGCAAAATATAATGATTATTATCATGTATCTGCAAGATTTTTAGGCAGTATTATATTGATTTTCGAAGGTGCAGGAAGCATTTTTAGAAAATTAGATAGAGAGAAAAATTAAGTATATAAAAATTATATTGTTTTCCGCAAATATAAAATTGTTCGGTATTTTAGCCGAACATTTTTTTGTAATTAATAAAATTTTGACTTAATTTGTCGTTATTGTATTGATAAAATTCTTTTTTCATAGATTAAGGCAAGAGGTAGATATGCTTGAAAAGATTTTGCCTAATGAAATATATAACATTCTCGCTAAAAAGGTAAATTTTAACTCAGTCAATGAAATAAGGTTGCGTGCAGATAAACCCATTGTACTTTTGATAGGCGGTCAACGTACTTTTTTGGGGTTTAATGGAACAACATCAAACTTAAAAGACGCCATTTATCCAAGTAAGATTATGATAGAGGATATTATTTTTAGAGCAAGTGAGTGTTCCATATATTCGGTAAATGAACAAATTAAAAGAGGCTTTATCGTGACGCAGGGAGGTATAAGGTTAGGAATAGGTGGAGATATAGTTGAAGAAAATAACAAAATCAAGACAATGACCAATTTTTCAAGTGTGAATATACGACTTCCACATGAAATAAAAAATTGTTCTTTGTCTGCATTTGATTATTTGGTAGAAGAAAATAAAGTGTACAACACTCTTGTACTTTCACCACCAGGTGCTGGGAAAACTACATTTCTGCGAGATTTTATTTGTCAATTATCTGAGCGAAATTATGCATACAATGTCTTGGTTCTTGACGAACGAGGAGAACTTGACATTGGGAGCCATGGTAGTATTGGTAATTTCTCAGATAAAATTTCATTTGCAAAAAAGGCAGTTGGCTTTGAAAATGGTATTAGGGCATTAAGTCCAAACATAATTGTCACTGATGAACTTGGGCAGGCTGAAGATATAAACGCAGTTGAGTATGCTATAAATTGCGGAGTTACAGTTTTTGCATCAGTCCACTGTGATAGCATTGAAAGTTTTTTGAAGAAACCGAATTTTGAAAAAGTAATAAGCGACAAACTCTTTGAAAGATACGTATTATTATCTCTAAGAAAAGGTCCAGGGACGCTTGAAGGAATTTACAATGAAAATTTTTCAAGAGTAAGATTATAGTAGTTTTTAAAATTATTCAATTTAAAAAATATATTCTATCACAAGTAAAAGTATAAAAATTTTGATAATTGGAGGGAATATGAAATATGTATTTTTAATCTTTATTGTATTTCTCTGTACCTTGATAGGTTACATTTTTTCTAAAAAATACAAAATACGTGCAAACTTTTTCCAGTCTCTTTTGTATTTATGTCAAAAATTTGATATTGAAATAAATTATTCACGTGAAAGACTGAAAAATATTTTTTTAAACTTAGATGAGAAAAACAAAAGTGCTTTAAAGGGTATTGATAATAATTACATTGCATTTATAGACAAGGAAGCACCTCTTGATAAAGAAAACCTATTTAAAGGTGTAAATTTTTTAAAAGATAACGAAAAGGACTTAATCTTTACCTTTTTCAAATCGCTTGGTAGAAGTGATGTGGATAGTCAATCTAAAGAACTAAAAAACTTTCAGTCACGATTTGAAGAACTTGCAGGCAAGACAAATGCAGAAAATAAAAAATATGGCTCTCTTTCAATAAAACTTGGGCTAATTTGTGGACTTATGCTTGTAGTAATATTTATTTAGGTGGAATATGGGAGTTGAAATAATATTTAAAATTGCAGCGGTAGGTCTTTTGACCGCTATTGTTGGGCAAATTTTAAAACAGTCAGGTAAAGATGAAATATCAACACTTGCAACACTTGCAGGTTTGGTAATTGTTATTATTATGGTTTTAAATTTGTTAGGAGACCTTTTTAACACATTAAAGACAATTTTTAGTTTTTAGGAGATTATGGAAATTATATTTAAAATCATTGCAATAGGGCTTATCACTTGTCTTGCTACGGTTATAATAAGACCTATTCGCTCAGATTTTGCAGTAATAATTGCGATAGTAGGCGGGTTGATAATCTTATTTATGGTTATTGATTATTTGTCTAATGTATTTGAAATATTCAGAAATATAATAGGTATTACAGGACTAAATTCAAACCTATATACACTTCTTTTAAAAATAATTGGGATAGGATATTTAATAGAGTTTACTTCAGGAATTTGTGCTGATACTGGCAATTCTAGTTTAGGTGATAAAGTACTTTTGGGTGGCAAAATTATTATTCTTGTTATGGCACTTCCAATAATAACAAATATTCTCCAAATAGTTATGGAGTTACTGCCATCATGAAGATTTGTAAAATGTATAAAAAAACAAAAAGACAGTACAAAATTATATTATGGATCTTTGTAATTATAATTTTTTTCTTATTCTGTCCCACTTCAATCACTGCTGTCGCAAGTAGCGAAACAATAGAAAATATAAACGAAGATGAAATTGAAGAGGAGTTCCAACAAGAGATTGACCAGCAATTATCTAATTTAGATTTATCTTCTCTTGAAGAAATTTTAAAAGCATTGTCAGATGGTGAACTTGCAGTATTTGGTGGAAGTAGTTTCATAGAAAAACTGCAGGCATTAATAAATGGCGATTTTGAAGATGGCTCAAGTATGTGGAACGCATTATTAAATATTTTTTTTGACAATATTTTGTCACTGCTTCCAATCATTTCAATAATAATTGCCGTTTCATTAATAGGGAGCATGATACAAGGGATAAAGCCTTATAATAATGGCAAATCAATTTCAAATATTATACATTTTGTAACATATGGCGTTATTGTAGTGCTGGTATTATCAATAACTGTAAGAATGGTTTCGCTAACGACTAACACAATTCAGTCAATGAAAACGCAAATGGATGCTATCTTTCCAATTTTACTTACTCTTATGACTGCAATAGGGGGAACATCATCAGTAAGCGTATATCAACCAGCAATGGTGCTTTTAAGCGGAACAATTTTAAACCTTTTCACATATATTCTTTTACCTATTTTTATTTTTTCAGTTGTTTTCAGTGTAGTATCAAATTTATCAAATTCTGTAAAACTTGAAAAGTTTACATCATTTTTTAATAGCACTTACAAATGGCTGACAGGTTTAATTTTTACAATATTTACCGCATTTTTATCAATACAAGGTATTACAGCAGGAACACTAGATGGTATTTCAATAAGAACTGCAAAGTATGCTATAAAGTCCTATATTCCAATTCTTGGTTCTTATTTAAGTGATGGCATGGGAATTATTCTTCTTTCGTCAAATCTTATAAAAAATGCTGTTGGTGCAACAGGGCTATTTCTACTTTTGGCAACCATTCTTTCGCCTTTAATAGAACTTATTTTATTCATGCTCGCACTAAAACTTATTGCGGGAATTGTTGAACCATTGGGAAATAAACAAATAGCCAATTTTATTTCCTCTCTTTCTAAAAGTATGGTACTTTTGATTGTGCTTATAATAGGTATTGCATTTATATATTTCATAATGTTAGGACTTATAATGTGTTCGGCAAACGTGTTAGGAGGATAAATTGATAGGTGATATTTCTAGTTGGATTATTTCAATAGCAGGAGTTGTATGTCTATCTGTCATAGTTGAACTTGTACTTCCTGACGGACAAATGAATAGATATATAAAAGGTATTTTTTCATTTGTCATAATTCTAGTAATTATCATGCCACTTCCAAGTCTGCTGGGAAAAGAATTTGATTTTTCGAATATCTTTAACACTGAGGAAATAGTTGCTGATGATGATTATCTTTACCAACTTAATCTTGATAAAACTCGTGTTATACGTGAGGAAATTGAAAATGAGATATATAATCATGGTTATTATAATGTAAAAGTTTATATTAACTGTGATATATTTGAAAATCAACTGGCCTTCAAGTCGATTACTGTCGATATTTCAAATTTAGTAATAAGTGAAAATGCTGAGCATAAAAATATAACAAAGATAAAGCAAGATATAACGGAGATTATTCAATCTCACATAAAGATAGAAGAGAGGGAGATTTTATATGATGGGTGATTTTAAACAAAAATTCAGAGCACTGTATGAAAAAATAAAAAAAATAAAACATATAGAAATTTATTTGGCTGTTGGACTTGCTGTTCTTCTTGCAATAATTTATTTTGCGTCACTCAATGTTAAACAGGAGGGTGAAACGACAGAAACTGACAATGTTAGTATAAATATTTCTTCTTCGCAGGAATATGTTGACAGCCTTGAAAATAAATTAGAAAGTGTATTAAGCAGGATAAAAGGCGCTGGAGAGGTAGATGTTATCGTTACATTAGAAAAAGGATTTGAATATATCTATGTGACTGATGAAGAAACAAGAACCACAACAGATGGGACAAGCGTTACAACTCTTAGTGTTGTGATGGTTGACGGAGAACCAATTTTGCAGGAAGAAATCTATCCTATTATAAGTGGTATAGTTGTAGTTGCGGATGGAGGAGGTGATGTTTCTGTAAGACTTGACATGATTTCAATAATTCAAACCATCACAAATATTGATAACTCTAAGATAAATATTTATAAAGGCGAATAAAAGGAGTAATATATGAAAAAAAGAACAAAAATTATTATTATAGCAGTTATGGTTTTGCTTTTAGGTGTAACAGGATACTTAAATGTTATGTTAAATAATTCAGTATCAAGCAACGAAGAGACAGCAACAACTTCAAGTTATTTTCAAACTTATCGTTCAGATAGAGAATCTACAAGAGACCAAGAAATGCTTTACTATGATGCAATAATAGCAAGTGAAACATCCTCAGCGGATGCTATTGCGACTGCTGAAAGTGCAAAACTCGCTTTAATTGAGCAAATGGAGCAGGAACTTGTGGTTGAAGGTCTTATTAAAGCGAAGGGTTTTGAGGATTGCGTTGTAACTATCTCAGATTCAGATGTTAATGCAGTGGTAAAGTCTGGGGACTTAACAGAGACGGAAGTTGCTCAAATAGTGGATATAATTCAATCTCAACTCAATACAAGACTTGAAAATATCAAAATTATTCCTGTAGAATAATTGCAAAACATAATCAATATGTGCTATAATACAAAAGTAGGAGAGTGTAATGACTAAAAATAACACAACATTGCAAAAGAAAGGTAAGGTAGAGATTGATAGAGAAATTCTTTTATCTATTATCAATCTTGCCACAAAAGAAATAAATGGTGTTGAGTCACTGACAAATGACTACCTTCCATTTTATAAAAAAATGTTTAAGCCAAAAAATGAAGGAGTCAGCATTAAATTTGATACAAACGGCGTAGTTAATGTCGATGTATATGTAAGAGTCTATATTGGTTATAGCGTTCCAGATGTTGCATATAGAATACAAGAGAACATAAAAAATTCACTTAACACCATGGTTGGTATTAAACCAGGTAAGATAAATGTCCATGTATATGGTGTAGCATGTGATGAGGAAATACAATGAGAGCAGAGGCACGAGAACTCGCTTTTCAACTTATTTTTGAAAGACTTTTCGTCAAAGACAATTTCGATGACGAAGAGTTTTTTATGTCATTACATAAAGAAGAAGATTTGCTCTTTACAAAAGATATAATTAAAAATTATGAAGATAACGCACAGGAAATTAAAGAAATAATTTCTTCTCATCTGGTAGGATATGAAATAAATCGAGTTTATAAAGTCGACCTTGCTGTGCTTTGTGAGGCGGTTACTGAAATTAAATATCTTAAAACTCCTTATCAAGTTGTAGCAAACGAGGCAGTGAGAATTGCTAAAAAGTATTCCACTGAAAAAAGCGGTAGGTTTGTAAATGGAGTGCTTTCCACAATTATAAAATCTCAATTAGACACATATGGATATTGAAACAATGATTGAAGCAATAACAGTCACTAAATTAAATTCATATATTAAACAAATATTTGATGCCGAGGAACTCCTCCATAATATAGCAGTTGTAGGAGAGATTTTTGGCATAAGTAATTCGAGAAATGTATACTATTTTACTCTTAAAGATGAAAGTTCATCACTCTCGTGTGTATCATTTTATCCAAACATTTTTCTAGATATAAAAGAGGGTGATAAAGTAATAATAACAGGCTCGCCAAACTACTACGTTAAAGGTGGCAAACTTAACTTTAATGTAAATAAGATAGAAAAAGTAGGCTTAGGACAACTCTATGAACAGTTTCTTAAACTTAAAGAAAAACTTCAAGATGAAGGGTTGTTTGATGAGAGTCATAAAAAAGAATTACCAAAAGAGATAAGACGAATAGGTGTTATCACTTCAAAAGAAGGAGCGGTTATTCAAGATATAAAAAATGTTGCTTGGCGAAGAAATCCAATGGTTGATATTGTCCTTTATAATACAAAGGTGCAAGGTAATAAAGCAGAGGATGAGATTGCTCATGCTATTGATGTTATGGGTAATTATGATAAAGTTGATGTTTTAATTGTTGCAAGAGGAGGTGGCTCACTGGAAGATTTGTGGGCTTACAACACTGAAGTTGTAGCAAGAGCAACATACAATTGTCCTAAACCTATTGTGTCAGCAGTAGGACATGAAACGGACTTTACCATAATAGATTTTGTTAGCGACCTCAGGGCGCCTACACCATCAGCGGCGGCTGAATTATTGACATATAACCTTAGTGGTAAACGTGCAGAAATGTGGGGTATATTTGAAAGCCTTTACGATGGTGTGAAAAAGTTAATTAATAAAAATATTAATAATTTTAATTTGGTAAATTATAAAATATTCAATAACTTTGAAAAAGTCATTACAAAAGAGCATACAGTAACAAACCTAAAGAAAGAAAGTTTGATAAATCAGTACGAAAATTTAATTAATCAACAATATTATGATATAGGGATACTTGAGACAACCTTAAATAAGATAAATCCAAAGCAAATCTTGTCTCAAGGTTACGCGAAAATTGAACAAAATGGTCATTCAGTTCCAAAACTTGCTAGTCTTGACAAACAAAATAGGCTAACTATAAACTTTATAGATGGTAAAATAGAGGTGTTACCAAAAAATAGTGAGGTGTAAAATGGAAAAGAAAATAACTTACGAAGAGGCATCTAAAGAATTAAATACAATTATAGAAAAGGTAGAAAGTGGCACTTTATCAATGGATGAGGTCATTTCTTTAATGACAAGGTCAAAACATCTGATAGAAATTTGTTATAAAGAACTTGATAAAGCAAAAGGCAAACTCACTGAGATACGTGAAACTCTTGATAAACTTGAAGAGGTGTAGTTTCAACAAAATTATGCTATATCATAATAGATAACAACTTAACATATATTACTATGTGAAAAAGAGAAAAACAAAAATTATAAAGACAAGAAAGGTGAGCATACAAAATTTATCCGCGAGAAAATATCTATGGGCTTTTCGAATGTTTTTTATATCTATTTGTATGTCATTATTCTTTGGGTTTATAAGCCAAACTATGCTTACAAAAATGGGAGTCATTTTTGCTACAATTGGCATAATATTTTTTATTTTTGTTTCGGTTATGTTTGATATGCTTGGTATTGCCGCTGCCTCTGCCGATATTGAAACGTTCAAAAAATGGCAACAAGACAAGGTTGAAGGTGCTGATATTGGGGTGAAACTTTGTCAGCATTCAGAAAAAGTTTGTTCGTTCTGTGCAGATGTAGTAGGAGACATTTGTAGTACACTTTGTGGAGCAGGGGGAGCGTGTATAGTTGTGGCTTTAACAAATAATATAAAAAACTCAAGTTTAATTATGTTAATATCCATAGTTACCTCCGCTTTAATTGCTGGTATAACTATATTTTTTAAAGCCATAATGAAAGATAATGCCTTAAAGAATTCTAATAAAATTATATTAAGGTTAAGTAAATTTTTAAATAAATTTTTTAAAATATAAAAAAATACTTGACAATGACAAATTTTTGTGGTATTATATGCAAAGAAAGTAGAAGTTCCACTTCTCACCAGTCAGCAAAGTGCTAGATTTGGTAAAAAATTTATTATTAATTTTATTATAGATAAATTTTTTTGGTGGAATTTTGTGCTTCCACCAAATTTTTATATAAAAGGGGAATACAACTATTTTTAAGGAATTATTGACTAACGAACAAATTACAGCACCGCAAGTTCGTTTAATCGGAGAAAACGGAGAACAACTTGGTATTGTTTCTCTTGATGAGGCTTTGGCAAATGCTGAAGAAAGAAATCTTGACCTTGTCATGATGGCTGGAAATTCAAATCCGCCTGTTTGTAAAATTTTAGACTATGGAAAGTACAAGTATGAGTCTCTCAAAAAAGAAAAAGAGATAAAGAAAGCACAGAAAATAGTCGAGATTAAAGAAGTTAGACTTTCAATGACTATAGATGAGCATGATATCGCTTATCGCATTGCAAGTGCTTCGAAATTTCTTCAAGATGGAAACAAGGTTAAAGTCACTTTAAGAATGAAAGGTCGAGAACAGGCATATGTAAAGAAGGCAATCGAAGTTGTTAAAGAATTTTGTTCAAGACTTTCAGAGTTTGGTACATTAGATAAAGAACCTGAACTTCTTGGAAGAAATATATTTGTAGTTGTAAGTCCTAAGAAAACTAAGTAAAAGGAGAAGAAGATTATGCCAAAACAAAAAACACATAGTGGATGCAAGAAACGTTTTCATCTTACAGCAAATGGAAATGTTAAATTTGCAAGACCAGGGAAAGGACACTTCCTTACCAAAAAATCACAATCAAATAAAAGAAAATTAAGAAAGGGCTCATACATTTCTGGAAAAAATGCACAGAATATTAAGTCCCTTTTGGCTAAATAGGAGGTAAAGGATGAGAGTAAAAAGAGCAGTTAACGCAGTAAAAAAACGTCGTTCAATTCTTAAAAGCGCAAAAGGTTATAGGGGTGCAAAATCTAAACTATACAGAACTGCAAAACAACAAGTTATGCGAAGTGGACAATATGCTTATGTTGGACGAAAATTAAAGAAGAGAAACTTTAGAGCACTTTGGATTACAAGAATAAATGCTGGTTGCAGACAAAATGGTATATCTTACTCCAAATTTATAGCAGGACTTAAAAGTAAGGGCATAGACCTTAATAGAAAAGTTCTTGCTGATATGGCAGTAAGAGAACCTGAGGCATTTTCAGCACTTGTAGGACAAGTTAAGTAATGCAAAAAGCAAGTGCAAATTTAATCAAACACCTTAAAAAGCAAAAACGAGAAAATAGTTATTTGCTTTTTTTGGATAATATCAAAATCATACATGATGCATTAAACAAAGGTATCAGACCAAAATACATATTAGTTGAAAGTGAAAAATCATATTTATTTAATGGTTTTGATGATATTTTGTACCTTGTTGATAAAAAGGTAATTGAACAACTTTCTGATAGCAAAACACCACAGGGAGTGATTTGTATCATAGAATACCTACCAAATATAGTAGAAAAGCCTAAAACAAACTTTTTAGTCCTAGACGGACTGCAAGACCCAGGCAATGTTGGAAGTTTAATAAGAACAGCATGTGCTTGTGGCTTTGAATATGTATATCTTGTTGAAAGTGTAAGGATAACTAACTCAAAATTAATTAGAAGCAGTGTAGGGACTGTTTTTGATATAAGAGTAATGGAACTTTCAAGAAAGGAGTTTATCACAAAAGCAAATAAATGGGATTTACAGATTGTTAAAGCCGATATGAATGGTAAAAGTATTTTCAATTTTACAACAAATGACATAGTCGGTGTTGTTGTTGGCAATGAAGGACAAGGTGTTTCTGAAGAGATTTCACAACTATGCAAACTTTCTGTATCTATTCCTATGAAAAATAATGTTGAAAGTCTTAATGCATCAGTATCTGGTTCAATCATTATGTATGAAATAGCAAAAAATAAATTCTAATATAAAAGATGGTTTATTTGACAATTTATGTTTTAATTAATTATAATATTATAATAATATTGAAATAATATTTAAAAACTATAAAATACTACAAGAATAAGATGTTGATTTCAAATAGAACACGTAAAAAAGTAAAAAAAAAATAAACAATTCTTATTAATTTATAAAAAGGAGATAAGTATGTCAGGACATTCAAAATGGCACAATATTCAAGCAAGAAAAGGTAAAAGTGATGCAGCACGTGGTAAAATTTTTACCAAAATTGGTAGAGAAATTGCTGTATGTGTAAAAACAGGAGGCTCAGACCCTGTATCTAATCCAAAACTTAAGGATATAATTGCAAAGGCTAAACAAAACAATATGCCAAATGACACAATTGAAAGAAGTATTAAAAAGGCAGCAGGAGAACTATCTGGTATAAACTATGAAAGTTGTACTTATGAGGGATATGGTAGCGGCGGAGCGGCTGTTATTGTAGAATGCTTAACAGATAACAAAAATAGAACAGCAGGAGATGTTAGACACTCATTCGATAAATTTGGTGGTTCACTAGGCTCAAATGGTTGTGTTAGTTATCTTTTCCAAAGGAAAGGTATTGTTGATGTAGAAAAAAATGACAAAGTTGATGGTGATGAACTAATGATGACTGCTTTGGATGAGGGGGCTATTGATATTGTTGAGTATGATGATTATTATGAAATAATAACTTCCCCAAATGAGCATACAAATTTAAGTGATGCATTGACAACTGCTGGATATAATGTTTTAAGTGCTGAAACTACATTAATTCCTGATAGTTATATAGACTTAGATGAAGAAAAATTGTCTAAATTTTCTAAGATGATTGATGCTCTTGAGGACCTTGACGATGTGCAAGAGGTTTTTCATAATGTTAATATTCCAGATGACGAAGAATAGATTTGTAACCATTTAACATTATAAAAAACTTGTTTATTAACAAAACACAAAAAACGAAGATATTTTTCTAAAAATATTGATATTTCTAAAAATATGTGTTATACTATTTCTAGATTAAAGTATGTTTTGAATTTTAAACATTTCTTTTGCACAGAGGAGGAAATATGAGTTGGGATTACAATAAGGTAGAGGAAGATTTAGAGGAAAGAAATCATCAATTTGCTATTAGTTTTCAAAGAGCAAGAAAAGAGGCTCAGATAGATGAGATGATAAAAAATGCAGGTTTATATTCTCTGGCTTCTGAAGATGGTCGTTCGCAGTTATCTTTTTTTCCGCCTGTTGAAAAAAAGTCAAATAAGCCTGAAAATTTCAAGGTTGGAAATAGCATGAAAGAAAATGAACAAGATGAGGAAAATGGCATTTAATTGCCATTTTTATTTTTGCTAAAACACTAATATAATTTGACTTATTCTTGTGTATAATGTAAAATATAACTATGGTTATTTTAGGAATTGATCCAGGTTATGCAATAATTGGTTATGGAATTATTGACACAGAAAAAAAAGATATGGTTGTTGATTATGGGGCAATTACAACTCCCAAAGAAGATAGTTTGCCTATAAGACTTGAAGCAATTGAATCAAGCCTTAAGTATTTATTTGACAAATTCAAACCCGATGTTGTTGCCATTGAGGAACTTTTTTATTTTAAAAATCAAAAAACAATCATCCAGGTTGCACAAGCAAGAGGTGTGATAGTTCTTGCCTGTCAAAAGTATTGTGGTAACATTTATGAATATACACCACTACAAATAAAACAAGCATTAACGGGACAAGGCAGAGCAGAGAAAGCGCAGGTTCAGTATATGGTTAAAGCAATTCTGGGTTTAAACTCAATACCAAAGCCAGATGATGCTGCTGATGCTCTTGCTGTTGCCATATGTCATAGTCAAACAAGTCCTAGTCTAAATAATAATAAGGTATAAATTTTAAATTATTTTACTAAATGCAAGGACAAGTAATAGAAGTAAATTCAAAAAAGGTTAATAGCAAGTGATTGTAATTGCATTAGTTTAAAAATAGAAAGAATAATTTTATTTTTTTAAATTTAAGGAGAAAATATGATTTCATTTTTGGTCGGTATAATTGAAGAGAAAAAAGAAAATACTCTTGTTTTAGATGTTAATGGTATAGGTTTTGAACTTACAGTATCAAATAACACTTTGGTCAGTCTACCATACGAGAGCGAAAGTGTTAAAATATATACATATATGGCTGTACGAGAGGATGGAATATCACTCTATGGTTTTTCGTCAATTGAGGAACGTGATTTATTTTATAAATTGATAACTGTAAGTGGTGTTGGACCTAAAATGGCAATAACTATATTGTCAGGGCTAAATTTATCTGACTTGTTGATGGCAATCACAAAAGAAGATACTAAATTACTATCAAAAATAAAAGGATTAGGCAAAAAGACAGCAGAGAGAATATGCCTTGAATTGAAAGATAAGTTAGATATTTTACATTTGGAAAATAATGAGCAAACTTTTGATATCAATTATGATGAAGATGCTGTTCAAATGGCGACAGACACGTTGATAAGTTTAGGTATTTCTAAAAATGAAGCATATATGCTTGCAAGGTCTAATGCTGGGAATAACGCATCAGCAGAGGAGATTATTTCAAAGTCGCTTAGGGGGTATAAAGGATAATGGAAGGAAACGAAAGATTTATAACCAGCACAAAAAATCTTACAGATGCTGAAATAGAAAACTCTCTTAGACCTACAACTTTTGATGAGTATATTGGACAAACGAAAGTTAAAGAATCTCTTGCTGTTTATATTAAAGCCGCAAAAGAAAGAAAAGAAAGTTTAGACCATGTGCTTTTATATGGACCTCCAGGACTTGGTAAAACAACACTTTCTCACATAATAGCGAATGAACTCGGTACTCAGTTTAAGGTTACATCTGGTCCTGCAATTGAACACGCAGCAGACCTAGCCGCAATACTTACAAACTTAAATCAAAATGATGTATTGTTTATTGATGAAATACACAGGTTAAATAAAACAGTCGAGGAAATTCTGTATCCAGCAATGGAGGATTTTGCCCTTGATTTTATTGTAGGGAAAGGACCTTCTGCAAGAAATATGAGACTAAAGATAAAACCTTTTACTCTTATAGGTGCAACTACTAGGGCAGGAATGCTTACAAATCCATTACGAGACAGATTTGGTGTTATTTGTAGGCTAGAACTTTACTCAACAGACGAATTGTCAATAATTATAGATCGTTCGGCTAAAATTCTTGGTGTAGTCATTGATAAGGATGCAAGCATTGAAATTGCAAAGCGCTCCAGAGGAACTCCTAGAATTGCAAACAGACTTTTGAAGCGAGTAAGAGATTATGCACAGGTTTTAGGTCAAGGTCATGTTACTAGGGAAATAGCCAACAAGACACTTCAAATAATGGAAATTGATGAATTAGGACTTGACACTATAGATAGAAAAATCATGTTGGCTATAATCAACAAGTTTGGCGGTGGTCCTGTCGGATTAGACACACTATCTGCGACAATAAGTGAAGATGCAACTACTATTGAGGATGTCTATGAGCCGTATCTGTTGCAACTTGGCTTTATTTCGAGGACTCCTAGAGGCAGAATAGCATTGGAACCAGCATATAGACATTTTGGACTTAATTATGAAAGTAAGAACCAATAATAAAATCAAAGTGTTATGCTAAATTTGACTAATAGTTGAGTTAAAGTACAATTACTTATGACTATTGATATATTTTATGGGAATATAAATTCCTTGATTTAGTATGTATTTTAGATTAATACACACAATATCTAGTTATGTTATTTTATTTATGGCAAACTTATATATTTATTTCATTTGTGTATATCTTTTCTATAAAAACAAATATTAAAACATTAAGAGGACAAAATATTTTAAATTTAAGTTGAAAATAAAAATGAGCAATATTAATAATAAAAATTTAAATCTAAAAAGTAGTTATTACTATGATTTGCCAGAAGAATTAATAGCACAAACACCTATTGAACCTAGAGACAGTTCAAGACTTTTAGTATATAATAAAACTAAGAAAACAATAGAACATAAAATCTTTCGGAATATTATTGATTATCTCCATAAGGGTGATGTCCTTGTAATTAATAACACTAGAGTATTGCCAGCAAGATTATATGGATATAAAGATACAGGTGCCAAAATTGAAATTCTTCTCCAAAAAAGAATTGATTTAAAAAAGTGGGAAATAATAGCACGACCTTTTAAAAGATTGTCAGTTGGCACTAAAATAACATTTAATAAAGATTTATCATGCAAAGTACTATCAAAAGGTGAATATGGCTCATGCACTATTCAATTTGAATTTGATGGAGTTTTTGAAGAGAGATTGAGTGAAGTGGGGCAAATGCCTTTACCGCCTTACATACATGAAAAATTAAAAGATAAAGAAAGATATCAAACCGTTTATTCCAAAATAGAAGGCTCATCTGCTGCTCCAACTGCTGGCCTTCACTTTACTCCAGCCCTTCTGCAAAAAATAAGAGAAAAGGGTGTAGAAATTTTAGAAGTCTTATTACACGTTGGTCTTGGCACATTTAGACCTGTTAAAGAGGATAACATATTAAATCACGAAATGCACAGCGAATACATAGAGATGACCGATGAAAACGCAGAGAAATTAAACAAGGCAAAAAGAGAGAAACGAAGAATTATAGCCGTAGGGACTACCTCAGTACGAGTCCTTGAAAGTTGCGCAAATGATGATGGAATAATTATCCCACAGAAACGAGAAACAAATATCTTTATCTATCCATCATATAGATTTAAAGTTGTCGATGCGCTTATAACAAATTTTCATTTGCCAGAAAGCACACTAATAATGCTTGTTTCTGCCTTTGTAGGATATGATGAGACAATGGCTATATATAAGGAGGCGGTAGAGCAAAGATATAGATTTTTCTCTTTTGGCGACGCAATGTTTATATATTGACTATTATGCAATACATAATACTAAATATACATATATGTATGCGAGACATAATACTATATGTTGTATTTATGAGTATTATTATAAAATTACATATACTAGATGTTTCATCACAAAATATAAAAAGTTTTTGTTATTAGGAGAAGTTGAATGAGTAAATTTAGTTTTGAAATCATTAAAGAGTGTCCACACACTCATGCAAGAGCAGGAGTACTTCATACACCACATGGAGACATTGAAACTCCTATATTTATGCCTGTTGGTACTCAAGCGACAGTCAAAGGATTAAAGCCAGAGGATTTAAATGATATTGGTGCTCAAATTATTTTATCAAATACTTATCACCTTTATCTAAGACCAGGACATGAAATTGTTAAAGAGGCGGGCGGTCTGCATAAATTTATGAATTGGGATAAACCTATTCTTACAGATAGTGGTGGATTTCAAGTCTTTTCTCTTTCCAAATTAAGAAAAGTTTCTGAGGAAGGTGTTGAGTTTCGTTCTCATCTAAATGGTTCGAAACATTTCATTACTCCTGAAAAAGATATGGAGATACAGGAGGCACTGGGTGCAGATATTATTATGGCACTTGACCAATGTACAGAAGCGGGCTGTTCTTATCAAGAAGCAACTGATGCTATGAGACTAACTAAAATCTGGCTTGAAAGGTGCTTTAAAGCACATCAAAATGATGAACAAATGCTCTTTCCCATTGTTCAGGGGAATTTATTTAAAGATTTAAGAAAACAATGTGTCGAGGATTGCATTCCATATGCTAAATGTGGTATTGCTATTGGCGGTTTATCTGTAGGAGAGGAAAAAAGTGTTATGTATGACATTCTTGACTTTTTACATCCTCTTTTACCTCACAATCAACCAAGATATTTAATGGGGGTTGGCTCTCCTGATTGTTTAGTTGAAGGATATGCCAGAGGAATAGATATGATGGATTGTGTCTTACCAACTCGAATAGCAAGAAACGGAACTGCATTCACTAAATTTGGTAAAATGGTTATTAAAAATGCAATTTATAAGGATGATTTTAGACCTATTGAAGATGATTGCGATTGTTACACGTGCAGGCATTATACTAGAGCATACATTAGACATCTTATAAATGCTGGCGAAATGCTTGGAGCAGAACTTCTTTCGATACACAATTTGCGTAGTCTTTTAAAACTTGCACACGATTGCAGACAGGCAATTTTAGGAGATTATTTTAAGGACTTTAAAGAAAGTTTCTTGGCACATTACGACCTTTCAAAATCAACATTTTAGTTATATCCTAATATTTAAAAATTTTAATTGTATATTTAACTGCATATGACATAAAATCTTAGTGGTGTTCTAAGTATATAAAGGAGGTAAATAATGTTAAAAGCATTGACAATTAAAGACAATGAAAACTTTTTAAGACAGGTATCAAGCAATGTAGATTTTAAAGATAAAGATTTAACACAAAATCTTAAAGATATAAAGGAATATTGCATTTCTAATAATGGATTATATGCAATGGCCTGTATTCAACTTGGTATACCTAAAAGAATTGTTTATATCAAATCAACCAAGCCAGATTCAACTACTAATGCCGAAAACGAGCAGATACTAATGATTAATCCAGAAATTATATCAAAGAGAGGCAAAACTGAATTTTGGGAAGCATGTGTCAGTGGGTTAGACAATTTTGGACTTGTTGAACGTCCTTATGAAATAATTGTTAAGTATCAAAATGAGAATGGAGAAACTAAAATTCAAAAATTTGAAGGTTTCTCATCAACTGTAATTTCTCATGAACTTGACCATTTAGATGGAATTTTCCATATGGACAGAGCAAAAAAGTTATTGCAAATGTCAGCAAATGAGAGAGTAAAATTCAGAAAATCACATCCATACAAAGTAATATCAACTGATTGTGAATTTGATTATGAGCCGATTGAAGATCACAAATCATTATAGTAAAATTATATTTCCAAAATGTTTATTTTAATGATTTTTTTTGGAGTGATTTATAATTAAAAGTTAAACAACATTACAACTTTAGTCTATTAAAATTATTAAATGGAGGTCTTATGCAAAACAAACTAATATTTTTAGGTACAGGCAATGGTGCAACCATGAACATTTACAATACTTGTTTTGTTATTCAGAATGAAAAAGGAAATTTTCTTGTGGATACAGGTGGAAGTATTGAAATCCTAAAGCGATTAGAGCAAGCGGGAATTGACTATAGGTCTATTAAACATATCTTTATATCTCATTCTCACACCGACCATATTCTCGGTATTTTTTGGTATTTTAAAAAGATAAGTCAATATCTAAAAAATCAAAGTAAAATAGAAGAGATTAACTTGTATTGTAACGATGTGGTTTACGAAACAATAAATGTAGTAGGTAGTCGTATTTTGCCACCACAAGTTATGGATATTATCTATAAAAACTTTAAAATCCATATTCTAAAAGACAATGATAAATATGATATAAATGGTGAAACTTACACATTCTTTGATATTATGGCAAAAGGGACAAAACAATTTGGATTTCTATGTAACTTATCAAATAAAAAATTCGCATTTTTGGGAGACGAAACTTTAAATCCTATGCTTTATGAAAGGATCAGAAACTTTGACTATGTTACTCATGAGGCTTTCTGTCTTGAAAATGAAGAAAATATTTTCCATGCCTACGAAAAACATCATTCGACAACAAAAAGTGTTAGCGAAGTTATGAATGGTTTAGGTATTTTAAATTTAATCTTATATCATACCGAGGACTCGCATGGTGATTTAAGACAAAAATTGTATCTAGAAGAGGCAAAGACTTACTTTAAAGGTAATGTTTATGTGCCAAATGATATGGAAATCATAGAAATATAATAATCGTAACTTTTATTTCAAAGAAATTAATTTTTCTTTTTGATTTGTTTGACATATCAAGTTTGATAATGTATAATTATTATGGTAGCATTTTACTATAGTGGTTTTTGTCAAATCATTAATAATAATGTTACTAGATTAAAAGGGGATAATAAAATGAGCAGTTTAAGCATATTATGCGATGCTGCTGTTACCGCCGGCGTAGTTAGCGGGGTAGTTGCCTTAATAGTTGGGGCAATACTTGGTGCTATAGTTTATAAAATTGTCATAAATAAAAAACTTGATAATAGTAAATCAAATGCTGTAAAGATAATTGAAGAGGCGTATGCAGAAGCAAAAAGCATAAAAAAAGAATCACTTATTGAGGCTAAAGACGAAGCACAAAAAATTCGTGATGAGGCAAATAATGAAGTAAAAGAAAGAAGAGGAGAAATTCAAAAGCAAGAGGAAAGGCTTGATCAGAGAGAGGAATATCTCACTAAAAAAGAAACAACCTTAGATGCAAAGACTCAACAACTTGAAGATGAAAAGAATTCACTAGAAAACACAAAAATCATACTACAAGAAAAAATTAAAGAGCAAGAACAGATACGAGACCAAATGCTTGAAAAGTTAGAAAATATTTCAGGTCTCTCTAAAAAAGAGGCTAAAGATATTTTACTTGAAAGTGTTACAGAAGAGGCAAAGAAAGATGCAGGAGCAATAATTAAGCAAATAGAAGAAGACACAAAAGAAAATGCTGATAAGATTGCCAGAGATATAATAGTTACTGCAATTCAAAAATGTGCTACAGACCTTACATCTGAGACGACTGTGACAAGTGTTGCTCTTCCAAACGATGATATGAAAGGTCGAATTATTGGTAGAGAAGGTAGGAATATTCGTTCAATTGAAAGTGCGACAGGGGTTGAACTTATAGTGGATGATACACCTGAATCAATCACCATATCTAGTTTTGACCCAATTAGACGAGAAATTGCACGAATTTCTCTCGAGAAACTTATTTTAGATGGTCGTATTCATCCTGGCAGAATTGAAGAAGTCGTATTGAAGGCAACTAAAGAGGTTGATAAAACCATTAAGGAGGCTGGCGAAGAGGCTTGCAACGAGGTTGGTGTATACAATCTTAATCCAGAACTTATTAAAGTTCTTGGTAGACTCAAGTATAGAACAAGTTATGGGCAAAATTGTTTAAAACATAGCATAGAGACTTCTATTATTGCAGGGTTACTTGCAACTGAACTTGGTGCAAATGTTTCTATTGCAAAACGTGGAGGATTATTGCATGATATTGGTAAGGCACTTGATCATGAAATTGAAGGAACACACGTTTCAATTGGTGTAGACCTTGCCAAAAAGTACAAGGAATCTGATGCAGTAATTCATTGTATTCAAGCACATCATGGCGACGTTCCATTCCAAAGTGTTGAAGCGGTTATTGTGCAGGTTGCTGATGCAATTTCAAGTTCACGTCCAGGTGCGAGAAGAGAAAGTTTTGAAAATTATATCAAGAGACTTGAACAACTTGAAAGTATATGTAATGATTTCAAGGGTGTTGAAAAGTCTTACGCAATTCAAGCCGGACGCGAAGTGCGTATCATTGTTAAACCAGAACAAATAAGTGATAACGAGGCAGTCGTTCTTGCGAGAGATGTTGCTAAACGTATTGAGAATGAGATGCAATATCCTGGACAAATTAAGGTTGTTGTGATAAGAGAGAGTAGGGTTACTGAAACCGCAAAATAAAAATCATAAAGATATAACAATTTTAATCTATAAGTTTAATTCGAATGTTATAGAAAATATTGTTATATCTTTTTTATTATTGTCCTTCACTATAAAATATTTAGTATTTTTCATTAAATATTTCTATCTAAAAAATAAGACTTTCAAAATTAAGTGTTATTCTTAATTTTAAAAGTCTTTTCAATTTAAGTAATATAAGTCTAATTGCATAATAAAATATATTATGGATTATATTTTAGATTTTTTTAGACAAAACTTTTCCAACTGTGTCTGGCTTGTTATTATTTTAGTTGCAATGTGTCCAACCTTGGAAAGCAAAATATCATTGCCACTTGCTTTGAATACTGCTATTTGGGGAAGCAATATCTTATCACCTTTGTCAGCATTTTTGCTATCATTTGTAGGTTCAATTATACCCAGTTATGTAATAATGTTTATTATTCGCAAACTTAGACAAAAAACCACAGGATTTATTACAAATAAATTTTTACAAAAATACAAATTACGAAGTCAAAATATACAAAATAAATCTTCTACTATCAAAAAATATATTGCACTAGGTGTTTTTGTTGCCGTTCCGCTTCCACTTACAGGTGTGTGGACAGGTAGTTTAATTGCTGGACTATCAAATCTTAATATACACTATGCCTTTCTGTCTATCACAATAGGCTCACTAATTTCCACAAGTTCAACTTTGTTGCTATGCTCTATTTTTGAAAACTCCATCACTTATATTTTCATGATAACATTGGTTATTATTATAGTAGTTATGCTAGGAGACTTGATTTTTTCTCTCATTAGTACGAATAAGGGTAGAAAGCAGTGAAAATTAGGAGATTTTATCTCCAATATTTAATTAAGAGAAATCTATTCAAATAATATCTTCCTGGTAGAATAATAAATGCTAACAATATAGGAAGGAGGGTTGTTGTTGCAAAGTCAGCAAAGTTTGTTGTGGACATTCCACAAATAAAATTTAAACCTACAACAATAGCAGAGAAAAGAAATGTTATTCCCCAGATTTTCCATTGCTGAAGAAGGGGATTTGGCATCCAACTCTTATATTTTTTATAATTATAAAATTTTATTGCAATATCAATCAATAGCAGGGCAGGCAACAAAATATATAAGAAACTTGTTGAATTATTTATTAAACTTGAACTTGATAATATTCCATATAGCACAGCAGAAATGATAGTCGTCAAGAAAAATGTAGCAACAGATACTATCAAATATAATAAATTCGTGTTGTGCTCAGTTTTTTCAGCAGGTTTTTGATACTCATTAAAAGATATGTTTTGATCATTGTAGAAGTCTCTTAAATCGTTGTAATCATACAATGCATCCGCTCTTACTTCTTCATTATTACCTGTCTTAGTTTTAGAATAAAGTCTTGATAATATTTCCTTGTGAGATGGATCAATTGTCTTGTCTCGTTTTGGTGGTGGCATTTTATAACTGTTATCACGACTACTTGTTTCAGTCACAATTTTTAATCGAGGTGGTTCAATTTTTCTTGCGTGTTCAACTTGAGTTTCTTCTATTCTGCTTGTTATAAACTTTCCGTCGTCTTTTACTATTTCTTCTTTCTTTTGCGTTTTATTAGTGTTCAATATGTCTTGATATGACATATTGTCTTTATTAAAACGATATGCAACCTGTTTTGAATAATCATAAGTTGCATTAGTTTTGCCCTTATTTTCAAGGATAGAATTTTTAAAGTCTTCTATATTTGATTTTGTACGTTCATTTGCCTCGCTAATAGGTGAGGAGTTTTCAACTTGAAAAGCGATTTGGTCCTCCGCAAAACTCTTTTTACGTTTATATTTATTTATATCTTTAGAAATATCATATAGACGTTTATTATATTCTTCTACATCCTTACTATTTAAAAATACGGCATCATCCTTTTTTACTTCTTCGTGTTTAATCTCTTCATCTACAACTACAGTGTCAGAACTACTTGCTTTTTGTGATTCATCACTTTCCAGTAAATCTTTATCTTCTTTAGTGACTTTGTTTACAAATTCATTCTTATCATTGCTATTTATATCTGTATCAGTATACAGTGACTTGATTGAATATGAATCAGTTTGGACCGCATTATTTTGTTGTATAGACTTTATGCTATTTTCGTTTTCACTATTTCCCTGGACTGAACTTTCCTCAGAGATGATATCATTTGTATTATCTTTTTCATCCAAACTTGAAAAATCAAAATAGTCATCATCACTAGTTTCATTTTCTTCAATATTTTCATTTTGCATATTCGAAATATCTTTTTGACTTGATGATTGAGTTTTATTTAAAGAAAAATAATTTACATTATTATAACTTGCATTTGATTCTCTAACGTTAACTGTAGCATTAGTTGTAGCCTCAAAATCTTTAAAATCTCTAAAGACGTCAATATTATTTCTATCAAAATAATTTTTTAAATCTTGATAAAATATACGACCTCGTTCAGTTATAGAATAATATTTTCTATTTGGTCCTAAATCGCTACTCCGCATATATGAAGACACATAACCTTGTTTTTCCATTCTAGTGAGGTTGGAATAAACACTTGGTTTTTTCAGTTCAATTCTTCCATTAGATTTGTTATATATTTCTGTAATTAAATCAAGTCCATAAAAATCACGTTCTAATAGGCAATTTAAAATTAAAAATGAAAGTTGTCCTTTTGCATATAAATCCATATTAAACCTCTAATAGAATTATAAACTAATATTTAAAATTAGTCAACAATTTTTAATTAATTTGTTTAAAAAACATTTTTAACTATTATGCAATGCATAATAGTTAAAAAAATATACAATTTCTTTGTAAAATTTTTAAATTTTATGTATAATATTCTAATGGATAATAAACATCATATTGATATTATAAGAGGTAAATACAAAAATATAAGATTAAAAATATCTAATAATGGAGAGATAAGTCTTTATGCTCCTAAGTCTTTATCTAACGAAAAAATAATAGATTTTATCAAAGCAAAAAGAAAATGGATAGAAAAACATATCGAAAAAATAGATAATATGAACAAGGTAAAATCAACCTATGATTTTGAAAATTATGGTTATATTTTTAACAATGCTATGCCTTTTGGCAACATCAAGAAGGATACATTTTATAGAAATGCATTTTTAAATTATATTAAACCAATGGTACATGAATTATCAATAAGATGCAATTTATATTATACGTCTTTATCAATAGTGAATTCTAAGAGAGTATGGGGGAGTCTTGACAGCAACAAAAGAATGAAACTAAATTGGAAAATTGTTATATTACCGAAAGAACTAATTGTATACATTATAATTCACGAATTATGTCACAGTCAAGAATTTAATCACTCGAAATATTTTTGGTCATTAGTAGGGCAATATATACCCAACTATAAAGAAATAAAAGAAGAACTAAAAAAGTTCAGTTTTCTTCTAACAAGCAAAATTCTATAAAGTAATATAAAAACTATAATTATAACTCAAACGAAAATAGTGTACATTTACAAATAGAGTATGCATGATTTTTTATGTATAAAAAGGGAAATAAACTCTTTTGAAGTGTAGTGCTAGGGCTGCATAAAACATGTATGACAAATAAGACTATTTTACTATACAAGCCAAACAAAACAAAAAATGTGTTGGCTAGAGGATAAAAGATTGATAAAGAAAACAAATTATAAAATAATTTATGTCTAATATTAGTTTATGACGATGGGTATAGAAGAACACAAATAATTACTTTAGCCATATAAGAGATGTCACGAAAATATGTATACTTTTTGTAAAATTTGTCGAAAGGAAAACATAAGTGAATCATATAAACATAGACGACTTAACATAATAAGAAGATTAGGTTTAAAAACTTTCGCTAATGACATTTTAAAACAAATTGAAAGGAGAGTGTAAATTTTTATAGGGGAGTAATAAAATTTAATGAATTTAAATTGTTTAAAGTATGTAAATTTTAAGTTTTCACTTTAATTGTTTTATGATTTATATTTTCCACATGTGCTATTCACAAGAAAATTTTGTTTTCTTGTTCTGATAACAAAGGGTTGTATTAAACCTACGGGATTAGTGTAAAGTGGTCTAGTATTTGTTTATTTATGATGAATTTTATGTGTTAAAATTTTATTAGGGAAATAAAAAGTAAACAGAAATTTAAAAGTCAACACATTCATATCTATTCGCAAAACACAAGTTTTACGAATAGATACACGCATAATAGCATGAAAAAATAATCTATTATGTTATTTTTTTATAACTATATTAAAATATGGCTTTTGTTAACTATATTAAAAATTGTAGATTACTACTATAAAGTAATTTTGTTTTTACTTTTACATTTTGCTAACTTTTATCCGTGGCTTTATTCTTAGTTTTGCATTGTCGAAAATTAAACTGATTTGCTATAAATATATAATGTAATATTGTCTGCAAACTATACAATTAAATGCATATTTTTACAGTTTTTATTTAGATACCTCAGTTTATTCTGTATATCTTTTGTATAACAAATTCTTTTACAATCATAGATTTTTATCTGCGACATTCGTGTCGTATTATTATATAAATTCATATTAAGTTCGTGTTAGCAAGCAAATTTATAGGATTTTCCTATTGGCTGTATTTTATATTATCGAAAGTCCAACTTGCTTGCAAAAGTAAGCCTGATTGGTTTTACATACTATGTGGATGACACACAATTTAGTGTGTATTTTGCGCTTAGAAAAAATTAAAACTTGACTTGTTTAAATTTTATCATCACATAATTTTATTATAAAGTACATTTGGTAAAAATGTTTAGTTGTAATTTATCTTTTTTTGTATTTTTTTATAAACCTTAAGTAAATATTTATCTAAAAAATTTAAGGCTTGACAGGCTATATCTTTAGGAACTCCCCCGTAATATGCTTCTGCTATTCCTCCAATTATTGCACATATTGTATCAGTATCTCCTCCAATAGAAACTCCAATTCTTATTGCATCTTCAAATGATTTGCTTATTAAAAAACAATAAATTGCTTGCGGAACAGTCTTTTGACAGGATTCGTTGAATTCATATGTCTCTATCAAATTATTATAATTAAAGTCAAGCGAATAATAGTATTTCTCAATATAATGTTTTATTTCTTCTTTAGATTTTTTGTGAAGTGCAAGCCACACGGCTATTGCTGTGGCCTCAGCGCCCTTTAAACCTTCTGGATGATTGTGGGTAACCTTTGTTACTTTATAAGATAGTTCTTTTAGTTCTTGCTCTGATTTTGCAAAATATGCAACTGGAGAAATTCTCATGGCGGCACCATTTCCAAAACTATAATAAGGCTTAGGATTTTTTTCTGACAACCAATGTTTGAACATTAAACCGTAACTTAAATTTGGATACTTAGACCCAAAAAAACTGCAAGTTTTTTATTGTTAATGATTCTAAGTTAGCATAATTACCCTTGCAGTCTATAAGTGCTTTTGCCACTGCTATTGTCATAACGGTGTCATCTGTAAAGAAACAATTTGGAGAAAATAATAAAAAACTTTTTGTTTTGAGGTTATTAAATTCATAAATCGAGCCAACTATATCTCCAACCAAAGCGCCAATCATAAACTTAATCCTTTTAAAATATAAAATAAGTTAAAAACATTTACATAATAAAAGTGAATCATGCTAATTTTTTGTTATAATTTTATTCATCATTTTATTAAATCCAAGCATGCAATTCCCACATACTACATCATTAAATATTGTTAAATCATAGTTGTTTATTGATTTAATATTTTTAAATGATGTTATAGATAAATAATTTATAATTTTAACAAAAACATTATAAATATCTAAACCAAAAAATAAGTCTTCTGGCACGGAACATAAAATGCTCTCCATAAAGATTTGATTACACATATATCCGTTTGTATTATAGTAAAGAGTATTCAAAATTTTCAAAATTTTTATAAAATTTTCACCTGCTGTCTGCATTTTTGATGACAATTTATCTACACGGCCATTGACATTTATATTAATATATCCTTTTTTCTTTCCAGCATAATATTTATAATTTGTTCCATCATAACTTACCACATATATAAATATCTTTGTGTTTGAGCCAAAATCATCTTTACCAATAATTTGCAACAGATTACCATTCAAGTAAACCATACTTGTTTCCGATAAGTAATTAACAATAGAATTTTGTAAATCTTCAGCAAGGCTATATATTGTATAATTATTAAAATCTACTTCTTTTTTATCTTCTATCTTCTCCAATTCCTTTTTTGATTTTTTACGATGTTTTTTCCTTCGCTTATAAATCAACTTTCTATTTTGCCAAGCATATTTAAATCTCTCTTTTAAATTTCGCAAAAACGACATCTTTTTGGCAGTATTTAATTCTAATTGAATATTTTCTATGCCCAACAAATAGACAAAATTTGATGCATCAATAAACGCACCACTGACTAATTCATTGATAGGCTGTAAAACAACATTTTTGGCCGAAATAAACGATATGCTATTAGATAAATCTTGCATTGAATCATTAACCAATTGCATTATTAATTTGTTAATATTTTTAACAAATTTTTTGTTTTCTTGGTTTGCAATGTTGTTTATAATATCCTTTGAAATATTTACATTTGACATAGCAATTTCCCTTACTTCTTAGGATAAATTATGCTTTTTCCACCCATGTATGATCTTAATACCTCTGGTATATTTACACTACCATCTGCATTTAAGTTGTTTTCTAAAAATGCAATTAACATTCTTGGTGGTGCCACTACTGTATTATTTAAGGTGTGAGCAAATTTAGTTCCATCCTTTGACTTGAACTTTATACCAAGACGCCTTGCTTGAGCATCTGAAAGATTTGAGCAAGAGCCAAGTTCCCCAAAGTAACGTTTTTGGCGAGGGCTCCATGCATTGAGGTCGCATGATTTAACTTTAAGGTCTGCTAGATCACCACTGCAACACTCCATAACTTCATGAGGAATATTTAAAGTACTAAAAAACTCAGATGAAATTTGCCACATTTTGTTATACCACTCCATAGAATCTTCAGGTTTGCAGATAACAATCATTTCCTGTTTTTCGAATTGATGAACACGATAAATTCCGCGCTCTTCAATTCCGTGTGCTCCAACTTCCTTTCTAAAACATGGAGAATATGAGGTAAGACATAATGGCAAATCCTCTTCTTTTAAAATTGTATCCTTAAATCTTCCAATCATTGAATGTTCACTTGTGCCAATAAGATAGAGATCTTCTCCTTCAATCTTATACATCATATTTTCCATTTCTTCAAAACTCATAACACCATTAACTACATCACTCCTTATCATAAAAGGAGGAATGCAATAGGTAAAACCCTTATTTATCATAAAATCTCTTGCATAAGAAAGAATTGATGAATGAAGTCGTGCAACATCACCTACTAAATAATAAAAACCATTTCCGCTTGTTCTTCTAGCACTGTCTAGATCAAGTCCGTTTAAACTTTCAAGTATATCAGTATGATAAGGAATATCAAAATCAGGTATTTTTGCCTCACCTACAGTTAGCCTTTGCACATTCTCGCTGTCATCTTTTCCAATTGGCACATCAACTGCAATTATATTAGGAATGGACATCATCAAGTTTTTAAGTTCGCCAGAAAATTTATTTTCTTCAATCTCTATTTCTTCAATTCTCTTATTGTTAGCGACAACTTGTTCTTTAATTTTATTGGCCTCTTCAATTTTTTTATCTTTCATGAAGATGCCTATTTGACTACTCAGAGAATTCCTTGATGCTCTAAGACTATCTCCTTCTTTCTTGAGATTTCTTATCTTTTCGTCAAGGATTAAAACTCGGTCAACATATTCAATTTTTATATCTTGAAATTTCTTTCTAATGTTCTCTTTTACAAGTTCAGGATTTGTTCTTATCAAATTAATATCTATCATTTGTTCTAAATCTCCTATATTAAATAATACCTTTATTATACTTTATAATGCAAAGAATAGTCAAATAAATATAAAAGATTTATACAAATTCTTAATAATAAATTTCTCTAAACTGTATTAACACTGATATTTTTCACCCTTCATATTCTCATCAACTAAAACGAATTTTATCTGATATACTGTATGTAGTATGTATTCTATGCATATTACTCCATATATAAGATATTATAAAAAATTTTATGCATAGTTGATTAATTTTGTTGATTTTTATTATTAATAGTGCTATAATGCACCTATGAAAAAATTAAGTTTTTATGAACAACGAGATTTAGAAAACAGACTAAAAATGTCGAAGTACACTGAAAGACTCCCTGATTATTGTCTTGACTATTTTATAGGTATTGAAAATAACACCTCTTCGCTTACTAGGTACAACTATTCAATGGATCTGTATATTTTCTTTAATTATCTAGGTAATTATGTGTTTAAAAAGAAAGAAATCGACATAACTTTGGATGACCTTAATAAGTTAAAATCAAGAAATTTGGAGCAATATCTTTCCTACCTTTCTTACTATGAATTGGATGGCAAACAATACAAAAATGATGAAAAAGGTAAAGCAAGGAAATTGGCATCACTGCGAAGTTTCTTTAAATATTTATTTAATCATGATTTAATTGAATCCAATGTTGCAAGTAAAATTGATACTCCAAAACTACATAATAAAGAAATTATAAGACTTGAAAAAAACGAAGTTAAAAAATTGATGGAAACAATAGAAAACCCAATACAATTAACTAAACGTCAACAAGAATATAGTAAAAAAACGTTTGAAAGAGATAATGCTATTGTAACACTTTTTTTAGGAACAGGCATACGTATATCAGAACTTGTTGGACTCAACATTGAAAGTTTTGATTTTAGTCAAAATGCTTTTTTAGTCACTCGTAAAGGCGGAAATCAAACTACCCTTTATTTTTCTAAAGAAGTCGCCCTCGCTCTAAAAACATGGCTTGAAAAACGTGCCACATTAGGTTTACCTGAAGATGAAAACGCAATGTTTATCTCCTTGAAAAGCAAGAGAATTTCTATTAGAGCAGTTGAGAACTTGGTAAAAAAATATGCACAGATTGCCTCGCCACTGAAGAAAATTTCTCCTCATAAATTGCGAAGTACTTTTGGTACAAATTTGTATAAAGAAACTAGGGATATTTATATTGTTGCAGATGTACTTGGTCATAAAGATGTAAATACAACGAAAAAGCACTATGCAGCAATTAGCGAAGATATGAGAAAGAATGTTGCTGAAATAATAAAAATAAATTCTTAAATTCTATGTATATTATGCTAATTTCTGTAAATAATAATAGTGTGAAGGAGATATGCTTCACATTAGATAGAAAGAAGTTAAGACAAATTAGGTCATAACTTCTTTTTATTATCCAAAAACTCCTGTGATAAATTCATTATACACAGGAGTTTTTAACGTCTACTTTATTGGATGCTGTATAAAATATATTATTGCATAATTACCGTTATATTATGTTCAATTTCAAATATAAAGTTATAATTTAATAACAATACTAACTAATTTGCTCAAGCATCCAATCACTATATATTCCATATCCTTTTGTAGAATCTGATAGGAACACATGAGTTACTGCACCAACAAGTTTGCCGTTTTGTATAATTGGAGAACCGCTCATTCCCTGAACAATTCCACCTGTCAATTTAATAAGTCTTTCATCTGTTACCCTAAAAACTAAACTTTTATCACTGCATTTAGATTGATAATTCGCTTTTATTATCTCAATTTCGTATTCTTCTTGTATACCACTCACAGAGGATACAATTTTTGCTTTCCCAGGTTTAACGCTAAGACGTCCCCCTATAGAAACAGACCTATTTACGTCAACAAGTTCATCTATGTTACTTGTTTTCCCAAATATACCATAAGGTGTGTTTTTGACTATGCAACCTAGAGATTTTTTCTGCATAAATACCCCTCTTAATTCGCCTGGCTTATTTTTTTGTCCTTTATTTATGCCTATTAAATTGCAATCGTATATATTGCCATCTTTTATAGGGACAACAGTGTCACTATCAGTATTAGTAACAGGATGACCAAGTGCTCCATATTCTCCATTTTTCTTTACAAAGGTTAAAGTTCCAATACCTGAAAGAGTATTTTTTACCCAAACGCCCAATTTATAATGGTTTGCAGAGTCTTTTAACAGGCCAACTTTTATAGTTTTTGACTTGTTATCACGTATAATTTCTAATTCAGCATCTTCTTTATTGCTACTTTGTAATGCCCTATCTATATCGTCTATATCTTTAATTTCTACATCATTTATTTTCTTTATAATATCACCACTTTTTATACCTTTATTTTTTATTATTTGATTATCTTTTGTATTAATTATTATATCGCTCACAACCAGTGCACCGTCGGCATTTACAGACAAACCTATGGTGCTACCTCCTAAATAAACTTCGTCTTCTGGGATAATTTTTACATCAACTTTTTTAATGGGGATAAAACCAAAAAGTTTAAATAAAACAGTTCCATCATTACATTTTTCACCGCTTGTTTTTACTTCACTTTGATTTAACGAAATAGTAACAAAATTACCAAAAATTTCATTCTTGTTTGCCTCTTCTATTTCACTATAATTAGTATAAAAATTATCAGATAGACCACACAAGTTATAAAAATTTATGTTATTTATAATAAGCATAACCAAAATAATTAATAATACAAAAAATATATTTTTACCTCTTTTTTGCATTTTTCCTCCTAAAAAAAGACCAATACCTAAGTATTAGTCTATTCAATTTACGATAAATTATTCTAAACCTTTTCAGTCATCTTTCGCATTTCTTTAGCGTGAGACAAAGCAATTTCGCTCACCTTATTCCCGCCAATCATTCTTGCAATATTGTACACAATTTCATCACCTTCAAGATGTTTTATGTTAGTGACTGTGGTATTATTTTCTTCTTGTTTGCTTACATAGTAAAACTCATCACCGTAACTCGCAACTTGTGGTAAATGAGTAATACATATAACCTGTGCAAATCTTGTTATATTATATAATTTTTGTCCTACAATATTGCCTGTTTCACCGCTAATGCCAGCATCAATTTCATCAAAAACTAAAGTTTGTGCACTACCTATCTCGGCAAAGATATTCTTAACCGCAAGCATAAATCTACTAAGTTCTCCGCCAGAAGCGGTTTTTGATAGAGATTTTAACTCTTGACCTTTGTTAGCCGAAAATACAAATTCAACATCATCAAAGCCCTCTGTTGTTATAGTGTTTAATTTAGAAAACTTGACATCAAAGTTACTAGATTTCATTCCTAGTTGTCGAAGTTCTGTTACTATTTTTTGAGAAATTTCCTTGGCAACTTCCTTTCTCAAATCAGAAAGAACCTCCGCTTGATTATTTAATTTATCTTCAATCTGTTTTCTTTCATTTTCGAGACGAGAGAGCAAAACTTCACTATTTTCTAGTTCTTCATATTGAGACTGAGAATTATGTAGATATTCTAATACATTTTCAATGCTACCACCATATTTCCTTGTAAGTGACTTTATAAGGTCATATCTTTTATCAAGTTGTTCGTATTCATCTTCATCAAACTCTGCATCTACCTTAATATCCGACAATGTCTGGCAAATATCTTCAAGTTCAAATCTAGCACTATCAAGTCTATTTTTGCAATCATCAATGTTTTCAAAACCTGAAATACCAGACAAAAGCCCTGATGCTTGCTGCAAATTATTGATGCTGGAAGAACTATCATCAGACAAAATCTGTTCGCATATAGATATGGCCTGAAAAATTTTTTCGGAGTTGTTTAAAAAAGTAAGTCTTTCTTTTATCTCTTCGTCCTCTCCTACTTTTAAATTAGCGCTTTCTATTTCTTTAATCTGATATAAGAGAAGGGACTTTGTCCTTTCTCTTTCAAATTCGTCACCACCTAAACCTTTTATCTTTTTCTCAATTTCTTTAAGATTATTATATTCAATCAATAAGTTTTCTTTAATTGTACTTATCTTTTCTCCACCATACCTATCCAACATAATAAGATGATTTTTAGTTTTAAGTAGGTCTATACTTTCGTGCTGAGAATAACTATTTACCAGTATTTCACCGACCTCCTTGAGTACACTCTGACTCGAAGGGATACCATTTATTCTTATAGTAGATTTTCCTTCTGTCGAATAACTTCTTGAAAGTGCAACTTCGTCTTCCTCAATTCCGAATTCTTTTAAAAGATTTAAAGCACTTTCCTTGAGCCCTGTAAAAACAGCATCAACTCGCATAACACTTTCGCCATAACGCAAGAGAGTTTTGTCTAATTTAGCACCAAGAACAAAGTTCAAAGCATCAAAAATGATGCTTTTACCAGCGCCTGTTTCTCCCAACAAAACATTAAAACCTTTTCCAAAATCAATTGTTAAAGAAGAAATTAAAGCAATATTTTTTATAGACAATGTTTGAAGCATAAGAACTCCTTTTAATTTAACATATCATTTAAAGTTACAACTGCTTGACTTGCAAGTGTGGTTGTAGGGAAAATAAGCATAACTGTATCATCACCATTAACGGCACCCATAAGTTCATTAATATTGAGTTTATCTACAAAACTACTTAATCCTGAACCAAGTCCTTTCATAGTTTTAATAACAACAAGATTCATAGCAACTTTAACAGATATAACTGACTCTTTAAAAATTGTTATGTATTTATTTGAAATAACCTGTTCGTCAGAACCAACAAAGCAGTACTTATATTTCCCCGAACTAGACAATATTTTAGTTAATCCAAGTTCCTTGATGTCTCTTGAAATAGTTGCTTGAGTAATATCAAAATTCGCATTTCTCAACTCTCTTGCAAGTTCATCTTGAGTTTCAATTTCCTTTGTAGATATAAGTTCTAAGATTTTTGATTGTCTTGCACTCCTTGCCATGTTTTCTCCTTAAATCGCTAAATCCCTTTAAAATAAAGGCTTATAGCATTTATGCATAATTATGAATTTATCTTTATTCATGCATTTTTGATTATTATACAACATTTTTTATAATTATGCAAGGGATTTTTGTATATTTATGCATGAATTTTTGATATATATTGCATAATATGAAAATTTATAAATGTTGATTTTATAAATATAAAGCATTATGCATACTCTATTGTGGTAAATTTTAAAATGATAGTGTTCATTTTAAACTTAATTATTATTCCTTCCAAAATACAATAAAAAAAGAGGTGCTCTGACCTCTTTATATTTATTACATAAAATTACATAAATTTATTTGAATTAATATATACTTACAAACACAATATTTAAAATTTATTCTATCTCAAGTATTTCTTCACCATCTACACACTCATTTACTAATGCATCAACATTTATAAAACTTTCCTCATGCATAGCCTGTTTAATTGTTGGCTTAATAACAGGATTTTTTGGCAGGAAAACAGTACAACAATCCTCATAAGGAAGAATAGATGTGTCGTAGGTGTTTATTGATTTTGATACTTGTATAATTTCTTCTTTATCCATTGCTATGCACGGTCTAAAAATAGGTATTTCATCTACCACACTGCCTGTAACCGTCATGCTCTGCATTGTTTGACTTGCTACTTGTCCCAAACTCTCTCCAGTTATGATTGCACCAAGGTTGTATTTTTCGCATAGCCTATTTGCTACCCTCATCATAATCCTTCTCATAATGGTTATCATGTATTCACTTTTACACCTTTTGTGAATTTCTTCTTGGACTTTTGTGAAAGAAACTATATGCAACTTTATCTTACCAATATACTTTGATAGATATCTTGCAAGAGTTATAACCTTTTCTTTTGCAAGTTCTGAGGTGTATGGGTAACTATGAAAATGTAGTGCTTCAAATGACATTCCTCGTCTTGCCATCAAGAACCCAGCAACTGGACTATCAATTCCACCAGACAACAGCAAAAGTCCCTTTCCAGAAGAGCCAAGAGGCAGCCCGCCATGACATTTTATGATATTATCAAAAATATAAGCCTTCTTATTTATTCTTATATCAACATAAATTTCATGCTCTGGACTGTATAGGTCTACATAGGAATTTTTGTTGCTATTTAATACAATCTCTCCTAACTTTTTAGCGAAGTCCATTGAAGAAATAGGAAAAGATTTATCTGCTCTTTTAACAAATACCTTAAAACTCTCTCCATCGCAATTTATTTTAGATACATAATTTTCAATCGTTTTTACATCTGCGTCAACCTCATCTGCAGGACTTAAACTATAAAGACCAAACACTCTTGCTAACTTTTCAATTATTTCACTTTCTCGTTCTTCTTTATAGTCTGTAATAACATATCGCCCAAAGGTTTTCGACAATTTAAATTCCTCGCCAGCCAGCATATTTTTAATATTATTAATCAACATATTTTCAAAAACATATCTATTATGCCCTTTTAGATACAACTCGCCAAATCTTAATAACAATACCTTCATTTCACTTTCTCCAAAATATTATTATAAACCTCTACCATCTTTTTTCCTGCATATTCGACCTCTTTTAAAGTCAACTCCTCTGAAAAAGATATTCTTATATGAGATTTTATCTCGTCAAGATTAAAACCTATGCTTTCAAGCACTCTATTACCAGCCTTTTTGGTGGAACAAGCACTACCATTACCTACCAAAATGTCATAATCTTGCAGTGCACGCATCAGTGTTTCTCCATTGACACCTGAGAAGGTAACACTTAATATATAAGGACTTCCTACATCAAAAATCTTTATCTTTTCATCAACAGAAAGTTCTTTTTTTATAACGCTCTTCAACTTTTCAACATAATCATAATTATCCTTTGTGTTAAAGTGACTTATAGCGTAGCCCATTGCCATTATTCCGCTTGTATTTTCAGTGCCAGACCTATAGCCTTTTTCTTGTCCACCGCCAAAAATAATGTTCTTTAATGAATTTAAATTTTTAACGTATAATGCACCAACACCTTTTGGCCCATGAAATTTATGACTAGATATAGTATATAGGTCAATGTTATAATCCTCTATCTTGTAGTCAAGTTTACAAAATGCCTGAACTCCGTCAACATGAAATAGTGCTTTTGGACAAAATTTTTGTCTTATTAAATTTATCTTTTTTAAGTCATTTATCGCACCTGTCTCATTGCTGACATGCATAACAGATATAATTCTAGTCCTTTCATTTACCACATTTTGCAGTTGCTCATAATCAATTTGTCCATCTTCTCTTAGCCTTATAAAATGCACAATAAAGCCTTGGTTTTGGAGGTCTTTTGCAATGTTGTAGACACTAGGATGTTCTCCCTCAGAGAATACATATTCCCATTTGCCGTTTCGTTTATTACCATATATAGCAAGATTGTTACTTTCAGTAGCACCGCTTGTGAAGATTATATCCCCTTTTCCTCCTAGTTTTTTTAGTATTAGTTTTCGTATTTCGTCTATATCCTTTGCAACCTCTATTGCTTTATTGTACCCTGCTGACATATTATAAAAAGATTGGCAGGCGTATTTTTTGTATACGTCTACCGCCCCCTCATACATTCTAGTTGTTGCCGCATTGTCAAGATATATCATCGCAGTACTGCTCCAAATTTATAGGACAATGCTTTAAGAACTTTCTGTGTAACTTTATTTACCTCTTCATCAGTAAGAGTCTTATCAAGGTCTGAAAGTTTTATATTAAATGCTAAACTTTTCTTATTTTGAGATTTTAAATCTTGACTTCTGTAAATATCGAAAAGTTCCACTTTATAGCAGAGTTTACCGCAAGAAGATTTTATTGAATCTAATATCTCCTTAACAGCAACATTCTCATCTACAACAATTGCTAAGTCTCTCTCTACAATAGGATATTTAGAAATTTCTTTAAATGCACGTTGCTTTTCAACTAAACTAGACAGATAATCGTCGTTAAGTTCGCCATAAACTACGTAACTTGGCACTCCATAATTTTTAGCAACAGTTGGGTGCACTTGACCAAATGAGCCTATAACCTTTCCGTTTGAAATAATATCAGCAGAAATTCCTGGATGAAGATATGGCTCTTTTGAACGAACTAAGGTATATTCGACCGAGGTCTTGTTTAAAAGCATTTCAATTATGCCTTTCATGTAGTAAAAATTCTTATGCTCCTTATCATCTTCGCAAATTGCAAGAGCGAACATATTTTTCTCATTAGGCAATTTTTCAAGTGGCAAACTATCAGTAATATACTCTCGTCCACATTCAAAAATCTTCATGCTTTTATTTCCGACTGAAAGATTATAGGCAATGTTTGATAGCAAGGAATGAGCCAAAGATGTCCTCATACATGAAATATCCTCGCTAATAGGATTTGCTATTCTTATTAAATTTTTTCTGTTATCATTTAATAACAATTTGCTAGCACTATCGCTCGGTACAAGTGTATAAGAAATATTTTCATAGAAGCCAAAGTCCACAAGCGAATTTCTAAATTTTCGCTCTAATGCAAGCCTTGGATGATGATGACCTTCACTAACCTTAGAGTTCTCAAATAGTTCATATTCAATGTTGTCATAGACGTCATAACCATAAAATCTGATAACTTCTTCCGCTATATCATAATCATTTTCTATATCTTCTCTATATGGTGGCACTACGCAAGTTATCTTATCACCTGCAAGGGTTGATTCTATGCATAAATTATTTAAAATTCTAAGCATATCTTGCGCCTTTATTTGAAGCCCAAGTATATCATTTATTAGTTTGACCGAAACGACAATTTTCCTTGCCTCATTTTTCGCTGACGCTATATCAATTCTACCTCGAACAATTTTTCCACATTTCAATTTTGAAACAAGGTGGAGCGCTCTTCCCATTCCTAGTTCTGCATTTGCCACATTTACACCTTTTGAGTATCTTGCAGACGAGTCAGTTCTTACACCTATTTTTCTACTTGTAAGCCTAATTGATTTAAGGTCAAACACAGCACTTTCAAGCACACATTTTGATGTATTGTCACTAATACAAGAGTTAGTCCCACCAATAACACCAGCAATAACCATAGGTTTGTTTTTGTCGGCTATTACCATAACATTTTCGTCAAGAGTATAGGTATTATGATTGAGAGCATCTATCACTTCACCCTCTTTTGCCTGTCTTACGTTTATTTCCTGTCCTTCTATCATAGACTGGTCAAACGCATGCAATGGTTGTCCCATTTCAACAAGAACGTAATTTGTTATATCTACCATTGTATTAATGGGTTTAATTCCAACCGCATTAAGTCTTGCTCTCATCCATAAAGGCGATCTTTCAACTTTCACATTTGTAACAGCAGTTGCCATATATCTTAGGCAATTTGGCGTATTTACGCTAACTTTAATATAATCATGTACGGTGTCTTGAGCATAAACATCTATATCATAACTTAAATTTACCTTTTTCATGTCCATGCCGTATATAGCACACACCTCTCTTGCTATACCGATAACACTCATGCAGTCCGCCCTATTAGGTGTTATATTTATATCATAGACAACATCATCAAGCATAAGTGCTTTTTCAATAGGAGTTCCTGCTTTAAAATCATTTGGCAAAATAAGAATACCATTGACTCCTGCTCCCTCAAAGTAGTTCTCATCTATTCCGAGTTCTTCGCCTGAGCAGAACATTCCACAAGACTCAACACCTCTCATTTTGGCTTTTTGTATCTTTATACCGTTTACAAGGTCTGCGCCTGGCAAACTTACAGGTACAACAGCCCCCTCAAAAACATTTGTTGCAGCAGTTATGATTTGAGTAATTGAATTGCCAATATCTACTTGACAAACCACCAATTTGTCTGCTTGTGGATGTTTTTCAATCTTTAAAATTTTTCCTACAACCACATCATGAAGGTTTTTATTTTGATAAATAATTTCCTCAACCTCCATTCCAGCAGAAGTCAATTTTTCAGCGACCTCTTCTGGTGAGGCTGTTAAATTTACAAATTCTTTTAACCAATTGTATGTTACTTTCATATTTACTCCTTATTTCATCTGTTCTAAAAATCTTATATCATTTCTGTAAAAATTACGTATATTGTTTATACTATTAAGGATCATTGCAGTACGATCCAATCCAAAACCAAAAGCAAAACCTCGATATTTTTTACTGTCAATTCCAGACATTTCAAGCACCTTTGGATTTACAATTCCTGCACCTAAAAGTTCAAGCATACCACTACCCTTGCAAATTTTACAACCTTTTCCGTGGCAACTAGGACAAGATACATCAACCTCTATGCTTGGCTCAGTGAAAGGGAAAAATGATGGTCTAAATCTTATCTTAGTATCATTACCATACAACCTTCTCATAAGTATTGTTAGCATTGATTTCAAATCAGCCATTGAAATATTTTCATCAATAACCAATCCTTCAATTTGATGAAATATAGGACTATGTGTTGCATCGCTATCGTTTCTATATGTTTTTCCAGGACAAATAATCTTAAAAGGCGGTTTTCTTGTCTCCATCTCCCTTGCTTGTACTGCCGAAGTGTGAGATCTTAAAAGTATTTCGTCAGTTATAAAGAAAGTATCTTGCATATCCCTAGATGGATGATTTTTTGGTATATTCATAGCCTCGAAATTATAATAATCACTTTCTATTTCTGGGCCTTCAACAACCGAAAATCCCATGTCGACACATATATCCGTAAGTCTATCTATTACATCAGCAATAGGATGAAGTGCTCCAATCTCTCTTATATTTGAAGGTTCAGTTATATCCACTTGCTCCTCTTCTAGTTTACGCTTTAATTCGATTTCTTCAAGTTCACTTTCCTTTGATACCAAACTTTCTTCGATGACTTTTTTAAGTTCATTAATCATTGCCCCAAATTTAGGTCTCTCCTCAGGACTCAAATCTCTCATACCCTTTGATAGTGCAGATATCGAACCAGACTTTCCAAACGCCTTTGCTCTAATTTGTCCTATTTGGTTGACCCTTTCAGCACCATTGATTTCAGCAAGTAATTGCTCCTTTATTGTTTCAAGTTGTTCACTTATCATAACATTCTCCTTTATAACAAATAAAGACCCTCTCGTATTAGGACGAAAGAAGGTCTCTTCGTGGTACCACCTAATTTTAATTGAATCTATATATCCACAAGCCATTAAAAGTATAAACAATAACCAATCTTGCGAGACATAAAAAGTGATGTTTCCAAATTGTGAGATAACTTCTTTTGCTTTAAATCTTTTGCGTTTTGTGCTTTTTATCTGTTATACCATCCAAATCCTAAGAAAGTAAGATAAAACCGCATTTTTAACTTAACACTCGCTCTATTTTTTATATAAATTCAATCCTTAATTACCTTTAACGCAGGTTTTACGACATAAACTACACCTATTTTCCATCATTTAATAAAACATAAGATTTTGTCTTTATAACTTTATCTTTTACGCAGAGATTAGAGCTATTTTTTACACTCATCTTATAGAATCATTACTAAATTCGCTACTGATACAAACACATTTTATAAGTTTCGCATTAAGAAAAATAGTTTCATAAATGTGGCTAGAAAGTGAATTCACAAGGTTTATTATGCCTATATTACAGCAACTTATAGGCTCTCTGAGATAACTACATCTTGCTACTAGTCTTTCATCATCGCTTTTAAACACTAAAATTATATAATAGCAAACAAAATATGTCAAGTTTTTTAAAGTAGTTTAAATAAATTTTACAAAAAAATATATTTTTGCTATAATAGATAGGCAATATAACCTAAACTATAAAAAGTTAGGAAAAGTTTCTTTTAAAAGCCTCTTAAATTCACCTACAATTGTTTACAAAAAAGAAATATTTACCTACTCGCATATGTAAACACTTGCAAAATAGTATTTATTTAATCAACAATCAAAAAGGAGCACTTTATGATAAAATATCAGCACTATCAAATAACAAAAAACTATTCTACCATTTACTTTTTCTTGAAAGACAACGATTTTTCAGAAAACTTTATTACAAATCTAAGAAAACATATGGGATATATCAAAGTAAACGGCAATGATGTTACAATCAACCATTCTCTTTCTATTGGTGATGACCTTGCCATCAATTCAAATCCTAACAACAAAACTACTATTATGCAATGCATACTACCACTAGATATAGTATATGAAGATGAATACTACTTACTAATCAATAAACCAGCAGGACTTGCTAGTATGCCTAGCAAATCGCATTATTCCTTTAACCTTGCAGGCGGAATATGTTTTTATATGAAAGACAAAGACCCAAACTTCACTTTGAGAATTATAAACAGAATAGATAAAGACACATCAGGTATTGTGATTGTTGCAAAAGATAGCATTTCACAAAAAGAAATTAAGGATATAAATAAGACCTATTATGCCATATGCGAGGGCGTTATAGATAGAGATTTAGTAATTGATAAAAAGATAAAAACCACTTCTAAGGATAAAATCAATAATAAGAAAAGAGAGATAGCATTTGACGGCAAAGATGCAAAGACCTTTGTACGTCCTATTAAAATTTGCGAGATAAAGGAAGATAATCAAATAAAAAAGTTTACTCTTATAAGTGTAAACCTTATCCATGGCAGAACTCATCAAATAAGAGTGCATCTTTCAAGTATAGGACATGCCCTGCTTGGCGATGAACTTTATGGAAATAAAACTCAAACGATTAACCACACTGCCCTTATTTGTAAAGATGTTTCATTTTATCATCCTTTTAAGCAAGAGACACTAACTTTTTCAGTACCCTTTCCAAAAGATTTTGAGAAACTTATAGATGATTAAAATAAGTGATATGTTCTTAAATATTATTTTACATATTTGCTACCATAAAAGTAATTAATTTCTATGTCTTTTATTCACTACTACGAAAGATTGCAGTTCAAAATCTAATAGTTCAGCAAAAAACTTTCTAAATCTAAATGAAATTATTAATTATTTTCATATCATGCAATATTTCATCTCTAACTTTCATCCATAATTTACCTAAGTTATTATTACCTGTTCCGTCGAGTCCGCACCCCAATCTTTATCATCATCTTCTCCACAATCTTCAACAATAGTATATGGGCTTGTATTGATTAATTTTTCTCTAACATAGGCATTTTGATTTACCTTTTGTCGTAACAACATTTCCATAATATCATACTTAACTTGTCCCCAGTCCTTTCTCCTCAATGATTTGTAATTATAGGCTAACTCTCGTGCCTCAAATGGAGAATTGGAATTTTTGATTTTATCCGCTATTTCTGGTGCAGAATCTAAAAATTTTATAGTTTGAAATGCGTGCTCAACAGTCTTGTATTTAATACCATCAACCTTAACGCAAAACGCAGAAAAATTATCTAAGCAATAGACATTTTCAATATATCCGCTTATATCAAACATCTTGCCCATCAATTTAATCAATATTCCCCTCCTACTTTTATAAAACCAAATAATTACGCTCGCTAAGACTACCCCAAATAAAATATTTTAAATTAACAAATTTAAGTATTTATATTTTTAAAACCCCTTTGCCTTTGAATTTCATATAAGCAAATAGAAGTTGCACATGCGACGTTAAGAGAATCTATATCTTTTTTTATAGGTATTATAACAGACTTGTCAGCGTTTTCTTTATAAAACTTACATAGTCCATCTGTTTCATTACCAACTAAAAGCAGAGTTGGTTTAGTAAAATCACAATCTTGAATTTTATCCTCTGCTTGCAATGAAGTCGCAACCACTTGAAAATCTTTATACATATTTTTAAGGTTATATATCAAACTTAAAAAATCTTCATTTGACTTAATAAAACAAAAAGGCACTCTAAAAAAAGAACCCATCGATGCAGTAATAACTTCACGGTCATATATATCCACACTATGCCCGGAATAAAATAAACAATCCACATTCAAAGCATCACAAGACCTTATTATACTGCCTAAATTACCTTTCTTTGATGGTCTATCAAGTAGAACATACACAGGATTTTTTGTATTAAAAATATTAAGTTCTTCTTTCATCTCTATTATAGCAAGTATTTCACTCGTGTCTGTTTTATCACTTAATTTATTCATCAGTTCACTTGATAAGGCATAGTTAATATCAGAAAAACGCAGAATACTTTTAGCCCATTGAGACAACTCTTTATCTTGCGAAAAAATAAAAGCAACTATATGCCAATTATTGCTTATAGCATTTTTTATATTTTGGACGCCTTCAACAAAGAACTGCCCCATATGCAATCTTTTGTTTCTGTTATTTTTAAGTGCAAAAATTTGCTGAAATGTGGCATTTTCTTTACCAATATGTATGATTTGCATACTTACATTATATCATAAAATTATTATAATTCAAACCTTAATAACATTATTTAAAAAATTATTTTCAAATCAGATTATTTTTATATTGAAAATTTACAATAAATATGTTATAATTTTAATGTAAGGAAATTGTTATGAAAATAGATGAAAAATTAAAAAAATTTTTTGTTAGTATTATATCCTCTCCAGATTGCGAAGGAACTAACTTTGTTCAGAAAAAAATTGTTCCGATGGTAGAGACACTCTTCTTTGAAACTGTAAATAACAGTTCATTCAAACTCCCTATTGGAGACATTTTGCCTTTAAATGACGAAGATGAGAAAGTTCGTTTTGCAATGCTTCATAACCAAGACGGCACTCTATCACTGGGAATAAATGAAAATGCCCTTAGTGCTGATTATGCTGGTTTTAAGATAGGACCTTATTACAAAGGAAGTATTTCTCAAAGAAACTCAAGAATAAATGATATAATTCGTTGCGTGTTTCATGAAGTTCGTCATGCTGAACAAGAAGCAATATGCAGATAATCTGATGTTTGTAAATTATCTCCAAAAGCAATTATTTATACAAAAGAAAGCATGTTGGTTTCATGTGAACCAAGGTTTTATCGGGCTAATCATGATTCGTTTTTAATAGAGCGTGAAGCGATTAGAACAAGTTACAAAAAAATAGCTGAGTTTATGGCTGAGTGCGTGCCAAATTCAGAATTTTCAAAAAAGACAGAAAGAGAACTTGTCGTAAGCGAAAAGCAAGAGAAAAAATATAATGATTGTTATTTTAATAAACATATCGGTCTTATAAGTACCAACCCGATTTTAGAAGGAGAAGTTGAGCCGTTTGCATTTCGAGTGTCAGAGTTAGTCGATGCCCAAATGTGTACGAATGGCTGGAATTTGGTGAAACGATTTCCATTGTTAAAGCTTGTGTATAATGAAGATGGGACAAAAAAGACCCATGCTCAACTTTTGAAAGAAAAAAGAGAATGGATAAACAAAAATATAAATAGATTGCAAGAACCAATTAATGTTGATGGGACAATAACCACTATTGGAAGCAATATCAGCAAAATATATGACACAATTATTGAAACAGATAAAGATTATGTAAACCAAATGGAACAAGAATTTACATACTAAAATTAAAAAATCGCGAATTTCTCTATGTTTGCCGTAACAGTACTGGCAACTAATAAAGCCCAACTCTTTTACCTAATTATAATTGTAAATCTTTAATAATTTTCTAATCATTTTATTTTTATATTCTATTATTACAAATTCTTATAAAATCCATAATCTTCGCCATAGCCAAGTTTCTTGTAAAATTTTCTTGCACTTTGGTTGTCTGCATCACAGCCTAAAAATATAAAATCAACTCCTTTTTCTTTCCCAAAGTCTTCTATAAATTTCATAATTAGACTACCTATACCTTGCCCTCTATACTCAGGATGCATCCTCAAATTCCAAAGCATTATAATAGGTTTTTATCTCTCTACAATATCTTGATTTATCACAACCGAGCAAAAACCTACAGGTTTGTCTCCGTCTACCGCCGAAACGAATCTATAATTGTCATTTTGTTTTAGTTCGCTAAATTTTTTATACATACCATCGATATTGGTTTCTAAGTGAGTATCTCCGTTATGGTATCGTCTATAAAGCCACGGCAACTGTTTTAAATCACTTTCTTCTGTGAATCTTATAACAACTTTTCTATTATCTTCTTGATTCAAAGTTGCACTCCCTTTAATAGTTATTAATCAATAAAAAATAATCTTGTTTCTCTAAAAAAATTTTCATGTTTTTCTAAATATAGCAAAACATAACACCTATTCCCGTTCTGTCTCTTGCTCTTCCTGTATTTCGTTGCCGTCGTCATCTAAGAGTTTTGCATTTATGAAACCCTTTTTTAAAATAGATAGCAATTTTTCATCTTTCTGAATGCTTTTTGGAATAACAACCGCACTAATATAACTTGAAGGCACACCAATAGGAAGATAACATACACCAGACGAACTGGCGGCATCTGGACACCAAGTATTGTCAAGCACAAACATTTTCTTTATAATTTCCCAATCAGCGAATTTTAGATTAATCATATCTTCTAGCCTAGTATCATTGTAGTCATCAATTCCAACTCTACCTAGTTTCAATAACTCCTGAATTGCAGGAGTGTCTGTATTTATAAATATAATTAAACTTTGATAACCAATATCCTCTTTTCTGTCATCACTAGAAATACGAGACATAACATCCTTTAATGTTTTCTCACCTTTTAAAACAGAATGAAAAGAAACATAAGCAGGATCTGTTCCATCTGAAAGATGTGTCAACATATCCAAAGAAAGTAGACCGTTATTGGCAATGCTTTCTACTTTATCATATAAAATTTCTCCACTTGCCTTATTATATACCGGAGTAAAATGAAACAAAGTCCCCTCTTTGATTATTTCCTCTGGCATTTTCTCTGGTGTTGAAGTAAAAATTTTATTATAAAGGTCTACTACTAATTTAAAATACCTTTCATCAATATTATAATTTCTCAAATTTGTTTTAAGATTTTCAATCAAAGTATCAACAGTAACATTATTCTCATCAAAATCATTCACAGTTGTATTCATTCCAATTATTTTCATAAACCCCTCCTAAGAATTATGCGAACCAACAATTGCTTTAATTAATACTATCAAATATTCACATAAAAGTCAAGAAGTATTTGACAAACAATACAACTTTTCTACTTTTTTATATAACCTTTTAAAAGAAGAAGATTATCAATTTCTTCAAGTTCAGTGTCTGGTCAAACAACAATTTGCTCTGGTGCGGACGGTGGGAACCTTACCCTAAAAATCTTACGATTTTCAGGGTACCCTTGTAAACCCAGTGAAAATTGTCCTTATTCTCAACTTTTCATTTCTCTTTTTTCTTTCTTATTTCAAATATAATCCGAGGAAAGAAGAGCGAATAGTGAAAAAATAAGAAATAAAAGTACAAAAAAATAACCCTCGAATAAAAATCTCGGATTATTTTTGTTTGGTGCGGGCGGTGGGAGCCTTACCCTAAAAATCTTACGATTTTCAGGGAACCCTTGTGAACCCTTGGGTTCGACTCCCACTTATACTTAATCAAAAAAAATCTCTTTCGAGATTTTTGCTCTGGTGCGGGCGGTGGGAGTCGAACCCACACGGTTTCCCACTTGCCCCTTAAACAAGCGCGTCTGCCATTCCGCCACGCCCGCATCCTTTTATCATACCTTATTATTATATAAATTCATAAGCCATTTGTCAAGTAATTTTTTAATAATTATTATTTTTCTTGGGTAATATTTTATGTTTTAATGTACTTTACATCTCTTAGCAAAACACTGTTTAACTTTAATATTTATTTTTTATATGAATAATCTAAATGAAAATTTGCCCCATTTGACATTATCTATTTAAACTCAAAACAACAATCAACTTTATTTGATAATAAGAAAAACTTTATCATGAGATAAAGTCTTTACGTTTTAGATAAATTTTGTCAATGTATCAAAAAGGTCTAGTGTAGTATATCTAGTATGTTGTATATTAAACAAGATAATATATATTGTATTATACTTTGCATAAGTATATTAACAAAATTTTTAAAGCATCCTTTGTAAAATCAATATAGGCTGCTTTAAAATTTATACATTCATTGGATTTTATAAATTATGATAACCCCTCGAACTCTTTAAGGCCTTTTTCAAATTGTTCTTTACTTTCAGGGTCAAGCGAAAATAGCAGACCAAAAAGTTGCCCAACATGCAGTTTTTCTTCCCTCATGATATCTGAAATTGTTTGTCTTGCTCTCTGGTCATTTGTCTGCCCAAGGTGATTGTCATACTGAATAATCGCATCAAGTTCCCCTATTATATCTTCTCTTGTGTTCTGTATTGTAACAAAAGTGTCAGGTTTATTGTTATTATCAAAAATATTAAACATTCTACGCATTGCTACCCTCCCATGTTTATATATGCATTGCTTTAACAGTTTGTTATTAACTTAATCAATACGCTAATAAAATATTTAAATTTTATATACATAATACAAAAGTCCAAAGATTTTCGCTTTGGACCTTATTTGACCTATTTTATTAAATTTTATTTGTGTAAAAGTCACCTACATACTTAATTTCAAAAATTAACAAACCGCCTTATTATCTGCACTCTTTCTTATAATTTCAGGTTGACCATTGTCGAGTTCTATAAATTTGTCAGTTACAATAATTTTATCAATATCCTTATAACTTGGTGCCTCATACATTAATTTATTCATTTTACTTTCGATGATTGTACGAAGTCCCCTCGCCCCTGTTTTCAATTCCATAGCCTTTTTAGCAATTGCCTTAATTGCATTTTCTGAAAATTCAATATTTATTCCATCAATCTTAAACATCAAATCATATTGTTTAATTATTGAATTTTTAGGTTCAGTCAATATTTTTACTAGCGCATTTTCATCAAGTTCATCAAGACCAACTACAACAGGAAGTCTTCCGACAAATTCTGGAATAAGACCAAATTTAATAAGGTCATTTGGCTGTATATCTTTAATATAATTTTTCTTTTCTTTTTCCTCTTGTGTTATTATGTCAGCATTGAAGCCAAGTGTAGTATCGTTCTCTCTTGCCTCAATAATTTTATCAAGTCCTACAAATGCTCCACCACAAATAAACAATATATTCGTTGTGTCTATCTGTAACATTTCCTGATGTGGATGTTTTCGTCCCCCCTGTGGTGGAACTGAGGCAATTGTGCTTTCAAGTATTTTTAAGAGTGCCTGTTGAACACCTTCCCCAGCGACGTCACGCGTGATAGAAACATTTTGAGTTTTTCTTGCAATTTTATCTATTTCATCAATATAAATAATACCTCTTTGAGCCTTTTCAATGTCATAATCAGCATTTTGTATTAACTTTAAAAGAATATTTTCAACATCATCGCCTACATACCCTGCCTCTGTCAGTGTAGTTGCATCCGCAGATGCAAAAGGTACTTTCAAAACCTTAGCAAGTGTTTTTGCAAGAAGAGTTTTCCCAGAGCCTGTAGGACCTACCATTAAAATGTTACTTTTTTCAAGTTCAACATCACTTTTATCATTTTCATTTTTAGTTAAATTATAATTTAATCTCTTATAATGATTGTAAACTGCGACTGCTAAAACCTTCTTTACTTCATCTTGCCCAACAATATACTCATCAAGTTTTTCCTTGATTTCACTAGGTGTTGGCAACTCAATCTTTTCAAAACTCTGCTTCTGAACGACGTCAGTAACAATATCTTTACATATTTCAATACATTCATCACAAATAAAAGCATCTCCATTAGGACTTGCGACTAACTTTTTTGCGTCCTTTTGGCTCTTTCCACAAAAACTACATTTACATTCTAAATCAGACATTAAGCCTCCTTCTTATCTTTCTTTCTAGATACGAAAATTTCGTCAATTATTCCGTAGTCTTTTGCCTCCTGTGCTGTCATATAGTTATCTCTATCTGTGTCTTTTTCAACTATTTCTAGTGGTTTTCCTGTGTTTTCGCTAAGCATACTATTCATACGTTCTTTAATATATTGAATATGATTGGCTTGTATTTGAATATCGCTGACTTGACCTTGTGCACCACCAAGTGGTTGATGTATCATAATCTCACTATTAGGAAGAGCAAACCTTTTACCTTTAGTCCCTCCTGCTAGCAAGAAAGCACCCATTGATGCTGCCCTGCCAACGCATATTGTTGACACATCACACTTAATATATTTCATGGTATCATATATTGCAAGTCCTGCAGAAACACTTCCTCCTGGACTATTTATATATATGAATATATCTTTATTTGGATTTTTCCCTTCAAGATAAATAAGTTGAGCAACAACAATATTAGCAACATTGTCATCAACCTCTCCATTCAAGAAGATAATTCTATCTTCCAGCAATCTAGAATAAATATCATAAGACCTCTCACTATTGCCTGTTTGGTCAACAACCATAGGTATTAGCATAATGTATCCCCCTTTATTATATACCTTTTATTAAAAAATTATTTACTTTGTTCTTTAATTAAATCTAAAACTTTTGTCATAATAACGTTGTTCTCAAAGTAAGCATAGTCATTTGGCGACATTGCTTTCTTGAAATCGTCAAGTGTCATATTATATTTTATTGCATATTCCTCAATATTTTTATCAAGTTCATCATTTGATGCAGTTATATTATTTTCAGAGATAATCTTTTGAAGAACAAGTCTTGTCTTAATATTCTTCTCTGCGTCAGATTTTCTATCTTCTTTAAACTCATCAAGACTCTTGCCAATATAATCAAGATAGTTCTGCAAAGTCATACCCTGATGAGAGAGTCTATGCTCAAAATCTTCTACCATATGGTGAACTTCATGTTCTACCATAGATTGAGGAACCTCAATATGACTTAACTCGGCAATTTCATCAAGGAGAGCAACCTCATAATCACGTTCTGCACGGTCCTCTTCCATTTTCAATAAATTTTCTTTAATTGATTTTTTGTATTCATCCAAAGTCTCAAACTCGGTAGTATCTGAAACGTATTTATCATCAATTATAGGAAGTTCCTTTTTCTCAACTTTTTTAAGAACAACTTTAAAAATTGCAGGTTTACCTTTTAATTCATCTACATGATAATTTTCTGGAAATGTTACTTTAACGTCTTTTTCTTCGTCTTTTTTCATGCCAACAATTTGGTCCTCAAATGTATCAATAAAAGAATGAGAACCGAGTTCCAATCTATAATCTTTTGCCTCCCCACTTTCAAATTTGACATCATCAATATATCCGGTAAAGTCTATAGTAGCATAATCTCCATTTTCGGCAATTTTTTCTTCTTCAACGTATCTAGCATGAGCCTGTCTCTCATTTTCAAGTTCTGCATCTACCTGCTCATCAGTAACCTCTACATCTTTTTTCTTTGCTTTTAGTCCTTTAAATGATGGTAATGTAAACTCTGGAAGAAGGTCAAACTCCAAAACAACTTCAAGTCCCTTATCTGCTGTAAATTTGTTATCCACAACATGAGGTTGTTCAACTGGAATAATATTTGTATTCTCGTTTAAAAATTTGTTATATTCAACTGTTACAACATGGTCAAACGCATCATCAAAGAATATTGTATCACCATAGTTTTGCTCTATAACCTTTCTTGGTGCTTTGCCCTTCCTAAAGCCTTGAATATTAAATTTACTTTTGTTTTCCTCGTAGGATTTTTCGACAGCGTTTTCCCATTCTTCACTTGAAATGGTAATAGTTACAACTCCTCGTTTGTCTTTTTTCTCAAATTTGTACATATTAAACTCCTTTGTTTTAATTTCTTTGCCCTTAAATAATAACACATTATAAAAAAATAATCAACTAAAAATCAATCAATTTTTACAAATAGATTGAAGAATAATAGCGAAATTAGACCATTGTCATTCCCACCACGCAACTTACCAAAATGGAGATTATAAATAAAATTTTTGTTATATCAAGTATTTTATCTCTAATAAGAGACCTTTTATATTTTTTTCTATAGTAACTTAAGTTGTCGTTTATATCCTTTGCAGACAACATAGTAGAATTAATAGTTTCATTACAGTATATTTTAAAGTCATCTTCAAACGTTTTATAGTAATCTACTATATATTGATTTATTAATACTATAAGCCAATATATGCATAGTATAATTAGAAAACTTAGTGCAAAATAAACGAGCCCACTCCAAAAAGTTTGAAGAGAAGCAAAAAGAATTATTAAAACTAATAAAACTATAGATACATAAAAATTTCTCATATACTACTATATTGTCAAAATAAAAAGTACTACAATAGTTACAACAAATACAACATAGCATACAATCCAAGGAATAGATTTCCCTCTTGATTTAACCCACGAAAATGCTAATATAATACATAAAATGTATGCTATAACCTGACCCACCGCTTTAAATGTGTTTGATAAGTTGCTATCCCGCTCAAAAATCAACGTTAAAAGCAATGATATGGCTATACAACCAATACCTATAAAGGCAACGAGTGATAGAATGCTATTAAAATTAAAGTGATTTTTCCCCTTGTTACTTGCTTTCGCTTTATCTTTCTCTGCCTTTTGACTATTTTCCTTATTTGCGTCCATATTCACCTTATTTACAAATGTGACAAGCCAAGTCTACCGTTTTATTTGAGTAACCCCATTCATTATCATACCATGCAACAAGTTTAACAAATGTAGGACTTAGCATAATGCCTGCTTTAACATCAAATATTGAAGTTCTCGCATCACCTATAAAGTCAGAAGAAACGACATCATCATCTGTCCAACCTAAGATTCCTTTCATCTCATTCTCTGAGGCTTTTTTTACTGCATTTACAATTTCATCATAAGTGGTAGGTTTCTCAAGTCTCGCAGTTAAATCTACAACAGAAACATTGATTGTCGGAACTCTAAAACTCATGCCAGTAAGTTTGCCTTTTAGCGAAGGTATAACCTCTCCCACTGCTTTTGCAGCACCAGTGGATGAAGGTATTATATTGTAAGAGGCAGCACGCCCACCACGCCAATCTTTCTTTGATGGTCCGTCAACAGTAAGTTGTGTTGCTGTTATTGAGTGCACTGTAGTCATAAGTCCCTCACTAATGCCAAAATTATCATTAATAACCTTTACAAGAGGAGCAAGACAGTTTGTTGTACATGATGCATTTGAGATAACAAGCATATCACCTTTATAATCATTATGATTTACTCCCATAACAAACATAGGCATATTCTTGCCTGGTGCTGATACTATAACTTTTTTCGCACCTGCATCAATATGTTTCACTGCATCCTCATATTTAGTAAATTTCCCTGTAGCCTCTATCACAACATCTATATTAAGTTTTCTCCATGGAATAAGGGATGGCTCTTTTTCTCCATAAAAGGTAATTTCTTCTCCATTGACAACAAGTTTATCACCTTTAATAAGACACTCACCATCAAACTTACCATGAATTGTATCATGAGTGAACATATACTTGCTGTATTCAAGGTCAATGAATGGGTCATTTACTGCAACGACCTCTACATCATTTCGCTTTGCACAAACTCTTAAAACCAGTCTCCCAATACGTCCAAATCCATTTATTCCCAATCTAACTTTTTTATTCATTCCTATTTTCCTCCTCATATGATATATTATTATCTGCATTTTCTTCAGTTATATCCTTATTGTTATCATTTATTTCATTTTCTATTTCTATCGCATAATCATATTGTTTTTTGCCAACCATGTTATTAAATATAGTTACTATTAAAATAAAAAATATAACTGAAAGACAAATAGCATCAAGACAGAAAAGCAAAAGACCTACTATGATATTAACAGGTATAAATATACTAACAATTGTTGTAACTACACTTCCTACAATAAGGGCAACAATGCAGATAAGAGCACTTATAAAATTTGATTTTTTGTCCTTTTCAATCTTAACGGGTTCACCTTCTATAGCAACCACATCTTGTTCTATACCCTTCCATCTGTCCACACGGCTATTATAACTAAGATTTGAAGAATTTAAAATTACCGAAGATATATCCTCTCCAAAATAAATAACAGATGTATCTCCATCATAGAGTCTAACACCGAGGCAAAGTTTTAGTATTTTTTGCCAAATATTATAAAAAAAAGATTTAACTCTGCTTAATCTTCGTCTGCACGTAACTATATCTTTTTTGGTATTAACAAAAGCATTAAATTCATTTGCTGAAATAGGCTTTCGCATTATAAGTAAAGCACCAGTGCCAATATATTTTTGTAGTGAATTTATAATTTCTTCTCTGTTGGAGCCATCTTTAAATTTAAAATAAAAAAGATTGTCACCATTAATAAAGTCAAAGTCCTTTATTAAAGAACTAGTCACACCAATATAGACATTGACATTTGCCAAATTTGTTAAACTTTCTAAAATTTTGTAATATCTTTTTGAGTTGTCAACAATAGGTATTATAACATTCAGCATAATCACCTCAATATTTTTTTATTCGTCGTGCGTGTCTACCACCTTCAAAATCAGTTGTTAAAAAAACTTTAACAATCTTAATTGCCTTTTTAGCAGAGGTATATCTCCCTGAAAGACATAACACATTTGCATCGTTGTGTCGTCTAGCAAGAGAAGCATAATTTTCATTCATGCATAGTGCGGCACGTATTTTAGGATTCCTATTTGCCACTATGCTCATACCTATTCCTGTGCCACAAATATAAATACCTACATTTTTGGGATCTTCGCTAACCTTTGCATTAGCGGCTTTTGCAAAATCTGGATAATCATCAGGTTGTTCTCTTGAATAGCAACCTACATCAATTACTATTATATTTTCTTTATTAAAAAATTTTTTTATTTCTTCTTTAAGTAAAAAACCTGCGTGGTCACTTGCTAAAATAATCATAAACTATCTCCTACTGTCTCCATAATTCTAATTTTTCAATCAATACATTTATTCCTTGTATTAACTCTTTAGCAGTTTTCTTGTAAGTTTGAAAATCTAGTCCGTAAGGGTCAGCAATATCAAATCCAATAAGTTCATTAAAAGACACAACATTCTTAGATTTTATCTTACTTTTTTGGTCGCTAGTCATTGTGATATATAAGGTATTCCTATCAATTTTCCCTAGTTTAATAGACTTTCTATTAGAACTTATGGCTTTAAATTCTTTAAGCACTTGTTTTGCATGACTAGTTATATTTTCACCTGTTGCATTTAATCCTCTTGATGAAACTTTTATATCTTCAATTTTTCTATCTTTAAGCATTTTTTTCATCAATCTCTCTGCCATAATAGAACGACAGGTGTTCCCGCTACAAACGAAACATATTTTAATCATAACACATCCTAGTTACATAAGTTTTTGGAAATACCGAATTAAATTTAAGCCTTATATTCACACTTCCTCTGTTTTTAACATCAGTTTAAACCTAAGTAAAATTATATCAAAATGCTTTAACTGACAATATAAGTTTAACATAATAACATAAAAAAACAAAACAAATTTGCCTTATTTTTTGTTTTGTTTGTTTAAAGTTACTTTTTTAGAATGATAAAGTTTATCCAAACTATACTTTTCACGAATTGGTGGAATAAACGAATGAATTATTATGTCGTTAAAATCAAAAACAATCCACTCTCCCTTATGGTACCCCTCTGGATAAACCTCAAGTTGCATATCCTCCATAAAAGATTGTGCGAACTTTTTATTGCTTGCAACACTGGCATTAGATAAGATAAATATATATTGTTTTTCACCATCCGTCAAAGTTTCATACAATGCTATATCCTTGCATTTTTTCTCAGTTAAATATTCATAAAGATTTAAAACACGTTCATCCATACTAAACTCCATAAGATAATTATAAACTATTATACTTAAAATAAAGTATATTGTCAAATCATTTTTAAAGTATAAAAATAAAGACAAAACTTTTGTTTATTTTTTTAATATTTTGTCTATAATTTGAATATGAAAAAAATTTTATTTTTACTGCAGGTCTTTATAAAGTGTTTTATAATATTTTTAGTTTTCTTTATATGGCTTAGATACATACTAGATTCTGTATGGCTATCAATTTTAATATCTTTTACTTTGACAGTTATTATAGAAATAATATCTTTATTTCTAAGTAAAAGAAAAGGAGTTAAGACAAACTTAAAGCAAAAAGAAAAGGAAGATGCTGAGAAAATGTTTTACTCTCTTGCAAGTGATACAAACTATATCAATTTTTTCTTTAAACTTGCAAAAAGTAGGCATCAAAACATAGTTAAATGTAAAAAAAATATATACATTACTCATCAAGACAACTCACACGTAATTCTTTACCCATATCTAAAGTTTCAAACATTTAACTTAGACGATTTGATTCTATTAATTTCGTCTTGTAAAAAGCCACTAGATAAAATTGTCATTATTTGTAATGACTACGACAAAAATCTTTCAAAGTGTTTTAAAAATTATAACTTTGAAATATTGTTGTTAAATAAATATGAAACCTACCAAAATCTTTATAAAGAGTATGACTATTATCCTGAAATAACTACAAATGAGTCATTTTCAAAGACAACACTAAAAGATATGTTTTCATCTGCATTTAATTATGATAAATCAAAAGGATATTTTGTCTCAGCAACAATTCTTTTTATAGCAAGTTTATTTGTGTCCTTTAATATTTATTATAGCATTTTTGCATCCATTCTTCTTATCTTTTCTCTAATATCTCTTACAAACAAAAACACCAACAAAAAAATTTATAAAGAAATACTATAGTGTTAAAAGCCTTATATAATCACATGCAAAATAGGAACATATAACAAGTGATTTTATTCCTCATCCATCATAAAATAAACTTATCAAAAATATGTCCTACTAAAACAATGAACTAAAATTTTGTCATAATAACTCAATATGTTTGAAATCTTTTCTAGAAGATTTTTTATAAATAATTATTATACTACCAATAACCTGCACAGGCTCTGCACCTAGGCTATTACATATTTCAGACATAATCTCTTTAGCAGTAAAATTAGAATTTTTTAATACCTTTATCTTTATTAATTCTCTTGCTTCTAATAGATTAGATATTGCCTCAAAAGAGTTTTTACTTAACCCATCTTTTCCTACCTGCATAACAGGTTCTAATGCATTTCCAAGTCCTCTAAGATATGCTCTTTGTTTAGTTGTTATCATACACTCTCCTTAATATTTAGTTATATTTATATAACAATCTATTTTAAAATTCATATGATTAGTTTTAATATGCTTCCTATTGATATCATTTATTCAGTATATTCAAATGTTATATCTTTTATTTTGACAATTCCTCCATTCTTGAGCCCTTTTTCTTTCAATAAATCTATAATACCCATTTCTTGCAGCCTATTTTGAAAATAAGCAAAAGACCTAGTATCAGAAAGGACTACTCCTCGAATAAAATTATCAATCTTTCCACCGCTAACGACAAAGGAACCATCGTCATCTCTTGTTATTTGTAATGAAGAATAATCTCTCTTATCAAAGTCATAATCTTCAACTAATAAAGGTGGTTTTTTAGGAATTTTGCTTAGTTTTTCTAGTGTTAAAAGTTTAAGATTTTCAATGCCCTGATATGTTGCTCCTGATATACAAATATAACTTTCTCCCACATTAGAGTTAAACCTATTAAGCCTTTCGGTTAGAGTCTTTTCATCTAATAGGTCAACTTTAGTAAACACTACAATTTGAGGTGTCCTTACAAGTTCCTCACTATATTTTTTTAACTCGCTATTAATTATTTTATAATCGTTAATAAAATCCCTACCATCACTTTGTGATATATCTACTAAATGCAAAATAAGTCTTACTCTTTCTACGTGTTTCAAAAAGTAATGTCCCAAACCTTGTCCTTCACTTGCTCCCTCAATAAGTCCTGGAATATCCGCTACAACAAAGGTCTGTCCTTTAACTTCACAAACAGCAAGATTCGGATATAAAGTTGTAAAAGGATAATTTGCAATTTTAGGATTTGCATTTGAAACGCAGGACAGCAAAGTAGACTTTCCAACATTTGGAAATCCAACAAGACCAACATCTGCTATTGTTTTAAGTTCAAGGATGACTTCATGAGCAACAGTTATTTCCCCAGTTTGAGAATAATGGGGAGTCTGTTTTATAGATGACTTGTAGTATGCATTCCCATGCCCACCTTTTCCTCCTTTCAGGGCAACAAATTCCATGCCGTCCTCATTTAAATCAGCAATTACTTTATTTGTTTTAGCATCAATAATAACAGTACCACAAGGCACACTAATTACAATATTCTTGCCATTAGCGCCAGACTTAAGTTTTTTTGAGCCATTTTCGCCATTTTCTGCTATAAATTTTTTGTGAAAACGAAAATCATACAGGGTATTAAGTGATTGAGTTGCCTTAAAAATCACATCACCACCTTTACCTCCTTCTCCACCATCTGGACCCCCCTTTGCAGTCATTGCATTACGCAAAAAAGAAGTAGAACCATTTCCACCATTTCCAGCCTTTATTGAAATTTTTACTCTGTCAAGAAACATATAATTTTACCCCTTTTCTAGCACTCTTTGCTTTTTCCTAAATACTCATTTTGGATATTTCATGATAAGTATTAGCAATTATCTTTAAATAACTACAATATATAGTATTATGTCCTGCATACATAATGCATTATTTAGTATTATGCAATGCATAATAGATGCAATTATTAGTGAATGGACACTCAGAGCATTTAGGTTTTACTGCCTTGCAAATATACCTTCCAAAATGAACAAGTTGAAGATGAAGTTTTCCCCACCTACTCTTATCAAAAAGATTCATTAAAGCAAGTTCGCATTTATATGGATTATCTGTTTTTACAAATCCTAACCTATTTGAAACACGCAGTACATGAGTATCAACTGCAATGGCATCTCCTTTAAATGCCTCAGAAAAAACAACATTTGCAGTTTTACGTCCCACTCCCGCAAGAGTTTGTAATTTTTCAATATCCTTTGGCACTTCTCCATTAAATTTTTCAATAAGGTCTCTGCTCATAGAAAGTATATTTTTTGCTTTGTTGTGATAAAATCCAACTGAATGTATTTTATTTTCAAGTTCACTTTGCGACAATTTAAGCATTTTTTCTGGTGTATCATACTCTTTAAACAACTCTTTTGTCACAATATTCACTCTTCTATCTGTACACTGTGCAGAAAGTATAACGGCAACCAGTAACTGATATGTGCTTTTATACTCTAGTTCACATTTAGGCTCAGGGAATAGATTATCCAATTCACTATAAAATTCATTTAAGTCCATATTTTTCTCTTTTACATTGTCTTTTGTATTTACGTCAAACAACTAAAACAGTTCCTTACTTTTACTTAATTCAAGATTTTTATTCTTTTATAAAATTGTTATTATTGTACTTACTGTTGTTTCATAAGTGGGAAAAGCACAGTATCTCTAATATTTGGCAAGTCAAATATAAATTGAACAAATCTATCAATACCGAAACCAAGTCCAGATATTGGTGGCATACCATGTTCCATTGAAAGCAGAAAATCTTCATCTACATCCATTGTTTCATCATCTCCAAGTGCCTTTTCCTCAAGTTGCTTTTCTAGTAATTCTCTTTGTAAAATTGGGTCAACAAGTTCTGAATATGCTTTTACAATTTCTGCTCCGCCCGCAACTACTTGAAACATATCAGCAATTCGATTATCCTTATCATTTCGTCTTGCAAGCGGAACAAGAACTGCTGGATAATTGTAAATTATTGTTGGATTAACAATCCCCGCTCTTATTTTTCTCTTATAAATATAGTCTATCAATGTTCTTACAGTTTTACACTCCTCAAGTTCTCCGTAAGAATAAAGTCCCTTCTCGACAACCTTCTTTTTAAATTCATCAACGTCATTCTCTGCAAGGAAATCAAAACCGAGTATTTCATTCATCTTTTCAACATAGTTTACTCTTGCCCATACACTTGCAAATTCTATTTCTTGACCTTGATAAGTTATTTTTGTCGTACCAAGACACTCTAAAAGCAATTTGTTTACCATTGTATAGAAGAATTTAATATTATCCTCATAGTTCCAATATGAAGCATACCATTCAACTTGAGTAAATTCCTGAAGATGTGATGGGTCCATTCCTTCATTCCTAAAATCTTTACCCATTTCAAAAACCCTATCAAACCCAGCACAAATGCACTGCTTAAGCCATGTTTCCTTTGCTATTCGCAGGTTACACTCAATATCTAGTGCATTATGATGTGTGAAAAATGGTTTTGCACTTGCTCCAGATACACTTGTCTGCAAAACAGGTGTTTCCACTTCTATAAAGCCTTTATCTTCAAGATAACGTCTTACAAATGATTCTATTTTACTTCTTGTCAAAAAAACCTGACGAGACTTTTCGTTAGTTATTAAATCAAGATATCTTTGTCTATAAATTGTCTCCGCGTCAGTTAATCCATGAAATTTCTCTGGAAGAGACCTGAGCGTTTTTGATAAAAGTATTACTTTTTCTGCTCTAACTGTCACCTCGCCTGTTTGAGTTAGATACACCTCACCCTCAACACCTACAAAATCAGCAATGTCAATCATTTTTTTGTAAAAATCATAAGCCTTTTCATCAAGTTCGTTTCTACCGACAGAAACTTGAATCTTTGCATTTATATCACGTATTTGGATAAAACCAAACTTGCCCATAACTCGTTTAAAAATTATCCTACCAGCAATTTTTACATACTGTCCGACTTTTCCTCTCGCTTCTAAAATCGTACAAGTTCTCTCAAATTTTTCCTTGTAAGGTATTTCTCCAATACTTCTTAAATCCTCAATTTTCTTCTTTCTAATGTCCAACTCGCTAGACAATGTTTGCTCTTGCATACAACCTCCTAATCTTAAAGTATATAAAACAAACGTTTTTACTTACATACTAAATTAGCACAAAAATAAAAATAAGTCAATTATTTATACTTATTTTTATAATAATGATAATTCTTGTAAACTTTATTCAAATAATTTTTCGTCTCTTCAAAAGGTATTTTGATAAGTGTCTTTCCGTCTTGGGAATATTCTGTGTTATTAAGCCAATTTTTCACATTCCCCTGTCCTGCATTGTATGCACAAAGAGCAAGTTCTTCACTTTTAAAATAGTTTTTCAAGTAACTTAAGTAGTATGTTCCAATTTCAATATTAAAATTCGCCTCTAGGAGATTTTCGTCGCTATATTCTTTTCCAAGCAACTTCGAAATCCATTCTGCAGTAGAAGGCATAATTTGCATAAGACCAACTGCTCCTTTACTTGATACCGCTTTTTCATTAAAACCACTTTCCGTATTTATTACTGAAGCAACAAGTGCACTATCAACATCATAAAGTTGTGCATAATCTGAAATTTCTTGACAATAGGTCATCGGATAAAGGTAATTAAAAACGCATCCTACAGTATAGACTAATAGGACAAGGCATAGTGAAAGACTTAGCAAAACAAAAGACGTCCTCATAAATTTATTTTATTTATATTTAAATTAAAAATACATTAATTTATCAATATTTTCTTATTAACATTTTTAGTATAAGTTACATATGGGCAAATTCAGTTTAACAAATAGATTAAATTTCAAATTCTTTCAACCATTCTAGTATTTCCATTTAAATATACTTTGAAAAAACCATAAAACGAGCGGAAAGGCTTCGCCCTTAAAAAATTTCTAGCAACAGGCAACATTCTTTCATCAAATCGTACGGAAATTCCACATGCCTGCCCTGCCTCTTTAGGAGTATTTATAATATCAGAATATAAACCATTTGATTTAAACATATTAGCAAGGTACAAAGTCTCGTTTCTCGATGTAAAAACTGCAATTATATATATCATTCAATCTCCTTTGTTTGCACAAAATCCCTTATTAAACACTATATTGTATTTATAAAGGAATGTTTACAATGATTTATTTAGATAATAGCGCAACAACATTTATAAAGCCTAAAGAGGTTATCAAGGCGGTCAGCGAAAGCCTGTTACATTATTCTGCCAACCCTGGTAGAAGTGGTCATAAAGCAAGCATAAGAGTGGCATTTAAAATAGAAGAAGTAAGAGAAAAAATTGCAAAACATTTCAATGTCTCATCTGGACAAAATGTTGTTTTTACTTTGAACTGCACACAGGCATTAAATACAGCAATTCTCGGTTCAGTTAAGCAAGGAGGACACATTATATGTACAGAAAATGAACATAATTCAGTTTTGCGTCCGCTTGAACATCTAAGACAAAAAGGACAAATTGAATACACAGTTGCATATCAGTCAAATCCTATTGGAATAACATTAGATGACATTAAAAAGTGCATAAAAGAAAATACCTACATGGTCATATGTAACCATATTTCAAATGTAAACGGAAGCAAGGCAGATATTCAGAGCATAGGTAAATTTTGCAAAGAACATAACATAATCTTTCTTGTGGATGGTGCACAAAGTTGTGGTCATGAAAAAATTGATATGAAAGAACTATGCATTGATTACCTAGTCATTGCAGGTCATAAAGGTTTTTATGCACCACAAAGCATAGGTGCACTTGTTATGAATGACAATTATAGACCTCAGCCAATCATTTTTGGTGGAACAGGAACTAATTCACTTGAACTCTTTCAACCAGAAACTTTTCCAGAAAGACTTGAAAGCGGAACAATTTCCACTCCGCTTATTTTAGGTTTGGGCGCAGGTTTAGACTTCGTCGAAGCAAACTTTAAAGAAATTGTAAATAAACTAGACGACTTAACAACCTACCTCAATTATGAATTAATAAAAATGGGTATAACCTCATACACTCATCCAGAAAATTCATTTGGGGTTGTTGCATTTAATATAAATAATATACATTCGAATGAAATTGCTAACATTTTAAATGAAAAGTATGATATTTGTGTAAGAAGTGGTTATCACTGTGCACCATTAAAACATAAAGCACTTGGCACTATAAATCAAGGTGCTGTTAGAGTGTCAATTTCCTATTTCAATACATTCTCTGAAATACAAAGATTGATTTTTGCATTAAAACACATAAAAAAAAGTTATGACAATAACTAAAAAAGACTATTATGTTTTTGTTATAGTTTCATAACATAATAGTCCTTTTATTCTACCAAATAATATAAATCTACTTCTCGTCCTTTGGAATAATTCTCTTTAAATCTATGCGTCCCTTATCATCAATCTTGATTACTTCAACTTCAACAGTATCGCCAACATTAACGACATCTTCAACCCTTGCAACTCGCTTATTCGAAAGTTTAGAGATATGAATCATACCCTCTTTGTTGCCTCCAAACTCAACAAATGCACCAAAATTCATAATTCTCACAACTTTTGCATCATAGACATCGCCAATCTCGACATCTTCAACAATACCAAGGATAATCTTTTTGGCTTTTTCAGCCATTTCTATATCGTGAGTCGCTATAAATACTTGTCCATTATCGTCAATATCAATTTTAACACCTGTTTCATCTATAATTTTATTTATCATCTTTCCGCCACTTCCAATGACATCTTTTATTTTATCAGGGTCAATTGTAAATGTTATAATTTTAGGAGCATATTTAGACAGTTCCTCTCTAGGTGCCTTAATCTCTTCAAGAAGTTTGTTCATTATAAACATCCTTCCCTCTCTTGCTTGCTTAAGGGCGGTTGAAAGAATTTGTTTGTCAATTCCTTTAATTTTTATATCCATTTGAATTGCTGTCACACCTTTTTCTGTTCCTGTAACCTTAAAGTCCATATCGCCTAGAAAATCTTCAAGACCTTGAATATCAGATAGAACAGCAACTTTACCGCTTGCATCGTCCTTTATAAGTCCCATAGCAATTCCAGCAACTGGCCTCTTAATAGGCACACCTCCATCCATTAATGCAAGAGTTGAACCGCATACAGATGCCATTGATGAGGAACCATTTGAGGATAACACTTCAGAAACCAGTCTCAAAGCATATGGAAACTCCTCTTCTGATGGAATTACAGGTTCTAACGCTCTTTCTGCAAGAGCGCCATGTCCAATTTCTCTTCGTCCAGGACTTTTAATTCCTCTTGCCTCACCTGTTGCGTATGCTGGCATATTGTAATGGTGAACATACCTATTTACTTCTTCGTCGTCAAGCCCTTCAAGTTTTTGCATATCTGAAACAGTACCAAGGGTTAAGGTTGTAAGAACTTGTGTTTGTCCTCTTGTAAATATCGCACTTCCATGAGTTCTTGGAAGAACACCAACTTCACACCAAATAGGTCTAATTTCAGTAAGTTTTCGTCCATCAGGTCTTATCCCCTGATTTAAAATTTTGGCTCTAACTTTCTCTTTTGTCATTTTGTATAGTACATCAGAAATTGCCTTTTCACTTTCAGGGAAAATCTCTTCAAAGTGTTGTTTAGTATCTTTGTCAACTTCATCTTGTCTTGCCTGTCTTTCATGTCTGTCAAAAGTATCAAGAGCATAATCGAGTTTTTCGTTTGCGTATTCTCTAACCGCATTATCAATTTCTTGTGGCACTATATCGTATACAAGTCCTTGTGCTATTGGTTTACCAATTTCTTCTTTTACTTTCTTTTGGAAAAGCACTATTTTCTTTATTTCTTCATGAGCGAACATAATTGCATCAAGCATGGTTTCCTCTGGTACTTCCTTAGCACCAGCCTCAACCATTAATACTGCATCCTCGGTTCCAGAAACTGTTAAATGGATAAGAGATTTTTCTCTTTCGTCACTATTAGGATTGATTATAAACTTACCATCAACAAGTCCTACTTGAACTGAACCTGTAGGTCCTTGAAATGGTATATCTGATATTGTCAATGCAAAACTTGACCCCAACATTGCAAGTGGCTCTGGTGCAACATCTGGGTCAACTGAGAGAGCAGTTGCAACTACACAAACATCATGATAAAACCCTTTTGGGAAAAGTGGTCTTAAAGGTCTATCAATAAGTCTTGAAGTGAGAATTGCTTTATCTGATGGTTTTCCCTCTCTCTTTTTAAAACCTCCTGGAATTTTCCCTACCGAATACATTTTTTCTTCAAAATCTACTTGAAGTGGGAAAAAGTCAATTCCAGGTCTTGGTTCTTTGGACATAGTTACATTTACCATCACTACCGTTTCTCCGCATTTAACAAGACAACTTCCATTTGATTGCTCGCAAAGTCTACCTGTCTCAAATGTAACCTTTTTATTTCCTATTTCAATTTCATAAATTTTTGCATCTTCTTTCATAAATTCTCCTTATTCCTTTATACATAAAAAAGGGATTGATAAAATATATATCTCCCCCTTTTTTAAATTATTTTACCTCTCTTATGCCAAGTTCTTTGATTAGATTTCTATATGTTTCAATATCTCTTTCTTTGAGATAAAGTAAGAAACCTTTTCTTTTACCAACCATTTGAAGAAGTCCTCTTCGAGAGTGATTATCTTTTGGATTTGCTTTAAGGTGCTCATTTAAATGGTTGATTCTTGCAGTAAGCAATGCAATTTGAACTTGAACAGAACCTGTGTCGTTTTCAGATTGCTTAAACTTAGCAATTATATCTTTCTTTGCTTCCATGTTTTCCTCCTATTTTTTATTTATCCCTTATACGAAGTCAAGCGCCAGAAGGTCTCCTCATGACTGCGTAGCAAGGCTTATCGACTTTTTCATTATAGCACAAACAAAATGATTTGTAAACTATTTTCTGATTTTATTTAAAAAATTCTTTTTTCTTTTCAATCATTTCATCTATTCGTGCAATATAATCTTCTATAAATTTAACATTAGGCAGTCTATCAATATGTTTTTCTATATTGTAAACTCGTTTACTTATGGCATTTGCGCCTATCCCTATAATAGTATTTATCTCTTCCATACTATCAATATTAAATATGCACACATCACCATCTCTAAAATAGCCAACATTTTCAAGCCCGCCAAGTTGGTGTTTTTGTCTATAAAGATAATAGGGCTTATATCCATTTTGAGTTAGAGTATCCTTTGCATAATCAATCATTTTTTCAATATCTTTATTTTGAGGAAAATCTTTTTGATTAAAGAGATTTGACCCTCTTTTTAATGATAAAGTATGAACTGTTATATTATTTGGATAAAGTTCTATTGCTGTATTTATTGTCCTTTTAAAAATACCCAACTTTTCACCAGGGAGCCCTGCAATAAAGTCCATATTGGCAACAAAATCTCGCTCTAACGCCTTTTGATAGGCATATATTATCTCTTTATTCTTCTGTTTCCTTCCTATCCTTTTAAGAGTCGCCTCGCAAAAAGTTTGAGGATTGATTGAAATTCGACTTACTCCATGTTCTTTTAAAACATCAAGTTTTTCTTCATTTATTGTATCTGCCCTCCCACACTCGACGGTAAATTCGCTAGCCAAAAAATTAACTTCATTAAGCAACCTATCAAGTTGTTTGGCAGATAATACTGATGGAGTTCCGCCACCTATGTAGATTGATCTTACCACATAAGCCCTGTCCTTTATAATTTCTTTTACTGCATTGATTTCTTTTATGACTGTATCAATATATTTTTCAACCTTATCTTTAATCTTGACAAGTTCGCTTGAGATGAAAGAACAATAAATACATCTTGTTGGGCAGATGGGAATGTTAATATAAAGGTCTATTAAATTGTCATTCCTTATAATACATTTTTGATTTCTAAGAATATTTGCTACAAGTTCTGCTTTCTGTGGTGAGACAAAATAATCTCGCTTGAGCATCTCGGCAACTAAATAATCTTTCATCTCCCCATAGTCAATCAAATCACGAGCAAGTTTGGTCGGTCTTACGCCTGTTAATGACCCCCATGGAAGAGTTTTATTTAAATTTTCTGACAATATCTTATATAATTGATTTTTTACCATCCTTTTCCTTAAAGATTTTTTCCTCAGGTCTGATAAATGCTCATCAATATCATAGGAAAATGTATATTCTTTTTCTTCATCATCTATACGAAATGTAAATAAATTTGTTATCTTGTTATTCTCTTCTATCTCTTTATGCTCGAGTATAATATTTTCGGACGGTTCAAACAGATTGTATAAGTCAACAAGGTCTAATTCTAAATCTTCACAATTTGTCTTTACCATCTTTCACTCCTATAAACTTCATTGACATTTTTAAGATTTCTGATAGACTTAATTGCATTGTTAAGTTCATCCTTGTTTTTAACCTCTATACGAAGCGTGCATATAAAAGAGTCGCCAACATCCTTTGCATCAAAACCTTTAATATTTATTTTTAATGATGTAATAAGGTTTGTCAGTTTAACAAGGTTATTCTCGGCTTTCTCTGCTATCACCTTTATAATTGCCGAGAATGTTGCCCCCTCCTTAACTTGCCACTGTGCATCAATAAGTCGTTCACTTTCTAAATATCTTAAATTAGAACAATTTTTTCGGTGCACTGTAACACCTCTTCCTCGCGATATATAACCTATAATATCATCACCCTCAATTGGATTACAACAGCCTGCAAATCTTACAAGCATACCGCTATCACCATCAACAAGTACACCATCTTTATTTCTTTTTAAGTGGACAACACTTTCAACTTTTGGTAATGTTGCATTATCATTATTGTAAAGATTTATATACCTGCTTGCAACTTGACCTGCAGTCATCGAACCAGAGCCAATTGACGAACACAGTTCATCAACACTATCCATATTGTATCGTTTTAAAATTTCATTATTATACTTTTCAGTTAATAGTTGAGAAGTGGTAAAACCTTTATCTTGTATTGCTTGAGTTAGCATAGTTTTACCAAGTTTAATGTTATCCTCTTTAAGTTCACTTTTAAAGAATGCCTTTATTTTGCCTCTTGCGCCACTAGTTCTAACATATTTCAGCCAATCTCGTGATGGTCCTTTTGAATGAGATGAGGTCAAAATCTCCACAATATCTCCGTTGCACAACTGCGTGGTGATAGGCTTAAGCACTCCATTTATTTTTGCGCCAACACAACTATTGCCTATATCTGTATGAATTGCATAGGCAAAATCTATTGCGGTTGCACCTTCAGGAAATTCAATTACTCTTCCCTTAGGTGTTTGCACTATGATTACACCATCATAGAGGTCACTTTTTAGCGTCTCAATAAAATCCTCATTTGACATACTTTTAGCATTCTCTATAGTTTGCCTAAACCATGTAAGTCTATTATCAAAATCAGATTTTTTATCCTTTTTCTCTTTATATAGCCAGTGTGCACACACGCCACCAAATTCGGACTCTCTATGCATTTCTTTTGTCCTGATTTGGACCTCAAGTGGATGTTGATTTTCAACTATTATAGTCGTATGAAGCGACTTATAACCATTAGGTTTAGGATTCGCTATATAATCTTTAACTCGCCCCGTCATAGGCTTGTAAATTGCATGAATTCGCCCTAACACTGCATAACATTCCTCAACAGTATCAACAATAACCCTCATTGCAAGTATGTCATAGATTTGGTCAAGGGTTAAACGTTTATTGTGAAGTTTATTAAATATTGATGATACGTGCTTTATTCGACAGACAATTTCACCATTTATTTTAAGGTCATCGAGTATAGATTGGATTTTCTGTTTTGTTATCTTTAGTTGTTCTTCGTTCTCCTCACGTTTGCTTTCAATAGTATTTTTTAATCTGTTGTACTCGCTTGGATGCTCAAGTCTTATCACATTATCATAGAGATTTTGTTTTAGTTTATCAAGACCTAATCTTTCGGCAAGTGGAACATGGATGTCCTCAACCTGCTTGACAAAATGCCACTCGTTTTCGTCTAGTGGGAGATTTAATTTTGATATATCATAATAAATGCCACAGAGTTTGATGATAACCACTCGCATATCATTACTCATCACAAGAAACATTCGTCTAATATCTTCTATCTCTTCACTTAAAGTAAGTTGATTTATATCCTTTATGGTCTTGTAATCCTCAACCATTGCCCTTTCTTCTTCGTTTAACTTTGCCTCAAGTGCCTCTCCATCCTGCTTATAAACCTTATAGAGTTGATAGCACAAAAAAGCAATGAGGGAACTTTTATCAAGTCTCGTATCTATAATCAATTTGGTAATTACATTTATTCTATCATAGTTAAGGTCATGACTTAACACCTCATCTATAATTTCGTTATCTCTTTCATTCAATTTGAAATTTTTACTGATTTTTTCTTTTAACAGACTAATAGATGTTTCGTCTTGCATTATCAATTTCTCCTTTAAAAGTATTTTTTAAAAGCAGTAAATTATTATATATTTTAGACTTCATCAAATCACTTTTTATAGACTTATTGATTTTTAATTTTATCTGTTTGTCACTTTCTATATCAATTATCTTAAGTTCATTAAAGACAAGTAAGGCACAATAAAACGTGCTGAATGATACTTTGTCGCCAAAGTCACACCTGTCGTATAAGTCAAACACATTGTAAACTTCTTTGTTTGCCTTATTTGAAATTGCTTTATACACACTGCCGAAAGTCTTTCTATCAAGGTCAATGCCAGCAAATTTCCGTGGATTACCTAGTTCTTCTACAGGAATGTATATTTCAGCATCTGTAACTTTATTTAATGCTGATATAAAATTCTTATCAATCACAGGTGACAAGAAAATAATCTTATTGAAATTTTTTGCCCAACCTATTCCTTTTGGCGATAGCAAAAGAGAATTATAACCTATCTCCTTATCCTCATATATACCAAACTGATATATCCCCTGGGTGTTGTAATTTTTATTAAACTCTACATAGTCAAAGCAAGAATAAGTCACAAAGCAAGTTCCAAAAACTGATGTCGTCGTTCCACCAATAAAGGATAAGAGTTGCTCTTTTGGATAGAGTTTAAATTTTGCATTGCCGTCGCCTTTGATAACCAACTGATTTAATTCAATGGAATTAAGTTTTTTATATGAATCCTCGACTATAAAACTTCCACCATCAAACTCATCTACAATCCCTTTATTCGAAAGAGGTTGAAATTCAAATATAAAAGATTTTTTTCGTGAAAATTTTATTTTGACTATATTGTTTGTAAAATTAAAGTAGGTAAGATTAAGGTTGCCTATCTTTATATTTGAATGTTGAGGATATTTTTTCATTGGTTGAAGGTCAATTTCTTGTGCGGTAATTCGAAATTTGGGTCTTGGATTATCACAACCATAAGGTTCAAGTTTTTCAAGTTCTTTTAAAAATTCAGGAGTTACTTCCTCATCAGTTATATCTTGGTCATAATACTTGATAGGTATGTAGACCTCATCATTTATATTGCCAAGTGCGAAGGAGTTAATTTTTTGAGTGAACAATTCATAGTTTTTTCGTTTAAGGGTAAGTCCTGCCGCCATAGAATGTCCACCAAAAGTCTCCAAAATGTCTTTTAGCGAGGACAAAAGTTCATGAATATTGATATCAGTAATGCTTCGCCCTGAACCACACAGCAAATCTCCCTCTTGAGCGAATAAAAAGGTAGGTTTATGGTATTTTTCAACAAGTCGCGAGCAAACTATACCCAGTACACCTTTGTCCCATGCTTTTGATGCAAGAGTGATAACACGTTGACCTCTCATATCAACTTTTTCAAGAGCCTTTTCGCAATCATCATAAATTTTATTGCAAATTTCCTGTCTCTTTGTATTATGCTGTTTAATTTTTTCAAGGTCCTTTTTAACTTGCACAGGGTCGGTCTCGAAATATATCTTAAGTGAATCACTGGCATCACCCATCCGCCCTGATGCATTCAGTTTAGGCCCAATCTTAAAAGAGATATCAGTCGCATTTGGATTTGTTAGTGCTATGCCATATTCTTTAAACATCATTTTAAGTCCAATTGGTAAATATTTTTCGCAAAGTTTTAGTCCCAAAGCGACTATTGTCCTATTTTCATTTAAAAGTGGAACAATATCCACAATAGTTGCTATTGCAGTTTCAGGAAGAAATTGCCTTGCCTCTTTTTCGCCTAATAATGCCTGAGCAAACTTAAAAGCAACACCTGTACCACAAAGTTCTTTAAAAGGATATTCCTGACCTGGAAGTTTTGCGTTTACAACTATCGTATCGGGAATTACCTCAGGTATTTCGTGATGGTCTGTAACACATATTTCTATACCAATATTTTTTGCATATTCAACTTCTTTATAGCAAGAAATACCACAGTCGACTGTGATAATAAGATTTGGCGAATAAGTGCTGGCTATCTTATCAATAACTTGATTTGTTAAACCATAGCCATCAATATATCTATTGGGCAGGTAATAATCAGCATTTATTCCATATAACTTTAATGTTTTAAGCATTATAGATGTCGCGCTAACACCATCCACATCATAATCACCAAAGATTAGCACTTTGTCCTTTAATTCTTTAGCAAGTTTCACTCTATCTACAAGTTTTTGCATATCCTTTAAAAGAAAAGGATTGTGTAATTTCTTAGGGTTCAAAAATTCTTCAATATCTTCACTTGTGTTTAATCCCCTTGATAATAATAGTTCTGTAACTCTTTCTGACAAATTGAATTGTTGAGCAAAATGCTTTACTTTATCGGCGTCTTTGTTAAAAAATTTTTTAAATATCATATAATCCGCCTTTAAACTATCTATGATTATATTATATTTTATTTGTATAAATATAGCAAGCAAATTTTAAATTATTTTGCATTTATATCTTTTTAAAATTTGCACAACAAAAAACAAGGGCTTATTTTGATTGTTTGAAATTTCCCTTGTCTTATGTAATTTTTATCTTTTCCTAACCCTTATAAATAAGCCTGTGACAATGTTCACACGTCAAAATCCCCTCATCCTCAAGTTTTGAGATGTTAGCATAAGGAAGTTCTATATGGCATCCGCCACAAGAATTATTTACAAGAGGCACAACTACAGGAAAGATATTTTCTTTCCTTCGTTTTTGATAGGCATCCATAATTTTATTATCAATGCCTTTACTAAGATTTTTAAGTTTATCCTCAATTTCTTTCTTGCTATCTTCAACAGATTTTATATCGTTTTCATAATCAGTTTTGCTTTTGTTGTATTGCTCTTTGCTGTTATTGAAAGTTTTTATTGTCTTATTAAAGTCTGAAAGTACCGCATTTACTGTTTCAGCAAGGGATGATAAATTACGCTCTAAGATGGAGAGGTTTTGTGCTAACTTATCCTTTAAAACTGAAAGTTTATTAAGTTCCTCAGTCGTCATTTTTTCGAGGTCTTTTGAGGCAAACTCTTCCATCTTTTCTTGCTGAATTTTAAATTGCTTTTTTATTTTTTCAATTTCACTAAGAATTGAACCTGCTTTTTCTTCAAGTTTCAAAGACCTACTTTGTGCCTCTCTCATATTTTCATGCATCTTATTTGCATTTTTTTTGTTTGTATTGTCTTTAATTTGACGTTCTATTTTTACAAGTTGGCTATCTAATTTCTGATATTCCAAAATATTACTTAAATCCATAAAATTCTCCTTTTAGTTCATAAAATCAAGCAGTTTCTTGCTTCTATTTGGATGTTTTAATTTTCTAAGTGCCTTTGCTTCAATTTGACGAATACGTTCTCTTGTGACACTAAACTCTTTGCCTACCTCTTCAAGTGTCTTAGCCTTGCCATCAATAAGTCCATATCTTTCACGAATTACCTGTTGTTCTCTTGGAGTCAATGTTTCAATTACTGATAAAAGTTGTTCATGCAAAAGTTTTTGAGAGGCAACTTCCATAGGGCTTTTTGCACTTTCGTCCTCTATAAAATCGCTCATCTTGCTATCTTCTTCCTCTCCAATAGGTGTTTCAAGCGAAACAGGGTCAAGAGCGCTCTTTTGAATTTCAACAACCTTATTTTCACTTATACCCATTTCTTCTGCAATCTCTTCAAGGGTCGGCTCTCTTGATAATTTCTGAGTCAGTTGTCTTACAGTTCTTCCATATCTATTGATTGTTTCAACCATGTGTACAGGAAGTCTTATAGTTCTTGATTGGTCAGCAATTGCTCTTGTAATTGCCTGTTTAATCCACCAAGTAGCATAGGTTGAAAATCTAAAACCTTTTGTATAATCGAATTTTTCAACTGCTCTTAAAAGCCCCATATTTCCCTCTTGAATCAGGTCAAGAAAAGACAATGAGTTTGTATTTGCCCATCTTTTTGCTATTGATACAACAAGCCTAAGATTTGCCTGACAAAGTCTACTTTTAGCCTCTTTATCACCATCAAGAATTCGTTTTGCAAGTTCAATTTCCTCATCCGACGAGAGAAGTGGCACTTTGCCTATATCCTTTAAATACATTTTAACAGGGTCATCACCTAAAACAAAGCCAGCAACACCTAGGTCAAGTGGTTCAGTATCCTCAGTGTCGGTATCAGTCTTTAAAATTCTAATCTTATTATTTTCAAGTTTTTTTATAAATTTTTGAATTTCTTGTGCTGATAGGTCAAATTTTAGAAGCCTAAAATAAACGTCCTCCTCATTAATAGAACCTTTTTTGGTCGCAACATCAAAAATTCTTTTCATTTCTAAATCAAGTTTAACATTATCTGACATAAAATTCCTCCACATTTTTCTTTTGAATAACCTTATTTAATTCGCTTATTTGCGTAGCGACATTGACTCTCTCGTCGACTGTTTCGCACTGCTTATATTTTTCGTTTAATTCTGTCAACTTTCTCTCAAATTCCTGTTTAGCGACTGCCCATACACATTCATCAAAATACCTTTTGTCTACATCCTTGACTTCTAAGAAATCAAAGTTGAGACAATCTTTTAAAATAGGTATTCCTTCAACATCAAAATAGTCAAAATATGATGAGATTGGCAAGCCTTCATTTGCTTTTTCTATAATGTCTTTATATCCTGGCAACAATTTACAATAGTCTATTTTCTTATCTACATAGTCCTTTTTGTAAATAAGCGAACTCAATATAAATCTTATAGCCTTAATATTGCCATTTTGCCTAGAAATTAAAACACTATCGGTTATATTTTTATCACTTTTTTCCTCTATTTTTTCACCTTTAATTTTATCTAAATCTCGCCTTAACACATCATTTGGTATGCCTGTTAAAGAACGAAGTTTATCAAGGTAAGGTTCTTCCTCGCTGTTTGAGCCAAGTTTTGCAATATGTTTAAGCACACTTGTAGCAAATTTACCCTTTTCATCAGGCTTGTTTATATCATAATTTTTTAGTTCATAATTAATTAAATAATCTGTGATTGGCAAAGCACTTTCAATTAACTTTTCAAGGTACTCCCTGCCATATTCTTTTAAAATTTCATCTGGGTCATGCTTATCAGGAAGAGATACAATAGTAACATCAAATCCCTCATCTCTCAATATATCTATACTTCGCAAAGTTGCTTTTGTTCCCGCATCATCACCGTCAAAACACAGCACTATCTTGTTTGAGAGTTTCTTAAGTTCGTGTGCATTTTCCTTTGTAAGAGCCGTTCCCATGCAAGCAACAGTTGATTTAAAGCCTGCCTTATGCATTGCTATAACATCAATTTGTCCCTCCACTATGATAATTTTATCAAGTTTGCCCTGTTGCTTTAAGGCTTTAACCAAATTGATAGCAAACACAACTCTTCCTTTTTGAAAAACTATAGTCTCAGCAGTATTTTTATACTTTGCAAAATCAGATTGTCCAAGAACTCTTGCACTGAAGCCTATACATTCATTCATAGAATCGAATATAGGAAAAACAAGACGCTCCGCCATTACATCATAATACTTGTCATTCTTGCACTGTGCAACACCTGCACTCAGCATTTCTTTATGTGTAAACCCTTGACTTAATAAATAATCAATAAGTTCAGTCCAGTTTACTGAATATCCTATTTTAAAATCATCAATTTCATTTTTGGTAAATTGTCGAGTCTTTATGTATTCTTGGGCAGGTTTTGCCTCAGGCAGAAGAAGATTTTGCTGATAATGCTTATATGTAAGGTCCAAAAGTTTTAAAACCCTTTCCTTTTCTTTTTTTCTTTCAATAATCTCTTTATCACCTGTAAACTCAGGTACTTCCATGCCTGCATTCTTAGCAAGTATTTTGACTGCATCAGCAAAATCGCAGGATTCATATTTCATTACAAAGGTTATAACATCACCAGACTCTTTACAGCCAAAACAATAATAAAAGCCGTCATCCTCACTAACCGTAAAAGAGGCAGTCTTTTCGTTATGAAAGGGACAACAAGCCCAATAGCGACTACCTTTTTTCTCTAGATGAACATATCTTCCTATAATTGATACAATGTTGTTTTTCTGCTTTAACTGATAAAGCCAGTCGGCAGAATATCCCCTATTTTGCAATACAATAAACTCCTAAAATACACCTTTTAGTCTTATTATACTACAAACTTTTCAAATTTCCTTGCAAAAATTTAAATTTTATTTATTTTTTTATAACTTTTATGTTATACAGTCCTAAAAATCAAATATTTCCTTCCAGTCAATGCTAGCAACTGCCTCTTTTTCGTGCTCCTTAAGTTTTTTATCTATATAGTCACATCTATCTCCATAACGTTTTCCAGCCATGCCAATAGGAATCACGCTTGCCAAACTAACTATCCAACTTACAGAGCAAGATGTGGAAATATCATAATTATTTTGGTATTGAAACCTTAGCGGACTATTTGAATTTTTTAAGATAGCAAGAGCATTTTCGTCTGAGTAAATATTCTCTAACTTTTGTTGCCTATCATCATCATTCATGTCACTTGCATTTAACTCCTGTTCCTGCGACTGCACTTCTTCCAAATATTCCTGAGATTCTTTAAATTCGCTTAAATTTTTATCTGCATTAGATATATAAACAGCAGAAGATATTAGCATTGCGACAGAAAAAACACCAGCGAAGGCTATTAAACCAGTTGCAATCTTGTATACCCTCATGTTTTTCTTCTTTAATTTTAAAAGACCATCAACATCTTTGCATAATAGCAAATCTACATCATCTCTACTCATTCTTTTCATCTTATTCTCCTGCCACAAAAACTTATGCAAAAATTATATCATGAATTAAAAATTATGTCAATAGAATACTATGAAATTATTGTGGTCAAGTCTAATTGCAAGTTTAAACTATGAAATGATTTATTTACAAATAAATTTTACTAAATTAAACTTCCCTGCAAATAAACATTTGGTATCTCTCCAACAATTATGTTTTCACACAAAAGCACCTCAAGTTCTGTTTGGAAATTTTGTGTCATTCCAGGCAAAACCATACCAATGTTTGAGTTTACAATAAAATAAAGCCTATGAATAGTTTGATTTATACCCGCACCAGTAAAGTTTGAAGAAACTCTCGTTGAGATAGTGCCTATTGGCACAAGTTTAATAGACACATCAGGTCCTATTCCAAACAAAAATGGGATGCCTGTAAATGTACCTAAGGCAATATCAATCCCCTCTTCTCCAAGCAAGTCAAACTTTTCCTGTACCCTTTTAGTTATCTCTCTGATAATAATATTTACTTGCACAGTATCTACTTCAATGAGTTCAACCTTGTTTTCTGAAGAATAGGTTATAGTAACAAGATTGCTATAAGACATCCCATCTTCTTCCATAACATCACCAACAACTGTGCTTATAGTACTTGTTGCAACCGAACGTACTTTTTCCTGACTCAAGCCTACAATAATTGGACAAACAACCTTAAAGTAATAGACAAAACACAAAATGATTAAAGCAAGTAAGAATATTAAAAATATCCTAAACTTAGTTTTTGCTGACAATTTCTTTTTCTTCTTTTTTGTCACAACATAGTCTATCATATAGTATTTATATGATATAAAAATTCAAAGTTTACTTTTTGAAGTCAAAAATTCTATTATGCATTGCATAATAGTGTGCATACCCTATATGTTGTATTATATTTAATAGACATACTACTACATTTGGCAAAATTATAGTAGTATGTCTATCATATAAAATACTAAGATTTAATTTTTAGTCCGTGATTTGAATATCAAACTAAACAAAAAGGCAAAGAAAATTGCCGCCGCAAGTCCTCCTGCTGTTGCTTCAAGCCCACCTGTAAATGCTCCAAGGAGTCCTTTTGATTTGACCGCCGACATTGCTCCCTTTGCAAGCGATGCACCAAAGCCAACAATTGGCACATTTATTCCTGCCCTAGCAAATTCTGAAATAGCATCAAAAAGCCCAAATGCCTGCAAAAGCACACCAATTAGTTCAAAAGTTACTAAAATCCTTGCAGATGTAATGTTTGTATAGATGATAAGAACTTGACCTAACATACATATAAATCCACCAATTAAAAATACCCATAGATAATACATATTTATCTCCTTTAATTTATTAATGTGACTATTCCACTATCACTCTTTATCTGCCCATTTTATTTTTCAAATAAACATAAATTCATTTTTATCTTTTGATTAATTTTAATTCTTCTTTTAATATTTATTTAAAGTTTTTTAAAAATCAATTTTGTATATGTTGTTGATTTTTCTTACTTATAGAAGTTCTTTTACTTTTCTTAGATTGATTATTCTTTACATTTCTATTTGAAGTTGTAGAATTTTTTACATCTTTAACACTATCATCACATTCAATTACTATAGCATGGCAAACACCTGGAATAGTCTCACCTTGTTGAGATGCTGTTGTCGACATTAATGCACCTGTCGGCATAAACAAAACCCTTTTATATTCTCCTGTTCTAAGTTTTTTGATTATATAGGAATTGAGTACCGTCGCACTGCATCCACAACCGCTTCCACCTGATAAGGTATTTTGATTTCGTGTGTAATACATTTGACCACAATCATTATAATTTAGACCTAATTTTACCCCCTGGTCCTCCATTAAGTCAATCAATATTTCACTTCCAAGTTTACCTAAATCACCTGTTACAATTAGGTCGTAATCATCTGGCGAAGTTTTTGTGTCTCTAAAATGAGCAAGCATGGTATCCATAGCAGCAGGTGCCATAGCGGCTCCCATATCATTGACATCATTTATTCCAAAATCTATTACTTTTCCAAAAGTTGCCATAGTTATCTTAGGTCCATGTCCTTTACTTGAGATTACACAAGCACCTGCACCTGTCACCGTCCATTGTGACGTTGGAGGACGTTGATTCCCTAGTTCCAAAGGAAATCGAAATTGCCTCTCCGCTGTTGAAAAATGGGAACCCGTGCTACAAACTATAGTATCAAATTCTCTTCCATCTATGATAGAACTTGCTATTGCCATGCTCTCCGCCATTGTAGAACAGGCACCAAACAAACCCAAAAATGCAAAATCAAAATCTCTCGCAGCATAAGATGAAGATATAATTTGATTTAATAGGTCGCCTGCTAGTAACAAGTTAACATCGCTTGCCTTTATTTTTGCATCCTCTATAGCACCAATTATTGCAGTTTTAAGCATCTTCATCTCTGCTTTTTCATAGGACTTTTCGCCGAAACTATCATCCTTCATTATATAATTAAAATATGGTCCAAAATTTCCCTTCCCCTCCTTTGGACCGACTATCGAATAACTGCCTATTATAACAGGTTTGTTTTTAAAAATTACCGTTTGATTTGTATACATCTCTCACCTTAATTCAAATAATTATTGATTTTGTTGTAAAAACAACAATTTTATATTCCTCTATACTTGATATTTGATAATATAATTTTAAAAAGTTAACGACATATTAATTGATATAAATTAATCAAAATTAAAAATACATTAATTTTAAATAAAAAGATATACTATTCCTACAATGAAACTCGCAACAACTCCGCAAACAATTACTGGTCCTGATATTGTAAACATCTTTACACATATACCATATATTATTCCTTCGTGTTTGAATTCGACGGCGGGTGAAGTTATGGAGTTTGAAAATCCAGTGATTGGGACAATTGAACCACCTCCAGCAAACTTGCCTATCTTATCGTAGACACCAATACCTGTTAAAAATGATGCAATAAAAATCAGAGCAATCAAGGTAAATGCCCATGCGCTTTGTTCGGACATATTAGGAAACGCTAGCAAAATCAAATCATTAATGCCCTGCCCAATACAACAGATAATTCCACCCACCAAAAAAGAATTAAATAGACTTGGCCAAGCCTTAGTTTTAGGAATCTTTGCTTGTACATAACGATTGTAAGCCTGGTTTCTTTTCTTGGTTTCCATATACTTATCCATATTTTTCTCCTAAAATCTTATTGACATTAATTGTTTCTATTAAACATATAAATTTTATTTTGTTGTATAAAAAATCACTTTTTACATAAACTAAACTTGACTTTAAGGAGGAAAAATGAAAAAAATAATCTTATCATCAATATTGTTACTTCCACTCGCTGTCGCTGGTTGCTCATCTAATACAGATGCCGCTGTTAAAGATTTGAATGCTCAACTTGACGAGGTTCAAAATATTGTTTCGACTGAAAAGAATAACTCTTTAGGCGAGAGTTCTAACTATTACAACGAAAATCCAAGCAAATACAACTATTTAAGAGATAGGGCTTATAATAGTCAACTCGAAGAGCAATATCTTAAAAATCAAGTTTTATCCATGTCTAGTTATCTTAAGAGTAACCAAGATACAAAATACAAACTAAGCCGTCAGGATATTCAAGCATTGAGAACATTGACTCGCGACATGAAAACCTATACTAAATATCTCAGCGAAACAAAAAATGACATAAATGATTACACAAAGAAAATAAGCAAAAGTGATGGCAGTGAAGATAATGCTCAGTCGAGCAATTATCAGGCTCTTTATAACACCATGAATGCACGAAGAACATATTTAAATAATTTATTAAATACAATGAATGAGGTATCTCAAATTTTACAAGATAACAATATAATCAGTGCTAATCAAGATAACAATATACTGAATAATTCGTACAATAATTATGCAAATCAAAATAATTACAACGAACAAAACAACTATCAACAAAATGGTTATAATGCTTATAATCAAAATACCTACAATCAAAATATTGATAATCTATATAATAATTATAATCAGAGATATTATCAACCAAACAGCCCACAGGTTTACGACAAAAGTAACACGAACAATTCAAACAAAATTACTGACCCGCAGGATGTTAATAAAGGCAATCAAACAAACACAACATCTCAAAACAATAGTAAGCAAAAAGGTTTAGTTAAGAACATAGATACATACCAAGTTAAAGACAACAACATATCTGAAAACAATCTTCAAAATTCAAATAATACAGCCTCAAATACTCCTATGAATAACTATACTAACAATTATAACTACCCACACACTTACGAAAATCAATATGGCTACAATCAATACTATGGAAACCCAAACTATTATTACCCGCCATACAATAATGGTAACTATAATAGATATGGCTTTACTCCATACAATAGAGGTAATACCCAATTCAACCCAAACAGAAATACAGACACATACTATCCTTTAAACAGGAATATTGATACATATAGATATAACCCAAATCAAATAAACAATCAAGTTTTGAACACTAGTACTGTTGATACTCCCCCTGAAAATGCAATAAACACAAATAATAAACAAAACCAAAATATTAGAAGCAATAAGGATGAACTAACATCTAAAGATAATGAACTGGAGCAAAACATTATATCAAAACAAACTAAAAGTAAGGACAGCAGTGCATTAAATGAAACCGTTAATACACCTACACAACCATCAAATTCAACACAAAACAAAAATCAAACTTTAATAAAACATAAGAGCAACAAAAGCCAAACACTTAAGGGACAAGATACCAAAGATATAAAAAATTCAGAGTCAACGAACTCCACCAACAATACATCAAACATACAAAATTCAAAAAAATATAATGAAGTAAGAGAAACAAACAAAGAAAACCAAGTTATTTCAGCACAAAAGGATAAACTAAATGAAACTTACAATAAAAGTAAATCTAAACAAAATTATGTACCTAAAAAAATTATAAGACCAGTTGAACAGAATGCTGAAAATATAGAAAACACCTTAGCACAAACATTTTCTAAAACAAATAAGCATGATAACAATGAAGAACAACAAAAAATAAAAGATAAGATAGGTGTATTACATGAATCGTACTCGTAACTATAAACAATAAGTAAATTTCTGAAATTAGCAATAAAAAGTACAAATCATAAAATAGAGACCATTATGTCCCTATTTTATTTTATACCATATTTAGTAGTATGTCTTGCATACATAATATGTTATATAGTAATATGCGTGGCATACTATGATGATAACTTCTTCTTTAAATTATCCAAAATCTTATTTTCCAGACGAGATACCTGAACCTGCGAAATTTTAAGTTCTTTTGCAATTTCACTTTGCGTCTTATCATAATAATATCTCAGCAGAATAATCTTTTTATCTCGCTCATCTAATTTCTTAATCACCTCTTTTAATGCTATATCGTCTATCATTTTTTCATTATAGTCCTCATCTGCCTCAATTCTATCTACTAAACTTGTACCTTCAACATCATCCTCAACAGGAGTAAAAATTGACAAAGGCATCTTTGCAGAATCCATTGCCATTATTATATCTTGCTCTTCTACATTAAAATGTTTTGCAAGTTCTTCAATGGTTGGTTTACGTTGCTGTTTTTGAATAAAAAATTCTACATATTTATTAATCTGTAAATTAAGAGATTTCAATGCTCTTGAAACTTTTATCGCTCCATCATCTCTCATAAACCTTTTTATTTCCCCTATCACCATCGGCACAACATAGGTAGAAAATTTTACACCAAATTCAGCATTAAAATTTTTTATCGCCTTTAAAAATCCTATGCACCCTATTTGATAAAGGTCATCATATTCAATTCCTTTGTCCTTAAAACGCTTTATTATACTTTTAATAAGTGGCGAATTTTCCTGTATCAAAATAGATTTTGCCTCTTGACTGCCCTCCTGTGCTTCCTTTACAAGTTGTAAAACTTTTTCATTGTCAAGAAGCATCACTCACCTGCACAACACTTGAATTTATTTGCTTGTACATGGTGACTGTAAGCCCTTTTTCACCATTTTGCTCGACCTCAACCTTATCCATGAAACTTTCCATTACCGAAAAGCCCATACCACTTCGCTCCTCACTTGGTTTCGTTGTATAAAATGGTTCTCGTGCTTTCTCAATATCCTTTATGCCAATCCCTTGGTCTTTAATAATTATTTTTACCATATCTCCATCTATTTCACATCGCATTGTTATCGTACCATTGTGTTTTGGATAGGCATGCACAACACAATTGGTTACAGCCTCAGATACTGCAGTTTTTATGTCTCCAATCTCATCTATTGATGGATTAAGTTGAACACAAAAACCAGCAACACAAATTCTAGCAAAACTTTCATTAATAGAAATTGCCTTGAATGTTACTTCCATAAAATTAGAACTGCTCATACTCTCTCCTTAAACTATTTTGGGCATAATTTCATATAACCCTGTCATTTTAAAAATTTTTTCAGCATGCTTAGACGGATTGCATATAAATATAGGAATATTTCTACTCTTCATCCGTTTATATCTTCCTATTAAGACACCTATTCCCGTGCTATCCATAAATTGAAGTTCGGAAAGGTCTATGATTATCTGATTAAAACCACTCTCCGAAAAAATTTTATCAAGCATAAGCCTTGTATGTGTTGCAGAATGCTCATCTAGTTCGCCACATAAAAGTACATAAAGTGTCTTGTTGTAAATCTTGCTCTTAATATGCATTTGTCCCCTCCTGCTTTTTAAAATATAACATAACTAAAAATAAAAAAATAAGGCACTTTTGACGAAAAAAGACCTTTTAATACTTATATTGTAGAATTTAAATCCGCACTGAATTAAGATTATAAGATTAATACTTATTCATTTTAGAAGGTATATACCATAAGCGACTTTAACTTTGTATTATTTTTTATTAACATATATAATGTGGTAATGCCTGTACATCTATATGGCTTGAGCACTGATGTGAGATTATATTCTCCATTTCATTCAAATATATACTCCATATATTTTAGTAGAAATACATTTTAACTTTCATATTACCAAAGAAAATGTACAAAATGTATATTTATTAAGCATATAATGTAACTGTTTAAACTATACACAATATTATTTAAGTAAAATATAAAAAAATTTAAAAAAGTTTTAAAAATTCCTTGACATATTATTTTTTTTATATTAAAATATCTTTGCAAACTTGCTTAACGGGGTGTAGCGCAGTTGGTAGCGCGCGTGGTTTGGGACCATGAGGTCGGGAGTTCGAGCCTCTCCACCCCGACCACTCATTATTTTGAAAAGTCCTTACTTGTAAAAATATTGAGTATACGGTGTTTGCAAAATTGGGCCTTTAGCTCAGTTGGTTAGAGCAACCGGCTCATAACCGGTCGGTCCGGGGTTCGAGTCCCTGAAGGCCCACCACATAAGTTGCAAGGAGGAAATGTGGAAAATGAATAGTCAAGAATTAACAAAAATTATTGATGAAGTAGTTCCTGATGACGACAAAAACTTGGTAGAACTTATTTTTACCCTCGTTACTAAAATTGATAGTATGCATTCTGGAGAAAAAATAAGTATTGCAAAGTTGATTGATTACAATCCTAGACAGTCATACGTTGAACCTCTAACACAAGGCAAAGTTAACTACTACCTAAGACGTGTCTGCGAAAGAATTGGTATTCAATTAGTAGATACTGATGATGATATCGGAGGTATGGCTTACTACTACACCTATAAAATTGTCAAATAAGACTTTTTATAACCTAAATTTACACTTCGCAAGTTATGGAAAAATATTTTGAGAACATCAAATGTTTAGTCCACAATTTGTGGCTCGGTAGTTCAGTTGGTTAGAACGCCAGCCTGTCACGCTGGAGGTCGTGGGTTCGAGCCCCATTCGAGTCGCCATTTCCATTTTTAAATGGACAAATCATGAAATAAATCATGAAAATGAAATGATTAATACCTATCCTATTAATCATGCCCTGATAGCTCAGTCGGTAGAGCAAAGGACTGAAAATCCTTGTGTCGGTGGTTCGATTCCACCTTAGGGCACCATCGGTGGTCATGTGGAATGATACCCCCTTAAATTTCATTCCACTTAGCCCTACCAAACCTAATTGCAATTTAAAAAGTCAATCATAGATTGAAAAGTATTATTAGAGGTATTGTTGAATATTAGGTTTATAATGTTCAGAATCAATTATGTTTGTAAAAAATTAATATGCTGGTGTGGCTCAATGGTAGAGCAGCTGACTTGTAATCAGCAGGTTGAAGGTTCGATTCCTTTCACCAGCTCCAAAACTCCACTGTAGGAGTTTTAATTTTAAAAATCATATATAAAGTTGATTTTGCAAAAAACACAATACGAAAGAGAATTTAACGTAAATATCAATAAAAGTAAAGATTGTGTTTTATATAAAAACATGGGTAGGTTGCAGAGCGGCCAAATGCAACGGACTGTAAATCCGTCGACTACGTCTTCGTTGGTTCGAATCCAACCCTGCCCACCACATAAAGAATACACCATACATTGTGGTGTATTTTTAATGATAGACAAAAAACTAGTCTATTGAATAATTTTAGGTACAACGACACATTAAAGATAAGGGAAGATTTGGCTCTTTGTCAATAATGAGGTGTAAATTTTTAAAATAGTTTTAGTATTTTCTAGCCTAATATAGCAACTAGTTGCTAGAATATGTCTTTTTTCGTAAAAGAATAGAAAATAATTATTTACAAATAAAAAATAATGTTTTATAATATTATCAGAAACCGAACTTGCTTACAAGAGTGAGGCTTATGGGTCATACATACTATGTGATGACATAATTTTTATTTTTTGCGGTCGAATATTGAAATTTAACTTTTTTTAAATTCTAACATCACTTAGTCCATTATAATACGGAGTTTGTTATGAAATTTTATGAAGATTTTGAAAAAATAAGATTAAAACCTAATCATGAGGTATCACAATGGTATATGGAAATGCACGACTTGAAAAAACAAGTTAATTATATTTACAAGTTTGCTAATGTAGAAAAAATATTATTCTTAGGTGATGGCGACGGAATATCTATTTTGCTTGCCCTTTTTGCATACAAAAAATCTAATAATATAAAAGAGATATATGTGTTTGATATTGATGAGCGAGAATTAAACTTATATAGGAAATTGGCAAATGAATACAAGATTGAAAATAAAATCAAATTTATGACAATTTCATATAATGTTATAGACAAAACACCTATTCAGTTTAAAAACTACTTTGATTACTTTTATATCAATCCACCCTACTGTTATGAAACTACTCCCGCTGGACTTGGTTTTTTCTTTTGCTTGAAAGATGTAAGGAGTTAACAAAAGACAACGCTGAAGGTTGCATTGTATACCCATATAGTCATGGTAATTTAGACATTTCTATTATTAGAAAAAATATCTTAAACTACTTAAAAGATAATAACTTTAAGTTGATTGGTGAATCTACCCTCTCTCATAAATATCATGAATCGGATTGTATTTCAAAAAACTTATACGTAAAAAAACTTGACAACTGCTTATCAAAATATAACAATAGAGCAATTCCCAAAGACCTATTTCTTTCAATGTATTTAGAAAATTACAGTCCTCCATATAAAATTAAGGATGATGGAAGTGATTATGGAATAAAAATAGAATTTAAAAATTAATACCACATATGCTAATATGCACTACATACATGCTACTAAATATGTAATGTTTGCAACACCTCTTTTAAATGTTGAAAAATAGGAATGTTGTCTTTGTACCCTTTTGGGTTTAATGGTGAGGGATGATAAATTGGAATAAGCAATTTTTCTTTATTGCTTATTTTAATTTTATATGTTTTTCCTACATAATCTGCAAATTTTTCTATTTTTTGATTTAATAATGTTTGCGTAGGGCTTTTGCCCATAGTTAAAATTATTTTACATACGTCTAGACTGCTTAATTGACTGAGTAAAATAGGCTTACAATTTTGCGAGCATTTATCTAGTTGTCTCCTGTCGCTAATAATACATTTACAGCACTCTGTAAAATAAATGTCGTCAATTGTTAAATTCAGAATTTTCAACAATCTTTGTACTACCCTGCCACTTGCTTGAAGTTTTCCCTCTTTATTATAAAATGCACGTTTGCTTATTATCCAACCATCTTTTGCTGGACTTTCACCTATTAATATGAATGGCGTCTTACCAATCTGAATGAAATTTTCAGTCTGTTTTTGCAGATTACCACATTTGTTGCAGTTAAGTATAACTTCTTTTAATTCTTCCATAAAAAAAATATAGCATATTTTAAATATTTCACAAAACATTTTTAATTTATTTAAAAATATGATAAACTAGAATAGATAATTTTAAAATGTTTAACTAATTGAGGTAGTTATGATAAGAAAAAGTGTTATGATTATTGGTGCAACAGGAGGAATAGGACAAAGTCTTGTAGAAACTTTTGCTAAAAATAAATATGATATTGTAGCAACTTATTTAAATGGTGATATTGAAAAAATTAAAATGCTATGTTCTGGGCTCGGAGTTAAATGCACTGCACTAAAATTAGATTTAAAAAGTCCAGACAACATAAAAAAATGTATTAGTGATGCATTTCAAGAGGATTACCTTGACTGTGCAATTTGTAATGCTGGAATAAGTAAAAATGAAATTCTTCTTTGTGATGAAAGTGAAGAAAATATTGACGAACTTATTGATGTTAACTTTAAAGGAATAATACTATGCAATAAATACTTGGCAAAAGGTTTTCTACGTCAAAAACATGGTAACATTATCAATATTTCTTCAATTTATGGTGAGTATGGTGGCGCCTGCGAATGTGTTTATTCTGCTTGCAAGGCTGGGATAATTGGTCTTACAAAATCACTCTCTCTCGAACTTTCCCCATATAATATAAGAGTTAACGCTATTGCACCTGGTTTTATTGAGACAAACATGACAAAGCGGTTTGAAGATGAAAAGGAAAAACTAATAGAAAAAACACCTCTGAATAGATTGGGAAAACCTGAGGATGTCGCAAATACCGCCCTTTTCCTTGCTAGCGAGAATGCAAGTTTTATTACTGGAGAAGTGATAGATGTATCTGGCGGTGTATTGAGATTTTAAACTTCTTATAAGTAGAATATAAACTTCTAATAGATGGAAGTAAAGACTAAAAATAGGATGTCTAGAACAAATAATCAGATTTGAAAAATTTTTATTAAAGGCTATACAGATTTGAAAATTTTTATTAAAGACTGATAAGGGAAATCTTGTATCTATCTTTAAAGAACACACAAAAAAATACATCTTTATGCATTTTCCAAAGTGGTTTACATAAAGATGTATTTATTTTTAATCATCAAAATGATAATCTTTGGGGTCGGCTTTATTGCTCTCATCATTAAAGAAATCAAAGGCTTTCATAATCTCACTCAAATCGTCTTTAGGATTAACCGCTTCCTTAATATCAAAACCGTTTGACTGTAGTTTTAAGGTCTTAGGCATTGGCTCTTCTACAGGTTTGGCATTCAAAAACTTATCAACAAGATTGTCATAATTCTCTACGTTTTCACTGTCCTTGAGTTCACTTTCACAAACAGGTTTTATCATGCTTGGACGTTCAAATTGTGCTCTTTCAATTTTGACTTCTTTAGGTTCTTGCGTCTTTTTATCTTGAATTCTTGATAAAAGTATTCGCATAGGGTCATTTTCATTTATTTGCGAACCAATCTCGCTTTTACGCTCATCCAATTTTTCTAGTATGGATTCAATGTCGGCTATTAATGTTTTATATGCTTTATTTATAAGCACTCCAGGATATCTACTGTTTAAATCATTTAAAAATGCAAGAAGATTTTGATAAATCATACGCAATTGTTCGCCACGCAAAAGTTCGAGGTTACGATTACCCTCTGCCTCTTCTTTCTTGAATGACTCAAGTACAGACATAATATTTTTTTGCTTATTTTTATAGTCAAGTACCTTTTTTTCAGCATCTAGCACTTTAAGTTTCTCTTCCATAAGTAATTTTTCATAACCTGCCTTTAGGTTTGATATATACTTGTCTACTTCTTCTTTATCATAACCATTATACTCTGTAGAAAACATTTTTACTCCTATTCATTATATAAATATCTACCTACTAATAATAGCACAATTACACCTAATATTGCAAGAAAAAACCATAGACTTATGAAATTTATCATAAAAAACAACAAGTCAGCAGATAAAAAATATAGCGAAAAAGATAGATAATAATGGAAATTTTGTTTATAGAAAAATGCAGTGAGAAATGATGATATTGAAAATGCTAAAATCAAAAAAACAGGGAAAAAGTTTATTATATTCAACCCTTGGCAGTAAATATAAAAAATTCCTACCATAAACAATAGACTACCAAAATAGCATGACGAATCAAATTTAAACAGTCCACTCCTTATTATCAAATGCAATCCAACAAAAATACAAAACATAAAAAACCACAAGTCGTTGTCTTTTATTACCACAAATGACAGCACTGTCATAATGGCAAAAAGAATCAAGTTTAAAACAAAAGACAACTTTAAAATCGTTGTCTTTTTAATTGTTAAAATTCGTCCTCTCATACTTTAATTATTCTATTTTTTTATTGTTTTTATTCTTATTTGCAGTAATATTATCATCAACCTTGTCAGTTTTGTTATTTTTTTTCTGATTTTTTTGTCTGTTTAGCCTCTTCTCAACCCTTTTATTTCTTCTCTCCTCTCGTTTTTGAATTATAAGAGCATTTTGTGCTATAACAAATTCAGGAAATCCCTTCTCTTTTATTGATTTGAGTTTTCCTTTCTCAGTAAGGTAACATAGCACTGTTAAGGTAATTACTCCTGCTATAACAAGTATTATACTTAACACCTGAGATACACGAAGAGAACCTATATACAGGCTATCTCCTCTCATGCCTTCTATCCATGCCCTGCCACTTCCATAAATTATCAGGTATAAGGACATTACAACTCCTCTAACCTTTATCCCAGACTTTCGTAGGCATAGCAAAAGAACAACACAGCCCAGCAAATCCCACAAACTCTCATAGAAAAAGGTTGAATAGTGCCATACACCGTCAATTTGTGTAGACAGAGGAAACCACATCAAATTTGGCTCAGTCACCTCTACACCATAGCAACATCCAGCAAAATAGCACCCTATTCTTCCAATTGCCTGTCCTAGTATCAAACTTGGAACAGCAATATCTGCAACATCAAGAAAATTTTTCTTGTGAATAGCACAAAAAAGGATTACACCTATTGCCCCTCCAATTATTCCACCATATATTGCCATTCCTCCATCCCAGATGGCAAATATCTCACCAAAAGAAAAATCATGATCTGCAAAAATCACGTAATAAAGTCTTGCCCCAATTATTGCAAGAGGAAGCACATAACAGGCACCTAAGATTAAATCTTCAGATTTTAGACCTCTAAATTTTGCATTCTTACAAGCAATAAGGACACCAACAGCCATCCCAATTGCTATTATAAAACCATAATAGGTAATACTAAGACCAAAAAATAAAAAATAACTATCATAAAAACCAAACATATATTTATTATAGTCTTTTAATTGCCTTATTGTCAATCTTTTTATAATGTGATTTTAATATCTTTCATCAATATGGTTTTTATAAAAGTTATTTTATATTATCGGAAGTCGAACTTGCTTGCAAGAGTGAGACTGATGGTCATACATACTATGTGATGAACACAATTTGTTGTGTTTTTGCGTTTAGCAAAATTAAAATTTAACTTGCTTAAATTTTATCATCACATAGTCTATATTATCGGAAGTCGAACTTGCTTGCAAGAGTGAGACTGATGGTCATACATACTATGGGATGAGTGCTAAAAGCACCTAAATTCGCAAGAATTTAATAAAATTTTATGTTAGTAAAATTTTATCATCACATAGTTTATATTTATTAATGTTACTTATCTTACCAATTTACTTACTCTTAAAACCTCGTTTTTAAGTATTTGTTCATCCTTATCAAGTTCGTTATACCCTAAAAGTAATGTAGAATGATTGCCATCTTGAAAGGCTTGACCAAGTTCCATAATCTTTAATAATATTGTCATTGTGCCACTCGTGTGAGTGATTTTTTCGTCTGGAGGTGTAAAGCATCTATCTGAAAGTCTTATAATTTCCATAATATCAAGCACATACATGATAACCTTTTCCCCTCGCGCTATGAGGTTCTCTACATAGGTTATAGCATCTATAACGACATTAAAATTTATTGTGTTGTCTGTACCATATTTGGTTGTGAAATTTTCAATTTTAAAATCTTGAAGATAAACTTGAGACTCAAACGAGGTGTTAACACCCAGCACAACTAACTTAGTCTTATTCGAATCACAATAATTGACTAGACTTGAAAAAACTTTGTTTTCAAATATGTCCTCATTGAACATCATTGCATTTCTTCTGCCTACAGAAAGATTGATGCTCCCTATTTCTAGAACTTGGTTTGCTAAAATCTCCTTCCTTTTTGATATGTCACATGGTGAATAGTCTTTTTCATCGATATCATTTATTTTAAGAATTTTATTCGCAAGATATTGATTTTGTCCCATAGATTGTGCAACAACTTTTACTTTGTCACCTTGACGAAGTTTTTTGTAACTGCCCTCATCATCTTTGAAATATATCCACTTTTCTTTATAATTTGCAATAAGTTTTTCTCTATCTCGCCTAACAATAGCATCTATCTCTAACATATCTTCAGTTGAATCATCTACCAAAAAGGCTGGCATATCTTGAGCGAACAGCATTATATTTTCGAAAGTTAGAGGTTTATTGGCATTATCATCAGTAATTGTTAAAACCAAATCATCAATAGATGTCAATTTTTTAAAAGGTCGCCCCTTTCTTTTCTCTTTTGATTCCAAAGTAAATCCACTTTTAAATTTTTCAAGAATTAAACTTATAAGTTCCTCTCGTTTTTTCGTCGTTGGAGATGGAATTCCTATCTCTCGCGCAAGCCCTCGCAGTTCAAAAACACCGAGTTCTTTAACCTTTAATTCTTGCATTTTATCAACATTATCTTTTATCATTTGCATTCTCCAATATTTTAATTTTAAATTAGTATGCCCAATTTGTCAACTATTTTTCACCAAATAGGTATAAAATTAATAATTATGCCTGCTAAAATTGCTAGTGCATAAAGAAGAAAAGTTATAAAAACATTAAATCCAGTACTTTTATAATTCGTTGTATATAATACAATCAACCCCACACCTGCTCCCGCTGACAAACCTGCAACAAGTGCTGGAAACATTAAAACTCCCGACATATATAATTCCACAATGAACACCGAGGCAGCACAATTTGGAATAAGTCCTATTAGACTCGCAAGCAAAATCTGCACATATACATTATCTGTAAACATACTTTCAAGCGGTCCAAGACCTCCGCAATAGCCATTTATTAGGTTTATGATTAACGTCGCAATAAAAACGTATACAACTATCATAGCGGTATGGTAAAGAGCATCTAGAAATATATTTGTCGCACAGCAATGCGAGTGTCTATGCTCATGTCCATGATGTTCTTCATTTGAATGATTACACTTGTGTGCTTGACTATTATTGTGTCCACATCCACAGTTGTCAATATGAGCAAGTTCGCTATCGATTAATTCCTTGGTGTGCAAATCCTCGTCAGTTTCGTTTTTATTTCTATCTAACTTGTTACGTTTTTTTCTTGTAACTAAACTCACCACTCCATCTATGATATAACCTATTATTATGCCATACACCACTTTTATTGCAAGTAAAAGTAATAAGTCTGGAATAAATGCTGGACTAGAAATCATAATTGGTATGGCTTCATCACTTGTTGCCAAAAATACAGCAATTAAAGTGCCTAAAGTAATTACACGTTTTGAGTATAATTGACTCATCACTGATGAAAATCCACATTGCGGAATACAGCCAAGCAGTGCACCAATCACTGGACCTGCTTTGTTTGTATAGTGAAGTACTTTTGCATATTTTTCGTTGTTGTTATGGGAAAAATAACTTACAAGCAAGTAAGCCAAGTACAATATTGGTATAACAAGAAGTGTATCTTTTACAGCATCCCATAATCCATCAAAAAATATGTCCACTTTTCTCCTCTTTTTAAAACTGCACCTACTTTAAATAGGTGCGGTTTACTTAAATATTTAGCATCTTTTTTATATGACATTTTATTATAAATAATATGCACATATAATAGTATAATAGTTTTTTATTTCTTACTATTTTGTCGCATTGTTAAAATACTGCTTTTTGATAATAGCACTTTTTTCGACAAAATGCAACAATTTTTAAAAAATATTTTTACTTATCTTTAATCAGTCCTTTTTGGAATCTTTATTGACATTATTTAAATTGGCATTTTCTAGACTCTCATCTATTTTTTCTAAATCATCTGTTTTCTCAGAGTCTTTTTCTGTTTCTTCTGCTTTGTCCTCTAATTTAATGTCATCTATTTTAAGTTGTTTTGTCTTTTTCTTTTTGCTTGATTTGATAACTGATTTTTCTTCAACAAGATTTTCTGTTATTGGGTTCTCATCACCAGCAGGCTGTTCCTCTTTTGCGGTGACTTTTTCCTCATCATTTTGAGACAATGGTGACACTTCCTGTGCTGAAGAAATAGCATCTTCTTTGATTTGTCTATATTCGTTCATCCTCTTTTCGCTTTCTTTTGGACTATAGAGAATTATTGTTTGTCTGTCCTGATAACCTATCTCGCCATTTAAGTTCGCTGAAATAAGTGCCCTGCCTATCATCTCGCTAATCTTTCCATTGTTAAATGTTGACACCTCGCTGTTGTCTGCAAATAAGTCAATTGAGCCATTATTCATTGTACCAACTTTGCTGTCGTTTAATAGATATGTTATTTGACCATTGAGCATACTTACAAGAGATGCATTGTTTTCTATGCCTGTAATTTTACCTTGTATCATTGTAACAATTCTTGCCTTGTTACGCACAAACATGACCTCGCCATTTGTGAGCGTTGCAAGTTCTGCTTTATCGTCAACAAATCTGATAAATCCACCATTTACTGTTCCTATATTTGCCTTTCCTTTCACATAGTCTATAACACAGGTGTTTATAGTTGTAATTGATGCTTTACCGCTTACAAGTCCTATTCGCCCACTTTTAAATAGACCTATCTTGGCCTTCCCAGTCAAAACCTCAATCTCGCCATTCTCAATCATTTGCACTTTTGCTTTGCCTGAGATTTCTTTAAATGTACAATCAAAACTCTCCAGCACTACCGCAGAGCCAGATAGAGAAACATTTTGACATTTATTTAGTATATGAACACCACTTGATAGTGTGAAGTTTGACTCCTCATCATGTATATTTGGGTCAATAACTTTATTATTATTCTTTTTAAATAACCCCATATTTTTTGCCTCCGTTATTTTAATATAACATATTAAATTAACAGTTGCAATCATTTATTCAAATTTATTAAAAAATTGTTGAAAATTTTATCAAAAAAACAAAAAAATTAAAAAAATAGTTGACTTATCAACTAATATTGCATATAATATCAAGGTAAAATTGTCGAGGCGGAAAAATGAACAAATTTTTTATTTCTACTTTTGCATATTTAAGAAAACAACTGCAAAGTTTCTTAAATGATGAGTTTAAAGATTACAACCTAACAAGTTCTGAAATCTTTTTTATTCAAATTTTAAATGATAAAGATGCTTTATCACAAATTGAGGTGTCAAAACTTCTTGAATGTGACAAATCTCATATTCATCGTGTTGTCACTAAACTTATAGATAAAAACTACATAAAATATGTTGATGATGACAAAGAGCACATTAGAAATATTAAACTTACTTTGACAAAACAAGGAAAAACTCTTGCAATTAAAATAGATAGAGCAATGAATAAATGGGATAAATTCATCAAAAATGGTTTGCAGGAAGAGGATATTAAAATTGCTAGAAAAGTCGCTCTAAAAATTATGGAAAATGCCAACAATTTTAAGAATATGGGGTGAAAAATATGTTTAAATTATTTAAGTATATGAATTGGAAAGAATGGTTACTTCTTATATTAACTTTATGTGTCGTCGCAGGTCAAGTCTGGTGCAATATTTCTCTGCCACAATGCACACTTGAGATAAGCAACCTTCTTGGCGCAGAAAACTTCACTGAAAGGTGGACTGATGTTGTGCTTGCTTGTATGAAGATGTTAGGTTATGCTCTTGGAGTAGTTTTATGTGCAATTTCCGCGCACTACCTCTCCTCTTATGTTGTAACAAACTTGCTATCACGTGTAAGGAGCAAAATTTTTAACAAAGTAAACTCTTTTTCTTCAAATGAAATCAACAAGTTTTCAATCCCCTCTCTTATAACACGTTCGACAAACGACATTACACAACTTCAACAGGTTCTTACAACTACTATCACACTTGGACTTCAAGCACCTCTAACCGCTATACTTGCAATCATTAACATTGCTCAAATTTCTGTTGGCAATTCTGCTGGACAGTTAAGTCTTGTCAATGTTATATCAGTAATTGCAATTTGCTTAGTGGTGTCGGTAATTATTTTTACCATTGTACCAAAATTTAAGAAAATTCAAAAGACAACTGATGAACTTAACCTTGTAACAAGAGAAAACTTGACAGGTCTTAAGGTTGTTAGAGCCTACAGCGCCGAGAAAAATCAAGAGGAAAAATTTGAAAAGGTAAATGACCATTATTCTAAACTCAGCATTTTCGTTGACAGAGTACTTGCCATCATAGACCCGAGTCTTTCCTTTATTATGCAAGGTACTTCACTTGCAATTGTATGGATGATTGGTTTGCTTGCAGGTCAAAATCCTGAACTTTTGCTCGTTATGAGTGCTTTTACACAATACTCTATCTTTATCATCATGAGTTTTACCTCTCTTTCAGTGCTATTCATGTTCGTTCCTCGAGGCATAGTATCTGGGCGTAGAATAAATGAAATTTTAGATACAAAAAATACCCTTGTAGATGGTCAAGGTCTTACACCTACTGAAAAAGGTACAATAAGTTTTAAAAATGTTTATTTTAGATACCCTGATTCTGATGCTGATGTTCTTGAAAACATTAGTTTTGATGTCAAACAAGGGCAAACAATTGCCTTTATTGGCTCTACAGGAAGTGGTAAAAGCACACTTATAAATCTTATCCCTAGATTTTATGACTGCTCTGATGGTGTGGTGTTAATAAATGGGCAAAATGTCAAAGATTACACACAGCACGAACTTCATGAAATGATTGGCTATGTCCCACAAAAAGGTATGCTTTTCAGCGGAACTGTTCGAGATAATATCAAGTATGGAAATGAAAATGCAACTGATGAAGAGGTCGCAAAGGCTATAGAAATTTCTCAATCTAACTTTGTTTACAACTTCCCTGAGGGTCTTGATTATCATATTTCTCAAGGTGGCAAAAACGTTTCAGGTGGTCAAAAACAACGTTTGTCTATTGCAAGAGCAATTATCAAAAAACCTGATATTCTTATTTTTGATGATAGTTTTTCTGCCTTAGACTATAAAACTGATAAAATTGTTAGACAAAAGTTGAATGAAGAATTCCAAGACACAACAAAAGTCATTGTTGCACAGAGAATTGGTACCATTATGAATGCTGATATGATTGTCGTGCTAAATGAGGGCAAAATTGTGGGTATTGGCAAGCATGAGGAACTCTTAAAAAATTGTGACGTGTATCGTGAAATTGCTCTATCTCAACTCTCAAAGGAGGAACTTGAAAATGAATAAGACAAAAACAAAAAAGACAAAAGTCTATCGTGGAGAACGAGCAAAAGACTTCAAAGGCTCCCTCAAAATGCTACTTAAACGTCTTGGCGACCATAAAGTCACAGTTATCTTTGCTATCATATTTGCAGGGCTTACAGCGGTACTTAATGTACTTGGACCAACATTTCTAAATCAAATGATGACTATGCTGTTTGAGGCGACTAATATAGAGGTAAGCGAAGTTACAAAATACGGACTTATAATTGTGGCAATGTATATTTTAGCAGGACTTTTGGGTTACTTTCAAGGTTTTCTCATGTCTAAAGTCTCAGTTGGCGTATCGAAAAAATTACGTAGCGAAATATCAGCAAAAATCAACAAACTCCCCTTAAAATACTTTGATAATCATAGTTATGGTGATGTACTTTCAAGAATTACAAATGATGTCGACACTGTTGGTAACACCTTAGAGCGTACATTGTCCTCACTTGTTACCTCACTAGTAACTATTATAGGTATTCCAATTGCAATGTTTACAATAAGTTGGCAATTGACTTTGATATCTCTACTTCAAATACCTCTTGCACTTGTGATTGTTTTTCTGGTAGTTAAATTTAATCAAAAATATTTTATAAGGCAACAAAAACTTCTTGGTGATGTCAATGGCTATATTGAGGAAAATTTCTCCGCTCATAATGTTGTAAAAGCATTTAATGGCGAAGAAAAGGCACAAAATACATTTGATAGTATCAATAATAAATTGAATGTTGCATCTCGCAAAGCACAGTTTTTCTCTGGACTTATGATGCCTGTGGTAAACTTTACAAGTAATATAATTTATGTCCTTATTTGTCTGGTTGGTTCTTATATTGCAATTAGCACAAACAATATGGCTTTCCTTGCAACTATTATAACATTTATGACTTACACAAAACTCTTCAATCAACCTATCTCTCAAATAGGCTCTATTTCTGGAACATTACAGTCAACTATGGCGGCTGCCGAGCGAGTATTTGAGTTCTTAAATGAAGAGGAACAACCTGACGAAAGTTATAAAATAAAAACTATTGAAAATGTCAAAGGCAAAGTTGAATTTAGACATGTAAACTTTGGTTATAATCCTGACAAACAAATTATTTATGACTTTAACTTTATTGCAAACCCCGGTGAAAAGATTGCTATTGTTGGGCAAACTGGTGCAGGTAAAACTACCATGGTAAACCTCCTTATGAGGTTTTATGATGTGACTGATGGTGAAATTTTGATTGATGATGTGCCTATAAATGAAATGAATAGAAGTTATGTGCGTTCTCTTTTTGGAATGGTTTTGCAGGATACTTGGCTTTTTGAAGGTACAATCAAAGACAACCTCCGTTTTGGCAAACCTGAGGCAACGGATGAAGAAATAGTTGAGGCTTGCAAAATGGCAAATGTTGACCACTTTATAAGGACAGAACCTAAAGGCTATGACATGGTTCTTTCCGAAGAAACAAATATTTCAGCAGGTCAGAAACAACTGCTCACAATTGCAAGAGCAATGGTACAAAATGCACCTATGCTTATCTTAGATGAGGCAACAAGTTCAGTTGATACTAGAACGGAAATTCTTATTCAAACTGCTATGGATAGACTTACAAAAGGAAGAACTAGTTTTGTTATTGCTCACCGCCTTTCAACAATCAAAAATTCTGATAAGATTATTGTAATGAAAGATGGAAACATTGTCGAAGTGGGCAATCACGAGGAATTACTTGCCAAAGGCGGAGTATACAAAGACCTCTACACAAGTCAATTTGAAAGTGGAGAAGATTTTTAAGGAGAAAAACTATGGCAGAACTTGAGCTAAAAGGAGTTTATAAAGACTATAAACTTGAAAATAAAACAAAATTCACCGCACTTACCGATGTTAACCTTACTTTTGAAAAAGGTGAACTCGTCTCCATTATTGGTGAAAGTGGCAGTGGAAAAAGTACTCTTATGAACCTAATAGGCGGTCTTGATTCTGATTATGATGGCGAGATTAAAATTGATGGGATAGATTTAAAGTCGTTTAAGGATAAACAACTTGACGATTATAGGAAAAAGAAAATAGGTTTTGTTTTTCAGTCTTTCAACCTTATCCCTCACCTATCAGTGATTGACAATGTGACTATTGCACTGACACTGTCGAATGTAAAAGAAAGCGTTAAGCATGAGAGGGCTATGGAACTTCTTGACAAACTTGGGCTTAAAGACCATGCAAAGAAAAAACCTACTCAACTCTCTGGCGGACAAAAACAGCGTGTGGCTATTGCAAGAGCACTTATCAATAACCCTGATATAATTTTAGCCGATGAGCCAACGGGTGCTCTTGACAGCGAAACAACCTCACAAATATTGGATATTCTTAAAAGCATTGCTGACAATGAAAATAAACTTGTCATCATGGTAACACACTCTGAAAAAGTTGCTAAAATTTCTTCTCGAATTGTAGAAATCTCTGATGGAAAGGTTATCCGTGACGAATATAAAAAAGATTATGTAAAAAGTGAAAAGAAAGATAAACTGCTTGCAAGTCAAGATATAGAAAATAAAGACTTAAATAATAAAAAAGGTCACAAAGAGGGACATTTGTCTTTCTTCTCAGCATTGAAATTATCTTTACATAATATGTGGGCAAGCAAGACTAAAAATATCTTGATGGCAGTCGGTGTGTCTATATCCCTAATTGCTCTAATTCTCATGTTATCACTTGGCTCAGGACTTACAGGATATATTGATACCCTTGCACAAGATTACTCAAATCCAAATTATGTCACAATTTCTAAAAGTGGATATGACAGAGAGGGAAATGAACTTGAAGGTGATAGTGGGAATTTCATGGTTCCAAGAATGTTTGAAAATGAGGAAATTGAAGAGGTCGCATCTGATATAAATACATACCTTCAAACTGAGGACTCTGACTTCCAAATTATACCATCTGGGGAAGGACAAAACCTTACATATGGATTTAGTTGTGCAACAATTGGAATGGGTACAGTTTCAACTATTCCAGCAGTAGATGAGGTAACAGAACTTCCTGAAAAGGTGCGAACTGAAAATATTATGTACACCTACACTACTCCATCCTATTACACTGATGACAACTTAATTGCTGGTAATATGAGTGGCGAAGGCGAAATTATGCTCTCCTCTGCTGCAATCAATTTTTTAGGTTACGAAACAGCCGAAGAAATGTTTGTTGACGGAAATCAACCTACCGTTCAACTTTACATCAATATGACATATGACGGAGTCAGAATTGTTATCAACGAATCTGTAAAAGTTTCAGCAATAGTTGATGTGTCCCTTTTCTCTGGCATGATGGTTATGTATCTTGATTATGACTTTTTAAATACCTGCGTTGAACAGGCACAAATTAATGCAAGTGTAGAACCGACAGGACTAAAACCATCACTACTCTTTATTGAAACGGATGGAAAAGAGACAACTGACATGATAAATGGCTATATTGAAACAAACAGAAAAGACCTTTCAGGGTCAATTGAAGAACAACTTGCTTCAATGTTTAGTGAAATGATGTCAACGTTCTCTATTGCCCTTGCAATAATCTCAGGTGTTTCACTATTCGTTGCTCTTATCATGATTTTAGTAGTTCTTTACATGAGTGTATCAGAACGCACACGTGAAATTGGTGTACTTAAGAGTATTGGTGCTAGAAAGAAAGATATCAAAATGATTTTCAGTACTGAAAGTCTGCTTATTGGTTTGCTAAGCGGAATTGTTGGAATTATATTGACATTGATAATTGGCGGAATTTTAATTGGAGTATTTACAGCACTTATTGGATTTGCTCCTATTAGCATGAATTGGTATTATTTTGCCATTGCCCTATTAATTAGCGTGGTAATAAGTGTTATTGCAGGTGTTTACCCTGCCTCGAAGGCTGCAAAACTTGACCCTGTCGAGTCTCTACGACATGAATAAAAAGTGGATAATAAATCCACTTTTTTCATATCAAAATAATTTTTAGAAAGGCAAAAAATTAATTCTAAATATAAAGCCTCACATAAAATATAACCTAATACTAAAATTAAAATTTAAAAATTGTTTAATTAAAAAAGTCGGAACATTTTAATTCCGACAATTTTATTTTATACCTTTTAGAAAATCTGTAACAAAGTTTATTCTCTATTTTTTGGAAAATCTGTAACCAAGGTATGATGTAACAAGTGCAACAACTGAAATCACAAGGTTCACTATTACTGCCCAACCTACTACTATTCCATCTCCATCACTTGAAAGCCCATCCAAATGTCCAATTGTACAGAATAACGAAATTGCACCAAACACTACAAGAGCAAGCGAGACAATAATATTGATAAAGTTAAACATCTTGATTGCTTTTGATTTTTTGATTGCACCAAAACTTACCAGCATACAATAGATTGATGATAAAATAAGAACACCTGCAAGAATTGCTACAACAAGGTTTGATAGTGCCATCATAACTTGTGTGCCATTACCATCAAAGTAATTGGCAATTATATCGTAACCTGAGAGCATATCTCCACTATAACTGCCGAGAATACCTAAGTCAACATGCCCACCGATATAGGACTGCGACAAGAATACATATGTCAGTACTCCTATTATAATGTTTGCAATATACATAAGACTTGTTTTTAAATTTTTCATATTCCCTCCTTGATATTATTATATAATTTATTAATACATAAAGTCAAATAAATTAAAGAAAATTAAATGAAAAAGTATATTAAATTTTGCCGAATTTGAAGAAATTTTGTTCTGTCCTTTATAAGTTTGATAAGATTAAAAAACAAGATAGTTTGTTTAAACATCTTAATTTGCCGTTAAATGCAAGTTAAATATTTTGGCTATAATGTAAACTATCTTGTTTATTATCTCAAATATTTATAAATTAACCATTTTACTATTTAGTGTTTTCATTTCATTATTCAAACTACTTTTTCTTAGTATCTTTTCCGCTTGGTGAGTCAGTCTTTACCACCTCAGCAATGCTTGTAAAGAGACCTGCAACATTTTGAATATCACTAGGTACAATTATCTTTGTTGATTGTCCGTCAGCAAGTTTCTTAAGTGCCTCAAAACCTTGCAATGTAATGTAGGCAGCATCTGGTTTTGCCGAGTTAATAAGTTCAATTGCCTTATTTTCGCCCTCTGCAACTGCAATGAGTGCTTCTTTTTGAGCCTCAGCGGCAAGTATTTTGGCAGTTTTTTCTGCCTCTGCTCGCAAAATCTTCGCCTGCTTTTCACCTTCTGCAACTAAAATACTAGATTTCTTTTCACCCTCTGCTCTTAAAATCTGTTCTCTTCTTTCACGTTCGGCTTTCATTTGCTTATCCATTGCGTCTTGGATGTCTTTTGGAGGCAAGATGTTTTTAAGTTCTACCCTATTTATCTTTATTCCCCATGGATCAGTTGCTTCGTCTAAGATAACCCTCATTTTAGTGTTTACAGTATCTCTCGAAGTTAACGTTTGGTCAAGTTCGAGTTCGCCGACAATATTTCTAAGTGTTGTTGCTGTCAAGTTTTCAATCGCTTTGATAGGCTGTTCTACACCATATGTGTACAATTTTGCATCTGTTATTTGGAAGTAAACAACTGTGTCAATCTGCATTGTAACGTTGTCTTTTGTAATTACAGGTTGTGGTTTGAAATCTGCAACTATCTCTTTGAGTGAAATAGGTTTACTTGTTCTATCAATAAATGGGAATATGATATGAACCCCTGTTTCGAGTGTTTTTCTATACTTACCTAACCTTTCAACTACGACTGCGGTTGCCTGTCTTACTATTCTTATTGATAGGCATAGTGCAATTAAAATCAGTACACCTAATACTATTAAAACAATTGCCCATGGACTCATCTTCTACTCCCCCATTTTATCATCATCTGTATTTTGGTTGTCTTTTTTATCATTTTCAGGCTCACTCTCTATGTTTTTATTTTCTTCGTCTACTATCTCAGCCTCTACTTTTTCGTTTTTGGTTTCAATAGTTACTCCGTCAACCTTTTTTACAATAAGTTTGTTGCCCTCGATTTTTACTACTTCAATAAGACTACCCTGTTCTATCTTCTCACCATTCTCGCTTACCGCTGTCCACGTTACATCATTTACCTTTACACTTCCCATATGCTCAAAATCTGTCTCTTCGAGAAGTCTGTAATGTTTTCCAATTAGCGAGTCAACATTAGTTTTTGTGTTCATATTTTTGAAAAGTAGTCTTTGTGCGTATTTTCGAACAAATATAAATAGCAGTGCAGTTACAACAATAAATACTGCTATTTGAAGTTCTATATAAATTCCACCTATTGCCGATAAAATAAATGGTATTATTGCCCCACAGGCAAACCATACAGACACAAGGTCAAGAGTTACAATTTCAATTATTAGTGATATGGCAATTATAGCAAGCCACACCCAAAACATTGTTTCCATACTTTCTCCAATTTTTATACTATTATATTAACAAATATATCATTCAATGTCAACTTTATTTTAAAATAATCATAAAAGATAATAGGTTTTTAAATATTTTTTTAACAAATTATTAAAAATATTGAAAAACAGTTGATTTTTATAATTTTTTTTGCTATATTATAAGAGCAAACCTTACTTACGTTAGTTTGTTAAGGCGATTCTTATGCGGGAGTGGCTCAGTGGTAGAGCGTTGCCTTGCCAAGGCAAAAGTCGCGGGTCCGAATCCCGTCTTCCGCTCCATAATGGTACCATCGCCAAGCGGTAAGGCCAAGGTCTG
>CALVOK010000010.1 GCA_944350275.1 uncultured Clostridia bacterium | reverse complement strand
CATTTTAAATTTATTAAGTATTTGTTGTGCCGTCACTTTGACGGCATAATCTTTAGATTTTTATAAAAAATTTGAAAAATTTATGAATTTTTGATAAAAATCTATTGGTTAAACCGTTTTTCTGCGTTCTAGACGATTTAAAAATAGGGTATCAAAATTTTTTTTGATACCCTATTTTACCCCCCCCGCCCTTTTTGTCAAGCAAATTGTTGTACTTCGTAAAAATTTATCACCAAAAAGGGCTACCGACCTGTACAGCATCCCCCAACGTCCATCAGGATTTATTAAAATGGGCTTATTTACAACCTCTCGACCTTATCTATACTTTAAAAACACATTACAATCATTAGTTGTAAATCATTAAAAATAAACAAAATTCATTTAACAACTGATCGCATACAAAAATTAAGTTATAAATATTTTTGTCGGCAAATAAAATATCTTGATGAAACTTAAATTTTTAACAATAAAAAAACGCACTTTGTGCATTATCTTAATTGGAGCAATTTTACTTTGCTCGGTTATTGGCATTTTCTATGCTGTTCAAACAACTACTTCACCTAAACCAGAATACTCTATTGTTATTGACGCAGGTCATGGCGGAGTAGATGTTAAGTTAGAATAGTATAATGTTATATTTTAAAATGAAAAAATTACATATTTTTGAAGAAAAAAGAAAAAGCATACCATTTGATATGCTTTATTTGTTCCTATTTTATAAATCAAGTATCTTGTAAAAAATCCGTATTTGTCACATTGCCCCATATGTCTTTTAACAACATTCCGTTTATTTGTGCATTCAAAATAAAGTCATCAATGCTATTAAATAATTGTTTTTCATTTGTTTTTATATTTAGTAATTCAATTTTGTTAGTTACATCATCATATAAAATGCCATATCTTATATTATTTAGAGTAAATTCTACTTCTCCATAATTGTTGTATGTTTCAATAAAATCATTGAAATTTGCTAATGTAGCAGACTCTCCATTGTTATATTGTTTTATGGCATTATTCAAAGATGGAATGTTTCTTATGCCAGGAATATTCGGATGTTGATAAGATTCTTCTGACTGTAGCCAGCCACAATTTTGACATTCTCCATTTCCATATTGATCTATTTCAATCATGTTCTTACAAACATCACATTTTACCATTCTTTTAATTTCCTTTTTCATTTTTTCTCCTTTAACAAAAATTATTATCTACTGCAGAATGTTCCTTGCTTCTTTGAGGTCCTTTATTAACATCCCAATTCCAATAATGATCATGTGGGCGAGGGTATCCATGATTATAGTCTCTATTATGAACAACCCAACAATCTGCTCCATACCATCTTTGTTGAATAAGTTCTCCTTTGTCATTATACAAATCTACTCAGACGTTGGGTTTTTTGTACTTACGTGGTAAACTTCCCAATTTTCCGACTTCTTTTTCAACTCCGCCACTTGGCTTGCACATTCCCATTATAGCACCTCCTGAGGTAAAATTTCAAAGTTTTTTGATATCGTTTCACCGCCTAATCCAATAAGTTTGAACTTTAAATTCTTGCCAATTAAGTTTTTTACTTTTAGTTCGGTTGTAAAAATCCCTACTATGTTATATTTAGTTTTAACTTTTATATCATCCAAATACCATTCAATTCTGTTTACATTTTCACAAATTACAGTTATTTTCCCCAGATAATTGTCAACATTAATTGAAAAAACCGTTGGTACTGAATAATATAATTCATTATTTATTATCACGAATAGTTTTCTACTTTCTGTTTTTAAATAATCATAATCACTCCACTCCACATTTTCATAAGGACTTTTTATGAGGGGAATGTTGTTTTGTTTTATTTCAATTCCGTTTCCTCCAAACTTCTCTAAATCTGCAGTAATCTTCCAACGACAAATTGAATTTCTTTCATTATATTCCAGTAAAGACTTATTGAGATGATTCGCAAATTCCATTTCTGAACAATTATTAACTTGCATAAAATGCTCTTGTGCTTCTTCACCATAACCAAGCCGAACCGAATTTTTAAAATGTTTAACACCGTGACACTTTGAACAAATTGCAATAATCTGTTTTAAGGTTTGTTTTTTCTTTTCTATATTAAAATCCCATTCTTCATGGACATCAAGGTTATTTGTTTTATAACCACAAATTTCGCACTTTCCATTTGCTCTTTTTAGTGCGAATTCGCGGAGTTTATCCCAATCGTTTTTAGATAATGTCTTGCTAAAATCGTTGTTCCAAGCACCTTTCGGAAGTATATTGATTGTTAATTTTAAATCTTTCATAATTTTCTCCTATATTTCTGGATAAAGTTGCCCAGAAAAATATTTTCTAGTAAACTCACTTAATCCAAGTTTTTTGATGAGTTCTTCTCGGTTAAATGGGTCGATTGCTTTAATGTTCCCTGTCATTTCTTCAAAAGGAGTCCCGTAACATATAATTGCACTCGGCTTAATTTTTTTTATCATAATTTCATATCCTTCCATAAACCCTTTTTTATTATCTTCTCTTGTGTATGTTGATACTGCTACAACCGAGCCTTCTTCAACACCATCACAGAAGAAATCAAAGCAATCATACGAACCCCATGATATAGTTGGAATGACAAGCATACCATGTTTTTGCCAAAAAGCACCGCACCAACGATTTTTGAATACACTATCAATTTGTCTAGCAAGTGGCATATCTTTATATGTGCTAAACTCAGGTGTTAGCAAAGCATAGTATTGGTCTAGTTTTTCAAGTGATTGCTCGGGGCTTTCATAAACAGTTTCAAAATTCCAATCATATGTAAAGAAATGAATTGTTTTATTTTTATTTTCTACATCATTGTTTTTTGCTTTTAAATAACTTAACAATTCTATTTTATCTAAGTCAATTTTTTGTTTTTTGACTAATGGTATACCATATTTACCGCTTCTTTTAAATTCATTTCTCACTAATTTTTGTTTCTTTTTTCGCTTTTCTTCTTCATAATCAGTTGTGTTTTCTGCATCGGAAAAAAGCGAACTTAGTTGTTCGTTTTTTATCATCTTAATCCCCCTTTCATTTTAAGTATATTAAAATATGTATAGATAATAGCATAGGAAAAATCAAAATTTCAATATCATATGCCATTTTTTTATATTTAAAATAGGTTTTGTTATATAAAAGAAGTTTTGCTAATAAAATATTCCTATGAAACTTAAATTTTTAACAATAAAAAAACGCACTTTGTGCATTATCTTAATTGGAGCAATTTTACTTTGCTCGGTTATTGGCATTTTCTATACTATTCAAACAACTACTTCACCTAAACCAGAATACTCTATTGTTATTGACGCAGGTCATGGCGGACGGGATGGGGGCGCTGTTGGAGTTAGCGGTATAACAGAAAGCGAACTAAACCTCATGTATGCTAAACAACTCGCCTCACTTTGTGAGGATTTTGGTATTGGTGTCGTTATGACAAGAAGTGATATGAACGGACTATATGACGAAAGTGCGACAAACAAGAAGCGAAGCGAGATGGAACGAAGAAAAAATATAATAAATACAAGTGGAGCAGACCTTATGATTAGCATTCATATGAATAGTTTTCCCCTCCCATCTAGCAATGGTGCCTATGTTTTTTATGCAAACGGAAGTGAAGAGGGGCTAGCGCTTGCAAAATCGATACAAACTTCTCTGCGTCAAAGTTTCGACAATGCTAGAGACTTTGTATCAGTTGGTGATTATTTTGTACTGAATTATTCTAACATTCCGTCGGTTCTTGTTGAATGCGGTTTCTTATCTAATCCAGAGGAAGAAAAAAACTTACAAAATGATGAATATTGTGAAAAATTTTGCTATTCACTTTTGGTAGGCATCTTATCTTATTTTGATATGTAACATATCATATAATAACTTTTAAATTTTTGAAACAGTGTCTAAATATAAAAAAACGGACTGTTGTGTCCGTTTATTCTTTTTCTTCGTTAGCCCTTCCCCTGTCTTTCTCTTCATAATTTTTCAGTCTCTCATAAAGACCATTCAATCTCTCATGGTCTTGTTTTAATGTTTCTGTATATTTTAAATAAAAATCAAGATTTTTTCTGAACTTGCGCTCGCCATTTTTGCTTACTTGATAGTTTGATAAATTATACACACATTTATCAATTGACTTCTCAAGTGAATCGCATTCTATTATAATGCCTCTGTATCCCGCCTGACAAGTATCGTAACAGTTCAACTTTTCTTTTTGGTGACAACAATCAAGCCCTTGTTCTGCAACAAAACATTTTTCTTTTAAATTTGTTAAATTTTCTTTTACTTCCTCATATAAATTTTTTATTTCCTTAACTTTGGAAAGTCTTTTCATTATCTCAACATCCATATTTTCACCTTTATGCTTTATTTTATCACCATTTAAACTGCTTGTCAATATTAGTCTTAACATAAATTTTATCGTGCTTTAAACTCAATACAAATTTAGGATTGAGCAATTAGTATTACTTTGGCATTTTATTTGCTGAAAAGATCTTTAATTGCTCTAAATCTATGAGACACTTTATTCTTCTCCTCCGCTGATGCCTCGCCAAAAGTTTTATTTAAATCATCAGAAAGAAATAGGCAGTCAAAGCCAAAAGTTTCATCTCCTATTTTCTTATAGGTGATTGTTCCATAAGTTCTTCCGTCTCCGACTTTGTAACTTCCGTCAGAGAAATACTCCACTGTGATGCATTGAAAGTATGCTTTCCTGTTTTCAACACCCTCCAACTTTTTCAGCAATTTTTGCCTATTCGCCTCGTCATCACCGTGCACACCACTATATCTTGCGCTATATACACCAGGCTCTCCATTTAATGCCTCTACACATAATCCACTATCGTCGGCAACAACAGGATAATCAAGTCCTTTGGTTTTTAAAAATTCACTAATCGTTTTTGCCTTGATAAGTGCATTTTCCAAAAATGTCTCGCCTGTTTCGTCTATTTCATCATAAAAGCCAACGTCATACATCGTCAAAATTTCATCATCTTTTAAAATTTGTTTGAATTCTTTAATTTTATTTTTATTGTTTGATGCTAAAACTATTTTCATACTTTTCTCCTCGGAATGAGAATTATAACATATTCTCACTCCATTGTCAAGGCAAAATGTAAAAACAGTACTACAATTATACAAGATAACCTTTTTAAAATGTTTAGATATTTAAACATAATAATTAAAATAAAACTCTAAAAACTCAATACTATAATTTTCAAGTTCTTGCCCTATAATCAGAGTTGCAAGTTGGAGCATAAGCAAACCAGCAAAATCAAAATACAAAATGTCCTCACCGCTATAATCAGCAAAATCAAGAGCGGTCATAGTAAACAACTCCCCTCAGTTTAACGTACCTCTTCCCATTGAAGTTATGAGCGAACCGTCCCACTCTACACCAACAAAATTGGATAAAAGAGTATAGTCATATATAAGAATAACAAATTGCAATGAATAATTATCAAAACTTGTATTATCCAAAATCGACACCATAAAAGCATCCTCGGTATAGGAATAGACCAAGTTTATATCACATGTTACATTTTCAGATTCATATGGTATGTTGTAAACCAAGTTATTATCCTGCATCTCCCCCTCTCTTTCCAAAAATTTGACAATTTTATCCTTGTTTTACAATAATAGGTATTCGGTTGATTCATAATAATTATTCTCTTCACATCCGGTCAAGAACAATACAGTCCCCATAATCAACAAAAACAATATTGCAAAAATTCTCTTTTCTTTTGTCTTAACCATATTCACTCCTTGATTATAATCCTATTATATACAAATGTATATTAGATGTCAATACTTTTGGGTTATATTTTTATTTCAAATGTATGATAATATTTTTATATGATAGACATTTTAAAAAAAATAGAAAAATTAAGACTTGAACACAATTGGTCGCTTTATAAACTTGCTGAAGAGGCAGGATTGACACAGTCCACCATTGCAAATATGTTTTCTCGAGGCACACTCCCAAGCATAAGAACTTTGGATGCCATTTGTAGTGCTTTCAACATTTCTTTGTCGGAGTTTTTCAGCGAAGAGGACAATATTAATTACAAAACATTGTCTATGCTAGATAGTTATAACAGACTTGATGACAAAGATAAAAAAATTATAGATAAACTTATCAAATATATGCTTGAAAAATAAGCATTTTATATTCAAATTTTGCTTGTGTTATTATCCTTTTCATGATATAATAAGCACTATGATAACGTTAACATGGCTTGGAACTGCCAGCATACTTTTAGAGGGAGATGGTGAAAAATTGTTGTTTGACCCATTTTTCAGGTTGAACAAAAAATTGGAAGAGACACCTGCAGATGTTTTCTGTAATGTTGATTTTATATTAAACACACATCCGCACGTTGACCACTCTTGCGACTTGCCTTTTATTTTAAAAAACAGCAACGCAAGACTTTTGCACCGCCACAAACTATTGAAAATTTAAGCAGACTTGGTGTGGATATGCCTAACAAGGCACTTGCAGTTTTGCCAAATGATAAATTTTCAACAAGAAAATGCGAGATTGTTGTTCATAAAAGCCAGCACATAAATTTTGACCTCTTCCTTGTTCTGAGAACCGCACTTCGAGTGCTTTTTACCTTTAAGATTAAACAGGCAGTTAAACTTTTAAAATTACATAAAAAATTTCCAATGAATAATCAAATTGTTGCCTATGAAATCAATGCCGACAACAAAAAAAATATTTCTTATGGGGTCGGCGGGTTATGTGAAGAATTATCAATTCCCTGAAAATATTGATATTTTGGCGCTACCATTTCAATGAAGAAGTGATATTTCTAAATATTCTTTAAAAATTATAGAACAAATAAAACCAAAAACAATAATTTTGGACCACTTTGACAATGCCTACCCTCCTATTACTCATCACATAAAAATGGATAAATTCATCAAATTAATGAAGGAAAAATATCCCGATATAGATGTCATACAGCCAAAATACAACCAATCAATTAGAATATGAACTATGTGATGATAAAATTTTACTATCATAAAATTTTATTGAACTCTTGCGAAATTGTGCGCTTTGCATACTCATCACATAGTATGCGAAATTATCAGCCTTATCCTTACAATTTCCATTTTGCGTAAATACAACAAAAAAGAAGATAAAAGGTGCAAAACGCAAATTATCTTCTTTTTTATATAAAAAACAAAAATTTATTATAACAATTCAATCTCATCAACATTATCATGCAATTGATTGCCTACAATGCCTGTTTTGGAGCCAACTTTTTCTCTAAGAATCTCAGTAAAACTCAAGTATTCTCCACGTATAAATTTTGCATATACCTCTTCTTGAGTGAGGTCAGTTCCATCAACTATTACCATTGCTCTGCATGACTCTATGGCCACATCATCGTCAACTGTTCTACCTTGCAAAGTGTCAATAAAGAAATAACTTACTCCACGTGTCTCATCTTTAACGACCTGTGAAATGCCTGTTGTAACAACGCCTGAATTTACAAATATTGTATTTCCATGAGTAAACAAGCCGTTGACGTTGGTATCCTCTATCACTTCCGGTCTCGTATGCCTATATTCTCTTGAAATGGAGTTGTTCATTGCACTAGCCTCAGACACTGTTTCTATCTTACACGAATAAGCATTGTTTACTGCATTGTTAAGTTGTTTATAAACTTCTGTTAGTGTCTCTTTTGTAGAATTTATTTTTCCATTCTCATGAAAACTCCATGATTTTGTCTCTCCAAAACCTATGATATGCTCAGGTGTGTTGTATGACTCAATTCTTTCTGCCTGATCAGCCTTGCTAACTGCATCTAATATACCTCTTGCCTGTGACTCTGATATATTAAAGAAGATGTTTAGGTAATCATTCTTTTTAAGTCCTGCAATTTGCTCTGCACTCGTGCTTCCGAATGCCTTTAAAATATAATCGTTTCCGCCTTGTGCAAGTTCAACAGACGCAATATCAAAATTTGATAGGTCTGCCTTGTTTGCAATTGTCTGCCCAAGTTCTATTCTATTGTTGTTTAACTCCTCAGTCGCTCTATTAAGATTACCCTCAACAATCAAGGAATTTGCGCCATGAGCAGTTATACCAAGCATTGCAATAGCGCAAGCACCTACAACAGTTGAGGCAAATACCATTGCAATGTCTGGTGGCTCAATAGAAGAAATTTTATCTTTTATCTTGCCAATAATGCTCCTATAACCATAGTTTTCTCTTCCCATTTTGAAAGCCTTTCTATATTCTTTTGGCAGTTTTTTTGATTTCCAATATATAGAATCTGGAAGGCCTTTCAATATTTCTTCCAATTCCTTTGGATGAGTCGCGCCTTTCTGTATAAGCATCTCTACAATGTCCGTTCGTCCCTTCGTGATTGCAAGTTTGATAGGACTTTGCAAATTTGGATCGGCACCATAATCACATAACATCTCCACAACATCCCTGTCATAGTTTCTTTTGTAATTTGTTTCTGCATTGTCAATTACATATGTGAGAGGTGTCTGTCCATTTTCAATATAATTTGGGTCAGCACCCATTCTTAAAAAATGTATTACTGCACCATCATCCTTCTTTCTCAGCGCATAGAAAAGTCTTTTGTTGATAACATCCTGTCCAATCAAGTTGCTATCTATAAGAATATCAAAAATCCTTTTTGGAACATCTGTATATTTATGAGTGTCTTGCAAACTGTCTAAATACGGAATTACAGCGTCCTCAAACTCCTTTTTAAATTCAGTATCAAATTTATCCTTATTTTCTTCAACTATTTTTTTAAGGTCATCTGGTTTTTCTGAAACAATTGCCTTTAATATTATATATTTTAAGTCTCTCATCTTTCCTCCTAACTTGATATAAAAATCTTAATTATTATTGTATCATAAAGATTATTATATGTCAATATTTTTGGTTTGCCTAGTTGACTATAGCCTACTAACACTGTTATTTTAGTATAGATCGTAAATGAAATGTATTATAAAAAATAAATTTTATAAAAAGTAAAAATTGTAGTACAAACTTTTAAATTATTTGTTATAATAAATCTAAAGGTCGAGTTTACTATTATATTTTGATTGGGAGTAAATATGAACGAAGATTATTTAATTGAATATTTAGAATCACAGACGCACACGAAGTTTGCTGACATAAAGAACAAACAGGACAAAATTCGTGCACTTATGAATATTGCAATGCCGACAAATTTTAGCAATGAATTTTATACAAAACAAGATGAATATTTACAAGGTTTACTAAAAGATAAAGTAGTGACTTCCGCAGATGAGATTTTAGGCAACAAGCAGATTTCTTTATTTTTAGGCGATATAACAACAATTAAAGCAGATGCCATAGTTAATGCTGGCAACAGTGAATTACTTGGCTGTTTCGCTCCACTTCATTATTGTATTGATAATGCAATCCACTCTTTTGGCGGACTTCAAATTAGACGAGATTTGATTCCTATTATGCAAAAGCAAAATTATTTTGAAGAAAATGGAAAATGCAAAGTAACAAAAGGATATAATCTTCCAAGCAAATATGTTTTTCACACTGTCGGCCCTGTTTATAACGGGGAAATTACTCCAACCCTAGAAAATGATTTAGAAAGTTGTTATTTGTCTTGTTTGAAAAAGGCAGACGAAATGAAACTTAAACATATTGTTTTTTGCTCAATTTCAACAGGCATATTCGGTTTTCCAATCGAAACTGCAAGTGAAATTGCCATAAAAACTGTAGAAAACTACTTAAAAACCACTAAAAGTAAATTAAAAGTTATTTTTAACTTGTTTAGCCAAAAGGATTATGAAATTTATGAAAGAAAATTTTAATGAAAGAATTAGAAAAGCAGGAGAACTGTTAGCAGAAGCAGATTTTGTTTTAATAGGTGCTGGCGCAGGGCTGTCGACAGCAGGCGGTTTTGAATATTCTGGCGAAAAATTCGAAAAATATTTTGAAGATTTTGGCAAAATTTATGGTTTCAGAGATATGTATTCTGGCGGATTTTATCCATACAAAACAAGCGAAGAAAAATGGGCATTTTGGTCGAGATATGTGTTTGTAAATAGATATTTAGAATCTTCTCCTAACAAGGTGTATTCTGCGCTTTTTGATTTGGTAAAAAATAAAGACTACTTTGTCATAACAACAAATGTCGACCACCAATTCCAACTTGCAAATTTTGATAAAGAAAGACTTTTTTATTTGCAGGGAGATTATGGACTTTTCCAATGCTCTGTACCCTGCCACAACAAGACTTATGATAATAGGGAATTGATTTTACAAATGCTTAAATCCCAAAATTTTATCACTATTAAAAAGGGGAAAATTGAAATTACAGATAAAACCGAATGGAAAACAAAAATTGATAGTGCTCTAATTCCAAAATGCCCTGTTTGCAGTCGAGAAATGGAAATGAATTTACGTTCAGACGACAGGTTTGTTCAAGATGATGGCTGGTATGTTCATGCTCAAAATTATCAAAATTTTGTAGATAAAACAAGAAACAAAAAACTCGTACTTTTAGAGATTGATGTTGGCTATAACACACCCGCTATCATCAAATATCCTTTTGAGCAAATGACCTATACCAATAAAAATACCCACCTGATTCGCATAAACAAAGACTATGCCATTTGTCCTGACGAGATTGCACGCAAGACAATTTTATTTGACGAAGATATTTTAAAGATATTAGAAAATTTACAACAACTATAAGTAAAGATAATAATATTGTTTAAAAGCATGAATTTTTTTGATAGTTATGACGAAAAAAAATTAAGGATAGAAAATGATTTTAAGTGTTTCAAGACGAACTGATATTCCTGCGTTTTATAGTGATTGGTTTTTAAAACAGTTAGACCAAGGTTTTGTTTTGGTGCCTAATCCTATCGCACACGAAAAAATTGCTAAAATTGCTCTCAAACCATTAAAAATTGAGAACATAGAAATAAATTTGTTAGGCGAAAAGAAAGTTGAGACTTCAGGTAATATTGAAGGGATTGTTTTTTGGACAAAGAACCCGAAACCTATGCTAAACAAACTTGACAAATTATGTGACTATAAATATTATTTTCTTTACACTCTCAATGCCTATCCGAAAGAAATCGAAGCAAATCTTCCGCCACTTGAAGAACGAATTGAAAGTTTCAAAATCCTTTCAAAATTTTGTCCTGTTATTTGGAGATATGACCCAATATTAGTAACTGATGGAATTGATGAAAATTGGCATATTGAAAGATTTGAACACTTGGCAAGAGAATTAAAGGGATATACCAAACATTGTAAAATCAGTTTTTTGATTGAAAGGTATAAGGGATGTGATAAAAATTTGCACAAACCAAGCGAATGGCAAAAAGATAAAATTTTGTCTGCGATTTCTAAAATTGCTAGTGAAAACGGAATTCAAATTGAAGCGTGTGCCGAAAGTGACTACTCAAAATATGGCTTTGTCCCAAGTAAGTGCATAGATGGTGAAATTTTTGAAAAACTTTTAACCGAAAAATATAAAGATTTAAATATTCAAGTCAAACACAAAAACAATAAACTTGATGGACAGCGAATAAACTGTCTTTGTATGCCGTCAGTTGACATAGGACAGTATGACACTTGCTTTCACGATTGCAAATATTGCTATGCAAAAAAATCTCACCAAAAGTCAATGAGAGATAAACTTGTAGGCACTATTTACGAAAGAAAAACCGAACTTGAATTTGAGTATAAGTAAGTTTAACATTAAGCGACCTTGACGTTTTATGTGATAAAAACTTTTTACAACAAACGCAGAAACTTGAAAACCAAACTATAAAAATATAAAAAATTTAAATTTTATCAATAAGAATTTTCTATATGAAATTTATCGTTTTGAATATTTTATTTGACTATTTGCACTGCCCTCACTCTCATTGCACAATTTTATTACAAAATTAAAATTTCTATAAAATGCTATTTGTAATTTTTTCTTGATTTTCCTATTGCAAATAAAATAACCACTGCAACTATAACTATCAACAATACTGAAAATATAATTATATAAGTCATTGTCGGATTGTTTGTTTCGTCGGGCAGAACATTTATAGATGCTCCACAATACTCACAAATATTATCACCGTTATTATCTATATGAGAATGAAAAGGAATTTCATCTAATGTTAAAACATTTTCATGATTATAAACTTTCTGCCACATTTCAAGTGTTGAATATTCTTGAGACAACTCTGTTCCTGGAATAGCATGAATTCCATGCCAATTTAAAAACCAAGCCCACATTGAGTCTGATTTTATTGCTCCGTTAATATTAAAAAGTGTTCCATTTTCTGTCAATGCAGTTATTTTAGGAGAATTAGAATAGTTTATGGTTTTTGCAAACTGCTCTGCATGCTCATCATAGTCCTTTGCTGTGGTGTATATATCTTCACCTATAATATCTACATACTCATCACCTGGATACCAATCCTTATTCTGTCCATTCCATACCCAGATAAGATTATTTAATCCATGGTAAATTGTCATTCGTTCATACATCAATTTCCAAAGTTCAATATATGCATCAGCCCCACCAGAACCCCACCAAAACCATCCACCACTGGCTTCATGAAGTGGCCTAAAAAGAATAGGAATGTCGTATTCTAGTAAAACTTTTAATCTCTCAGAAAGTATATCAATATCATTTAATAAAAGTAAATATTCATCGCTTGACTGATCGGTCATTATTGCCATTAAATCTAAATCAACATATTGAGTTCTATAGCCTTGCCACGCATCTAAATATTCTCCATCATTGTCTTTTTTCAAAAATGGTTCGGGCGCTACCCAATGCCAGCAAAATGTAACTATACCTCCAACAGATGCAAATTCAATTGCACTAGAAATAGAAGTCCTTAAATATACTTCTGTATACTCCCCATATATATCAAAAAAAGAAGAATAGTTCATTAAGTCAAGTCCTAAGATTGCAGGAGCCTTCCCCGTTTGCTCAATAATTTTTTGAAAAGCATTGTCTTGCATACCATTTTCTGTATGTTGACCAGACAAAATATAATTACCATATGTGGATTTTAAAAATGAATATAATTTTCTTGCGCTTGCTGATGCGTTTTGATTTGAAAGTTGTTGAGTAACATTAAACATATTTTCATAGTCAATTAGTTCTGCTGGGTTCAGTTTTAAATAGTCAATTCCAATCCAACCATGTAAAGGCAAGATTTCGAAGGTGTGAATCCCTTTTTCAAAAAAATAACCTTGATAAAATATGATTTCGGTGAATATGTCTGGGGTTGAAGTTAAATATTTTTGTATAAGTTCACCATCAATTTCAACAATATTATTCTTTTCAGTTTCACTTCCGCGACTATTTACAAGAATATTATAAAATCCCGCAGTTTCAATTTCTATAGTAAATATAACATGGGTATTCGGTGCATAGTTATTATCAGTTATTTGCAAATATTGTCCATTAGAACAATTTTTGTCGTCAAAGGTTTCACCCACAAAGTCACTGTTCTCTGCTTCATAAATTTTATCCGAAATTTGACTGTCGGCTTTTGAAATCGGGTAATAAAATAAAATATTTGTAAACATAACTATTAACAACAAAATAAGAGTAATAAAATTTAATTTAAAAAAATATTTTTTCATATTTGTAGTATAACATATAATTTAAAATTTGTTAACATATTAAATATTAGTTTTTTAATAAAAATTAATAATAATTTTAAAAAGGTATAAAACTTATTTTAGACAAACTAAACTCAGTAAAAAGTTAAAAATCTCAAGAAGAAAGATTGTTTTTTCAAATTATACATTTTGAATATTGTTTCAATAATGGTATAATATTTTTATAGAGATTTGCTTATGCAAAAGGCTAGTGCAAAAAATTTCTAATGAAAGCAGACCCCAATTATGAGCAATGAAGGACTGCCTGAAGTTTTTCAATTTTATTATGGTAGTGTGCAAAATAACTTGCTGACGAATAGCAAGAAAGAAATATTGACTATAATATTTTAGATTTTTCTTAATTTATGTTATAATGTTTGACAAGGAGATTGAATAATGAAAAAAATAGAATTAGAATTAACACAACAATATAAAAACAGCGAATTATGTATTGCGACGGAATATGACTTTAAAGACAAAGACATTGACATTTCAACAGCAGAAATCAATGGTAAATATCCGGAGAGCGAATTCTGTGTAAACACCGAAGTCAAAGAAATGATTTATGTAATTTCTGGTAGCGGAAAAATTATTACCGAAAGCAAAACTATAACATTTAAACAAGGCGATGCAATATTAATTGATAAAGGAGAAAAATACCGCTGGGATGCAGTTTGCAAAGTTGTTATAGCTTGCTCTCCTGCTTGGACGCCTGAGCAACATAAAATGGTAAAATGATAGTATAAAATTGAAACTTATAGGAGAAAAAATGAAAGTTGTAGTTTTTTATGGGACTGAATGTGATGATAAAACGGCTTGGATACTTTGGCTTAAAGAGCAATTATCAAATCAAGGTATTGAATGTGTTATTCCTAATTTGCCAACACCTGAAAATCAAACATACACATTTTGGGCAAAAATAACAAAAGATGTAGATATAAACAATGATGACACAGTTGTGGCTTGGTCAACAGGTGCTATCTTTTCTGTTAGGTATTTGTATGAGAATAATATTAAAGTTAAAAAATTGATTTTAATAAGTGGATTCAATAACTATATTGGTAATGTTCCTTTTGTAGATAACATAAATAAAAACTTTTTTATGAAAGATGTAAAAGTTGCC
>CALVOK010000009.1 GCA_944350275.1 uncultured Clostridia bacterium | reverse complement strand
GCAACGACTTCGTGTTCTATACCAATATTTTTAAGTGCTTGGGTTTGCGAACCAATGCCTGCAAATAATTCTATAACTTTAAGCATTATTTCCCCCTCAGCAAACTTTCCATAATATCATCATTTGGAGATGTGCTATCAAGTTCAGTTAACTTTGTTTCTCTCACAACTTGATAAATTTTTGTCCATACATCATTTGTCATTTTTAAATACTGTTGTGCAAGTGCCACATATGGATTTGGTATCGGTTTCCCACTATTGTCTTTTACCAAGAAACCGTGAGTACTTATTGCTTCTTCACTTTCAAGCCATCTCGATTTACAATGGGCATACTCTTCTAGATTGTATGGAAGTATCCCTTTTGTGCAACCTATTTTAACCAACCAATCAACCAAATTTTTATAAATCTCTTTTCCTTTTTTCGTTAACCAATTTGGTGGATCTAAAGGAATATCATCTCCATCTTCAAAGTTAAGCACTTCAATTTTTCTTCGCCCAGGGTTGCCTTCAAGTATCTTCTCTGTAACTGACTTTTTCGGTCTGCCAGCACCTGGTCTATAACCACCTCTCTGCCCCATTTTCTCTCCTTTTTTGATTCATTTTGATTTTGAAATTGATTTTATTTGAATATTTATGAAATTCGCTAAAACTGCAAAAATAGCAAAAAACACAGTAAATTCAAGGTTTTTACTGCGTTTTGATGCTTATTTTTTGATTTTTTTGTTTGATTTTTGATTTTGCGACTTTTTGTGTGCGACTGCCCGCCCGCTCTTCATTGTTTATCTCGTAGAGATTTGACCGCCCCTACTGGTTGTTTATTTTCTAGACCAATTAATAAAGTTAGCCGCTTGTAATTTACCAAATACATTATGCATTTGCCTATATAATTTTTGATACTCACTCTCAGTTGATACATTATGCATTTGCCTTTCTATTTCACTCAATTGTTGCTTGTATCTTGTTTGAGCTCTCTCGGTTATTTGTTTTATTTTGCTAGGGTTGTTATTTATTCTTTTTAATAGTTTATCTTTTTCTGTTTTATATCCATTCTTTGTAAATTCATTTGCTGTTTTATTAAAGCCTCTTTCATAATCACTCAAATGCGATTTGTACATTACTTGCCCCAGTCTTAAGTCGCTGCTATATCCGCCTCTTCCGCCCATATTTTTTCTCCTTTTATTGTTTAGCAAGACAATACCGCATAAATTTATTTAAGTCCAGCATTAACTTGCTTTTTTCTCATTAACTTAAACTTTTCATCCATAATGTATCCCATAGGTACTATTTCAGTATTATTTTTTAATTTTTCAGGAATATTTCCCCAGAGCAACACCTTTCTTGGATTTAATTGTTTAATCATTTCAAAATACCCATTAAGAAATAAAGCTTTACTTTCTTCACTTTTTTGTGTTCCTATGGAACTTACTGCTACTATTGAATTTTTAGGTTCTCCATCAAAACACCACTTGAAACTATCTTCATCACTCCACCCAATTGTTGGTATAACCTTTATGCCAAATAATTCTAGATATGCACCTATCCAATGCTTTTGGTAATGTTTCCATATTTGCATTGCCTTTGGATAGTCTAAATATAAACTAAAATCTGGGCTTAACACATACTTAAATTTTGAGAGCATTTTTATATACTTATCTGGACTATTCCATAATCTATTGAATTGGTAATCATCTAGGAAAAAATGTATTCCATATTGTGTTTGATTTAGTCTTTCAAAAGTTTTAGCATAATTGAAACCTATAAATTCGACTTTTTTATCAATTCGTTTTAAACCTTTAATCTCTGGTATGTTCCATTTGTTGTTCGCATAAAAATTATACTTCTTTATATTTTCACTGTCTGGTTTGTACACCAAATCTACTTCCTTCTTGAATTGACTTTCTGCTGTGGCAAGACCAACAAAGTGTTTGTAAATTATCTAGGTCATATGGAGCACCACCTTGCTTGATTGGAACTATATGATCAACTATTTTCCCAACTACAATTGTTCCATTCTTTTTGCATTCTTCACAAAATGGTGATTGTTGGAGTTTAATTTTTCTTATTTTTTGCCATTGTTGAGTTCTATAAAATGTTCTACTTAATTCATCTCTCTTGTATTGGTTATAGATTCTATTATCATCTTTTTTATGTTTCTCGCAGAATGTTTCATCAGTAAGTTCTGGACAACCTGGAAATCTACAAGGTTTTCTTGGTCTATATGGCATACTTCACTCCTAATAAAAAATACAACTCACTTTCGCAAGTTGCATTTTTTCGTGTCACATATATTATACGGGCAAAATTTAATCATTTTGGACTAAAATTGTATCATTTTATCTCATTTTTTCTCAATTTTTTAAAAATTTATTGAAATTTTCGGCAATTTGTATGATTGCTCTATCTTTTTTTCTATAAATTGTCGCCCTGCTCATACACAATTTTTGTGCCAAACGCCTTCCTGACATTCCATTAAAAAAGAACATTCTTATAAGTTCTCCATCTTCCTGTGGAAGTCCCGCAATGCAAACTTCAAGTGTTTCCAAACTCTCTTTTAAATCTTCAAGTTCCTCTT
>CALVOK010000008.1 GCA_944350275.1 uncultured Clostridia bacterium | reverse complement strand
CACTCAACTTTGATGCAGATATGACAGACGAAGAGGTAGAGACTGAACAAGCCAGGTGGTCAGGACTAAACCTTGCCTTTGACGAGGACGCAACTCCTATCACAATAGAGGTGACTGTTGAAAACCTCTCAACTTCTCATACATTGAGGGTAAACTTGACAGACAACACAACCTCAAACGAGAACCTCGAGATAGCATATGAGCAAGATGACGAACCTTACATAAACGGAGATGATATAATTCTTCCAAAAAGTACAGGAGATGGCAGTTCGACCACAACCTATCTTATAACATTCTCCATTCCAAACCCTAACTTCTCACTCCCAAGCACAGATTTTTCTATAGATATAAACCTCTTTGACGAGAGTTATGTTCCACCAGCAGCCGCAGAAGTGACAAGTGTTCAAATCAATGATAGCACTCCAACAACAACCAATGAGTACAATGGACGAAAGGAACTTGAAGATGTCATTGACCTCTCAAATATACAATTTGAGAAAGGAGAGACAGAGGTTATCATCTCTATGACCTCACTAAATGCAAACTATATCAAAAACAATGTGTCGTGGGTAAATACCAACAATGTAACAATCACCTCAACAAGTCTATACTTACCGAAGAATTCAACTGGTGATATTACAGGTGGAGAGAGTAGAGACCTTAAAATCACAGTGACAAACACATTTTCTGCAAAAACAGTAGAGGGACTTGAAGTTGCCTTTGAGGAGAAAGAGGATCTTCTTCAAGCGACTGCCGAGGGTGAAGTGAGTGAGTATACAGAAGAGGGATATTGGTATGTAGAGATGGGTACCTATTCAACAACTACAGACAACGAAGAGGGGAAACGAGAGAGTGAATATCTACGTTGGAGGTACTTTGCCGAAGAAACAACAGAGTATGTTGCTGGGACAGAGACAGAGGAGGTACTTGCTGAAGGAACACACTATGATTTTGACCCAAATACAAGACCAACAGGCAATGGATACTTTATCTTGGAGACGTATATATATGCATTCAACAGCACTTATGTAAATGGAATACAAGTAACATTCAATAATGATTATCTAGATTCTTCTCCATATGACCATCAACTAAATGGGCTTGACGGAATAAATGCCAATGACTATTCAACGAGTACAATTAGGCAATATATGAATAGCATGGAATTGGTAAGCAAGGCTTATACAACTACATCAACAGATGAAGGGACAGTCTACGAACCGTCAACAACATTAAGGTATCAATCAAATATGTTTACTGACCTTAATATAGACCCAGAGAATGATATAGTTTACGATCAAATCATATCAAGGACGTTAGGAGATTTATATTCAAGAAACTATTGTGATAATGACGGACTAAACTCAAAAGGAAATGGTATAAGTTTCCCAGACCTAAGCGGAGCGGACCCGGGATATCAATACCAAAGTACAGACAGTGACAAATTCTGGTTACTATCATATTATGAGGCATACAATCTTCTCAGTGGAAATGCCAGAACACTTCCTGACACAGACAAAGCATGGGGGGACTGGTATTGGCTTCGTTCGCCTAGAAGTGTTAATTATGCTTATTATGTCACCCCTGGCGGCGACCTCTACTTCTCTGGAAGCGTCGAACGCTACAATTATGCCGCCCGTGCTGCTTTCAAATTAGCAGTTTAGAGAAGAAGTCTTATAGACTATTTGATGTTAGTTGAGGACGATTTCACTATTAAATTATTTTGACCTAAATATTAAATTAATTTTACTTAAAATATATTATTTTTACTAACCTAGAAACTCTACTAGGTTAGTATTTTTTATGATTTAACAATAATTATTTAAACTTTTTAAAAGTAGATATGTTAGTCAAATGTTTTTGTTTATTTTATATTCACTATTGACACCGTTTTGGTAATATATTATAATTAATTTAAACTAAAGAGGTGATTTATGGATATAAAAAATAGTCTTATCCTATCAATGTTATTGAAAAATTTAGAGAAAGAGAAAAATAATTTTCAGGCGGTAGACGATGAGAGGATTGATTTTGGAGTTGTTAAGGTCACAATTGATGAGATAATCAACAATTCTGGGAAGGCACTTTTAGTAGGTAGAGATATGCTGGATGAAATAAAACTAAGACTTGGTGCAAGGCTAGACACTTTAATTTATATGATAAAAGAAAATCCTATGACTTTGCAGTATGCGAGTGAGCAGTTTAAAGATAATGAAGATATAGTAAAACTTGCAGTATTTGGAAATCCTGAGGCTATGCAGTTTGCATCAAAGAGGTTAAAACAGAGCAAAGAACTTGCTATATTTTTAGCCAAGAATTATAGACTTGATGCTTTAGAATATATGCATCCATGGTTAAAAAATGACGGAGAGTTAGCGCTAAAACTTATTAGCGAAAATGGCTTTGCATATAATTATCTTTCAGAAAGATTAAAAAATTCAAAATTGTTAGTAGGTAAAGCATTGCAAACATGTCCCACACTATTTTTTGATTTGCCAGAAAAGTATAGAGGCGATTTAAAACTTGCGGATATTGCAAGCGAGCGAGATTTTCATTGTTATAAAGCAGTTGCAAAGAACATAAAGGACAACAAGCCACTAGCATTAAAGATGATACAACATAACTTTAGATTATATCCTTATCTTTCAAAAGAGATGAAAAAAGATAAAGATATTATCAGTCAATACAAAAAAGAGATTGAAGATATAGAGAAAAACGCTGAGTATAGAGAGATGAAAATTGATATTGAGGCATATTTATGTGCGAATTTATTTAACACCAAACTTATGTTTATGAAGGACAAGAGGGAAGTTAAAAATTTTATCAAAGAGTATAGTTTAGACGAAGATCAAGAAAAATCACTATTAAGACTTGCAGATGAATATATTTTTGAAAATAATAGATAATTTATTGTGATTTTTGACATATATCTTTGTGAAAAGAGGTGATGTGTTGTAAAATTATACTAAGAGGTGGATAATGGACCAACAATCATATAATTTAAAAGAAAGTTTAAATTTAGGATGATAAAAGTCAAGAAAATGGCTAAAAAGAGAAAATTTGTAACAGTCAGACCTAATTCTTTTGAAAAAACAATAATAGATGAAATTAATAAAATTATTTTAAAAGAAAAGAAAGTTTGTTTTAATAATAAAGTACAGATTGCCTCTCATCTTGACAAAATAGTAAAAAAATTAAGAAATTACACTATTGTAAGATTTGATTTTAAAAATTATTTTAATTCATTAAATTTAAATTATATACTTGAAAAATGTCAGATAAATAGACTATTAAATGATTTTCAACAAAACTTTTTGAAGGATTACTCAAATTTTTTGAAATACTGTATGCCAGGAATTAATTTAAATACTACACTAGCAGAAGTGATTGCAAGCGTGTTTGACCGAGAAATTAAAAATGCCTGCAAAGACATTGTTTTTTATAAAAGGTTTGTTGATGATGTCATTATGATAGTAAATAGAGAAGTGCCAGAAGATGAAATAAAAGCGAGATTGACGTATGCTGTCAATAAAATTTTTTATGACGAGAGCATTGGTTATAAAAATAAAACTCAAATTCATTTTGATACAAAGTTTAATTGTTTTACCGACAAGGACACTCCTAAAAGTGTAAACGTGTTAGACTTTAAAATTTCATTTGCAGACACAATCACATTAGGTATTGCCGACAAGGAAAAGATAAGATTTAAAAAACAGATTGAAGATATAATTTTAAGGTATCAAGACAATGATAGGGCATTAAAAACGATTTTAAAAATACTTGCAAGAGGGGTAATCTATAAAAAGATAAGAAAAAACAAAACCAAATGGGAATGCAAAGGTTTTGTCTCAAAATATAGACTGTATTCTAGGTATGATTGTTTTAAAGAGGATGAAAATTTTTGTAAAACGGTTTTTAAACAAGCATTCATTGGATTAGGTTTGTCTGTACCTTTTTATCTTAATGAAAAGTGTTATGATATAATTTATAATATAAAGAGTAAAAAATATTTTGTACTTGATAAAATTAGCGGTGTGCCTAGGGGAAAATTAGTAAAAATAATGGCAAATCTTGGCAAAAAATATGATGAAAACACAAAATATTTTGATATAGCAAGCGATTTACTTAAAATTTGTCAATTTAATTAAAAGGGAAAAGGATGCTAAAAAAACATCCTTTTTTTGTGAATACCTATCCACACAGATAATTTGCAGAAAGCAATTATCCTATATGCGAAGAGAAAAATTCTCGACTCTGAATTAGAGTTCACAAATATTATAATGTAAATTACGATAAAATGTCAATATTTTTATTAAATAAAAAATTACGTTAATCTATAAAAACATTGTTTCATATCAACTTTATCATCTTTAAATTGAATGCCTTCGCTTAAAAGGAGTTCTTTTTGCCTATTTTCACCACCAAAGGCAAATGCAGGAGATAGGGTTCCATCAGCAAACACCACACGATGACATGAGACTTCGATTGGATGTGGGTTTTTATGTAACGCCCAGCCAACCTGTCTTGCATGGTGTGGCATCCTCAAAAATTTTGCGATTTCGCCATAAGTGCAAACCTTTCCACGAGGAATTAATTTTACTGCCTTGTAAACTTTTTCAAAGAAATTTTCCATATTTAAATTATACAATAAAATTATATTTATGTCTACATAATATGATTAATTCATTTTAATATTAGTAAATAATTTTAGGTCGTTATTGCTCAGTATTGCCAAATTAATTTTATTGTCAATATTTTCTATCATTTTTTATGGAAAGAGAATAAATAACATTATGGAAAACAAGAAAAAATTGGATATGTCAGGAGCGGAACTTGTCTCTCTTGCCTGTGCTTTGGCAATTACCTTCGCTGAGAAGTATGAACGTGAAGATTTAAGAAGATTGAAACTATTTTTTCAGTCTATTGCTTCAAATATATCAATTATTGAGTTGGAAGGTCTGCATAAATATAAAAATAGTAAAAATTAATTTCTTCACAATTTTAATTATATATTTTTATGTTTTTGTATTTTTTTTGATGTTTAAATACTTTTTTGGTTAATTTTTTTAAAGTAAAAATAAAATTACATTACACGGCATAATAAACAGGCAAACACTGCTCCAAAAGTCGCACACACAAGTGCAATTGGAATTGCATAAAGAAGTTTTCTTACCTTTGTTTGAGAGATATATACTGTTGTTACGTAAAAGATTGTTTCAGAACAACCAAGTATGACGCAGGCGCACCTTGAGATATAAGAGTCAGCACCATATGTTACAAGCACATCATTGAGAAGTGCATAACTTCCCGAGCCAGTGAATGGACGAAGCAGAACAAGTTCAATTAGTTCTGTCGGGACACCTAAAAAATTGAAAATAGGAGAAAGTGCATCGGCAAGTAATGAGGTTATCCCACTTGCACGGAGGAGAGCGACCGCAATCATTATGGTAGCAATATAAGGGAAAATATCTACGACAAGAGGGATAGATTTTTTAGCGCCTCTTACAAAAGTGTCATAGGTATTGACCTTTTTATATTTGCTATAACAAAACAGGGCAATAAAGATTATAGGTAGGATATAAGCACTCATTTATTTTTCCTTTTTTTATTGGTCTTTAATTTTTCTCGCAATCTATTGCATAGTTTGACAAGACAGATTCCCAATAGACAAGTGCAAGCGGTAGCAATAATCGTTGGCAGTATTATATCTGCTGGCGAAGAAGAACCAGCACTTGCACGAAGTCCGATAACAGTGCTAGGCAGAAGTTGGATAGAGGTTGCGTTTAAGACTATAAGCATAATAATTGCAGGGGTAGCGGTTCCGCTTCCGTCATCCAGACGCTTCATGGCATTTATACCCATAGGTGTTGCAGCATTGCCAAGTCCGAGCATATTTGCGGACATATTTAGAGCAATCATTTTTTCGGTTTCTATATCGTCAATTTTAAAAAGCCTTTTTATGATAGGATGAAGAAGTTTTGCAAGTTTTTCGCCAAGCCCACTTACCTCTACTAGTTCAAGCATCCCCATCCAAACAGCATAGACAGCACAAAGTTCAATGCATAGCGAAAAGGCCTCTCCAGAGGCATCAATCATAGAATTTAAAATGTTTGATGGGTCAGTCCAAATAAGGAAACAAAACGAGCCTACCATCATAACAAACCAAATTTTGTTCATGTTTTATAATATTCCCTTTATATGAAAAATAGAATTTTTTGTTAAATTTTGCCATTTTTGCTAAAAATTTGTTTTAATTTTAATAATTTTGTTTATTATATATATTTTAACAACTTATTTTTTGTTAAAAAGATAAGAATTTGACATTTTTGTTAAAAAATATTAGAATATACAAAAGGAGAGAAAATGTTTGTAGATACTCACGCACATTTGACTGATAAGGCATTTAAAGGTAATGAGGATGAGATAATCAAAAAAGCAAATGATTGTATGGTGTCAAAGATAATCACATCAGGTTTTGATTATAATTCTTCTTTGGAAGCGGTAAAATTGGCAGAAAGGCATGACGGAGTTTATGCGTCAATAGGAATTTATCCAGAAAATGTTTCCGAGTTTGAAGATGTTGAAAGTAAACTTGAAGAACTTGCAAAGCATGACAAGGTTGTCGCAATAGGAGAAATAGGGCTTCAATACACAGATGGGATGCCAAATAAGGAAATGCAGAAAGAGGTTTTCTTAGAACAAATAAAACTTGCACACAAACTCAATAAACCTATTGTAATTCATTGTCGTGAGGCTTACGGAGATATGATAAGTTTATTAAAAGAAAACAGACAATATTTGACAGGCGGAACACTTCATTGTTATAGCGGAAGTTATGAGATAGCAAAAGAGGCAATAAAACTAGGCTTTTGTATATCTGTTGGAGGGGTGTCCACATTCAAAAATGCTCAAAATGTAAAAGAAATGATAAGAAAAGTGCCAATTGAAAATATAATTTTGGAGACCGACTGTCCATACCTTGCACCTCATCCTTATAGAAGCAAATTGAATATGCCAAGTTACATTCCAACTATTGCAGAAAATCTCGCCGAACTTAAAGGTTTGACTATTGATGAGGTGGCAGACATAACAACAAATAATGCTAGGAGATTGTTTAAAATATGACACATATCTTTAAGAAAAAATTTGGACAGAATTTTATTTCTGACAAAAACTTACTAAAAGCAATTGTTGATGACGCAGATATTGGAAATGAGGATGAAGTTTTAGAGATAGGTGCGGGGGCAGGCTCGCTTACAACAAAGATATCACAAAGAGCAAAGAGAGTGGTCAGTTATGAAATAGATTCAGACCTTCAAAGCACACTTACATCCTTAAACCTTACAAATGTAAAGTTTGTATTTGGTGATATAATGAAATACAGTATTGAAGATATAGAAAAAGATTTTTCAGGTGGATACAAAATAATAGCAAATCTTCCCTACTACATTACCTCGCCTTTAATTTTTAAATTTTTAAACAACTCAGACAAAGTGCAGTCACTTACAATTATGGTTCAAAAAGAGGTGGCGGATAGAATTGTTGCCAAAGCAGACGGAAAAGACTATGGAGTGCTCTCGGTGATGGTTCAATTTTTTGGAAAAGCAAAGATAACAAGACAGGTTAGTCGAAAGATGTTTTATCCCCAGCCAAATGTAGACTCATCTGTTGTAAATATTACACTTGATAGAAGATATAAAGAAATAGACAAGGAAAGTTTTTACAAATTTATTCAGACCTGTTTTTCAATGAGAAGAAAAACTTTAAAGAATAATTTATCTCAATATCAGGATTATTTAGATTTAATAAAAATATTAGATGGAAATGTTTTATCTAGGCGAGCCGAGAGTTTTTCAGTTGAAGAATTTATTGAAATGTATAAAAAAATAAAATGATAATTTACATTTTTAATCTTAAAAACATTATTTTAAAAATAACATTAATTATCTATTTTAATAAAAATACTTGTCAATTAAATAAAATATTTATCTATAAAATTAAAATTTTTTCTATCATTTTGTTGTAATTTGTATTTTTATTTGTTATAATGTAAATGATAAATTAGTAAATCTTAAAAGGGGACAAGTTTGAATACTATTTCATCATTAAATTTAACTTTATGGGAAAAGTTAGGCACATTTTTGGATGTATTACCAAAACTTGTGTATCTTCTCTATGCTTGTCTTGCCTCTGCTGTAGATGCACTTCAAGCACTTGTGCGAAAACTTGCAGGACTTGATTATTACTATCAAACAATAAATGGCAACGCAGATTTAGTCGTAAGTACCGACCCTTTAACTGAATTTATATATGGTATACTCGGCTTTGGCGATTCAGCCCCTGTGTATGAGGCTCTAAACACTGTTTTTTGGAGTTTTGCTATTTTCGGTCTTATTGTACTTGCAGTGTCAACTATGGTAGCAATAATAAAATCACACTATAATGAGGATAGTTCTCAGACAAGCCCTTGGAAATATCTCTACACCGCAGGAAAGGCAATAGTAAGTTTTGCAATTATGCCTGTTGTGGTTGTGTTAGGACTTCAAATTACTTCCTTTGTTCTTCGAACACTTGATAATATAACAGCAGGTTCAGGAACAACAGGCGAGGTACAGGAGATGTTTGGTGTACAGGTCACCAATGCAATGTTGCAAGAACAAGAGATTACATATCAGGCATCGGGTGACTCTGGCGAAGATAATTATACATATTCAAATTACGATTTATTTGGAAGTGGAGCGCCAAGTACGACGACGACCTTTTCAGGAATGTTATTTAGTGCTGCATCATATAGTAGCAATCGTGTCAGGTCGGGGGCATATTCTATAGAGCAGGCAAGGAATTTAATCACCTCTGGAGAGATGAATCTCTTAGGAGACGAAAATAATCCAAGTTATACCGCTCTTGTTTCTAATGATGAGAGGAGAGAGTTTATTGCAGACCAAGTTGATTACCTTTTCCAAAATAATATTTATTTAAGTTCAAGTTATAGTTATTCTCAACTTGTAAGCAACGCAACAGGTGTGGTAAACGTCTGGGAGGGAGTGTCAGATATGTGGGCACCATCTTCAATTACAAACTTTACCAAATATAATGTTTCAATTATTTGGATTTTCTACGATTTATGGCAGTTTAATTATATTGTGGGTTTTGTAGGTGTGCTAACCGCATTTGCAATTATGATTTCAGTTGTACTGGGTCTTATGACAAGACTAATAAAGGGTGCAGCATTATTCCTAGTATATCCAGCACTTTTGGGACTTGCTCCAATGGACAACTTTAAAGCATTTAAGAGTTGGGGAACAAACTTTATGCAACAACTCATGATGGCGTTTGGCTCGATAATTGGTATAAATTTACTATTGTTAATTTTGCCTTATGTTCAAACAATAAACTTCTTTAATATACCAGTTGTAGACGTTATTGTACAACTCGTTATGCTTATAACAGGACTTCTTATGGCAAAAGACTTCATAGGACTTGTCAATGGGTTTGTAGGTGGCGCAGATGCTGTAAGTGCAGGTGACCCAATGAAGAGCAGTATAGGTGGAAGATTGAAACAAGGTGTCAAACCTGTGACAACTGTTGCAGGTACAGGTGTACGAGTCGCAGCAAAAGGTGCAAAAACACTTGCAGTCGGTGCTGGAAAAACGGCAGGTAAATATCTTGCTGCTAAGACTTCTGCAATAAGGGCAAATCGTCAGGCAAGCAAGGAGAAAAAGAACGCAGCAAAAGCAGAGATTAAGAGTAATGACATCAACAAGATAGTCTCCGCACTTCAGTCAGGCAAATCTATAGATGGTGTAAATGACAAGAAGATGGAGAGATATAAAAACCGTGCTGATGAAATACGAGCAAAAGAAGGGGATATTTATAACAAATATCTAAATGATGGCGACAGTCCTGAAAAAGCAGGAGAGAAAGCACGTGCAGATATCAATAAGCAACTCAATGACCTTGCAAGAGATATGAATATTGGCGGAATTGCTAAACTGCAAGATAAACGAGACAAATTACAGAGAAAGGCAGACAAAGCAGAGTTCAAACAACAAAATATTCAAGAAAGATACAAGTTGTATAAGGGTACTAATAGTGATGGTGATACAAAGTATGAAAGAACTTATGACACCAGAAAGATGCAGTTAAAAGCAGGATTAGAAATACCAAAACAGTTTGCTCAGGATGCATCAGATATTGGAAAAACTATTGCGGATGGTTTCCTTAAAACAATTAAAAGCACAGGCGGTTTGTTTGGTATAGACAAAGCACTAGGTGGAGCAAAAGAAGTTCTTGGCGAGTCGCTTTCATATAAGGGTGGATATTTTGAAGATTACACCAAGAAGAAGAAAGAAGACAAAGAGAAGAGCGATGCAACAGCAGTACAAACTAGGTCTGCTAAGAACCAAGAGGATATTCTTAGCGAGCAGAAAGCACAGCGTCAAGCAATGGCTGACATTGCAAGTGGTATTAAGTCAATGATTAAGTCATCACAAGAATCTGAGAGAATACAACGTGCAACTCAAAAAGCAATAGAAAAACTTTCTAACTCGTTTGGCAATGGCAACAATAACAACAACTCAAATGGTACAAATCCATAAAAAATAGGAAGAGTCTTATACTCTTCCTTTTTTATAGCACTTTATACATAATTAAATTTCTTGCAGTGATATTACGAATATAGAATTTTATCTTTACAATGGTGTCAAATTAAATATTTGTGTATAATAAGGTTTTTATTAATTCAAAAAGATTATAATTCAACAACTTCCTCATAAGTGAATCCATCTCGACATAAAAAGGTATTCAACTTAATTTTTTTTGCAGGAAGAATATCTGATTTATAACTATTTCCCACAACCATAACCTCATCATTTTTGAAGTTATTTTTATCCAAAATCTCTTGATATATTCTTTTTTTGGTTACATCTTCAACATGATATTCATTTGCTAAAATTTCGTCAAATAATGATAAATCAATGTTATAATATTTAGAAAACGCTTCGACACCTTTTAGGGTAGAGTTTGTGACAATATACATTTTCCCACCAACCCTGTCACATTGTGCTCTAAATTTTTTGATTTCCTCCATTGGAACAACTTGCCCTTTCTTTTCAAATTCGCTCATTTCTCCATCAATTGAGTTTCGCCAGTCAACATATGCTTTAGCACTGCCTTCCACTTTTATAAGAAGTTCAATTATATTTTTGCCTTCACAGATTTTTCCGTTGAGATTTTGTTTGACAAGTTCTTCAAACTCTTGGTCTTTCAAATTTGAGAAATGATTTCGAATCCAACTTTTTTGCATATTGTTCCACTCGCTCCAATCTACTCCATAATAGAGTGTATCATCAAAATCAAAGATAAAACACTTGATTTTATTTGATAGCAAATTAGGGTCCTTGTTAATGTTATTCATCCATTTTCCTCCTTTGTAAATAAAAATATATATAGGCAGTTCTATCATCTCTGGCAAAATTATCATAAAATAAGAAAAGAAAATATTTTTAGGTAACATATTTGCCAAAAAGCAAATTGAAATAAGATAAAAGGTGTGCACAATTGTCATTACCATTATTGGTAGGTTTTCTTTTCCTCCTAGTCTAAGCATATACGAAGAAAAATTCCAGTTTATAAATCTGAATAATTGCAATACGACATAACAGAGCAGTGCAGTAAACATTAAACTAAAGTATTCATCTGCAACACCCAGTGCAATAGGATATATCAGCAGAAGAGACAGTGTAGTGTGAAAAAGCCAGATGATAATTGTGCCATAAATTGAATATCTTGCGTGTTTTTTGCAGGTTTGAAAGTCATCTTGACCAAGAGAATGAGCAATCTCAATTGATGTTATTGTGGTGAATGTGAAATATATACAATTGAATATGTCAAGGACACTCTCTAAATAGGAGTAAGTGTTGAAAAAATCATCACCTGTGTGCATCAAAAACACACTTATTGCATAATATCCCACCTGCCACACCACTTCAATAGAAAAGTTAGATGCAATCACAATCCATTGCCTTTTTGTTAGGTTGATTTTTGTTAGTTTAAATAAATTTATTTTTTGCTCGCTTTTTTTTAGCAGGGTGGTAAAATACAGAGAAAACAGTGTAACTGCACCAAGGATGTATGCGACGGCAATGTAGTTTAACAAATAAATTTTTGAAACGTATAAAATTACAAAGCCAAGCAATATTATTGTTAAGTGTGTTGCATTTGAAAGAAAAGTCCATTTAAAAATCTCAAGTTTTTTAAGAATATCCTCAATATATTGAGCAAGGCAGTTGATAAAAAAGTAAATACACATTAAATAGTAAAAGGTATAGTCACTTGGAGTGTAGCCCATCATTATTTCCATAAAGAGTTTTGGAAAAATCATCATAACAGATGTAAAAATAAGAGAAATAATAGTTATAAGTTCAAACCCTGTTTTTACAGATTTTTCCACCCTTGCCTTATTGTTTATGTTTTGGTTTACAAATATTGAGATTCCCTGAGAAATTCCAAAAGAAAGCATGAACGAGAAATAACTTAGCGACAAAAATGAGTTTAAGTATGTTAGTTGTGATATATCAAGTAAATTTGACATGACTGAAATGATTGAATAAAGCACAGCGATAACAACGCCTTCAATCAACAAAAACTTTCCTTTTTTAAGAGAACTAAACAAATATTTAAAAAACTCTTTAGTCTTATATTTATATGCGATAAAATTTTTCACAAAGATAATTTATCACAAATTAAAATAGATGTCAATATTTTAATATGTAAGTTTGACATCTATTCATTAATAATGAATTAACAATAATAATTTTTACAATGTTTTTTGAAAACCTTGCACATCTTTTTGCACTGTCAATTTAATGTTTTTCCAAAATATAACTTTTTAGATAACAAGGCAAATCATAGTCTCATTTTCCATAACCATAACCAACTGACAAAATGTTAAAATTTGTTTGACGTTGAGTGGATTGTTCTAACAGTGAAAGGGCATTATCTTTTTGTGAAGAAATTATAAAATTTCTAGATGGTATAGCGATTCCAGCAAGCAAACCAATGCCAGTAGGGGATAACATAAGCATTGAGTCATAATTTTTAAGATGGGTACCAACTAGATTAAATTTTAAATGTTTACCATTTCTTACAGGTAATTTTTCCTCTCCCTCACTATCCATAATGTCAACTTTCTGCCCACAGCATTATAAATATTTATAAGTCCCTGAGATGAAATGTTTTTAGTAAAATAAACTTTTGATTTTTCCATACTTTCCTCCTTTAGTTTTTACAACTAAATTATACACTTTTTAGGTAAACTTTAAGTCAAATGTTTTTTAAAAATCTATTTAAAATTTGCGAAAAAATTAAGATTTTCAAATATTTTACAAAAAAAGAGATAAAATATATAAAAACATCAAATTCTAATAAATTTTGATAATTATTTTACAATTTTAAAGGAGTGTGTTATTATAAGATATAATGGACGAGAAAACAGCAAATAAAAAATCAAATTTAAAACTTATTTTAATCTTGACATTTGTCGTGGTAATTTTGGGTGGCATTGTTTATTTTGCTATAAAAGAAAATGATAGACCAAGTTATAGTTTTGCAGACGAAGAAGAGATGTATGGTATAGGGACTTACCGAGAATATTTAGAGCAAAATCAAGATGATAGACTTAATTACTTTACATTAAAGATATATGACGCTTTCTATTATAGCATTTATGACGAGAACGGTGATTATAAAGAGGATGGACTTAAATCTGGGGAAAGTACAATATATCTAGCAGACTATTTAAGCACAAGTGACCTTAGCGAAGTTGAGGACTATATTGCCGTTGCAACCAGCGGTGCATTGTCCGCTCTGACTTTTGACAATCCAGAACTATTTTGGCTTTCTTTTGAAAATATGGCAATTTATATGACTTCAAGTGGTTTCGCCTATATCTCAATGGATGAGAGAAACAATCCTACAGATTTTTATGCGGAATGGTATTCAAATGAGTTTCAAATTGACTATGCAATTCTTCAGTTAAGGCAGGCACGAGAGGAAGTCTATAGCCAATTAAATACTGCTTATCCAGACGGAGCAAACGACTACCAAAAAGTGATGTTTTTCAATGATTACCTTGTAGACAATGTTGAGTATGACCTCACAGTCGAGACCGACGGAACAGGCGAGGGTTTACCTTTTGTACACACAGCCTATGGTGCTCTTGTAAATGGTCTTGCAGTTTGTGACGGCTATTCTTATGCAGTTAAGTACCTCCTAGACGGTCAAGAGATAACAAATCTTGTAGGTGCAGGTTACATGATTCAAAATGGTCAACCAGGCGGTCATATGTGGAGTTATGTCTACCTTTATGACAATTGGTATGGACTTGATGTAACATGGAATGACCCAACATTTTCAGAAGAGTCTTTTGCTGGTTTGCCGTACACAGAAGAACAGAAAGAACAATTTAAGGAAGAATATACAAACTTGCATAGACATGACTATCTTTTATTAGGTGGTAACTTAGAAAGCGGTACAGGTTTTTATGATGAGGAAAGAATACCGCAAAACTATATATATTATTTTGATAATGGCTCATCTTACTACCAATTCCCTATACCAAAAATATCGGAAACTGATTTTGTTTATCCAAGCATAAGGAATGTGCGGATACTAGAAAATTCTGATGGCACAGTTCAATTAAGTGTTGATTGTACAGGACTTAAGGAAAACTATGTATTTGCTATTGCAAAGTCAACAGATGGGGTTATTTATGGTGAATTTACACCTTGCGAACAATCTATTATATTTACAAATGTGGAAGATAGCGGATATTATAAAATAAGACTTCAAACAGCAGAGGGCGAGGTGTTATGCGAGTATAATGATGCGGTGACAGTTACAGTGACATCTTCATCAGAAGAGGCAAGCATAAATTTGCAAAATGATATAATAATCACGAAAGAGGAAATGTTGGTGGCATAATGTTTAATTTTTTGAGATACCAAAAAGAGAAAAAACTGGTCAGAAAAGACAACAAAGAGGATGAGAAGGGCAGAGCAATTATAGACCTAACTATAAAAGACAGGTCAGAAGTGCTTTCGCCTTTTGTAATAGACAAAAAAGAGACAATAAACAATGAATTCGCAAGTATTTTGGATAACGCAGTAAAATCAGTTCCACCAAAGCAAAACTTGCATTTGGAAGTGACCTGTCAAGGAATAAGTGAAGAGGATAAATCTATTTTCCAAAGGGCAATAAAAAATTATTATTATAATTCAACTTTAGAGAGCGAAAGAAAACTAAGTAACAACATGAAAATATTTTTCATTATGGTTATACTATCTATACTCTCACTTGTTGCACTATTTTTAGTAAACTTTTTCTCTGCATATTGGCTCCTTGTCGAAGTTATAGATATAATAGTGTGGGTGTTTGTATGGGAAGCGGTAGACTTGATTGCATTTCAACGCAGTATGTTAAGATATGAAAGAAATAGGAATTTATCACTTTATAACTGTTATATATCTTTTAATAGTTGAATATTTAAAGGAGTCTAATTTAAAATTAGACTCTTTTTAATAACTAAAATTTTGATATGTATTTATTATTTATAAAAAAATAAATATTTTTTTAATTAACCTATTGAAATTGAAAAATATTTTTGTTATAATGAAATTAATAATAGTATTTGAAGTCCTAAATAAAATGATGATTTACAAATATATGGCTAAAAAAGGGGTGAGGCAAATGAAAAAAGTTAGAATAAAGAAAAAATATGAAGATATAATAAAAGTGGGGATTATAAAAAGAGAAAAGGCTTGCAAATTGCTAAGATTAAATGATGAAGTTGTTATAAAACAGATGACAAACTATGCAAAGGATGCGTGGAAGGCATACAACGAATATCTCGAAAATAGAGAAGAAATATACTATGATGATTTTTATAATAAATTCAATATACTTATAAAAGATAGAGTGTATAGGACAACAGATTACAATGGTGACACAGTTAAATATTTAGATTATCATCTTGCATCAATTGTGAAACTTAACAGGAAACTCGCAAGAAAGATTTTTAAAAATATTACCAAACAAGATATAAACTTTAATGCCATGTACTCTTTGTATAAGAAAGCATTGATATTAGAAGAAAATAATATTTCTTATGATTATTCAAAAATTTGTTAAAATATTTCCGTTTTTTAAATAAATTTACTATAATTATAGTGAAAAATTTAAAAAACGGAGATTTTATTTATGGATAATGAACTTATTACTCACAGCCACTCACAAGATGGCGTAGACAATTCAGAGAATGTTCTTGATATGCAAAAGCAATTAACAATGTTGCTTGAGAATATAAAAGACAACACCGATGTTGCTTTCAGTATTCTAAAAATGCATGAGGAGGACGATGACCAAGAAATAGTAGACGTTTATAGAATAAATTGTTCTAACATTTTAGATTGCGAAAAACTTGCAACTGAGAAAGCAAAAGAGTTTAGGCAAATGTTTGATAAACTCTCGTCATCAAAAGATGCTTTGTCATGTAAACAGGATATGGAAGAAATATTTGAGCAGATTTGTCAGTTTGAAAAGTCATCAGAAAGTTACTTGCAGACACTTTTAAGTTTAATAAGTCAATAAGGAGAGAAAAATGGAACCAAAAGAGGAATTTTTAGAAATTTTTTATGACAATATTGATAGAGATGGAGCAGACAAATTTCTTGAATGGCTTGAAAAGTCTGATTTCTTTACTGCGCCAGCAAGTGCGAGGCGTCACAATAATTTTAAGGGCGGGCTATGCCAGCATTCTATTAATGTTCACAAAAGACTTGTCAAACTATGCGAGATGGAATTTGGCAAAGAGTGGCACAGAATGGTAAGTCCAGAGAGCGTGGCGATTATTGGTCTTTTACATGATGTCTGCAAAGTGGACATATATATTGAAGATTTTAGAAATGTCAAAGATGAGGACGGAGTGTGGAGAAAGAAACCTTACTATAAAGTTGAGGACAATTTGCCTTACGGTCATGGAGAGAAATCTGTTTACATAATTTCTGCTTTTATGAAACTTACAAGAGAAGAGGCTCTTGCTATAAATTGGCATATGGGAGAATTTGACCAAAGAGTCCAGAACGGAAGTTACATAATGAGCGAAGTCTTTTATAAATATCCGCTTTGTTTTCTAGCGCATTTAGCAGATATTACTGCTACATATCTAGATGAAAGTGTTGTTCAATGATTTATTCATATAGTTTAACTGTTTAGAATAAAATAACTATGCAAATAAAATAAAATTTTATTCAAAATGCCTATTGACAAATCTGGACTTATAGGGTATAATATAGGTAAATCAAGGAGGGTGTTATGATTAGTTCTGCATCTAATAAAAAATCAAAGAATACAAATAATGCTGAAATATTAATAGATTCAAATTATGAAGCAGCACAGTCTGTCTCAAATGAAAGTACGAGAGCAAGTGCAAATAGTGCCGTACAAAACACTGGTACAACTAAGGTAAAATTTAATCAGTGGGCAAAACTTAAAAAGACAATTGGTGTAGTGGCATTGGCGGCGGTGACAACTGTTGCGGCTCTTATTGGCGGACATTTTCTTGGGGTATATATTAATAAAAATGCCGCAAATGAAAATAGGGCAGACCAAAATGCAATAATAGCAGAGGAAGAAGGTGACCGAGCAGACCAAAACGAAGCAGATGCAAAAGAGAATGCACTTGCCGCTTACAACAATGTAGGGAATTTGGTTGCTAACGCAGGTTCAGATATTAACAAAGTGACAGCAACCTATAATACCGCAAATAATTATGTAAGTGCACTTGGTGGAAATGAACAGGCAAGCGCATCACTAACTGAGGATGAGTATACAGCATTTGCAAGTATGTCTACAGCAGATAGAGCAAATGAATCTGCTTCCTTAAGTGAAAGATTGCAAGAGGCTCAAGAGGCTCTAAAGAATGCTACCGATGAATATGACTTAATGACAGAAAACAGAACAGAACTTGAGGCTGAATATGATAATAGCAATTGGTCAGAAGTTAATAGAATAAATGGTTTGATAACTGAAAATAGTAAAAATATTGATACCTATACAACGAGTGCAAATGAGATTGCCAATGAGGTCTTGAATGACATCAAAGGTTTAATAGAAGAGGCAGAGGATAGCATTGCAGAAGCAGAGGAGATAAAAGAACAAGCAATGACAACAGCAGGAAAACTTTATGCTCAACTTCCATCCTTTGCAAGCACTGTAAATGATTCTCTTGCTCTTATTCAAACTTCAATATCAAACATTGAAAATTATGATAGTAAAGAGGCAGACGAGGAAACTATGGCACAGATTGATTTGCTTTTACAAGATGCAAAAACAAATCAATTGAGTGCAAACAGTGAAAAATTGACTTTTGATGCTCTTTATACACAGATTGAATCAAATTATCAAGCAGGTAATTTCAACACAGTGATAGAACTTTCAAACGAACTTTCAAATACAGTAAAAAATATAGGCAACTATGCTACTGAGACAAGTCAAGATGCACTTGATGCTGCTGAGTTATATTCAATGTATCAACAATCTATCAATGATGAACTCTCAAAAACTGTCATTGATGTAACATTTACTCAAGAGGATATAGATAATTATAACGGAATAACAAAATACCTTATAAGCCAAACACTTTGCGGAAAGGTTGTTGGTGTAGATGAGTGTACTTACAATAAAAACAATGGTGAGGTTAGAATATTACTCAACTGTATAGGAATGGAAGGTCAGCCTTACACAAATCTCGTCACCGCTACAATAGCAACAGGACTTACAACACTTGACCCAACTTCACTTATTGAAAGAATAAAGAACACCAAATATACAAGCCAGGCATTCAACTACGAAATGGAGATAGGAAGTGCTGGAAGTGTTGGCGAGATGAGTGGTGATATGCAGGTGCAGTATTCTGTAAGCACATCCTACAACGGCGAAACAGGAAAAACAACTGTCAAGGCTAGCGCTATTGTAATTGTTAGGGATAGTGATGGAAACATTAGTTATAAAGTCTATAATACCGATCCAGAAGTAATAAAAGGTAAGTTGACTGAAAGTGATGTTCAACTTGAATATGAAGCAAAACTTTCATCAATGATTTTTGCAGACAAGACGGTATCTTTAACAAATGATGCCCAAAAGCAGTAGTAAATACAAAATAGGGGGCAACCCCTGCTCAGTTTGCAGAAAAACGTCGCGACCGAAAAATTTTTAAATTTTTCTTGCTGCGTTTACTGTAAAACGTCTAAAAACAGTCATTTAGGACTACTAAACTCCTGCTTTTAGGCATTTTCCGAGCCTTGCCTCGCTCGTTTTTATACGGCCTGAGAGTTTATCTACACTATGAATAGGGGGAAACCCCTATTTTTAAAAATATCACAAAACATATAAGGAGAAAAAATGGAAGTAAAAGTTATTGGAACATCAAACTTAAACTATCAAGCAAGCAAGAGGGAACTTGACCTTTCTGGAGGTAAAAGTGCAGGAATATGCTATTCAAAAAATCCTTTTGAGCATTTATTAAATGAGAGTGAGGAGACAACTGAAAAGAGAATAGAGCGGACAAAAAATGGCGGACATGATAGTGTTTATGGTCATAGTGAAATAAACTTAATCATAGAGGGTGCACCAAAAGCACTTGCAATGTATTTAAACAATGAGCATGAGTATAATACGAGTGAACGTTCGGCAAGATACACTAAAATGTCTCTGACAGGAGAGGAACAGGCTCTTTATGATGAATGGGTAGAAATTTTTAAGAATAAAATAATTTCAAAATATCAACAAAAGGCACCTGACTTTATCAATGAGCGAAAAATCAATTCACTTGCTCAAGAAAACGCAAGATACTTGATTTCTGTGTTCACTCCTACAACAATGGAGTATTCAACATCCTATAGACAACTAAATTACATATACGGGTTTATGCAAAAAGAGTTGAGACGGGGAAATCCTACTGAATTTGATAGACTTATGCGACCATATTTTAAAGAATTTTGCGAGGGACTTGAAAAGACAGGTTACATTGATGAAAGGCTCAGCGATGATAAGAAGGGTAGAGAATTCTCGCTCATTGATAGGTCACCATATCCTACTCAAGAGCATTTTGGAGATGTTTATTCAACATCTTATCAAGGTTCATTTGCCCAACTTGCTCAGGCACAACGTCATAGAACAATTTACTATAGTTTTAAGTTTGAAAATAAAGATAATTATTTTATTCCTCCAATGATAAAGGATGACTACAAACTTGTAGAAAAGTGGCTTAGCGATTGCAACAAACAAAGAGGAGTATTCCCTCAAGGATTACTATTAAATATACAAGAGAAAGGGACATACGAAAATTTTATATTAAAAATGCAAGAACGGCTTTGCTCATGTGCACAACTTGAAATAAACTTGCAAACAAAATCAACTCTCTTAAAATATATAAAGGCACTTAAACTTTCAGGGCATCCAAGGGCAACAGAACTCGAGCAATTTTCAAAAGGTTCTCGTTGTACATTCCCTGGCAAGTTTAAATTTGACTGCAAGTCGAGATGCAATTTCCCTGATGGTATAACAGGTGAGCGAGAAATTTAATTTATTTTAGAAAGTCAAGAAAACGATATATTTTCTTGACTTTTATTTTTTGTTTGTATAATATTTAATTAAGGCAATTTTTTATTTTTGTGATAATTTATAAAAAATAGGCAAAAAATCAAAAAACTGAAGTTTTTTTCGTGTTTTCGCATAAATTATCTTAAAAGAGGGATATATGATAAAAATTAAGGACAAAAAAGATAGTATTATAAAAATGAAAGAACTCAGGCTAAACTACTTTCCTTTAGATGTGTTTGATGTGAATGACCTAAATGGTATCAAACAATTCTTTGACATATATCCATCAGAGGAATATGTTATGCGAAGTCCTAACAAGACGAATGGCAATTTTTTCTATGTTAAAAACTTTGAGGAGGCAAAAGAAAAATTGTCATATTTTTCAAAGGAAGTGACAATTGATGTATCATATAGACCGTACAAAGAGGATATTGTCCTTGTAGGTGATATCAAGGTTCATAGAGGGTTTGGGGCTGATATAATTGACTTGACTGCTCGCTCTGATAGCGAGGCAACCCAGCGAAACATTTATGAAAATCCTGAGTATAATTTTCATACCACAATTGAGGATAATAAACTATGGGATGTACCAGGTTTTTCAAAAATCATGAGATATATTACCGATCACGAACTCTATGACGTTATTGTGGAATTTTCTGTATATGATATAAAAATAGGAATAAATAAAGAAAATGTAGTTATTTCAGAATTAAGAACAGGATATTAATTAAAAAATAATTCTAAATATTTTTTTAATATATTAAATAGCATATAAATAACACAAAAATAAATTAAATAAAAAATTTAATTAAAATATTTTAAATTAAATATAACATATTAAACAGATTAAATAAAAATAAAGATATTTAAAATATTTATAAATAAATAAAAAAATTTAGAAATCGTTTGAAATATCAACGATTTTTTTATTTAATTTGGTTCTTTGTCAACAATGGGGGTGTGAATTTTTGAAATAGTTTTAGTATTTTCTTGCCTAATCTAGCAACTAGTTGCTAGATTAGGTCTTTTTTTGTTAAATATATGCAATATTCTCTTCCTAAATCTCTCAAAATTTCTAAATCCATATCCACATCTCTTTAGTACTTTTATCTTGTTATTGCATCCCTCTGTAAATCCATTTGTTTCTTTTATTAACTTCGAATTCAATATCTCCTCTTTCCAATTTGTTATTGCTGTTATTGCACTCTTGAATTCCTTTAATCCACTTTCTCTCGCCATCCCTATCCATATCTCTAACTCTCTCTTTGATTTCTCATATCTATTCTCCCTTAAAAAATCTATAAATGCCTCTTTCAATATGTATGCTTGTTCTAGTTCATAACTATGTGAAAACATATTCTTTAAATACATCTCTTCTTCATAACTTAATTTCTCTTTACTTTTGTTTAATATATACTTACTTCTTTTGAAAAATAGTCTTTCTTCTTTACTTAACCGCTGTTGTTCTCTCTTCCTTACATTCTCCATCGCCCATGTAACTTGTCTTGTATAATGATATTTATCTGCTACTATCTTTGCATTTTTAAATCTTGACTTTATTGCACGTTTAAAAGGTTCCCACATATCTTGTATAAAAAACATAACTTTATCCCTTTGTTTTACTTGTGAAAAACAAGTTTTTAAGTATTCTAAATCCCTTGTTTTTAGTATATCCAATATCTCTCTTGTAGCAGGGTTTGTAATAATTGTGTTATTCTTAAATCCTCCCGTATTACCTTTAAATTCATCTATTGCCATAACCTTTGATGCTTCTTTTATACTAGGGTATGATACTAAATCGAAATATCTCATAACAGTGCTAGTTGAAATATTAAACTGTTTTGCAACATCAGTCATAGATACGCAATCTCTAAGTCTATCAATAACCTGAGTACAGATATTGGAATGAATTCTATGCCTCTTGCTTACAAAAGGAAAACTCTCTGTAAATATCTTTTTGTGAACAGGACAAACAAATCTTCTTTTCTTAAGAAAGATAAAGATGTCCTTATTTCTAATTTTCCCTGCCTTAATTTTATGGACTCTGTAGTCGTGGATATGGCAACGACAACCACAACTACAAAAAGGGATATTTTTGTTACTAGTAACAAAAATATTGATAGAAGAATCAAATTCTTCAAATTTATTAATGAAAACATGTTGCAAATCTAATAATTTTAGTGTATAATCAAAATTGAGCATAATACTTTATCCTTTTAGTTTTAAATTTTGTGTTATACTAAAACTATATCATAGATAAAGGCAATTATGCTCTTTTTTATTTT
>CALVOK010000007.1 GCA_944350275.1 uncultured Clostridia bacterium | reverse complement strand
TTTTAGGTCTTTCAAAATTTATAACAATTCCAAAGCAATCCCACAAATAAAAATACGAAACAAATCCTAACGGTTGTTTCGTATGACTTTCTATTGGCGGGAAGAGAGGGATTCGAACCCTCGCGCCAATTTCTCGACCTACAGCCTTAGCAGGGCCGCCTCTTCGACCTCTTGAGTATCTCCCCATTCTTTATTAAATTGTCTCACATTTTTAACTATGGTGTGTCGTCTTTTGCCATTTAAGTATTTATTACCTCTACCTTATAAAGATTTTAAAATTTTTATTCTGTCTCAGATAATTGATTCGCTAGAATTATTATTTTGTTCTTTTGTCGCGTCCTAAGCAAAATTCATAACATTTTAAATTCAAAGGCAATTCAACATTTTAAGAACTTTAGGAAATTAATAAAACTTTATGTCCAAAGTCTAAAAATCTTTTCCCAGCAGGTCAAGTTCGTGTTGTCAATCACCTACCTTATAAGGCTTTCAATTGTCTAGTATTGACAGTGCAAAGTAAAAATGTGATTACGAAAATTATAATAGCACATCACAAAAGTAAAGTCAATCATTTTTTATAATTTGATAAAAAGAAAATTTTATACTCCATCCATAAAATTCGACAATTTAAGAACATTTAATTCTATAAGTCAATAAAAACAAGCATTTTAAACCTAACAAATTCTTCTCAAATAATTTAATCATATTCTCCAAAAACACATTCAACATAATGCCGACAATAAAATTAATAGAAAAATGCTATTGACGGATGGCAAATTTTGTATTATAATGATAATAACTAGGAGGGAAATATGTTTTTTGAACAAAACTTATCAGACGTTGCATATCAATATACATTAGTAAAGGACCCCGAAAATTACATAAATACTGTTCTGCTAGAGGACGAATTGCCTGATGCTTTTGAGATTCAAGATATGTTTAGATGCACTGGAGTATACAACAAACTTGCTTTTGACCCTAACGACGACAAACAACAAAGTATGACAAAACAAAAATTTGTAAATTGTTTTACAGATATTTTAAAAAATGCTGGACTCGCGTTACAATCTATTATTTTAAATGATGTTGATAAAATGTATGCACAGGATATCAAAGGTGCCGACCATAAAATTGCCAATTATTTTGACAGAGGACTTTTTATGTCAAAAATATCAGCAATACTTTCATTAAACGACAACTTAATCGACAAAGCATCGTTTATTATAACCGAGAGCGACCTCGACAATCACACTCTTGAAAGTCTAAAAAATATAAACAACTTTTTTAGTGATATAGCAAATTATTATCTAAATAATATTGAATATGTAAAATATGATATTGCATCTAATAAGGGTTTCAACTATGACAACATTCAGAATATCATATTACCAATTTTCATCACAGCCGAAGTGAATATAGCAAATGAGGCGACAACACCACAAACTCAACAAACACAAATGGTAACGAGCAAGAAATCTCAAGAAACACAATCTGAGACAGCCAAGCAAGAAGAAAATAAGCCAAAACGAAAAATTTTATCTCTTGAGGAGGCATTAGATAAGAACTTTGAAGATTTAATTGGATTAAAAGATGTCAAAAATGCAATTCTGGGTAAAACTAAACTTATTTTAAAGGTTCCTAGCAAGGCAATTGCCTGCAATTTTAGAATTGTTGGAAATCCAGGAGTGGGCAAAACTACAGTTGCTGAGGCTATGTCAAGAACATTTTATGATGCAGGAATAATAAAAAGCAAAGAGTTTGTATCAATAAATGGCGCCGAACTGAAAGCAGAATATGTTGGTCAAACAACAGGAAAAGTAAAAAAATACTTTAAAGAGGCACATGGTGGCACATTATTCTTAGATGAGGTTTATAGCCTGCTCTCCTCAGACAATGACGGAGACTCCTTCACCCAGGAGGCTATCACGCAACTTATGACTGAAATTGAATCCCTCTACAATCAGCAAATTGAAAACCCTGACAACAAAACTCTTGTAATCATAGCCGGCTACAAAGATAAAGTTAAACAATTGCTAGATAAAAATATAGGATTTAGACGAAGATTTCCTAACAACCTGGAACTGCGTGACTACAATTTAGAGGAACTTATAGAAATATTCTCATTGTTTATGAAGAAAGATGGTTTTACACTTGAAGAAAATGCCAAAAAAGAACTTGTAAACATTCTCGAGCGTGAAAGGAAAAAAGAGGATTTCTCAAATGCTGGATATGTAAGGAATCTGTTGCAAAGTGCTGAAGAAAATCAGGCTAGGCGAACAGAACTTGATGATTTTAAAATTACTCTTGAAGATTTAAAGCAGGCGGAAAAAATGCTTATTGAGGAAGAGGCAGACAATATGTCAAAGATAGGATTTGAATAAAATCCTATTTTTTAATCCTAAAAAATTATTTAATTAAAATTATTTAACTTAAAAATAAAAACAAATAATATTAAAAATGCAATTTTTTACTTTTTAATTAATTTTTTAACTTAATTTTTGTTTTAATTAATTTTTTTAAATTATTTTTATTTTTAAATTTATTTTAATTTAATTTTTAATTTATTTTTGTTTTTATATATTTTATTATGAAAATAAAAATTAAATAAAATATAGTAATATTAATTAATTGTTATTTAATAATAGATTTATTAAAACAAAATATTATAATACAAATTAATTATTTGACTTAAATTTATTTTTTTGATAAAATAATCAATAATTAAAAGGAAATTCTCATGGAAAAAGAAGATAAAGATTTATTTTTTAAAAATATCACTACTTTAAACGAAAGCGACATAACTTCCTTTCAACTTTTTGCACTTAAGAGGCACACCATAATTGTGGCAACAATTATAACTATATTATTATGTGGACTTGGTGCTGGGCTTTGTTTTGTAAACACCTACGTTGGCAGTGCTATCATAATTGCAGGGATTGTCGGAGGTGCATTTTTCTTTCCATATCTTTCTAGAGAACAGATAAAAAAACAAAATGCTGTTCTTTTTAGCGGTGGCAAATATGTGAATGAATTTGACTTTTATGAAAACCACATGAAAGTAACAAACATTGATGAAGAGAGAGAGGAAGATTATTATCAAACATTTGAATATCAAAATATTTATAAATTAGTGGATTTCCAAGATTTTATTTTTATCTATGTTAGTAAAAATCAAAGTTTTTTAATTCTTAAAACAGGAATGAATAAAGGCACTATAACAGAACTTATTGATTTTTTAAAAAATAAAAATATAAAATATGTTGACAAAAAGTCACTAGGTGAAATAAAAAAGAAAAAATAAAAAATTAAAACTGAAAAATATTTTAATTTTCTTAATTAATAATTTGTGTATACACGGATAGCACAATATTTTTAACTTAAAAATATATAAATAAAATAAAAAAGACTATAATAGTAAAAGTTATTGTTAATTTCTTTATATAGTCTTTTATTATATCCTTTTTTAAAAGAATGTTTAAAATAAAAATTCTATATCATAATCAAAAAATCAACAATCTAATATATAAATATTACTAAAATAATCAATTTTGTGCTTTTTTGGTTGACTTAATTGTTTGATTAATGTATTATTTATAAAAGGAGTAATATCATGGCTAGCAAATTCCAAGAGAATCTTAAAACATTATCAAAGCAGTATACACAAAGGCACATTGCAGAAAAAACAGGTTTTTCTCAATCAAGTATAAACAATTACATTTCAGGGACAAGCGAACCTTCTATTCAATTTCTTATTGCACTTAAAGACGGATTCGGCATCGACATAGACGATTTTTTGTTCTCTGATTTTAAAAAGCACGACAATAAGTCTTTCGACAGGTTTATTGGCAACTATATAGTTTATTATTATAACAACACCTCCTATAAAGGTGAGGTCCATACAAATATACGAAGCACCTTAAAATATGGTGTTATCAGTATACTAAAAGAAAAAGAGTTTGACTCAGGTGTCGAAGTATATGGTGCATTCGTTAAAGATAGAGTAGAAGCCACAAAACTACTTCGACAAGTTAACAATATTCAGGTTGCAAATCAAATTATCGACCTGCTGTCGCAATCAAAATATTTTTATAAAGGAAGCCTTTACACAAGCACACACTCCATTGCAATAGAACTTAAAGACAAAGAAAACGGGGATTTTTCTTACATTCTTCTAAACAACCCACCTACCAAAGAGGAATATATTGGTGGAATTGGAACGGTGAATTCTATATCTCGAGGAAGAGAGCATAATCCTTGTGTGCAATATATTATTTTATCCAAAAAGGTCATAGAGGTACCTGACGGAGAATTATACAATTATCTTAAACTTGACGACTATACCGTGCATCTTGATGATGCTATAGATGATATCGTTTCACTTTTTAAGAGATTATATGTTGATAAGAATGAAATATCCCATTTTCTGTCAGAAAATCAGAAAATCGCAATTATACAAAACAAACTTGAATATCATTTCTTTGATATACTTGAGGCAAATTCATTTAGGTTTGCAAAAGTTTCAAACAAGGAAGATGATGCCGTGTTTAAATTGATACGGGAGGCATCCAATGACTGATATTGATGCTAGGCTCAAAGAAATAGACAATAAATTCAATGAAATAAGAAAACATTTTGAAAAATCATCTGCAGACCTAGAACTTTTAGATAGAGTTTACTCAACTGCCAAACGCTTGCATAGTGGACAGTTTAGAAAAGATGGAACCCCTTACATCTCACATCCTGTTGAAGTTGCTTTAATTCTCGCAAACCTTGATTTTAATGTTGATGTTGTCTGTGCTGGACTTTTACATGATGTTGTTGAAGATTGTGGATACAGTCTGCAAGAGATAAAAAATAATTTTAATGCCAATATAGCCCAAATGGTTGACTGTGTCAGCGCTATTGATAATACTAAATATCAGTTTGACGAAGACGACCTTTTTGAAGATAAAAATTTCATAAAGTCCTCCGCTGAAGAACAAACGTTTAAAAAACTTATTGCAATAGGAAAGAAAAATCCCATGGGGTTTGCCATCAAGTTTGCCGACCGTCTGCATAACTTAAGAACAATTGACTGCTTTGATTATAGCAAACAACTTGAGAAAGTGAGAGAAAGTGAGAGATGGATTATTCCTATTGCCGAAAAACTTAATTCTGAGCACTTCTACCGTGAAATTCGCAATGAGTGTTTTAAAATTGTCAACCGTTATTCAGCAAAGACATTTTTAGAACATTACAAAATTTACCATGAAACAAACAAAGACAATATTGAAAATCTTAAAAATGCTTTCAATGTCGCATTTGTCAACACTATTATTAAAGAAATCAAAATAAAAAATGTACGAGAGTACAAAGTTTATAGTGACCTTGAAGCAATCTTTCCTAGCGAAAACATAGGAAGAGTATCACAGGGGCAAATCCTTAAGGTTACAAACTATAATATCTATTGTCTTTATAATAAAGGCGACGACAAGGGCGCTATAGACGAAGTGTTGCATATAATTAACAAAAACCTGTCGGATAAAATTAAAATAATAGACGTAAAAATTGGTAGATTTACTCACAAATTGTACTTTAAACTTAAAGATAACATAAGAAATATGTATAATCTTTATATTATGAGCAAAAATGCCTACACACTACAAAAAATAGGTACACTTGATGGACAGGTAGAAAACTTGATAGATGATGAAAACCTGGATTACCTGTCAATGAAATATATCAAAGTAAAAACTAGGTCAGGCGAAGTTAAGTTTGTACCCGAGAATTCAACGGTATTAGATTTTGCCTTTAAACTGCACCAAGACCTAGGCTTCGGATTTAAGTATGCAATAATAAATGGTAGCAAGACAAAACAACCACCATATGTAAAACTTAACGATGGTGATAAAGTAGAAATTATTGTTGACAGAGATAAAAACGATGTAATTCTAAATAAAGCACAACTAAAATGGCTCGCATATGTAAACACCGAACTCGCAAAGAAAAATCTTATAAAATATTTTGAAAAAAGATTGAAAAACTAAGCAGTGTTAAAGATAAGATGATTTCTATAAAAACACAATATAACAACAATCTAAATTTAAAAAATCTCGCTTTTTCTACGAGATTTTTCCTTGTCTCTAATTATACTTGAATTATCACCTTTGTCATAATTTTGAATATGATGTAATTGGAGGTTAATATGAGCGAAAAAGAAAAAAATGTCAATTGTACAATGGTAATTGATGTAAATGATTTAACCATTCACAATATTTGTTTCGATAGATGCGAAAGCAATAAGTGTATTGTTCTGGAAGCACAAAATCTTTCTAATGTGGGAAGATATCTAACTTTGAATACAACTGTAAAAAATGTCTGTCCTAATAAGCGCGTAGCCTTAGGTATTAGGCTTTATGAAACTACTAACGGTTGCAAAGTTATAAAAGGACACAAAGAGTTCGCCTTTTCTCACAATAGTAAATGTTGTCGAGATGTAACATTATCTAATATCCATTTTGTTCTGCCAGAAGAAATAGCCGAAACAGATGATACATCTAATATTTGTAGCAGACGAACTTTCAATGTTGAAACAACTTCGCACTATGTAGATTTAGATAATATTGAAACAAACATAACTGTCTAAAAAGACAGTTATTACATAAGTTCACACCTCTCGCTTCGGAGAAAACAACTTTGCAAGTGGGTTAAACCTTTTATTTAATATATCTTCTATCACACTAGCACCTTCCACAGCATTAATAATTCCATTTGCACCGCAACTTATAAAAAGCAAAATGTTGTCATCAAACTTACTTTCGCCAATCAAACCCAAATTATTTAAAGTAGTTCCAAAACATCCACAAAACTTATAGTCAATCTTGGCTGTGTTTTTTATTTCTGGCAATAATTTAAACAAATCTTTTTCTAACTTGTCATATATTTTGTTACATTTTTTCTCTTGAATAGGTTTCCCTTTAAAAATGGTGTCCTCTCCCCCAAAAATTAGTCGTCCATCTGGCAATGTCCGCAAATAATGGTATGGAGAGGTGGCATCATGAATAAGCGCCCTATCTTTCCAAATAAAATACTTTATTGGACTTGTGACGACTGAATATGTTATATATCTTTTACATAAATCGTCTCTTCCAAGCACCTCCCAATTAAACCCTGTGGCTATAACAATTTTGTTGCATATTATTCGCTCGCCATAGTTTGTTATAGCAATATAATGGCTTGTTAATTTTTCTATTTGTGTTATATTGGTATTCTCAAATATTTTATCTTGATTTTTGGCATTTTCTACCATCTGTTTTGTAAATAAATAAGGATTTAATTCACATCCTCCATTTTTTGCAAATATCCCCTGTTTTATAGGAAAAGGAAAAAAATTATTTGTTTTATCCAACAATTCACACTCAAAACCATTATTTTTACGAAAAAAATATTCATCTTTCACCTTTTTTGCAGAAAAAATTGAATTAGAATACAAAAAAGTTGGTCGGAGTGCAAAATTGCAATTATTGCCATATCTTTTTATGAATTCCTGGATTTTATCAATTGCATTAAGTCCTAAACTGTACGCTAAAACTATATCTTCCTTGGTCATATACTTTAAAAGTTCGTCTACAAAATCGTCAAGTTGATACTCCAGCAAGGCGGTTGCACATGACGTACAAGCCATGCCAAATCTTCCCTTATCAACCATTGCCACATCAAATTTCTGCGAAAGATAAAAATTGGCAATAGCATCATCAATACCGCCACCTATTATAAGCACATCGCACTTTATATCTCTTTCTAAATATTTGTATTGTTTTATCTTTTTATCACAAAAACAAAAATAAGGTTTTCCTTTGACATACTCCATAAACTATTATTTGCAATAATTTTAAATTTAATCACATTTTAGTTTTGATTTTTAATTTTTGTAATTTTTACTCAGTCAAATTTGGTAAAACCTATTGTTAAAAGATTGTCTCTTAAGCATTATGCCATTAGTTCTATTGCTAACACACTTCAATTACTCTTAAAATCAACTTTTTCAAAATACCATTATCAATATAATTAGCAATATGTCCTTCGCAAAATCTTTCGCCTCTAACAATAAAAGTCAAATAGGTCGTAATTTCTTTAACCTTTAAACTGGAAATTTCCTTGTTTTTTACATTCTCTATATTTTTGTTATACTTAAAATCTTCTCCAATGGTCTTATGTAATAGACATAACAAACTATAAAAATCTTTGTTATACTCTATATATCCTATTTCTATCAAATTGTCATTCTTTTTTGCATGAATGCTCTTGTAGGCATTGTTCTCATCAATAAATTTCAAAATCCTACTGCATATTTCATCTTTGGGTTTTATCAATGTTGTTTTGTCTATACAATCATGTTTGTCAACCACATTAATATAGTTTTCTATATTATGAAAAACTTTTTCAGCACATTCTTGTTTTATCTTTTCGCTCCACTCTTTAGGCAAAAATTGTCCTATTGTAAATTCGCTATCAAATGGTAAATTAACAATTTTTGAAACAACTTCTTCAACAAATGCCTCAACATTCTGCAATCTTTCATCTTCCATATTCTTTGATTTAAAAAACATAATTTATCTCCCCTTTTATTACATTTTATCATATCCTTTTAGTAAAAGCAAAAAATAAATCAACTTTTGTTTAAATTCATTGTGTGGTCCTCTTCTACTTCCTTTAGTTAAAGTAAAAAATAGTAAAATTATAAACTCCTAATAAAAAATAATAATTTTAATGTACAGATTGACAAAGAAACAAAAAATGTATATAATATTCCGTGATAACAATAAATGTTTTCAAATGCAATTACAATAACCTAACAATATACTTTATACATAGTTTTATCATTTTTTTGCAAAAGGACATACTTGTAAAATTAATTTTATCTACAAAAACAAAAACAGATAAAAAGATTAGCGGGTATGCGAGAGTGGCGGAACTAGGGTCCCCTGAAAATGTCATATTTTTGGGGTGGCAGTGGCAGACGCGCAAGTTTTTTGAAACTTGCGCAAAGGTAAAACAAAAAAGTGAAAATTTTAAAAAGTAATGCGGGAGTGGCGGAATGGCAGACGCGCAAGTTTCAGGTGCTTGTGGTAGCAATACCATGTGGGTTCGACTCCCATCTCCCGCACCAAGTGAGAGCAATCCGAACCGCTGGGTTGCTCTTTTTCTTTCTCATAATACTGTCACGAAGCATTCTTTGAAAGTCTGGACGATGGTCATTTGTGCCTGTCATAGCCCTGTCGATATATGTATCAACAATCTTAATATTTTCTCGCTCTGCATATTCTTTGCAAACTCTAAGTTGTCAGTCAATACTTTGCTCTGACTGACTATCACTTGAATATCTTGCATAGATTACTGCTTTTTTCATATTCCACCACCTTTTAACCAATTATACCGCTACATCTCAAAAAAGTCAGCACAAAATATAAAATTTTTGAAAAATCAATACAAAATCAATATTTATATGATATAATAAATCTAGGGAGATACAGTTATGATTGAAAATATTAATCCAGCAGGGTATA
>CALVOK010000006.1 GCA_944350275.1 uncultured Clostridia bacterium | reverse complement strand
AATCTCTATTTTGAATATGGTTGTCAATATGAAAAAATCGCTGTTGACGACTTTGAAAACATTGAAGATTAAAAGGAGAAAAAATTATGTGCGAAATACAAATGGTTATTGGCTCTTGGGGTTCATATAATGAATGCAACGAAAGAGCATTAGGTTCAAAATGGCTAAATCTTGCTGATTATGAAGATTGGAGCGAGATTGAAAAAGAACTTAAAAAAGAAGGTTTTAAACTTAAAGGCATAGACGAAGGATTATTTATTCAAGACATTGAAGGTTTTAATACTGATGGAATAAACTGCGACTATACTCACCCAAAAACATTATTCGAGTTATTAAAAGAAGCAGAAGTGCTTGATGATGATTATAAATACGAACTTATGCAGGCATATTTGGATGTGCGGTCTTTTGATGATTTTGCAGAATTAGTAAACAACAAAGGCTCACGATGGGATGATGATATTCACATATATAAAGGCTATGACTGGGAAGATTACGGACGAATGATATATGGAGAAATGTGCTATCAAGTACCAGAAGTTTTAGAAAGCTTTATAGACTTTGAAGCATATGGAAAATATATGGGCGATTGCTATTGCGAAGAATATAGCGATGGCATAATTGAAATTTGCTAAATAAAGGAGATTAAAAATATGGAAAAAGAAATTAAAAAAGCAAGCACAACAAAAGAAGAAAGAAAAGAATTAGCACTTAAATTTATGAAACAACTTGATATTTACAAACCATACATAAAAGGTTTTGAAAATAACGATGAAGTTTGTTTCTTTGAACGATTTGCTGGCTATTGGGCTTGGCAAGATGAAGAAGTGCAAAACAAAATTAAATGGCTCGAAGAAAAATATAATTGTACAGTTTATGCAATAACTCACGAATATGCAGAGTTTGGCGAGCTATACAATTTTTTAATTGTCACAGACTACAAAGAAGAATGGGGCGAACTTTTGATTGAATATTCAGAAGGACAACACTCTGCATTTGCTTATGTTTGGAATAAAACGGTCAATGATTTTAGCGAATTTGGTAGCATACTCGTTGACAGTTTTGGTGGTGGTATTAGGAGGGTTGCATGATTAAATTAAATCTTGAAACTAAAAATAAAGAGCAAGAAATCATTAAAGCATATTTAGAGGAAAACGCAAGCGAAACTCTTGCAAATAAAATAAACAATGGTGTCAAAATCCAAAAGGATAACAAAACTTTAATAAATAATAAAACACTTGATACCTTCCTTCAATATGCTTGTGAAGAAGCAAGAAAACTTGCAAAGAAAAATGCAAAAGGTGCTTGCATAGAAGATAAAACAGTCTTTGCTTGGGCGATTCACTATTTTGAAGAAGATACAATCGAAGGCATTTTGCTTAATGAAGGTGGTAGTAAATATAGGAAAGCACAACCTACACCACCTAAACAAATTGAAACACCAAAACCTAAAAAGGAAAACGCTCAACAGTCTTTCTTTGATATGTTGGACTTATCCACAAATTCACAAGAAAGTGAAGATAAAACGGAAGAAGTTGTTAAAGAAACAAAGCAAGAACTTCCTGATTGGTATTTAAACTATAAAGACACGCAAGAGAGTTATCCAGACTCTCTTATTTTTATTAAACTTGGTGATTTTTACGAAGCATTTAACGAAACTGCAAATATAATCGCAAAAGAAATGAATTTAACTCTTACAAAGAAAAGTTTTGATACCATAAAAGTCGATATGGCAGGCTTCCCATATCATGTAAAAGAAGATTATATTGCAAAAGTTAAAGACAAATACCACTGCATCATAATTGAAAATGATAATGTGGAGTTTATTCAAAAGCAAGAGCCTAAACAAGAAAAAGTCGAGCCAATTAGTGTTGATATACACAATCAAACCTTTGATAAATTTTTACTTAAAACAATATCTTCACTACTTGATGGCAAAGTTAAATTGCAATAAAAGGAGTTAATATGATTACAGAATTTGATATTAAACCTATAACTAAAAACATATTGAATAAAATTAAAAAATTAGACTTGCAAGAGTATCCAAAACCAAATGGAAACACAAGATTTTATAAATACTTTACACAATATAAAAAAGAATTGTGCGAAGTTGTAATTGCTGTTAGAAACCACTATAAAAATTGGTATTGTAAGCAAGTTGTCATTCACGGCATTCATACAGATAAAGTCTATTTGCAAGATATTGGACTTACAATGGGCTTTTATAAAGTTGGCTGGTATCGTGAAGGCATATCTAAATATCCACATTGGACTGACTACGATTGGGGATATAACGATGCAAAATATTTTAGAATAAACGCACCGATTATCAACAAAGAATATATCTCCAAACTTGAAAAATACAAGTATTCAGCAGTTGATTTATACAAATACACAGACATTTTAAACTATTTGAAATTCTATGAAAAGTATCCTAAATGCGAACTTTTAGTTAAAGCAGGAATGAGCAATCTTGCAACAAGCATTCAAATTTTAAGGCTTTGTGAAAAAGATAAGAACTTCTGCAAGTGGCTATACAGAAATAAAGATAAAGCAAGTTCTGGATATTATATTTCTTCAATAATCAATGAGATCGGAAGAGCACACGTCTGAACTCCAGTCACATTCC
>CALVOK010000005.1 GCA_944350275.1 uncultured Clostridia bacterium | reverse complement strand
AAAACAAAAACAGCAATAACATCAATATCAATATTTGTTCTTCTTGCTGTAGCAATATTCATGATTGTATCATTATCTCTTGCATCAGCACATGATAAGCCTTTGCTTGATGAGTGGAAATCATGGTTCCAAACAGAAGAAAAAACAACTGAAGAAGATAAAACAGAAAATGAACAAGAAAACGAAACAGAACAAGGAAGCGAAACAGAAACTGATATACAAGACGGAACTGAAGTAACAATTCAAATTTAATTAAAAAAGACAAAATATAGGAGTTCGTTATGCAAAAGCAATTAAAAAAGAATTTTAAAATTAATTATATAACGATTATACTCGCTATATTTTGTCTTTTTTCTTTTTTACCAATAACCGCAATATCAAGCACAAAAGCAGAAGAAACAATATATTCAAATGTTCTTGATGACTTGCAAAAGGATGAAAATTTTAATATTGAAGATTACCCACTTAAAGAAAATGATTATAGTTTACAAGTTATACAAATAGCAGAGAGTAATGATAAAGAATTGTTTATTTATGTTTATCAGCCTTCAGGAACTCATTTTGCAACAAGTATTAATATTTCAACCACTATTAACGAAGAATATTTTCCACATAATTACAAATTAACCCTTTTAAACTATAAAGGAACTTTACATAAATATTTAGTTAATGATTTAAATGTATCTAATGAAGATAAACGATATTATGACATCCCTTCAATTTTCAGAAACTTCGATTTTAACATAGATGAATTTGATGAAGATGGAGAAGTATCAGAGAAGTCTTATGCTGTTTCAAAGTTATTTACTGCCACCACAGAAAATAATGTAACGACTTATACATGTGAAATGACTCAAACAATAGAAATTGACGAAAAATACGTGGGTTATTTGCGTTACGAGAATGGGTTTTATTTATACAAAAATGCTTGTGATAGTCACTTTGTTGCATTTTCTACTGATTATGAAATAGATATGTTGCTTGAAGCAGATGTCTATTATACATCTAGGTCAGTTTGGGAATATAACCATTTAATTACCGGTAGTGGTATGAGTTTTGGTGATATATATGAAAACGAAGTCCATTTGAATAGATATGAAGAAGTTAATGTTAACGTTTGGGGGCAGCATTATAATTGGGAAAGAATACAAAGTGTTGATGAATTTATAAAAAATGAAGATTTAACATCTTCAGCCAAACAAAGTTTGAATGGAAAACAATGGGTGTTGCGATTTGTAGAAACACCATATGACTACAGCGGTGATTTAATTGGTTGGCAATATGACAAGAATTATATTAACGTTAGAAATATTTCTATTTTAAGACTTAAATTTGAAACTAATGGTAAAGTATATAATCTTGGTGTCGTTGACAATAAACAAACTGGAGACGGTGTCCCTGATAACAATCAACCTTCTCCACCTTGGTGGGTATGGTTAATTTTGGGATTTTTATGTTTAATTATTTTACTTCCTATATTTCCTGGTCTATTTAATTTTTTTGTTAAAACGATTGAAATTATATTTTTAGCTTTAAAATGGATTTTCAAAGGTATTTGGTATGTCATATCGGCACCATTTAGTGTTGTGAAAAAGGAGTGATAAATGAAACAGATTTTAGGTTACATAATGATTGTTTTGTTCTTTGTTGGTTCAATTTGCGGTGTAACATTTGGTATTTTGTATTCAAATGAGAAGAAAAATACAACACAAGCGAGTTCATATGAAGAGCAAATTGTTGAGTTAAAAGAAAATATAGTTGAGTTAAATGCTGATTTAACTGAAATAACAATTCAACTTGAAGATAAAACAATTCAATTAAATTCAGCATTAGAGCAAAATTCACAAAACGAAAGTTTAATATCTTCTTTACAAACTCAAGTATCAGATTTACAAACACAACTTGAACAAATAACCCAGCAAAAGACACAACTTGAAAATCAATTGGCAGAACTTCAAGAAGATTATTTAAATTCTTATGAGGAAAATTACAACAAAGGTTATCAAGCCGGGTATGAATATGGACTTGCTGTTGGTCGAGGTGAAATAGACTCATATATTCAAGATTACATTTCAGAAAACAACTATGTATTGAAAAAATCTTTTGTTGAAGAAACTGTAACTGATTCAAATATGTATTTTATTGAATATGGCACAGGTTCATCTATTAAAGCATTAAGTGAAATATTTGATTTAGACCCAACAACATCAAACTATAAATTACTTTTTGCTTGTGAAGATGGCTATCAAACTTTAGATTGCACAAATATATCAAAGACATCACAGCAATATACAGTTAAACTTGATACTGGCAGTCAAACATCAGTTGTTACTACAACAAGAACAGTTGATTATTATACTTTAACGTTTGGTGATTTAAATATATCTATTTGTTGTTGTGAAGATGTTGAGGGCAACTCATTTAAAGAATATGACCCAATGAATATAACAAGTGGTGGTGCTACTATCAATTGCAACTATATATTAATTGAAGGAACTGTATCTCTAGAAAATGGACTTGCTAACTTGTATTTAGTATCTTCTGCACAAATAACAGAATAAAAGCGAGGTAAACATGAAGAAAACAATAAAAACGATAGTGGCTTTGGTTTTGATTGCTGGACTTGCTGTTGGTGGGTATTTCCTATATAAAAACTTTGAC
>CALVOK010000004.1 GCA_944350275.1 uncultured Clostridia bacterium | reverse complement strand
CTTTGGTCCAAGCACTCGTTTTCCGTCAATAACATCTGTCACCTGCTCAATTGAAAGAGTGTTGTTTTCAATCGCAAGAGAAGAATGAATAGATTTAATTCTATTCACCCTGCGAAGTCTTGGTAATTTCTCAAGTTCATTAACTCCAGAGAGTTTCCCTAAATTTTCCATAATCTCTGAAACTAACTCTAACATCTCATCAGTTATTTCATAAGGCGGAACGTATTTTTCTTCCATAAAGAATATCTCCATATTTTGATATTATGATTATAACCTATTCTCATATTAAAAGTCAATTATCTTGTATATTTTCTTATATACTTTCTTGTATATTTAAATATTATACAATAAAATAAATGATTCCCTTACAAAAATCAAATAATATAAATTTTTACTATAGAATCTAATTGATGGTATTTTTGTGATAATTTTCAAAATTCTCTGTTGACATCTTCATATATTGACTTTCCAAAAGTTTAATATCTTTTTCGATTTTGCTAACAATATCTATATCATTTATTTTTGAATCAATTTTTAATTTTTCACACAAAACTGTATACGTATTAAAAATTGTCATGTATAACATAATACAAATTTCAAAATAAGAAAGTAGTGGATATTTGATCCCAACAACATTAGCATGTGTATACGAATGGCATCTTCTATAAAAAATACCATAATTTTCATATGATTGATCAACACTTTCTAAAAATGTTATTAAACCATTTATAGAATATGGATTATTCTTAACAATTTTATGATAATTAGGAATATTGTCAACCCAGCCGAAATGTAAAAACATATTCTTTCTTGTCTCTTTCTTATTAATTCTATTCTTATACAAATCTAAAAATTTTTCAGGATATTCTTGTCCACATGATGATTTTCCAAATTCAACACTTGAAAGATAATTGTATTTTTCTATTGCACTAGGACAACTTAATAATACTATAAATTCTACATATAGTTCAATTATATTTCTACAAATTGGATATGTATTATCTAAAAAATTATCTTCTAACAAGGATAATGCCGACAATCCTACATTTGAAATCTTTGCATAAAAAGAATAAAAATTAACATTTTTATTTGATTCTTGTGTTAGTATTTCATTAATTCTAGTACACATAACAAACAAATCGTATGGTACATGAAAATAAAGAAACCTATCCCCATAAAAGATTTGTCTTTTTCTAAAAAACGATGCTCCATATTTATTTAATTTTATTTGGTCTACAACTTCATTTACTAATTGATTTTGATATTTGATATCGTTTTGCTTTTTTATTCTTTCTTCATCAGAAAGAAAAATCATATTAGATTTATGAAGTCCAACTATGTGCTTACAAATTTCAAATTCTGGATTTGAAGTATTCCCAGCTATACTATTTTCCATGGTTAAAGTTAATGGATAATATTTTATCAATCCATTTACTCCCAATTTATTTGAAACTTCATGATAAATTTTTATTAAAAAATTACCTTTAATTTCTCCTTTAAATAACTCTCTTAAAACTTTATCAGTATCTTTTATAAATTGTTTTTGATTTTGATATTTGGAAGGATTTAATTCCATGGACACCACCTTTTATTTTGCTTTACTTATTATATCATAAATTATCATATAATGATAATAAAAATGTTTAATCCAAATCCGATAGTTCAAAACAGGCTAAAATAGGCTAGATTTTTATTGGAAATTGAACATAGGTGTCAGTAGGTGTCAGTGAATTTTAAGATTGACAGCAAAAGAAAAAACACTAGCAAAAATGCTAGTGTTTTAAAGGGTTTTAGTGGGCAGAGCAAAATTCCAATTTTTGTGCTGGGCAAATTGGTAAGCCAATGAGTGATTTTGTTTACTTGCTTAACGAAGAAGATGATGAGGAGTTTGGAAAAGGTTTTGGATTGAATGTGTTGGAAGAATATAATAAAATCTATTGTAAAAAATGATTTTTAAGCTATTTTTTAAGCAAAAAGTTGTAAAATCTGATTAAATTTACAGTAAGCAGGATAAGGAATAGGCTCAAAACCGTGTTTTTAGTCGCTAAAATGCCTATAAATAAGGGCTTTTAGACGACTCACACTAAAAAAGAAGAAGTTTCGATTTTGAGTCATTCCCCATACTAGATCCAAGTGGGACACCCACTTGTCTTTTTTTTGTTTAAAATATAGCAAAATACTATGAAATATGTTATACTAAATATGGACTGAAAAGTCCTTGGATTAAGTCAATAGGCTGCTAGCATACTTTTTATAAAATTATAAAAGCTTATGAAAACTATTGACAAAATTCAATGTTTTATTAATTGTGAAGATATAGAAGAAAATACCGCTGTTTACAACTTTAATGACAACTCATTAAAACTTGGCAAAGTAAACTTAAGCTCAAAGCAACTTGAAAGAATATCCTTTCTTCTTGCCCACGATTTAAAAACCTTTGCCAAAGTAAATAGCAATATTTCAACCCTATCAGCAAATGCAGTCTACACTTATTTGCAAAACAATCAGTAAAACAAAAGGAGGAACTTGAAATATAGTTCTTCTTTTTTATGGCAAAATCTTCCAAATTTCAAAAAAAATATGTTATAATGGTATCAAGAGGTACTAATGGAAAAATTTGGAGCAAACAAAGTTATTAAAGAGCACATTCATAATACTGATTTATGTACATATTTTGTTGGATTTGATTTGACTGACAGTGGCAATAACGAATATCGAATTAATAGTTTGGTTGACCTTTTAACAAATGTTATACCAGAATATGCTTTTGGTTATAAGGATGATATCTCTTCTCCTAAAATAATTACATACTTAACCGAAGCCGCAAAAGCGATTTATTCAATAGATGAATTTCAAAAAGTGCGAGATATTTACAAAAGTGGTGGACAAATTGAAGACAATATAGCGGATAAATATCTTCGTAGAGGTGAATTTGGCGAACTAATTTTACACTTACTTCTACGTGATTATCACAACACAATTCCTCTGATTTCTAAGATATATTTTAAAGATTCAATAGGCTCCAATGTGCATGGGTTTGACGCCGTTCATATCAATCCAGATGAGAAAACTTTGTGGTTGGGTGAATCTAAAATTTATACAGATGGCAAAGCTGGCGTAAAAGCTCTGATAGAAGATATCAAAAATCACATTACATCTAATTATTTAGATAACGAATTTGCTATAATCAAAAGAAAAATTACAAATGTGACAAATATACCAGATATTGAATATTGGCAAAATTTGTTAAATAAAGCCACTACATTGCGTGAGAAATTTAAAAATATTACAATCCCTCTTTTATGCGTTTACGAAAGTGACAATTTTACTAAATACAATGATGAAGTAAATGAGTTCATTCAAGACTATGAAAAAGAGATAAAAGAGTTGTATGAATACTTTGTTGACAACAATGACCACCCGCTAAAGACAAGTTTAAACATTGTGCTCTTACTTTTTCCAGTAAAATCGAAAAAAGAAGTAGTTGGAAGGCTTCATAAAAACTTAAGTATGATACAAGAACTGGGGGCCTTATAATGAATGAAATAATACAAAAAATTAAAAATGCACAGATTATTGATATTTCATTAACGTTAGAAGCTATAAGAGTTTGTAATGATTTTTATCAAGACCCATCCACAAAAAGAGAAGCTTGCGATATAGCAATATACGCATTGGACAGTATTGAAAAAATTTCACCAGAATGTATTCCTATATGGACAGACTTAATAGAATCAATTGGATTTTATCCATACTTAAATAAATATAAAGATAATCTTTCAAAATTATCTTTGACTGAAGCAATAAGACAAATGCATTTTAAGTCTGAAAAATTGAACAACATCTTTTTGCATGATGAACAAAAATATTGTTTAGAAAAAATCTACAACAACAAAAATATGATTATAAGTGCACCTACCAGTTTTGGCAAAAGTTTGTTAATAGAAGAAATAATAGCTTCAAACAAATTTAATAATATCTTAATAATTCAACCCACTTTGGCTTTACTGGATGAGACTAGAAAAAAATTAACAAAATATAAAGACTATACTTTTGTGTTAAAAACGAATCAAGAAAATACAGATAAAAATATTTTTCTGCTTACTGCAGAACGAGTCGTTGAAAGAAAAAATTTCCCAAATATAGATTTATTGATAATAGATGAATTTTATAAATTAAGTGAGAACAGGGATGATGAGCGATCAGACATTTTAAATATTGCTTTTTCTCAGATATATAAAAATTACAGACCGCAGTTTTTACTTCTTGGACCTAATATCGAAAAAGTTTCTGATGGTTTTTGTGAAAAATATGATGCTGAATTTTTTAAAACAAAATATTCTTTAGTGGTAAATGAAATGGATAATACAAATCTAAAACAATATAAGACAAAAGAAGAAAAAGAAAATGTACTGTTTAATTTGCTGATAGATTTAAAAGATGAGCAGACAATTATTTATTGTTCTTCCCCCCAAAAAGCTCAAGAACTTGCAAATAAATTTACAGAATTTATTTTGCAAAACCACACTGATATATCTATAAACAATTCAAATACTGATATTCCTCTTGTTAGCTGGATATGTAGCAATATCTCCAGTGAATGGTTTATGAATGACTGTTTAAAATTACAAATCGGAGTTCATGATGGATCTTTACCAAAACATATTACAAGTAGTATTATCAAATATTTTAATGACAGTACGATAAAGTTTTTATTCTGTACATCAACAATAATTGAGGGTGTTAACACGAGTGCAGAAAACATAGTCTTTTATGATAAAACAAAAGGTAATAATAAAAAAATAGATTTTTTTGATTATTGTAACATAAAAGGGCGAGCTGGAAGATTAATGCAACATCTTGTGGGTAAAGTTTATAATTTTAATACAGTACCAGAAGAAGAAATTACAGATGTAAATATCCCATTTTTTCAACAAAACCCTATAAGTGACGAATTATTAATAACTATTGATGAAGATGAGATGAAATATCCTAATACACCTCAAGCACTGGCTATTAAAAAAATACAACCCGATGTAAAGGAAATACTTAAAAATAATGCAGTTTCAGTTAAAGGACAACAAAATATATTAAAAATAATGGAAGAAACTCGACTTAAAGGCTTTATATGGAATGGATATCCTACCTATGAGCAGCTGGGATTAGTTTTGGGATTGGCTTGGGATAATTTTAATTCTCAATCATCTTTTATGACAAAAAGTAAATTAACTACAATGGTTAATAAGTATTGCAGAGGTAAATCAATTACTATGCTAATTAGAGAGACGATAGCTTATAAAATAAGTAGAGGTTACAATAGAAAAAGAGCTGTAAATTCTTCCATTCAGGAAGTTTTTCAAACACAGAAACATTGGTTTGAATATAAAGTACCTAAATGGTTAAAGGTTATGGATAGTCTGCAAAAGTTTGTCGCCAATAAATTAGGAATAAGATCAGGTGATTATTCGTACATCGCGAATAAAATTGAAAATGGTTTTATAAATGAAAATGTTGCAATCTTATTTGAATATAATTTGCCTAGTTCTTTGATAAACAAATTGCAAGATTTTATTCCCGAAGATGTAAAAGAAAATGATGTGATAAACTACATAAAACAAAATCGAGTTATAGATAAAGCTTTACTGACTGATTATGAAAAAGAACTAATAAAAGATAATTTGTTAATTTATTAGTATTTTTATTTTTACCCACCCAGCACCAACATATATTTTAGTGTTAGGATTGGTTGTCGGTTTGTCCGCCACGTGCAAACAATCCGAACCCTTTTGTATGGTGCACCCCAAAAGTTAGACAAAAATTTAATTAAATAATTTTATTTTGAGTTCGGTATTTTACCGGACTCATTTTTAATTTTAATATTATTCTCTCGTTGTTATAATAATATATATATTCTTTTAATTTGTCAATGAAAGTGTTAACACTTTCAAATTTTTCTCCGTAATACATCTCCGTTTTTAGTCTACCAAAGAAATTCTCCATTACACTATTATCTAAACAGTTGCCCTTTCTTGACATACTTTGTTGTATATTATTCTCTCTCAATATCCTTTGATACTCTTTCATTTGATATTGCCAACCTTGGTCTGAGTGTAAAATTGGTGTTACATTGTTGGGTAATTTCTCTTTTAGTTTATTTAACATCTCTCTCGTCTGATTAAAATTGGGACTTAAACTAATTGAATATGATACAATCTCATTGTTATACATATCTAGAATTGGAGAAAGATAAACTTTTTCATCACATACAGCAAATTCTGTTACATCTGTTGTCAACTTTTGAAATGGAGCATTTGCTACAAAATCTCTATTTAAAATATTTGGAACAATTTTACCAACTTCACCTTTGTATGATTTGTACTTACTTTTTCTTTGTTTACCTTGAATATTTAGAGATTTCATTAGTCTTAACACGGTTTTGTGATTGATTTTGTAACCTAAATTTTTTAATTCTATTAGTATTCTACGATAACCATATCTACCTTTATTCTGCTCAAATATCTTTAAAATTTCTTTCTTTTCAATTTCATACTTATCTACATTACTAAACTGTTTTAAATGATAGTAGAAAGTGCTTCTTGATAACTTTGAAATATCTAAAAGAGTATTCAGCGGATAATTTTGCCTTAATTCAGAAACAACTAATGTTTTTTGTTTTTCTTTTGCTCTTCCGCACGAACTAAGGCATCTAATTTTTTTAAGTATTCAATCTCAGCCTTGTAATATTGATTTTCTTCTTTTAGTCGTTGGTTTTCAGCAATTAAATCCTCTTTAACTTGCTTATCTAACTTTTTCTTTTTACCTTTATTTGAGTTATCCATTTTCGTAGTTCTACCACGCCGTTCCTTGCAAAGCCCAGCTTCTCCTTCTTCTAAGAATATGCGTTCCCAAAGTTTTAATCTACCCCTAAAAGAACTTTCTTGACCTTCTCGACAAAGATACTTCCTAGCAGTTTCGTTGTAAGATAGATTATGTTCACGCATATCTATTATACACGAAATTTTAAATTCTGGACTATATTTTTTAAATTTACTTCCTTTCTTCGCCATAAAAAATGCACCTCCTTAAGTGTCTAACTTTTTGGGTGTATTTCATTCATAAGCGATTTTTTCTTTGCTAAATCTTGTCTTGTCTTTCTTTTGCCACATTATTATTTTTACTACAAAATAAATTTTTTATTTATTCCCCTATTTTTTATTTTATAAAGCAAAAATTTCATACTCTAATAGGTCGTTTTATAGTTTTGTAAAGTTTTATATAATATTTTACAAAAAACTTTAATTTTTAAAATATTTATAGTAAAATATTGGAAAATAAAATTTTCCACTATATTTTTAAAGTTCAAAAATTGTCCATTTACTTTTAAAAATTGTGTTTGATATTTTATAAATTGTATTTTTGTAAGACATTTTACAATATTATACAAAATATCAAAGTGATTTTTTAAAATTTTACATCAAACTGCCAACTTGAAAGCAGCACGGGCGGTACCACCGATAACACGAATCCCAAAATTTATTTTCCCATATGTAGAAACAGTATAGTGATATACAGTTCCATCAGGGGTCCTTAAAGAATACGAAGCACCCCATTCTCTGCCGGCACTAGACAAAAGACGATTGGCTTCATAATAGGATAACAGCCAAAATTTGTCGCTATCTGTCATTTGGTATTGATAACCTTCATCCGCTCCGCTTAAATCTGGAAATACAGTGGCTCCTACAGTAGTTGTGTTTCTCATATTGGAATATAAGTCTCCTAAGGTTCTTGATATGATTTGACTGTAGACTATATCATTCTCTGGGTCTATATGCAAATCGTTAAACATATTAGATGCATCACCTGACGGAATTACAGTTGTTCCTACATTTCCCGAATAAGTCTTTTGCACGGTGTTACCAATGATATATTGTCTAATAGTACTCGTTGAATAATCACTACCATAAACATTTGTCCAACCATGTTCTTGATGATAGTTGCCACTATAATCATTATTAAATGAAACCCTTAAACCACCATCTACATCATCTGTATAAAAGTAATCTACATAGGTCTCTAAAATGAAATATCCATTGCCTGTTGGTCGTTCACTGGCATTAAAATTATAACGTGATGCAGCAGGTGCAGTATTTGTGTCGGAATTATATTCTGTTGTCTCTTCGGCAAAGTACCTCCAACGTAGATATTTACTCACTCGTTTCCCCTCTTCATTGTCGGTGGTGGTTGAATAAGTACCCATCTCTACATACCAATATCCCTCTCCTGTATACTCACTTACTTCACCCTCGGCAGTTGCTTGAAGCAAATCCTCTTTCTCTTCAAAGGCAACCTCAAGTCCCTCTATTGTTGTAGGAGCACTATTGTTGTTTGTCACTGTGATTTTAAGGTCTCTACTCTCTCCACCTGTTATATCACCAGTTGTATTCTTCGGTAAATATAGACTTGTTGAGGTGATTGTCACTCCACTTGTGTTATACCATGAAACATTGTTTTTGATATATGTTGGTTTGAGTGAAGTCATGGAGATAATTATTTTAGTTGTTCCTGTCTCGAATGATATATTTGATAGGTCTAGTGGTTTAATGAAACCCTTAACCCCATTGTATATATCTGTAGCATTCGGTGTACTATCATTGATTTGTACATTTGTCACCTGCACTGCAGGATTTGAAATATATTCATCAATTATAATTGTAATATCACTTAAATCTATTGAGTCTGAGTTTGGAGCAGAAACTATTAGCATAAGTGTACCATTGATGTCTGTTTCCTCTGGGGCGAACACCTTGTCTCCATTCTCGTCTACCTCTGTTATTGTTGTCTCATAGACTACACCACTGTATGAGACGGATACACTGTTCTCTATCTCTGGTGCTAGGGTTACACTTGATATTGCCCATTGTATGTCTGTTGTATTGATAATATCAAAATATAGAGCAAAT
>CALVOK010000003.1 GCA_944350275.1 uncultured Clostridia bacterium | reverse complement strand
GGCTGTGTCGGTAGAAAAATAATTGTAGACACTTATGGTGGAGTTGGTAGAGTCGGTGGTGGCTGTTTCAGTTCCAAAAATGCCACCAAGGTTGATAGGTCAGGCGCTTATTATGCAAGATATGTTGCAAAGAATATAATAGCAAACGGACTTGCAGATGAATGTGAAATACAAGTGAGTTATGCTATAGGACTTGCAGATCCAACATCGATTTATATCGAATGCTTTGGAACAAACAAGAAACCAATGGAAGAAATAGAAAAATATGTTTCAGACAATTTCAGTTTCAGACCAGGCGATATGATAAAGGAACTTGACCTATTAAAACCAATATACAAACAAACTGCTTGCTATGGCCATTTTGGAAGAAATGAATTTTCTTGGGAAAAAATTCGATAAAAATTCGTTAAATTACATTCTTTTATGTTATAATGAACACATGGGAATATTTAATGATTTGTTTGGTTGGATAGGCCGAGCGTATTATAAAAGAAAATATTTAGCGAATTTTAGTTCATTTGAGAACTTTAAGAATTTTGTTGGTTACGACAATAAACTTAATAAGTTTAAATATATAGATGAAAATGATTTGGAATCAATATATAAACAAATTTCTGGATCGGTAAAATTTGACACTGGTAGAAAAATTGGACATAGACATTTAACAGGTTATTGGACGTATGAGTTCTATTCACCAAAATGGTATTATGAATTTAATGTTAATAAAAAGATGAGATCAATTGATTCCTTAATACAGCGGAAATCATTGCCTAAAATTGAAATTGCTTTAAAAGAAGAAAAAAGATTAAAGCAAGAACAAAAACAAAAAGAATTAGATATTTTAAGAGAAAAAGAAAAGCATAGAGTAGTTATATTAAAAGTTTCAAAAAGTAGAAATCCTTTTCAAAACAATGCTCCGAGCATAAGAATAGAATATGAAGTTAAAGATACAAAAGAAAAGTTTGCTGATTATATAACTGATACTGATAGACCAGTAACTGAATATAAAACAGGTAGATTTTTAATCATAACAAAAACATTGGATTTAGATGATGTTTTCAATAAAGATTTTGAAATTTTTAAAAAACGAGTTGAGGGACAGGAAATATTTATTGATATTAAAAAAGAAAACGAAAAAATTGTTGTAGACAATTTAATAGGTTCAATTTTTTATAGAATTGATGAATAATAAAAAAATATTAAAATATTAAATTCACTAGGGAATCACTAGTTAAATTTTGTATAATAAGAATAACAAGGTGTTATATGACAAAAGAAGAATTTGAATTAAAATGGGATATCTTTATAAAACAAATAGGTGCTTCAAATGCAAGCTTAAATAAGAGAAGAGTTCTAAAAATCAAGAACTATTACTTTGCACGAAGCAAGGGTCCTCAAACCGAATATAGAATTATATGCATGTATAATGTGATAATTCATAATGATGATAATGCACGAGCTAAATTAAAGAAATTCGTTATTACGAAAGGCAAATTGGAATCTGCTTTTTTATATAACCAAGTAAATAATGATGAATTAAGAGAAATAAGAAAACAATATATTAAAAATATGGATGAACTTAAAGAGCTAAACAAAGTAAATGACATGAAAAGTTTTGTTAGACAAACATATGTAGATGATGATTTGATTGAAGTTGAAGATGAGTTCTATGATGAAGATTTATATATTGCCGAAAACATTAGAGACCTCAAAAGAAATGCGATAGCATTAAAGAAGCAATTTGGTAAATTAGTGAAAGAGCAAAATATCATAAAATTTTTATTAAAATATTTTGAAACACTTTAAAAATTTAATTAAATGCAATATGTGAGAAAAGAATATGAAAGTATTCTTTTTTATTTTATTATGGAGATAAAAATGCAAATTGAAAGATTAAAAATTGAAGATTTAAAACCGGCGGACTACAATCCAAGGAAAAAGTTAAAACCAGGAGATAAAGAGTTTGAAAAACTCAAGAACAGCATTGAAGAATTTGGATATGTAGAACCAATCATACTAAACAAGAGAACAAACACGGTAGTAGGTGGACATCAGCGTCTTGAAGTTATGAAACATTTAGGATACACAGAAGTAGACTGTGTTATTGTTGACCTTGATGAGCAAAAAGAGAAAGCTCTGAATGTTGCACTTAACAAGATAAGTGGCGAATGGGATACCGAGCTTCTCACAGATTTGTTAAAAGAACTAGACAAAAATGGAATAGTTTCGTTGACAGGTTTTGACACTGAAGAACTAGATGACTTATTTGCAGGAACAGAATACAATATTAGCGAAGATAACTTCAATGCGGAAGAAGCTGTTGAAGAAATAGATAACAAACCGTTTACAAAACAAGGCGATATTTGGCATATTAAAAACCATAAATTGCTTTGTGGGGACAGCACCAAACTTGAAGAAGTAGAAAGATTATTTGAAGATAATGAACAGGCGGATCTCATCGTAACAGATCCGCCTTATAATATAGACTACGGAACAAGTGAACAAGATAGGGCAAGAGCCAGAGGCAAAGAAATTGAGAATCGTAGCATATTAAACGATAATTTAGATGATGAATCATTTTACAAATTTTTGTTGTCATTTTACGAAACCGCATTTGCTGTGACAAAAGGTGGTGGAGCAATCTATGTGTTCCATAGCACAAAAGAATCTGTGAATTTTATTGAAGCAATGAAAAATGCAGGATATAAAGTATCACAAACACTGGTATGGGTAAAAGACCATTTTACACTTGGTAGGTCAGACTATCAATGGCAACACGAACCTATTCTGTATGGTTGGAAAGTCGAAGATGGTAAACCACATTATT
>CALVOK010000002.1 GCA_944350275.1 uncultured Clostridia bacterium | reverse complement strand
ACTTTTTACGCGGGCACGGCTAATGCCTAACCGCTAAAAGACGCATTCCTTCGAGTTCCTCTCGAAATGCTTTTGGTTCCTCTCCCAAGCCTCCTCCATTTCTAATGGGCGACTTGAAAACAAGTTTTCAAGTTCGCTTATTTTGATTTTTCGTAAATCAATTCTTTGGAGTGCTTTGGGTTATTTCTATTTGACAACCCTAAGTCGTCAAACATTTGGTTTGTTTGATTTGCACCGTACACTTTGGTGCTTTGGCTCAATAACTTTAAGTAAATTGACTTTGTTTGTTCTTGTACTTACTATTTAATTGTCATTGTTCTTGCTACCCCTCTAGGTTAGCATTGATATATTATCACAATTTATCCTACATTGTCAACACTTTTTTAAAACTTTTTTACAATTTTTTTAACTTTTTTTACCTTTTCTATGATACACCCTCTCGCGTTGTGGGATATTTTGAAAAAATAAACCTCAGACTATATCAATCTGAGGCTCTTTTTTATTTGTTTTTGGAATTTTTGTATGAATTAATCTTTTAAATAACATTGTATTTTATCAATATTATCATAAAATTTTGTTCTTTTGTATTTATTTTTTAGTTAAATTAATTTATTTTTTACACTTTTTAAATATAGATACATTTTTTTTTGAGTTTCATATAAACCAAATATGTTACTCATTTTTACTCTTTTTCTTTATTGTCGGTCTGGTTTTCTGCTTTGTATTCTTTGCTAAATTCACTTAGTGATTTGACTGTTGCTATTGACCTATATACTAAGTACACATCTGGTGTAAAAAGTCTATCTGCCGAAAACTTTGCACCTATATTTGCATATTTATCATAACTTGGACTGCAAAATAGTGAATGCATCGCCTCTTTTGCACTGTCTCTGATTTCATACTTAAAAAAGTCCTTGTTTTTACCGACGTTATCCTCTGTGACCTTTCTAGTTTTGAAAAATTCCTCTGCTAGCACACTTTTGTCAAAATCTTTATAATCAAATCTATAGTTAAGTATTGCCTCTAGCAACATAGAGTTCAACTTGCAGTCGCTTATATATTCCAAATTGTTTGTGTCGTAATTGCAAAACTCAACTGCAACCGCTCCTCTCGTGTCCTCGTTTGGATTTACTCTTGAACTTAGTGACTTTTCAAACATGGTCTCATAGGCAGAATATTTTGCTAAAATACCTATAACTCTTGCCAATTTAAGAGAAAACTCCACCTTTGACATAGCAATATCATAGTCGCCATCTTTTCTGTCAAGCATAGGGTCAATATTGAAAAACACGCTAGCAAGTGCCAAAAATTTCACCTCTTCAATGTTTGCTCCCGCTTTTATAACACTATCAAGCATAGTTGTCAGTGTCTTTATATCCTCATAACTCTTCTTCTTTTTGGTTGCCAAATGAGTATATGCACAAAGTAGGTCAAACAACTTTTTAGGGTCATATAAAAAGTCGTCCATTGTAACATTTTGACTTTTTATATCACTTATCATTTGTCTTGCTTTCTCGCTTAAGTCACCACTTGCTATAAAGTAATCATCACCAATCAAATCTTTCTTATCTTTAAGCCATTTGTCTTTAAACTTTTCTAGTTTTTCTGAATCTTTTGTTTCATATTCATCATATGGATAAAATGTCAAACCTGTCATAACTCCCTCTCTTTTAATTATTATATCACATAAAAAATATTTATCAAGTCATTTTTTGATAATTTTTAAACAATATTCAATTGACTGCTCTAAATCCATATTGGTATTGTCAATAACAATTGAGTCGTCCGCAGGCTTAAGCGGTGCAATCTCTCGGTGTTCATCCCTATAATCTCGCTCTCGCAAATCTTTCAACACCTCATCGTAGGTGTGATTTTTTTCTTTGTTTTGTTCAAATCTTCGCCTTGCTCGAGTCTCTTCGCTTGCGGTTACAAAAAATTTGTAGTCAGCATTTGGAAGAACTACGGTACCAATGTCGCGACCTTCCATTATGCAGTCATATTTTTTAGCAAAGTCTCGTTGAATATGCCTCACTTTTTCTCTCAACATAGGAAAAGGTGAAATTTTTGAACTTAAAACTGAAATTTCTTCCTCTCGTAGCCAATTGGTATAATCTTTGCCATTTACCACAACGTGCTGAGTATCATTTTCAAAAAATATCTCAACTTTTACATCTTTAATAAAACTGTTTATTGTCTCATCATCAATATTTTTGTAGCCCATATCCCTAAAGGCACAGGCAAGTCCTCTATAAATAGCACCTGTATCTAAAACGTGATAGCCAAGTCTTTTCGCAAGTCCTCGTGCAAGAGTGCTTTTGCCACTTCCTACGTGACCATCTATTGCAATATTTATCATTTTCCCTCCCCTTTTTACCTTTTTTCATTATAGCAATTTTCCCTTTCTCTTTCAAAATGAAATGAGGCAATTTTTTAACTATCTCAATTTAATTTTATTAAACATCAATTTAATTTTGCTAAACAATCGTTTTATGGTATAATGAACATATGAGTTATAAAAGCAAAAGACAAAACAATGATTTTTATATTGGTTTTCCACCATTTATTGACGAAAAAAGCGAAATTTTGATTTTGGGCTCTTTTCCGTCGGTACCGTCAAGAATAAATGGTTTTTATTATGGCAACCCTCGTAACAGATTTTGGTCAACTCTTGCAGATATTTATGGAGAAAGAGTGCCTCAGACAATAGAGGAGAAAAAGGCACTTTTGACAAAACACCATATCTCACTCTGGGATGTTGTGGAAAAGGCAAGTTTTGACGGTTCTAGTGATAGCAAACTGGAAAAATCGCCTTATGAGTTTGCAGACATTGGAAAATTGCTTGAGAATTATCCAAACATCAAAAAAATATTTTGTAATGGCAAACTTGCTCATAAATTATTTAATAGACAATATGAAAATAGTAATTTAACAGCCGAATATCTTCCCTCAACGAGCCCAGCAAACACAAGTTTTGATGTTGAAAAGTGGAGAGAAAATATAAAGAGTTCTAATGGATAAAAAAATCACGAAATATTATGGTCATTTCAATTTTTCGTGACTTCTTTATTCTTTCAAATGTTAATCAAAAAAAGTCTATTTTTTGAATAGACCTTTTTATCAATTCCTTTCTTATTTTTTCTTTCGTGGAGCAAATATCATACATAAGAATGATGAGCCAAAGGCAACGAGCATCCCCCAGCCTACTGTTACGTACATACCTGCATCTGCAAAGCCCTGCCAAATTTGTTGCCCACTATCTCCGCCAAATATTCCGCCGAACAATGTAAACATATCATTTATGCAGTACACACCAACCATAATTACTGCCACAAGCATACAAAGGAAAAACATAAGTCCTGCTACCTTTGCACCAATAAATGCTTTATTGCTTGATGCCCTTGCAATTAAATTCACAAGTGTCAATATAAGCATTATGCCAGCAAAAACAAGTGAGAGTATCAAAAATACCGCTGCGGTTGTGTGATACACACTCTGCCCATCTTCAAATGTGATAAAATCAAAGAGACTTCTATCAAAATCGTATGATTGAAGAGCACCATCACTATCTGTTCCGTACATGGTGATAACTGGTTGTGAGAACATAATTATTGAAAGTACACCGAAAATTAATGTTATTATTCCGCCTATCATAAATCCTCTTTTTTAAAAATTTTTATATTTTAACTAAAATATTTCCTCTTTTATCTAAAATTTTTACAATTTTTATGTAATTTAAAACAGCATTTTTTAATTATTTAACATTATATTTTTCAATCTTTTTCTTGAGCGACTTTGTAAGTTTTATCCTATTATATCTGTCATCACTCTTTGCAAGGAGTTTGTTTTCATCACAAGCGAGAGTTATCTTTAACTTTTTCTCTTGCAACAACTCTTTTATATGTGCTTTCTTTGCTTTTTGCTTCTTTGTTCTATTTTTAATTGCCTTTGTAAAGTCGAAATTTTCAAGGTCTATCTCTTCCTTTTGACTTCTAACCTTTTCAACTCGCTTTGGAATACCTTTGCTGTTGACAGGAAGTGTAACTTTATCTTTTCGCTCACGTACCTCAATTTGACTGTATGGAATTGAAATATTGTTTCGTTTAAGTTCGTTGTAAATAAGTTCAAGCAAATCATAGTAAACATCCCAATAATCCTCGCTATCACACCAGCACTTTGCAGAAAAGGCTATACTGTTTGAGTTTAGAGAGGAAAGTCGGCAGAATGGAGCAGGTTCCAAAAGCACTCGACCGTCACTTACCATGCAGTCAATTATTAGTTTTTTCACCTGTTCAACGTCCGCCTCGTATGCAACATCAAAGGTAAAGTCCACACGTCGAGTTTTGTTTGTATCATAGTCGACAACCGAACTGTTTACAATTGTAGAGTTTGGTATGGTAACCCTCTTATTGTCGCCTGTAAGAATGGTAGTAAATAGGAAATTTATTGCAATGACGTTGCCCTCTTTGCCATCCACTTCAATATAGTCACCCTTTTTGAACATCTTGTTTGAAACTATAACAATACCATTGGCTGCGTTTGCTATGATGTTTTCAAGTGCCATACCAATGGCAAGAACAAGAGCGCTTATTGCAGTCAAAATTCCTGTGATTTGTATGCCAAGTATGCTTAGCAAGATTAGCACGAAAACTAAATACAAACAGATTTTTACAATCACAACAATAAAGCCGACTGTTATCTTCTCCATGCTGGTTTTGTTGAGGAGTTTTCGTGTCAAATTTAGTAATAGTTTTATAACTATTAACCCTATAATCAATGCGGCAACGAATATTAATATGTTCCACGCATTTGTTTCAAAGAATGAGACAATATCATTCCAAATACCTGCCCAATCCATAAATAACCTCTTTTGTTTGAAATTTTATTTATATAATAATAAAACTCCCGCACAAATTTGTCAAGAGTTTTACTATTATTTTTTTAGATATTTTCTTAATTTAAGTCAAGGTTAAACCTTTACTATATTTTTTATTTCATCCTCATCCTCTTCCTGCATAACATTGACCTTTACTGCAGACACTTTTTCTTCACACTCTCTAAAATATCTCTCATAGGACTTTTTGCAATAGTTTTTATGCACCTCGTCCTCAAATTTATTAGCATTGTTGAAATTATACGTTCCATTTACCTTCCACTTCTCGAATAATCCTATTTTTATTGCACTCTTTGGACAGAGAAAGGAACATCTCATACACATAAGGCAATTTTTACCAAAGTGGAACTCCCCATCTTTAAGGGTTATGTTGTGAGTCGGACAGATATTGACACATTTTCCGCAATGGATACAATTCTCTGAGACCTTGTACCTTTTGCCGTTGAACCTGCCTCCCCAATGTTCTATTCTAAAAAGCCAGGCAATAAAACTTCCCATAAAAACATCCTCGAGAAGAGAATATTTGCCACTTAGAAGTTCCTTGCAGTCAACAGGAATGACCTCTTGTGCAGTTTTCCACATCTTATATGCCATATTGTCGGTGTGTCTGAAAATAATGTTGTAAGGCATACAATAGTGATATTCATTCGTTACATTGTATCCCTTGTTTTTAAGTATCTTGCGAAGTTTGATTGATGAAATGTTGTTAAGTTTCAGTGGCTCACCTGAAGTATTGACAATAAAAACGCGTTTTCTTGCACATTCTGGCAAAGATTTGGCAAAATCGAGGATAATTGATGGCGCGTTAAAGGCATGGACAGGATAGGCAATTCCTATCATTTCATAGTCGGTTACGTCATGCTGAAAATTGTTGCTCTCTATCTTATATAGGTCGGTCTCAACACCCTCGTTTTTTAAGTTCTCAACATACTTATTGACAACCATTCTTGTGTTGCCTGTGCCTGAAAAATAACAAATAAGAATTTTCATTTTGTTTTCCATTATATCTATATTCCTTTAATTTTATTTCAATTCTCTGTCTTTTCTATCATTGCATTGAAGTTTTCATCAAAATAATACCTATTGTTCTTGCTCTCCTTGTGACTGTCAAGCCAAATTTGAGCAAACAATTTGTCCTTTTTTGATAGTCTATCAAAATCCCAAACATTTTCTTTGTAAATAGAATTGAGCCAATGCCCCGCTTTCATAACCGTGAAAGCCCTAGCCGAGAATTTTTCGCCATCCTGAGTCATCCACTCAAGTCTCTCGTAAATATCTCCGCTAAAAGAATTTGACAGAAGTTGACCGCCATGTGCCTTTGCGACGTTTTGTAGGTCTTTAATAGTTATATTTTTATAATTATCTATATCAAAATAATAGTCAATAAGTCTTGCATTTTCTCGTTTTCTTATCTTATCGCAGTCAACAAAGTCACCATTCTCGTTCTTATTTTCCACCAAAAGACTGAATCTTGACCAATCTTTGCCAAGGTTTTTGTAGTTCTCCTCTCCGCCAAAATATGCCACCATTTTTGCATGGTCACCATGTTTATACCAATATGCTGGCGAGTTTTTACTTTTAAACAATCGCTTGATTGCAAAGGTTGAAATAAGCCCTTTTGGAACAATCTTGCCTAGTTTATAATAACTATACTTTTTTGCTATTTCCTGCCAATATTCATCTGTTGTCTGTTTTTGGTAGTCAAAAAGTTCATCTAGTCTTTCTCCGTCATAAAACCACATACCATGAAAGTTACGTGTTGCATTGTAGTAAGGTTTGAAAAAGTCTTTTGCTCCTCCGCCAATAATCTTGAAACCATCGTTGAGAGTGTTATAACCTGTTATACAGTTAACCTCACCTCCGCCAATATTAAATACCTGTCTCCAAAAGACTTCTGACAAATCCTCGCTCATATCTTTCCTGAGGATATTTGCAATAAGCACTCCGCTGTCATGTGCGGTTGCCCATTCGAGAGGTGCATTAAAACAGGTGTGGAACATAAGACCGTCGCTCATGTTATCTTTGAGCATATTCATATGTAACATTGCTGTCTGTCTGAGTACCGCCCAGGTCTTTATGTTCGACTCAAGAACACGAAATTCTCCTCTTAACTTTGTCGCAGAGTAGATATCAAATGGGCTGACTAATAGTGGGTCACCCACCTGTCCATACGGATGCTTGTAATTTCTGTTTCCATAAAGCGCAACAGTTGAAATATGAATATATTTTGGCTGTTTTGCACAATTTTCAATTGCGGTAACCAGGTTATCAACACCAATCTCATTGCAGTCAACTGCTTTTTGTGGATATTGGTCGGAATGAGGCGGAATAACTGCCGCAAGGTTTACCACATAGTCGCAATTTTTAACCAAATTTTCGCAGGTTTCCATATCTTTAAGGTTACCATAAATGATTTCAAATTTATCTCTATAGTTTTTGTATTGTTTAAGTAACTTTTTAATTCTTTTATCTTCTAGCAGAACAAGAAATCTGAATTTATCAATCTTGTCAATTTTAACCACCTCTTCAAGTGTGGCTTGTCCCATGTTTCCTGTTATGCCTGTAATTGCTATTTGCATAATTTCTCCTAAAAAGTCAAGTATCTCTTCAAAATAGGTTTACCTGACAATGTTATAATAACATATTTAAAAGGAAAAAACAAATAAATTGAGAATTTTATAAGATACTGTTATATGCATTTTGTAACAGGACTTTGGTTTTTAACCCGTGTCCTTTTTTAAGCGATATGATTATCATGAATTTTTATTCTCTAATTCCCCAAGATTAATATATGCTTTCTTGCCTTTTGCGTATTTCATTGCTTTATAGGCACCGCTATTTTGTGTGTGATTTACATAAAATATAACACAGTCGCTTCTATCAATAATTGCACAGTTTCTAAAATATATCCGTTTATACCACCAGTCAAAATCGAGGTCCAAATAGACAAATTCTTCATAGTCCTCGTCTTTAAGCCATTTAGGTCGTTTTGATTTTCGTAAATGTCTAGGGTCAAACAGGCAATATATCCTCTTTATGAAAGGATACTTGTCTTTTAATTTTGTCACTATCTGCCAGCACAAATCATCAAACATTCCAAAACCACCAAAATAGAAATAACCATAGCCGTCTGCTATCAACTTTTCTATTGTAGTTGAAAGTCTATTTTTTAAATCATCGTTGATTTCTATCTCACTATGACCAAAGAATGAACAAGCCTTTTGTTGTTGCATAATTTCTCTCCTTTTTATTCAAAATAAATTGTTTAAATATAACTTTTGAGATAATAGTTACCTCATTTTATAATATTTTTTGTCTATTGTCAATCATTATATGATTGATTTTAAATCATTTTTAAAGATTTTTAGTCTATATATGTCATTAATATTTTACAATTTTTGGATAAAATATTATAAAAGGATAATTGATAAATGAGTAAAAAAGTTGATTATAATGAAGTTGTAAACAGAATGGGATATTTCCGCACACAAGCGAACCTTTCAATGAGAGAAATGAGTTTTCGTCTAGGATATACCGAACAGTTTATAAAAAGGATAGAAAACAAAAGTGTTGAACTTAAAGTAAAAACCTTGCTTGATTTTTGTGATATTGTTGGTATAACCATTCAGGACTTCTTCTATTTAGGCGAGAGTTATAATAAGGAAGATAAAAATCTTCTGGAACTTTATGGCAGTCTTTCCGCCGACAATAAACAGATTATACTGGATTTAATGAAAAAATTGAAGTAATTTTTCGTAGTAAATTTAACCTCTTTTCTCAATAAAATAAGACCTCATGCAATTTTCTTACATGAGGTCTTTGTTATTATATTTATTGACTTTAATTCTTATTTAGTCTTTATATCTTTTATTATCCTATAAACATCCCACCAACAGTATGCTCGGTAGGTGTCTGGCATGGCAAGACTGCTGTTCTCTCTGGTGTTCATGATGATAACAGGTGCTATCTTGCTTATTTCTGTTATGTATTTTATGTTATCCTCAATCATAACATCTATATTATTATCCTTTATAACTTGTTGTTTATTTTCAGAAAATATCAATCTGTCATATTTGATTTTTTGCTTTTTTAGATACTTTTTGGTTATCTTTTCAACCTTATCTCTGCTCTTGCTATCCCACCAGCCGTCTCCGTTGTACCTTGCGGTTATAATAAAAATCTCATTGCCCTCATCCTTTAACTTTCGTATAACTTCACTGCAATGCACTCTTATATCTTTTCTTGCTAGAATTTGTCTATATTCCTCCCAAAAAGCATGAGCAGTTTTTTCATCCCAATCAAACACCTTGCAGGAATCACCTTGATTTATATCCACAATTCTGTATGGTAAATTGTTCTCGACAATATATTTCATGCCATAATTTATTGTAAAGTCCTCTTGATTGTTGATACATCCGTCAATGTCTATCCCTATTTTCATAATCTCTCCGCTTTTGTTTTTAATAAGTTTTTAATTTTTGTACATCAATTTTTATATAGTCTTTTCCGCTCTGCTGTAAAATTCTTGTGCCTTATCATAAAGGTCATTTTCTAGAACTCCTCTTGCGAAACTTTTGTTTTTAAGTGCCTGCAAAATAACCGTTTTGTTATAGTTTTCAACAAGGTATTTTGTAAGCAAGTAGTAATCATTGTAATAGTTGTTGTTCTCATCTAAAATTTCATCTTTTGTCAAAGTTAGTGGCAAGGTTACATCTTCATTTTGCCCGCTTAGATAGGTTGCTATCCCCTCCAACAGATACTTTTCAGTGTCTGTGCAACCGTGAATTTGATTGAATTTTTCATTTACGAAATGAACATATTCGTGCAATATTGTCTTTTTGTATTGCAATAATGCCTTGTCAAAGCCCTCTTCGTCAAATTTGTGAGAGGTATTTTTATAGTCATGAATGGAAAGATATGTAATCTCTCCATCTTTGCAAGTCCCAATCTTCCATTTCTCCACTTTATAATCAACTGGTAAATTGTACATCGCTCGGTACAATTCATCATAAGCCTTTTTGGTTGGAATAATATTGATTTTTGCCTTTTCTTTTGACGGTTTAATCTCAAAAAAGTCGTAAATCCTTTGTGCATTGTCATCTAGATACTTAGCCAAAATCTCCGCCAAATCTCTATCGACATCTTCAAACAAAATCACCGCACTTTTGCACTCTTTTCTCATAACACTCCTATAAAATCATAAAAATTAAAACAGATTTTAAAATAAAATCTTGTGAATATTTGTAGTCTTTATCTTGTAAAAAATTGAAGTCTTTAGACAACTTTGACATCTCTCGACATTTATTGACATTCTTTAATTTTTCTCGACAATTTCTGATACTTTTTGACATTTCTCGACAATTTCTGACACTTTTTGACATTATATCTTACAAAAAACTCTTTAAAATTCTGACAAAATATCAAAAAACATTCTAAAAAACACTAAAATCATTTACACAAGACAAACAATACACAAGACAACTATGGCACAGAATGAAAATCTCAAAATTGGAGCTGATGATGGGATTCGAACCCATGACCTGTTGATTACGAATCAACTGCTCTGCCAACTGAGCCACATCAGCATATAAAGAAGTTCGCTAAACATATTTTACACTTATTTTTATTTATCATATTTTTATTTATCATACTTTTTCTCAAAAAATTTCTGACGTTGTCTTTGCTCTCTTTCCCACAACTTATTGCCTTGAGAGAACATCACTACAAGAAAAAATAGACAACTTATTCCAATGCTTATTCCAAAAGCCATTCCCATTTTTTCACTGTCCAGGAAATAGTCAAGTATCGACCATGTCGTGATGAGCAAGATAATAAGACCTGCACAAGACGAGAAGAAGATTGTAAAAGGATATTTGACTTTCTCCTTTTTTCTTATTTGCCATTTTATCTTTTTTTAGGTTGCTTTTCTCTTCTTGCAATTTCGTCTCCTTTTGTCTAATTTTTATCTTTTACTTTCGTATTTCTATTACGCATTGTATAGTACTATATATAGTAGTATGTCTGACATAAATACTCGTATATATAGTAGTATGCATTGCATAACCCTTTATTCTTTATCTCTTACAAGTCGGAAAGAAACACGTTGGTTCTCCTCGTCTTTGTCAAGCACCTCAACTTCTACCTGCTGGTCGAGTTTGACTATTTCATAGATATGTTTATTGTTTGAGTCTGTGGCATTCTTAACATGAAGAAGTCCAGTTGCACCATTTTCAAGTTTTATAATAGCACCAAACTGTAAAATCTTTACAACAATTCCTTTGTAGATTGCGCCTACGTGGAGTTCCTTAATAGCAAGAAGTCGTGGACTTTCTTGAAGTGCTTTTAGACTGAGTGCTACCTTTTTATTCTCTCTGTCAACCTCAATGACTTTAAAGTTATACTCCTCGCCTTCTTTGATAACCTCGTCTGGCTTGCCAATACGAGAATATGACATATTTGAAATATGGATAAAGCAGTCGACTCCGCCTACATCAATAAACGCACCATAAGGCATTATCTTCTTAACCTTGCCTCTCACCACCTTATTTATAAAAATTGAATTCCAAAAAAGTGCTTCGTTTGTTTCTTTTATCTTCTCTTCAAGCAGTTTTATGCTTGCTATTATTCGTTTTTTAAACTTATCTATTTCAGTGACAGTTGCCTCAAATTGTTTGCCTACTGTCTTATGGATATCTCGTGTTTTAGGCGAAATTTCGCTTATAGGAATAAAAATTGAATATTCACCAAGTCTCGAATGCAACCCATCTTCATCAACTTTTGTTACCACAAACGTGAATTTACTTCCAAGTTTAAGCCTATTTGCGTTCTGAGTGGCAAGCACTATCCCATCCGCCATAGACTTTGACACCTCAATCATTCCATCAGAATTTTTATTGGTTATAATAACCTTAAATCTATCCCCCATCTTGAGTGAGTCATAGTCGTCAACCTCTTCTTTTGGCAAAAAGGCATCATTCTTACCACCTATATTGAATATACAACCATCTTCTCTTTTCTTAACTACCACCCCATCAAACATCTGTCCACGTTTATAGTTTGTAAAAATCTTATCGATCGCAGACATATCAAACTTTTCGTCAAGTGCCCTATTTTCGCTTTTCTTCGATTGAGTTTGCTTTTCAATGTTTTGGAAAAAATTTTCCGCATGAGCGATAGTATGACTTCCACCCGTCTGTCCAACTTGCTCTGTCCTTTCGTCGCCTTTAAAAGTGTCGTTTGTTGCCACCTTTCTGTCCTTTTCTTCACTTAAAATATTATTTTCCATAATTACCTCTAGTCAAAGTTTATCATGTTATTTCTTTTTTGTCAAAGAATTGAGAGCAAATTCTCTTAACTCGTTCATTTTTGCTGTAACTATCTGTCCTGCCCTTTCAAGTTCGTTACTGTCAAGCCTCTTTCCATAAAACTCCTCAAGTGTAAATGGCGAGCCTACAAATATCTTATTTCGTCTAAAAATCTTAGGTTGTCTCAGAATAAAGATTGGCACAACAGGTACCTTTGCCTTTATTGCAAACATTGCAACACCATGTTTTACCTCACCAAGTTCCATATTTTCGTTGTGGACACGTGTTCCCTCAGGGAAAATAACTAATTTTTTATTATTCTTTAAAACTTTTAGGCAATTTTTTATTGCGTTGATGTCATTTGCCTGCCTATCTATCTTGATTGCACCAAGTTTGGTCAAGAAAAACCCAAATATTTTATTTTTAAATAGTTCCTTTTTGGCAAGGTAGTATTTTTTCTCCCACGTTTTGACTGCGAGCATTACCGAGTCCATATTTGAAGTATGGTTACTCGACAAAATGCAGGCACCTTTAGGAATATTTTTCCTACCTATTATCTTTGTTGGAAAAAGCAATCTTATTGGTAATGCTAAAAGTATTTGAATAAAATGAAACATAATTTCTCCTTGTAATAGTATAATCAAAAAAGAAGAAAATTGCAAATAATAAGTTAGATTTTCTATTTGCAAGGTATAAATCAACAATAAAATCACATCATTAGATGTAATTTTATTTGTTAATATTTTATTCGTAGAGCATTTTCATTAAATTTATTTATTCTCTCCCCTCTATTATCCCTCTTGCTGAGGCGTAGGCGGTTGAAAAGGCGGTTTGCAGGTTATAACCTCCTGTTAGACAATCTATGTCTAGTACCTCGCCTATAAAATAAATTCCGCCTACCTTTTTGCACTCCATCGTCTTTGGATTAATCTCTTTTAAATCTACTCCACCCGCCGTGACAATTCCACACTCGAGCGGATAGAGACATTCAAAATTGAGAGTGAATTTTTTGAGGTTATTAAGCATTCTCTCCCTCTCGTTTTTTGTCACCGAATTGACCTTTTTAGACCTATCAATACTACACATTTTAAGAAAAACATCTGCAAGGCTCTTTGGCAATAACCCCTTAGCAACAGAGAATATTTCCTTATTTAAATTGTTTTGAAAGTCTCGAATAAGTCTATTTTCAAGTGTTTGTTCAGACAAAGCAGGTTTTAAATCTAGGTACAATTTGACATCGCTTTTATCACCTATAAAACTAGACATTGTCAGTGCAATCGGTCCTGTTATCGCATCATGGGCAAAAAGCATTTCACCAAAGAAAGAGTACTTTTTGCCTGCTATCTCGCCGTAAAGGGTGACATTTTTTAGAGACAGCCCCTCGAGTTCCCTGCAAAATTTGTCTTTTATCTTGATAGGCACGAGTGCAGGTCTTGGTGGCAATACATTTAGACCAAATTCTTTGGCAAATCTATAGCCGTCTCCTTTGCTACCTGTGGAGGAATAACTTTTTCCGCCTGTTGCGACTATAACCTTATCAAAAAGATATCTGCTTTTTGATGTGGTTAGCAGAAATTTATCATCTTTTTTCTCAATTTTCTCCACCTTTTCATTGAGTTTTATCTCGCATTTACCTGCATACTTTAAAAGTGATTTTGTTATATCACTTGCCTTGTCTGATTTAGGGAAAACTCTGTTGCCTCGCTCTATCTTAAGCGGACAGCCTAGGCTCTCAAAAAGGTCCATAGTGCTTTTGCTGTCAAACCTATTTATTGCTGAAAACATAAACCTTTTACCGTTGACAACATTTTCTAGATAGTTTTCTCGTCCGCCTGCATTTGTTACATTGCATCTGCCTTTGCCTGTAATGTATATCTTCTTGCCTGGCTTTTCGTTGCCATCAAAAATTGTGACAGTGATACCATTTTGGCTCAGCACACCTCCTGCCATAAGTCCACTTGCACCGCCACCTATAACCGCCACATTCATTTTATTTTATACCTACCAAACTATTGAGTTCTTCCTCTGTCAAGTCTTTATAGTCACCTCGCTTAAGTCCACCCAAAGTCACCGAGCCTATTCTCACACGTTTGAGTAGTTTTATACTTCTGCCTATTGCCTCAAACATTCGCCTTATCTGTCTATTTTGTCCCTCATCTATCACGACAGACAGTTTTGTATAACCATTTTCGCTCGACAGAAAATTCACCCTTGCACTCGGCATACGCTCGCCCTCAATAACGACACCCTTTCGCAAAACTGCAAGTTCGCTCTCTTTGACATCTCCCTCGACAGTCACCCTGTACTCTTTCTCAATGCTAAACTTTGGATGAGCCACTCTGTTTGCAAAATCTCCGTCATTAGTGAGAATTATAAGTCCCTCGGTGTCGTAGTCAAGTCTGCCAATCGAGAAAAGTCTCACGTCACTATCAATAAGGTCGTAGATTGTCTTTCTACCCTTCTCGTCATGAGATGTGCAGGCATAACCTTTTGGCTTATTAAGTTTTATGTACACAAAAGAGGAAGGAAGATTTATCCTCTCTCCGTCAATCGTCACCTTGTCATTTTTCTCATTGATGATGGTACCAAGTTCGGTGACAGGCTTGCCGTTTACACATACTCTTCCTTCCTTAATAAGCAGGTCACACTTTCGTCTGGATGCAACTCCGCTGTTACTTAAAAATTTATTTAATCGCATTTTACCACTCTTCTATTAGGTCTTGTAACTTCTGCCAAATAGAATTTCTCCTTACATTTTCCATTGTATATATTTTTTCGCAAAAATGCAAGTCTTTATCAATAAAAATCTCAACCTTTCCAACTTCTCGCCCTTTTTCAACAGGCGCCTCAACCTCATCCTGCAAAGAATAGACATATTTAACCTTTTTTAGTTCATCTTTCTTCAGCGGATAAAAATATCTGCCTTTTGTACCTATTTTGATATATTCGCTCTCGCCTGAGGTAACTTTTATCTTGCTTGGAATAACATAACCGCAAGTTAGGTCTATCATTTGATAGTTTGCAAATGCCTCATTGATAAGAGAGGCACTCTCCTCAAACATAGGTCCGCAGTTAAGTACAACACATACCACGTTCATTCCCTCTCGCTCGCAACTTGTAACAAGGCACCTACCTGCATCATCGGTAAAACCTGTCTTAACACCATTGCAACCCTCAAGCGAGGAGAGAAGTTTGTTTTTGTTCTTTAGATACCTACTCTTGCCATCGCTATTGGTAATCTTGATATTTTTAGTAGATACTATCTCCTTAAAAGTTGGGTTCTGCATGGCATAACTTGTAATAAGTGCAAGGTCATGGGCGGTTGTATAATGATTTTTTGAGTCAAGTCCGTGGGTATTATCAAAGTGAGAGGAGTTTGCATCTATCTCTTTTGCCTTATTATTCATCATATCGACAAAATTGGCAAGATTTCCACCACAATATTCACCTATTGCAACTGAGGCGTCATTGCCTGAGATAAGCATTAGTCCATACAGCAGGTCTCGAAGCGTGAAAACCTCGCCCGCTCTTAAATACAGACTTGTTCCGCTTATCCCCACTGCCTTTGGTAAGATTTCAAAGGGACTGTCAAGGTCTTTTCCGCTCTCAATAGCGGTTATGGCGGTCATAATCTTTGTCGTGCTTGCCATGGGAAGTTTAGCATTCTCATTTTTGCTGTCAAGGACACGTTTTGTGGTGCTTTCCATAACGCACATCGCCTTTGCCGAGGTGTAACTTTGTCCATGGCTTATTTCCTCACGTACATAAACCGTTGAAAATATTAGGACAAACAGCGACAAAATTATGAGAAACACACAAAAAAATGTTACCGCCTTACCTTTCATCTTCTCCCTCGTCATTCTGCGCGTTTTCGTTGTTCCCATTTCCACCTTGCATATCTGCCTTGTTTTCTTCCTCATTTAATTTGCTCAGCAAAGTGTTGAACATATTTAGCACTGTTTGATAGAGAGATTTGTTCTCCACGTTTATAAACTTAACCTCGCCACCACCTACAATCAAAAAACCAACAGGAGTTACGCTCATACCTCCACTTGAACCGCCAGCCATCGGAAAATGATTGGCAACTCGTCTTGCAGAGAGGTCGGCATACTCGCCACCACCTACGACATAACCCACCGTCACTTTTGAAATCGGAAGAATGGTCGTTCCGTCATCTGCAACCACCTTTTCGCCTATTATGGTGCTTGAGTCGACTATTGTTTTTATCTTCTCCATAGCACTGTCAATAAGTCCGTTTATATTCTCATTCCCTGTGTAAAATTTCATATCTGCTCCTTTTGAAAATTCAAATTCCTATGTTATCTTTTGTAAATTATCAAAAGTTATGCAGTTTTTTGGCAATTTTTTCCATTTTCTATCTTTTTTAGATAGGCTTTGCGTCTACTTAGAACTATAGAGTGCAAAAAGGAATATAAAATATCAAAAAGTGATATGGAGAGAACTAGAGTTAAGGCAAACTGACATACCTCTCTGTTGTAGGAGATTGTATCATTAAGAGAAAGTGTCGCTGTCGGTTTTTGATTTTTAACATTTGTAAAAAATGAGGTAACAACAAAGTTGACAAGCCCTGCCACCATTGATGACAAAAAAGCATCCCCCACACCTATGTTATAAAAAAGCGTCATCTCTTTAAGTCTAGTTTTATCCTTTATCTCTTCAGTCAAAGTCTCAATAAAAATGATTTCTTGACTGTTAAAATCCATCTCCTTGGTCTCAATCTCATTTTCATTTTGAGTTATAATCTTCTTGCCCTTTATCCAAAATTGTTGGTGCAGAAGTTTTTTTCTATATAAAAATACGCCAACCACACCTGAAAAATTTAGCACGTTGAAAGAAACCCTCGCCTCCAATTTAATAGGCAGAAAAAATAAAATTATTATGAAAAACGGAATAAAAAGGTAGTAATTCATTGTCACCTCTTTTACTAAAAAAATGTGATTATAATTTAAAATATGATTTCAAATATTACCAAATTATATAAAAAATTTAAATTTGATTTCTATAAATTATTAGTTATATTATCATAACCTTATATATGTAGAACCTCATTTATAGCATTTGCGATAATGCCTCCTGCTATCTCAACGTTCTCTCTTATATCCTTTGGCGAGAGAAGTAAATCTTGCGGACTTTTGTCGTTAAGGATGCTTGCAAAAATCATAAAAGGAACACCTATTGATAGGCAGGGCACACCCATGCTCTTTTCGTCAATTCGTCTATTGAAACGCACCACACCGCTCCCTGCCGTCATGCCTGACGTGGTTATCTGAAAGGAAGTGCCAAGTCGTGAGGCATTGTTTGTCGTGAGCGAGTCAATTATTAACAAATAGTCAATATACATACATCTGACTAACATCTCGACATGGTCGACGCTTTCAATTCCTGTTGAAAAATAGATGTTTGGGCAAAATTTGAAGATGTTGTTTGTCTTTGAAAGAGCATCTATTTTTATTCCATCAAAAACCTCTTTGCCAAGTTTGTCCGCCATGATATCAGGGTTTCCGAGTCCTACAATAAGCACTTTGTCCTTTTTTCTTATCTTTAAATCTTTAAGCATGGAGGAAAGTTTTTTGGAAAGTAAGGAAGAAATATATGCCTGGCACTCTACACCATAATCATAAAGATGAGGAGCATTAAGAATAAAATAATCGCCCTCTCTCATCCCTCGTCTCTCGCTTTCCTCATCGTCCTCAATCGTCAAAGAGGCTGTGGTTACGCCAAATTTGTCAAGATGTTTAATGCTATAACCATATCTAGTCAAATCTTCTCCGCATTCGTCTATTAAGTCGTACATATCTTTATTTTGTCAATTTTTTTAAAAAATATTTATTTTTACTTGATTTTCTTTTTTTTATATGTTATACTCATATAGAATTTTTAAAGGAGAATACTATGCCTAATATTAAATCAGCAGAAAAAAGAGTTAGAATTAGTGAAAGAAAAACAGCAGAAAACAAGGCTGTAAAGTCTAAAATCGCAACTTATATCAAAAAGTTTAAGACTGCAATCGCAAACAAAGATGTTCAAGTCGCTGAAATTGCTTATGTCGACGTTGTTTCTTTGATGGACAAAGCAGTTTCAAACAATGTTATTCACAAAAATAATGCAGATAGACGTAAAGCACACTTTGCTAAACTTTTAGATGACCTCAAAAAAGAAGTTAAGTAGGTCTATTTCTTTGAGTTTACGCCACAAGGAGACTTGTGGTTTTTTGTTGTTTGTTGAAAAATAAGTAAAAAACTAAAAACTTACACCCCAATTGTCAACATTAAGTCAAAAATATATAAAACTTACACCCCAATTGTCAACAATAAGTCAAAAAATATAAAACTTAAAAAATATATTAGGCTTAAGAAAATATAAATTACTAACATACATAAAAATCAAATAAAAAACATCTTGACTAAAAATCATCAAGATGTTTTTATTTAAATTTCTATTTAATATGCAAATCTTATTTAAAATAATCTTAAAAAGACATACCTATTAGGAAAAATTTAGTAGTTTAAGTCAATAAGACCAAATTTACCATCTCTTCTTCTATAAATTATGTTGATTTTACCTGTCTCAGCATTTAAGAATACAAAGAAATCGTGACCAAGTCTTTCAATGGCAAATCTTGCGTCATCTATCAACATTGGGTCAAGGTCAAAGGTCTTTTTCTTATAAATTGCAGGCAGTTCCTCAGGTTCTTCCTCCAAAAATTCAAATGGAAGAAAATTCTCCTGTTTTGAGCCTTTTGCCTTTTTCTCTTTTCGTTTTTCGTTGTTTCTTACAATTTGTTTTTCAAGTTTTGGAAGTGCGTAGTCAATATTGTCATACATATTGTCACTTGACACCTCGCTTCTATACAAAAGTCCTTTGCTTTGAATGGTTATTTCAAGTTTTTCTTGTTTTGCCTCTTTCATGCAGACAACTTTTGCCTTTGCCTCGTCATCAAAATATTTTGAAAGTCTTTCGAGTTTCTCTTTGAGTATTCTCTCAAGTCTTTGGCTGACAATATAACCGCCTCTTTCAAGTATTTCTATTTTCATAATTGTTCCTCCTACAACTATATATTAACAAAATTCTCAATTTTTCACAAACAAAAATCAAAAAATTTTGTAAATTAGTCGTTTGTAAATGTGAGATTGCCATTTTCAACGTCAATTACTATATCACCCTCGTTTTTAAGTTCTCCGAGAAGTATCTTTTCGGCAATTTGGTCCTCAACCTCTTGCTGAATATATCGCTTGAGCGGTCTTGCTCCATATTCGGAATTTGAACCCTTGCTGACAATAAACTCAAGAGCATCCTCGGTGATTTTGAGTGATAAATTCTTCTCTTTGAGCCTCTTATTGATGTTGGATATAAGAATTTTTGCTATCTTTACAAGTTCATCTTGAGTGAGTGGGTCAAAAATACAGATTACATCTATTCGGTTGATAAGTTCTGGTTTAAACTTGCTCTTTAATGCGTCCATATAGATTGTTTTGCTGTCAATATTCTCCTCACTCTCGCTGTGGTCACCAAATCCGAGTTGCTTATGATGCTGGCTAACCTCTTTTGCACCAAGGTTGCTTGTCATGATTATAATGGTATTTTTAAAAGATACCGTTCTACCCTGTCCATCGGTTAGACGTCCGTCATCGAGAATTTGCAAAAGTGCATTGAGTACGTCAGGATGTGCCTTTTCAATTTCATCAAAAAGCACAACTGAATATGGATGACGACGAACCTGCTCGGTAAGTTGTCCGCCCTCGTCATAACCTACATATCCAGGAGGCGAACCTATCAGTTTTGAAACGCTATGAGACTCCATATACTCGCTCATATCAATTCGCACAATATTGTTCTCATCGTCAAACATCGCCTCGGCAATAGCCTTGCATAGTTCGGTCTTACCTACACCCGTCTGTCCCATAAACAAGAATGAGCCTATCGGTCTCTTGCTGTCTTGCAGTCCCACTCTTGAACGTCTTATCGCTCTTGCGACAGCCTCGACTGCCTGATTTTGACCGACAACACGTTTGTGAAGGATGTCCTCAAGGTGAATAAGTCTATCTTTTTCGCTCTCTGTTATCTTTGTAACAGGTATTCCTGTCCATTTTGATACAACCTGAGCAATTTCGTTTGCACCTATTGAATTTTTATTGGACTTTTCTTTCTTAACATCAAGTTTATCCTCTTTCTTTTTGAGGTCGTTTTCAAGGTTGATTATCTCTGATTGCAATTTTGCCGCTTTTTCATAGTTACGTTGCAAACTTGCCTCATCTCTGCTTGCTGAGAGAGATTTTATCTTTTCTTCAATCGACCTAATCTCTTGAGGCTTGAGTGTAAAATTGACTTTTGCCTTTGAACTTGCCTCGTCTATTAGGTCTATAGCCTTGTCTGGCAGGCTACGGTCTGAGATATATCTATCTGATAGCACTGTTGCCGCCTCAATTGCCTCGTCAGTGATGGTTATCTTATGGAATGCCTCATAACTGTCTCTTAACCCTTTCAAAATTTGTATGGTTTGCTCCACCGACGGCGGATTTACCATAATAGGTTGGAAACGTCGCTCAAGAGCCTTATCTTTTTCAATAAATTTTCGGTATTCATCGGTGGTAGTTGCACCTATTGTCTGCATTTCGCCTCGTGCGAGGTATGGTTTAAGCATATCTGCAGGTGAGGTCTCGCCCTTCTCTGAGCCTGCTTGAGCAAGAGTGTGAATTTCGTCAATAAAGACAATGATATTCTTGCTTGCAATAATTGTTTCAATGGCATCTTTGAGTTTTTCCTCCATTGAACCTCGGTACTTTGTGCCTGCCATAAGTCCGCCTATTTCAAGCGAATAGATGACCTTATCTTTCAGAACTTCTGGCACATCGCCTGCAACAATTGCCTGCGCAAGCCCCTCGACAACTGCCGTCTTACCGACACCTGCCTCACCTATTAGCACAGGGTTATTTTTGGTCTTTCGGCAGAGAATTTCAACAACTCGTTGAATTTCCTCCTCACGTCCGACCACCACGTCAAGTTTATGTTCTTTTGCCTTTAAGGTTATATCAGTACCCATATCAAGAAGTTTCTCAGGCAGAGTGCTACCTGTCTGTTTGTTTGTGCTATCCGTCTTTTCACCGCTTTGTGAAGTTGACGAGAGCGCCCTTGTAACCTTATCTTGCAAAGATTCAACATCTACGCCATACTGTCCGACAAGAATACGGTATGCAACCGAGCCTGTGCTTGAGAGAATGGCAAGAAGCAGGTGTTCTGTGCCGAGGAATGAGTGGTTCATCTGCAGGGCTATTTGCTGAGCAATGCGGAACAAATCTTTTGTTCTCGGTGTCATTTCCACCTCAGTTGAGAACAAAATGTTGTCCTCGTTTATGTTCTCCTCAAAAAACTCAAATAGACTTGGTTCGGTAACCCCCACCTCTGCCAAAAACTTGCTGGCAAGGCAATCTTTCACACTTGTTAGTCCATAGAGAATATGCTCACTTCCTATTAGGTTGGAGCCAAATCTCAAGGCAAATTTGCTTGCATTTTTTATAACTTTTTGGATGTTATCTGAAAATGCTGATGATTGATAATTCATATTACACCTCCTTTGTGAGTTCTTTTATCTTGGTAGATATATACTCTGCTCTGACAATATTTTCCTCTTTTTTATCAGAAAAATCAAAAACTTCTTTCAAGTTTGCACTCATGCCCTGATAGTATAATTTTTGAAATTTCTGCTCGTTTGTTATATCTAAAAAGCCGAGTACTGAGCCTAGTTTGACAAGAGATAGAAGTTCTATCATCTCCTCTTCCTCTAAAATGTGAGAATAGAGCAATGTGCCATATGCACGCAGGCACTTATCTTTGTATAAATCATAGTTTTTCTCGAGTAGTACCTCTCTTAAATCTCTTTCCTGCTGACAAAGAGCATAGATAAACTCGCTGACCTTGTCAATTATCTCATCCTCGCTCATCCCAAGCGAGCCTTGATTTGAAATTTGGTAAAAGTGTCCTAGCGCCTTACTGCCCTCGCCATAAATTCCACGCACTGTCAGACCGCTATCCTTTGCCCTTTGAAGTATATCCTCCATGTTCCCACTGAGTTGGCAGGCAGGCAAAAAACACATGACCGATGCCCTCATACCTGTTCCAAGATTTGACGGACTTGCTGTAATAAAACCGAGGTCTCTATCAAAAGCAATTGGCATACTTGCAAGAATTTCGTCATCTATCTCGTTTATCCGCCTGTATGGTTTGTATAGATTAAAACCCTGCTCAAGACACTGTTCTCTGATATGGTCCTCCTCATTTATCATAACAATTATCTTCTCATCCTCGCTGATTGCAACTGAGGAGATGTCCTTATTTTCAATGAGTTCCTTGCTTATTAGATGTTGCTCAAAAAGAGCGTTGCACTCATTAAGTGAGAGGTCTTTGAGCGAAAAAAAGTTGAATGAGTCAAACTTTTCAAGTGTTCTCATGACTGAGCCTGTGATATACTGTGCGTCAATATCACTTTGAAGTTTGGTAAAGAAATTTAACCCCTCAACATTTCTCGCAAGTCTTATTCGAGAGGTTATGGCAATACTGTCAAATATTTCCATTTTTCACCCTCTTACCCTTGTGTTTTTTGCCATTGTACATCTTCTCGACCGCCTCTTTTAGTGGTTCTATCTCCTCATAACAGTGTGCGCAACCCACAAACCCTGTCTGCAAGATTTCGTTGTATGTGGTGTTGCAATATGGACATTTATTCATATATTCCCTTTTAAAATTTAAGAATTTGACAAACATATTAATATGTTGCAACATATTAATACACTATCATTATAACATATTTAACTTTTATTTCCATTTATTTAAACCACTTTTATCAAAAAATAGCAAGAATTTTGGCAGATAAACTTTTGTTATTCTTTGCTTGCCACTCTAAATAAACTCAAAACCTTTAACAAAAAAACACATCAAAAGTGTCTCTTTCAATGTGTAATTTTTACCTCTCCCTATTTGACAATGCCTCGTCAATCGACCTATATATTTCGGGTAGCATACCTGCTAGGTCCTTTTTCATATCTCCGCTTTGTGCCTTGCGAGAAATATAATCTTTTAGGTCACCCTCTTGGTCTTTCTCAATATCTTCTTGCTCTGACTGAGAATTATAATAGTCGTTTATCTTATCAAGTCTATCACAAAAACAAGATAAGTTCTCAAGCCTTAGACCACTATTTTTCATCTTTGTTTTTACATCTTCATTCTCAACAAGAATTGATATTAAGATGCATTCATAATTAAGTTTTTCAAGTTCTTCTTTTGTTGTGCTCATATTGTCCCTTTAAACATTATACAAAATAATGTCGAAATTTGTCAAGAGAATATCTTTTAATTTAAATTTTTAATATATTTTGTCGAGATTTGTCGAGAATTATTGTAATTAATTTTCGTTTTCAATATAATTTGTCGAAATTTGTCGAGAATTGATATAATTCGTCGAAAATTGATATAAATAATTTTACTAAAATCTTACTTTATAACTTTTCATCAGAAGAAATAGCAAAATATGCAAGTTCTGCCAAGGTGAAAACTGTACCTGCCACCACGGTCATAGCAATCCCAGCAGGTCTAAGAGCCAAATTTGTTTGGTTTGATTTTACAATTCCCTCACCTGCAACAATGGATACAAAGTCCTGCTCTGAGAGTGCCTCTCGAAACTGTGATATGAATTCTTGTTCTCGCTGATTTAACTCTTGTCGTGAAATAATACCAGCATCGCACTCCTCTTGTGACTCAACAATATAGTGTTCATAGAGGTTTTTAATTCTTGTCCAGTCGTTTTTGCTTAAAACGACATTGTCCTCACTGTCTTGGCTGTAAAGTTGCTCTTTGTCCTTGTTTTCTTCCACAAAATCTAAAATTCCGCTCGTGTAATTGTAGTCCTCAGCATGACGGTCATATTCTGCTAGGTTGTCGTTAGTTATTGCCCACATTGCCACTCCAGCAACAGCGGTGAGGATAGGCAGAACAGCCAATCCGCCAAGGCCAATTGCTTTAAGTTTTTTGCCGTCTACAAAGTTATAAATTTTGCTGTTATTTTTAAGATTTCCCATTTTTGCTCCTTTAGCATTTTTATTTTTTCTTGAAATCATAAATTTTTATATCAATTTAAAATAAAACTATTCTCATAAAATTTACTCTTTCTCTTCCTCTTGCTCTTGTTCAAATGCAATTCTGAGGTCTTTATCTTCAAAAATTCCCTTTTCATTACATCTAGCATAGGTATTTGCAAATTCATCCTTTTGAATACCATAGATATCACTCAAATCAGTTATGTTTAAATAACCACCTTCTTTGATTGTCATAGGTACAAGTGCACCATTTTCTCCCCATGGTACATCAAATGTAATTTCTTCTGGTACCTCTATTGCTTCAATAGGTGACCCTTTTGGTGCGTGTTTACCGTCTGCACCGACCTCAAGTTCATATCTTTTGATGAATTTTTCATGAGGTACTGCATACCTTTCACCATCTGGGTTTGTTACAATCCAGTCGGCATTGCCGTTTTCGTCTGCCTTAACTACAACGTCAGACACTTCAACGTGACCGTCTTTCATAACGGTTGTGATTTTCTCGCCAGGCACACCTTTCTCAGCCTCTACTCGAGCATATTTTTTGTAAAATCTAGGTTCTCCACCCTTTGCGAGCAAATCATATACATATTTTTGCATATTTTCTATTCTCATAACTCCTCCTTATGATGTTTTTATTATAACACAAACACATTGCAAAGTCAATAACCCTGCAAAATATTTGTTGCTTTTAATGTTTAATATAAAAATCTTATCTTTTTCTTTATTTACAATTTTTTCTTTTTTCTTTTTTATTTCACTTTTTGTCTGCATTTAATAGTGCAAGGATAATCTCTAGGTATATTTTATCTGAGGTATTTGCCCTGCCCTGCATAGAGCGGACTGCATTCAAGGCAAGTTCTGGCGAATGCTCGGTTTTGTCTACGAAAAATGTTGTCAAGGCAAGTTCAAGTTTTAGATATGCCGAGATATTTTCTAAAACTCCTAATATACCTTGAGTGTTAAACGTATAGGTTGACTTATTTATTGGAGAATTTAACTCCTCTTTACTTATTGTAAGGTTTATAATTGCCTCGCCCATCGCCCTTTGTGTATTTAAACTGTCGGTAAAATTATTATAAAGAGAAGAGATAACCTTGTTTTTCATATTTAAAATGTCGACAATTGTCATTTTTAGGTGGACATAATCAAAATGTGCGTCAGCGGTTATATTATTGTATAGGTCATAATTGACAGGAGTTAAAAAGATAAACTCGCCCTCCTCTTTGACAATTTTATTGATTTGGTCGTTGAAGTCGTTTAGAGTTTTTCTATCCTCCTCATCAAAGTTATCAAAACGCGAATAGTAGACAAATCTATTGTACTGTTTATTAAGCCAGGCAAGACGTTCGGAAACCTCCTTTGCCTTGGTCAAAAACTCTAGTCTTTCTTTTTGTTTATCTTCGTTATTACGGAAATCACTCACAAAGTTTTTATAGTCTATAACCTTTTGATAATCTTTTTTTATCTCTTCAATGTCTCTCACGTTTAAACCTCTTCTTTTTATAGTATTGTTTTTAGTAATTTTACCTTTTGCCTTTCACTTTTTTATTTTATTTCTCTATGAACCTTTCTTTTTTCTTTCTTATTTACTTTATTGTCCTTATGAACTTTTCTTTTTTATTTTTTATTTCTTATTTTTCTTCTTCTATTCCTTTCATCGTCAATGATATCCTCTTCTTCGCAACATCAACAGCAAGCACTTTGACTTTTACTCGGTCACCCACCTTTAGCACCTCGCTCGGATGTTTTATAAAGGCGTCAGATATTTGGCTGATATGCACAAGTCCGTCTTGGTGAACACCTATATCCACAAAGGCACCAAAGTCGACGACGTTTCTTACCACTCCGTCAAACACCATACCCTCTTTCAAGTCCTCCATGGTGATAACGTCACTTCTTAGCACAGGTTTTGGCATACTTTCACGGATATCTCTACCTGGCTTGAGCAGTTCTTTGACAATATCGTTGAGGGTCGGAACACCTATTTCGCACTCGTTCGCAACCTTTTCCTCGCCTTTGAGTTCAATAAGTTTAGGGAGAGAGGCTATATTGCCATTTTTAACATCCTCTTCGCTCAAATCAAAGAGTTTGAGTAGTTTTCGAGTTGCTGGATAACTCTCAGGATGGACAGCGGTGTTGTCAAGTATCTCATCACCACCAACAACACGCAAGAAACCTGCACACTGTTCGTATGCCTTTGGTCCGAGTTTTGATACATTTAAAAGTTCTTCTCTGTTTTTTATGCCCTTAACTTTTGCCCTATATGAGACAATATTTTTAGCAATCGACATATTAAGACCAGACACATAACTAAGTAGCGACGGACTTGCGGTGTTAAGGTCGACACCCACACTATTTACGCAGTCCTCAACCACTCCTGTTAGCACTTCGGTCAGTCTGTTTTGAGGCATATCATGTTGATATTGCCCGACACCTATTGACTTAACGTCTATCTTGATAAGTTCGGCAAGCGGGTCTTGAAGTCGTCTTGCAATAGAGACAGCACTTCGAAGAGATACATCATAGTCAGGGAATTCCTCCGCGCCAAGTTTTGAGGCTGAATAAACAGAGGCACCTGCCTCGCTGACAACTGCATAACTTACAGGACGAGAGACGTGCTTAATAAGTTCGCTTACAAATATCTCTGCCTCTTTTGATGCCGTTCCGTTGCCTATTGAGATGATGTCGACATTATATTTTTCAATCAGTTTTTTGAGTTTTTCAATGGACTCCTCTGTCTTTGATTGTGGTGGAGTTGGATAGACAACAGCAGTGTCAAGCACGTTGCCGTTTTTATCAATTACCGCTATCTTACAGCCTGTCCTGTATGCAGGGTCAAGTCCTAGAATAATGTTATTTTTAAGTGGTGCTTCCATAAGTAGAGGTTTCAAATTGACTTCAAACATCTTGATAGCCTGCTCGTCTGCCTTGTCTGTGAGGTTGTTTCGGCACTCCCTCTCAAGTGCTGGGAAAAGCAGTCTTTCATATGCGTCGGCAAGAGTCTCCTCCATAAGTTTGTCGGTGTTTGGGTTGTTCTTTTTAAAGTGTTTGTTGATGACTGCCATGGTAAGTTCTGGGCTAATGACAACATTCACCTTAAGACACTTTTCCTTTTCTCCTCGGTTGATTGCAAGTATGCGGTGGCTTGGAATTGATTTTACCTCCTGCTTAAAGTTTGCATAGGTCTCATATGTGGCACTGTTTTCATTCTCAACAAGTTCGCACTCAATAGATGCCTTATCCTCAATAATCTGACGCAACTGCTTTCTTAGTTCTGCATCGTCTGAAACTCGCTCAGCGACAATATCCTTTGCACCCTGCAAAGCCTCCTCAACAGATTTGACCTCGTCTGTCAGATATTTTTCCGCCTCTTTTTCTATCTGGTAACTCTTAGACTGAGCCTGCAAAATGTCAGCAAGTCCCTCAAGACCTTTGGCAATAGCAACTGATGCTCTCGTCTTACGTTTTGGCTTGTATGGTCTATAAATATCCTCGACCTCAGTCAAGGTTTTGGCATTTTCAAGTGCGGTTTTTAACTCATCAGTCCATTTGCCCTGTTCGGTTATTGCCTTTTCAACTTTTGCCTTTTCATCGTTTAAATTTCTTAAATATTTAAGTCTATCTGCAAAGGCACGCAAGGTCTGGTCGTCGCAGGTTCCATGCATTTCCTTTCTATATCTTGCTATAAACGGTATAGTACAGCCCTCGTCAAGAAGGTTGATAATATTTTGACTATATTCCTCTTTAAGTCCAAATTCTTGTGCTAGTTGTGTTTTGATATCCATTAAATTTTCTCCTTTATCTTTCTTGCAATTTCTTTTGTCTTTTCGCGTAAACTTTCCATGCATTTTTGTTCGAGTTTTACCTTTCTGTCAAGGATATTCTCTAAATTCTCCTCGTCAGATAAATCTATTTCAACCTCGCCATGACCCTCTTTTGAAAGAGCATCCAAGATTTGTTTAACACCTATCAGACCTCCCTCATGCATAAGGTTTGAAGTGTTAAGGCAGGCAAGTTTACCCTCTAAAAACATATCTATATTATAACATTTTCCGCTTGAAAAACCAAATTTTAATTGGTTATAAATGAAATTAAATAAATTTATTGCACCTTTTCCCCTCTCTCCGTCGTCTTGAGGCGAGAAAACACAGGTTTTATTATAGGTTTTTATCAGTTTTTGGTCGTCTTTGTCTAGATAATTAAGTCCATAGACAAAGCACTCTCTGTCAAGAAAACCAAAACTCTCAAGTACCTCGGCAGGCGAAAGTGAGTAGAAATTGACAATTTTGCCTATCTCCTCAAGGTCACTTGAAAGGTTTATAGCAAGCGGAACATCCGCCCTCGCAGAGAAGTCAGAAATCTCCGACAATGTGCTTTGATTGTAATCAACTAGGCTTTCAATATCAAGCATTGTCCGCCCGCCAACAAGGGATGAGGTTGGCATTTGTCCATACTTTTTTGCTGAGACAATCTCCCTGCCTTTTAAATTATACCTATCAAGCATTTTTATCCCCATGCCAAAGTCTTGCACCTTGATATTCAGTTCGCCAACACCTGCCGAGACATTCTTGAGAGTAGCATATTCAATCAGTGTCTCGCTCTCCTGACAAGTTAAAAACTGTTCACTTAAAAGTTGTTGCAGATTTTCTTCCCTCTCACTATCGAGCCTTATAAACTCGCCGAGAGCACAAGATATTCCATCACAATAATAATTTATAAACTTTCCTATTGTTATTTTTTCTCTTTCTCTATGCATAAATCTCCTAAAACTAACCTATTATACAATAAAAAGAGGTGTTTTGGCAAATGAAAGAGAGGGTTATTTTGCATTCTGACGTAAATAATTTTTTCGCTTCCGTTGAAGTTGCTCGCAATCCTAGCCTCGCCTCTCTTCCTGTCGCAGTTACAGGCAACCCAGAAAAGCGAAACGGAATTATCCTTGCTAAAAATGAAATAGCAAAAAAGGCGGGAGTTAAAACAGGGCAAGTCATAGGCGAGGCTAAGGCATCATGTCCACATCTCGTATGTATTCCACCAGACTACCTACTATATGAAGAGATTAGCGGACAACTTCACAATATATATCTTGAATACACAAACTTCGTTGAACCCCTTGGTCTTGACGAGTGCTGGCTTGATGTGACGGATAGTTTAAGTTATCTCAAAAAGTCTGGCAAGGAGATTGCCGACGAGATTAGAGCGAGAGTTAAAAGTAGATTTGGCTTTACAGTTTCGATTGGTGTATCATTTTCAAAAATCTTTGCAAAACTTGGCTCTGACCTAAGAAAACCCGACTACACCACTATAATTGAGAGGAAAGATTTGAAAGATAAAATATATCCTCTTCCGCTCAACTCTGTCGTGGGAATTGGAAAGAGGCTTGAGAGAAAATTTCACTCGCTTTCAATTGATACAATCAGCGACTTTGTCGGACTTGGTGACTCCTTTCTTGTCAGTACCATGGGAATAAATGGCACAAGGCTGAAAGAAAATTTGCTGGGAATTAGAGAGGAGGCTGTGGCAGATTATTATTCACTTCCCCCACCCAAAAGTATTGGCAATGGCACGACAACTTTAAAGGATATTGTCTCTAGGAAAGACGTTGAAAAGGTGATATATTTTCTTGCTGAAAAGGTATCTTATCGCATGATAAAACATAAGGTTCTTGCCTGCACTCTTTCAATTACCTTAAAGACAAAGGACTTAAAAACATATCACATTTCAAGAAAGGTAAGACCTACAAACAGCATTAAAGATATTGCAAATGGCTGTCTCATGCTTGCTGATAAGATATGGAAGTATAACTACCCTCTTCGCGCTATAAGGATAAAAGGTTCTTCATTTACTAGTGCAAATGCAAGGCAACTTTCCATGTTTGACGAGGAAAAACCTGATATTTCTCAGACAGTCAAACTTATAAATGACAAATATGGCAAAATACAATTTGCAAGTGATATGGCAAATTTTATCAATAAAAGCCCTCATCCGCAGGAGTAAATGATACTTAATTGCAAATTTCGTAACATTTATATAATTATTTTAACATTTCGCTTTGAAATTTTGCCTATTTATAATATACTTAATATAAGGTTAAAGATAAATTCTCTAATCTATCAAATTGAAAAAACAAAAAAACGTCACAGTTTTACAGACAAATAAAATATATAAAATTAGGAGATTATTATGAAATATCAAATTCTTGTTGATAGTGCCTCTGACCTATTGAGTGACTATCTTGTTGATAGTGAAATCGGATTTAAGGTTATCCCTCTCACTATAAATGTCGGCGACAATGAGTATGTCGACAATGACGACCTAGACATAAAAAAAATGCTTGATGATATGCACGCAAGCAAAAAATCTTCTTCTGCCTGCCCTGCTCCTGAGTCCTTTTTGAAGGAGTTTGACAATGCAGAATATACCTTTATTGTAACAATCACCTCAAAACTCTCAGGTTGCTACAACTCGGCAGTCGTTGCAAAGAATTCCTATTCCAAACCTGAAAATATCTGTGTTATTGACTCAAAAGCGGTCAGCGGAACTGAGATTTTGCTGGTTGACAGACTTGTCGAACTTATCAAACAGGACCTTCCTTATCAGCAAATTTGCGAGGAGATTAACGCCTATCGCGACAAAAAGTCCCTCTATTTTATCTTGCAAAAGTTTGACAACCTCGTCAATAACGGTCGTATGAGCAAGATTGCAGGTCTTATTGCAAGCAAACTTGTTATCCGCCCTATCTGTATTGCTCATGAGGGTGAAATTAAAATGGCAAAAAAGATAATCGGAATTAAAAATGCCTTTTCTAAACTTGTGCAGATGATAAGCGAAAAGGCAAAAGATTTTTCAAAAGAGACACTTATCATCACACATTGCTATGCTGAGGAAGAGGCTAACTATATAAAAAGTGACCTTGAAAAGCAATGCAATTTTAAGGAAATTAGAGTGCAAGCAATGCGTGGACTATGCTCCTATTATGCCCTTGAAAAAGGTCTAATTATCTGCCACTAAACCTTAAATTATAGCCTTTTTGGTAATAAAAAAATTCGAGACCTACCTAATAAGTGATTGGATGCCCAATGCCCAGCCGATATCCAACTCTCGAATTTTATACATATAATATATGTTATAAAATAGAAGAAAATCAACAGATTTTAAAATTTTAATAGAAAATTCAAAAATTTAGCAAAAACAACACAAAGATTAAATGCTATAAGTTAACTTATAAAATATAAGGCAGAGTTATAAGACTTAACGCGAAATATGGTTGTGCTGAGTTTGTTTTTGACTGATATTGTGTGATAATTTAACTTAAAAAGGTATAAACACCTATCTTTATAGAAAAAAAAGTCGACATATTGCAAAATTTTAGTCGACTTTTATATTATTTTAGCGGAAAAGTCTATTCCCTATTTCTTTGAAAAATTTTTTAAAACGTATTTATTTGCCTCTGTTCCCGCAATAGCCCCCTCTCCAACTGCTGTTGCTATCTGTTTTATTGGGTTATTTCTTACATCTCCGCAAGCGAACACGCCTCTTGCCGTGGTCTGAAGTCTCTCGTCAGTCTCAATATATCCTCTCTCCGTCAGATTTATCTTATCTTTCAAAGTCTCTGTGTCTGGTTTCCGCCCTATTGCAACAAAGACTGCACTGACGTCTATTATCTCTTCTTTATCATTCTTGTCAAAACTGAGCGAGGTGACTTTGCTATCGCCTTGAATGCTCTTTGACAATGCACCTTTTAAAAGGACTATGTTATCTCGGTTTTTTAGGTCATCCTCGCTATAATTGTTGAGTTTTAACTGACCTTTAGTGAGAATATAGACCTTTGTGCATATGTTTGATAAGTACAGCGCGTCAGAAACCGCCGAATCGCCTGAGCCTACCACTGCGACCTCTTGATTTTTGAAAAAATTTCCGTCGCAAAGGGCACAATAACTTACACCTCTGCCAATAAACTCCTTTTCGCCAGAGATATTGAGTTCTTTTGAGTGACTGCCCATTGCTAAAATGACCGCCTTTGACTTATAATCTCCCTTTTTCCCTTTCAAGATTTTTGCATCACTATCAAAGTTAAAATCTAAAATATCATCATATATAAAAGGGATATCAAGACTCTTTGCATGGTCTTTGAATGCCTTTGTAAGTTCGTCGCCTTGGATATGAGAGAAACCTGGATAGTTGTCAATTTGACCTATCAGTGCGACCTGACCACCCACAACAAATTTTTCAATTATTGCCACCTCTCTTCCTGCTCGTTTTGCATAAATACCAGCAGTTATACCGCTAGGACCTCCGCCAACAATCAATATATCATAGATTTTTTCCATAACTATCCCCTTTTAGCATGAATTTTTATATTTTCTATCAAGTTTTAAGTACCCAATATAAACAAGTTTTAAGCACCTAATAGGAAAATATTTATATCATTATAATACACAATTTACCTAGAAAATACAAACTAATTTAGAAAAAACTACATTTTAGACACAAAAAAAGACGGAATTTATCCGCCTTTTAATTAATAACCTCACAAAAATGCGTAAAACAAGACTACTTGGCAATAGCCTTGCATTTTGCTCAACAACAATTTTGCACACTGAAAATACTATCTCTTTGAGAATTGAGATGCCTTTCTTGCTTTCTTGAGTCCGTACTTCTTTCTCTCTTTCATTCTTGAATCACGAGTGAGAAGTCCTGCCTCTTTAAGTTCTTTTTTAGTCATCTCGTCTGCTTTAACAAGTGCTCTTGCAAGTCCATGGCTAATAGCGCCTGCCTGTCCAGAAGCACCACCACCGTTAACTCTTATGATAGCGTCATACTTGCCCTCGGTACCTGTAACAGCAAAAGGACGTTTTGCAATTAAAAGCAAAGTGTCGCTTTGGAGATAATCTTTAATATCTCTATCGTTTACAACAATTTTACCATTGCCTGCAAAGAGTCTTACTCTTGCAATAGATTTCTTACGTCTGCCTGTTGAAATAACTTGCTCTGCTGATTTTACTTTCTTCTCTGCCATTAGTCTCTAACTCCTTTTATTTCAACTTTTTCTGGTTTTTGAGCCTGATGATTATGCTCCTCACCCTTGTAAACATGAAGTCTAGTAAACTGTTTTCGTCCTAAACTTGTTTTTGGAAGCATTCCTTTAACTGCCTGCTCAATGGCTTTTGGTGAATTCTTCTCAAGAAGAGTGCCATAGTCGACCTCTTTGAGTCCGCCAATATAACCTGTGTGCCATCTGAGTTTTTTGTCTGTGTGTTTCTTTCCTGTCAAGGCTACCTTGTCAGAATTAAGCACTATAACGAAGTCTCCGCAATCTACGTGTGGAGTATATATTGTCTTGTTTTTGCCTGTCAAAATGTCTGCAACTTGACTTGCAACACGTCCGAGTGGAACATTTGTAGCATCAACAACAAACCATTTTCTTTCAATTTCGGCTGGTTTTGCCATGTATGTTTTCATTACATTTCCTCCATATAAAATTTATAACCACGCAAACAATAAAACTTCGGGATTTTACTGATTGCTCCTGTCTTGAAAGGCAAATTTTATATGCGGGGCTAGTGTAAACAAAAAACGCCTTGAAATTAAGACGTCTTTATTTTATACAATAAAAATGATTTTGTCAAGTATTTTTACTATATTTTATAAAAAATTATTATTAAATATAAAGAAATAAGAATTTAATGCTTATATAATATATACAAGATAACTAACCTATTTAAAACAACAGTGTCTATGCACGCATAAATAAATCTATTAAACACAACAAAGTCTAGGCACATAAAACTGACCTATTTAAAACAACAAAACCTATGCACCTGGCAACTGACCTATTTAAAACAACAGTGCACCAAAGATAACGACATTTACTATGCTAGCGTTTTCTCCTCTTTTCTTGCAATCTCATTGTCAGAGTAAAAATCTACCAAATAATCTACCGTTCTTGTATAGTAGTCAATCTTATCATTTATAGCACTCTCTGCTAAATTTTTGCATAAATATTCATATTTTTTTGTGTAGAGTTCCACCATCTCAGGACTATCATTGCCCATTTTTGATATGCTTTCTTTTATGAACTCTGGGGTAAATTTCTCTGAGGCAAACTCAAAATCGGCAATATTGTTTGTATAATTAGTCTTATCATTTATCACATTTATACCACTGTTTTTACTAAATTTGCCAAGTTCTGCCTGCATAAAAATTGCCCTGTCAATTAGATTTCCAATCGACTCCATAACATTGTTCTCATCGAGTGTCACCTCAGTCGGCAGACTCTCTTTATAGTCTTTTAAACACTTGTTAAAATCGCTATTTTCAAAGTATTTACTATATTTTGGTAATGATTTTATAACTTTTAGTAGCAACTCATTATTCCCCTCGCCCTGCTCTTTTAAAATCTTTTTATACTTCTTTACAAGTCCGTCGAAGATAATAAGTTCCTCCTCCTGCCCTAACTTCTCACACATTATAAGTCGTCTGTTTATATCTTCAAAAAATTTTTCTCGCATCTTTTTTCTCCTTTGCTTAAAGTCTATGCCAGCATTTGTTTGCAAGCACCTTTTCTTATTACATTATATCATATATCATTTTTCTTTGCAAGTAATTTTTGAATAAATATTCATAAATTTTAATAAATATGATTTTATGCATATATGTTATATTTAGCCGAATTTGTCACATTTTTTAAAAAAGATAGATAAAAATCGTTGACAAATCCTTGTTTATATTATATAATAAAGTTGTTTAATAGCAAAACATTATTAAACAATTTTAAAATTTATTTTTAGAAATTGCTACAAAGTGGTTTTCACTTTGAGTGCTATATTAAAATACGGGGGACAGAATGGCATACAAAGTTGCCATAATGAACTCAGCATTAACTTTTGGCAATTTTGACCAATTTTCAAATAACTTAGATTTCTATTCACACAGACAAACTGTGTTTACATATAATAAACTGAATATGTCAAATAATGGCGAGTGTGCTGAGCCCTATTTAAAGGGGTTTGCATCATGGCGAGTTTAAAGAAAAACAATCGTTCAAAACGAGATTATATAAATAAGAAAGGCACTTCTAATAAGAATGATGCTTCTATTTTTGGTGTAAATGAAAGCGAAAATCTCACAGACAAGAATACTGAAAATCTTACAAGTGCGAGCGCTTATAACGTAGATGTTACCGAGAATTCCACCCTTTTAACTAAGGAAAATTTATCAAACCGAGTTGACAGTCAAAATTTTGCTATAGACCTTGAAAATAAAGGGCAAGAGAATGTTAAAAGTGTGAAAAATCTTGATGGCAAAGATAACAGCAAATTTGAAGTTAAAGGCAGTCATAAATCAGCAAATGACGGTGAAAAATTAACGAACGACGGTGACACATCAAAAAACGACAACTTATCAAACGATAGTGACAACTTAGATAATGGCAGTGATAACTCAAAAAATAGAAAAGACAAATCAGCAAACAGCATCTTAGGAAATGGCAGTGACTCTCTTAATGATACTGGTAAGGACAATATATCTAATATATATAGTATATATAATAATACTACCATATATAAAGAGGGTTTGAGGAATGACGAGTTCGGCAAGAGTGATGAGAGCGAAGAAGTTAAGCCTATCACCGCTAAGCCAAAAGTAAAATATAAAAAATCTTTTGTGCAAAGAATAAAGGCACTTGTTATTCTTGTATTCCTAGGAATTTTCACCGGGAGCGGACTTGGAGTGTGGTATTTCAACTCTATCATGGGTTCCATGGTCGACTATAGTCAATTTGACGAGTCGGAGTACATTGTCTCCCCTCACGAAGTTATTGACGGAATTGAGGAGAGGTTTGGCTTTACCGTGTCAAATGACCAATTTTTCTTTACTGAGGCAGAGGCGAGAGGAATTACACCTGCCGACCTCACCCCAGTTGAAAACTTTATCCTAGCAGAATACAAGGCGACCTTTGCTTCCTCATTCCACATAGTTGGTAATGGTAATGTCCGTGCACTTGGTCTTGTCTCTCAACCTGTCTACAGCGAGAAAAACTTTGACGGCAATCATTACACCTTTGAAAGTCTAAGTCGAGGCACTGTCACTGTTGGAAGATGTGCTATAATGAAACGAGGCGGACAAAATGTGAGGTTCTACTCATCATGGAACGAGGCTGTGCATGAAGATTATGCCGATTGGAGTGATTATGTTGACTATAAAAACGAAGGTTATATTGCCCTTTCTGGTTCAACCCCTGACGGCGTGCAATCTTATATAGTATCTGACAAAACTATAATAAGTCAAAATGACAGTTCGGTGATTAAGTATGACCAGGCAAGCGGAAACTACACATTCTCATTCGACCTCGACCCACTGACAAGTGTAATTCGCTATGCAAAACAGGTTCAGCAGACTAGCGGACTTGACTCGGCACCTGCTTTCAGATCGGTAAGTCAAACGGTCACAATTGACGAAGATTGGAA
>CALVOK010000001.1 GCA_944350275.1 uncultured Clostridia bacterium | reverse complement strand
AAAAATTAGTTTGCAAAATGATAAATATTTTTGTTAAAAATGTTGAACTTTTAGACACTTTTTACGAAAATTTTAGACAGTTTTGAGTTAAATTTTGAGTATCTTGACATTAAAAAATCCCTTATTTTATAAGGGATTTAGCATGGTGGGCTGTCGGGAACTCGAACCCCGGACCCACTGATTAAGAGGTGTGCCCTACACTTATTTTTTTGCCTTTCAATATTGTAAAATCCCCTTAATTCCCTTATTTTTTCTCCCAAAATCGTGTTATTCAAGTTTATTTCATAACTTTTGAAATTGTCTAAATTTATATAAAATTTTGCAGTTTTCTTTTAGACAGTTAGAGAACTAATAAATAAAATTTTGCAAATCTTATAAAAAAATGGGAAAAGTGTGCTATAATAATTTTATAATTAAAATTGAAAATTAGGAGAAAGTTTATGAAATTAGAAGAATTCTTAAAAACTTCGTTGACTGCTTATCATGCTACTGATAATTGCGAAAAAATATTGATAGAACATGGTTTTACGAAATTAAATATAAAAAATGATTGGAATCTAATTCGGGGAGGAAAATATTTTATTACTAAAAATCAAAGTTCAATTATTGCTTTTGTTATTGGTGATTTAAGTGACTATTATTTTAACATTGCAGAAGCCCATACCGACTCGCCATCACTTAGAGTTAAGGGTGAACAACTTATCGAGTCGACAGAAGGGAATCGTATTAATATTGAAATATATGGTTCGCTTATTCATTATAGTATTATGGATATTCCTTTAAAAATTGCTGGACGTGTTTTTATAAATGAAGATAATAAAATAGTAGGTAAATTAATTGAAAGCAATGTAAATGTAAATATACCAAGTTTAGCTTTTCACCAAAACAAAAGTGTCAATGAAGGCATAAAGTTTAGTATTCAAAATGATTTATTGCCCTTGGCTGGGAATGCTGAAAGCGTATATTCTTTCTTTGATATAAATAATATTATTGATGCCGATTTATTTGTAGTTCCTGATGTGAAACCTTTTTATTCTGGTATAAACGGTCAATATCTATGTTCGCCAAGATTAGATAATTTAGTTAGTGTATGGGCAGTTATAACATCGCTTTGCAATTGTAACCCAAAGGGCATAAGCATAGCTTGTTGTTTTGATAATGAGGAAATAGGAAGTTTAACTAAACAAGGAGCGCAATCTTCATATTTGCCTGTCGTCCTAGAAAAAATAAATATTGCTTTAAATAGATCAAATTTAGATTACATCAATGCGTGTGAAAAAGGAATGATTCTTTCTATTGACAATGCACATGCAGTTCATCCAGCTCATAGTGAAAAAAGTGATATAAATACTAAGGTAGAAATGGGAAAAGGTATTGTAATAAAGCATAATAAAAGTTATTCAACTGATGGCTATTCTTCTGCAAAGTTGAAAAACATGCTAAAGTCAAATAAAATTAATTATCAAGATTTTTATAACAATTCCGACTTAGTTTGTGGGGGTACTCTGGGATTATTTACAAGTTCACTTCTATCAATGAACAGTTGTGACATCGGAATTCCTCAACTTGCTATGCATTCCGCAATTGAAACTATGATGAGCAAAGACATCGATAGTTTACAAAAATGTTGCAACGTATTTTATAATACTTTTTTTAATTGTAACAACTAAATGATATTCTCTAATGACGTGTTGCATAATAAAATATTAAGTATTCTTTCAAAATTAAATTTTCCTCTTGGCATAAAATGAAAATATATTATGATCTTTTTGGGTATTAAAAATTTTATAATTATGAAAAGTTGAGTTTTCCGAAAAATAGAAATTATGGATGAGAAGAACAAAAATGATTAAACAAATTGATGTTAATAAAAATATTATGAAAATAAACTGGGGGAATTTATGTGTAAAAAAAGGACTTTAATTGACCCAATTCAAATATTAGAAAATTTGAAAAAGAGGTAAAATAAAGTTTTATTTACAAGTGATACGCATTTTGCTAGTAATGACACTTTAATTAGGGAGAATAGACCGTTTAAAATTCTGAAAAATTCGATAAATATGTTTTGCTTTTATGGAATAAGCAAACCAAAAAAGATGATGTGATTTGTCATTTGGGCGACTTCTCTAATTACAATTCCAAAGACGAAAGTTCTTGGGTAAAAACTTTGTCTGAGGTAATACTGTTTTTGTTTACAATGAAAGAAACAGTTCAAGTTTAAAAAAATGCTAAAAAATAAAAAAAATAAGCCAAAGTTTATAAAAACTTTAGCTTATTTTTTTTAATCTAATTCAATATCTGATATTGCTTCTTGGATTTTTAAAGCATCTTTTGTAAATTGTTTATCAGGGAAAAATATTTTTTCTAAAATTTTTTCTTGAACTTCCATAGGTAAAAGCACTATTCGCTCTGCAACTGCCAAAGGAATATATATTCCACCTATAGCAATACTTCCAGTGCCTACAGCAAGTCCACCAGCAACTTGTTCTGCTACTGAAGCAGTATTATCTCTAAGTGCTTTTTTCCCTTTATTTAGCAATGCACAAGCAGGTATAGTTACAACTAAAGCTGCAATTTTGATAGCCATAGCAGATAGAATCAATGGTAAATTAATAATATTACCAATAATTTCTGGAACTTTTGCTCTATTTCTTCGTTTTTCAATATTTTTAATCACTGGCTTAAGTTCCGGATGTATTTCAGTCAATTTTTTTATTAATGATTGCCTATAATATGAATTATTATCATGAGTATAAAGTATATTAGTTATATCAAAGCTTTTTCCATTTACCCCAGCTCTTTTAAATTTTTCTTTTTTTTGTTTATTTCATTGAGTGTTTCTTCCATTTCGGACAGAGGCGAATTAGATAATTTCATATATCTTCCTATTTTTGCCATAATTAATTTCTCCTTTTTATTTATAACCATTATAATCTGAAAAATGTCGTTTGTCAAGATGGTTTTTGTGTTGTGTAATAAAATCTTTATATATTTTTAGGCACACTTAAAGCATAAAAAAAATATTCAAGTTTAATCTTGAAGAAGATTTAAACTAATAAAAGCAAATATAAATATTAAAAGTAAAAACAAAAAAAATACTAGATATAGCATTTACACCTAGTATTAAATACTGATGGTGGACTGCGGGGGCTCGAACCCCCGACCCCCTGATTAAGAGGTGCCTTTGGAACTTCTTTTTTAGTGTCATTTTATGTTAGCAAATCCCCTTAAATCCCTTATTTCCTCTACCAAAATTGTGTTATCCAAGTTTATCCCTTAACTTATAAATTTGTCTAAAATTATTCCAGTTTTTGCAGTTTACTTTTAGACAGTTAGAGAACAATAAAATAAAATTTTGTAAATCTTATGAAAATATGGAAAAAGTATGCTATAATAATTTTATGAAGATTTTAGTTTATAGTGATGTGCATGGGAATAAGTATGCACTTGAAAAATTGCAAAAAACACAAGACTATAAAAATGCAGATTTAAGAGTGTTTATAGGTGATGCGGTGGCAATGTGCCCATACCCTAATGAATGTTTGGAAAAGATTTGGCAAAGTGGTGATGTTTTCTTGCTTGGTAACCACGATAGTTATTGTGCTTATGGACTTCCAGAAGAAGAATATGCATATTTTAAAGCGGACAAAAAAGAACACCAAAGTTATATGAGAAATAAAACATTGCCTGAATATAGAGAGAAATTAAAATCAGTGCCAAAAGATTATTATTTTGAATGTGATGGTGTAAAGTTTTATTTCACTCATTATGCTTGGGAGACAGAAAGACTTGTTATGGACGACCCTGATGACCCGAATGCACCAACAGTCAAAATGGCAGAATTATTTGATAATATTAGTGCCGACTATATTATTTTTGGACACAATCATAAACCTGCTGAATTTATGATTGGAAACAAAAAGTTTGTTTGTGTTGGCAGTCTAGGAATGAAATATCCCGGCAACTATATTGTGATTGATATTGAAAATGGAACAGTTAAGATTGAAAGAAAGAAAATTTATTTTAATGTGGAAAGATTAAAGGCTGATATGATTAAAGAAAACTATCCACGAGCAATAAGTTATAGTAAATGGTTCGACCAAGAGTAAAAGGAGTAAAAATGACTGACAAAGAATATATGCAGATTGCAATAGAAATTTCTAAAAGGAGTAAAACTCCTTATGGAGCGATAATTATTAAAGATGATAAAATAATTAGAAGAAGTGATAATTTTGATACTAACGAATTGTATAAGCATGCTGAATATAAGGCAATACAAGATGCTATACAAAAGAAAAGTTTATATAATCAACTTTATGGAGCAACAATATACTGTTCTTGTGAACCATGCCTAATGTGTTTGGGTGCAATTCTCTATGAGGGTATAACAAAAATAGTCTATGGCGCAACCATTCAAGATAGTAATGATTTGTATAGTGAAGAAACTTGCGTTTCAATAACCGATGTTATAAAGTTATCTAACAAAAATGTTGAAGTTTTAAATATTATGAGAAATGAGGCAGTTGAAGCTTTAAAAAAAGCAGGAAAGGAGTAAAAATGAAATTAATTGATATGACAGGGAAAGAAGTTGAAATTAGAGATTGTTTAGGCTGTGAGATTGCAAACGGCACAATAGATATCTTTGGTGGGCTTCTATATCAAGGGAAACATTTTACAGTTGCACAAGACTTTGAACTCCCTATCGACGGTTTTATTATAATATTTTCCAAAAGGCATGTTGAAAAATTTATTGATTTATCATATGACGAGCAAATTGAATTGACCACACTTATAAACAAAACTTTAAAAATATTAGAAGAAAATAATATTGCGGAAGAATATAACATTATTTTGGAAGAAAAAGCAGGATATCATTTTCATGTATGGCTTATGCCACGACATAAGTGGATGATAGAAAAATTTGGTAAGGTTTTGAAGAATATAAAAGCAATTCAAGATTATGCTATTCAAAATATGAAAACACAAGAAATTTTTGATAAGATAAAAAACACTTGTGAATTGGTTAAAAAAGAGTTGAATAAGGAGTAAAAAATGGGGAAATTAGATACATTTAGAAAAGTAATGGCATTGCCAGAGGTTGTGCAAAGTGTTGAGTTGACTGATAAATTAAAAGAACTATACACTGATTATTTAGAATTGTTGGAAGAAAACAATGAATTAAGAACAAAACTAAAAGATGCTGACGATATAGCAGACATTAAGAAAAATGCAAAAATTTATTCAGGATTTTATACATTGGATGGTGTGAAAGATGTAAAGGGAGAAGATATTTGTTTTTGTTTAAACTGTCTATACGAGCATAAACTCCAGATTCCAATGACCTTTGGAATTGTTGAAAGAGGTATATCCGAATTATACAGTAGCAGAACAGTAAGACCAAATGTTTATGGACTTATTTGTAAAAAATGCAATACAAAACTTGTTGCAACAAATAAAGGAGAAAACGATGAAAATAGATTTTAGCGGTAAAGTTATTTTGGTTACGGGTTCTACATCAGGAATTGGCAGACAAATCGCTAAGCAACTATTAGAAGACAATGCTAAAGTTATAATTCATTATGGACACAATGAAAAACTGGCAGAAGAAACTATGCAAGATTTAGATAAATTCAAACATAATATTTTCTTGCAAAAATGCGACCTAGCAAACGAAAAACAAATTGATGAAATGTTTGTAAATATTTCTAAAAAGTTTGATAAATTGGATGGGCTTGTTAATTGTGCTGCCTACGATAAAGTATTGTCCATAGAAGATTTAAGCGTAGATGAATTTAAATACGAATTGAATGTGAATTTAATTGCCCGTTTTAAGTGTATAAAAAATGCAATTCCTTTGATGAAAAAATCTAAAATGCCACGCATTGTTAATATTGCTTCAAGATTGGGAACAAGACCGATGGATAGTTCTCTCGCATATTGTTCATCAGAAGCTGCAACAATAATGTTAACAAAATGTTGCGCATTAGAACTTGCAAAATATAACATAAAAGTTAATACTGTCAGCCCATCTCTAACATTAACTCCGTTAGGTAAGCAGAGTTATACCGAAGAAGAAATTCAAGTAACTGCAAATAAAAACCCTAGTAAAAGACTTGGCACTGTTGAGGATACTGCAAACGTAGTAGAATTTTTATTAAGCGATAAAGCTGACTATATCAATGGGGAAAACGTTAATGTTAATGGTGGAATTCTTTTAGTTTAAGGAGAGAAATGAAAGATATTTTAGATTTCTTAATTGAAGCAAAGAAAAATACTTATGCAAATGACAAGGCATTAAGAACAAAATCATTAAGGCAAGGCTCAAGCGATTATCATTTTGAAGGTAAAATTGGGAATATAAAAGCAATATATCATGATACATATTTTGGTAGCAAAAAGTTTATTGGTGAAGAAGTTGTGTATTTAGATAGTGAAGAACCGTTTTGGGGAATGAACTATTATGGATATTCACTTAATGATGATGAATATGAGAATGCAATTGCAAATGCTTTGCGTCCTGCTCTTATGCAAGTTGGAATAGATAAAAAGGTATTGCCATTGCGTGGACCAAGTAGGTTTGTTAATGGCGATTACATTTATACTTTTGAATGCAATGGAATAATGGAGAGTTTTACAGGTGTAGAAAAGATTTATAAAAACAATGAACTTATTTATGAACTCCATTGTCATGGCGGAATAATAAATTAAATTAATCAAATTAGGAGTAAAATATGATTTATTTAGTGACAGGTGCGACAAGTGGAATTGGAAAGCAAATTGCCGAAGATTTGCTTAAAAGTGGAAATGAAGTTGTTTTGAATTATGGAAATAATGACAAACAAGCAAAAACTGTCGAGAAAGAGTTTAAAAGCAAAGGATATAAGTTTTTTATTTGCAAGGCTGACATTTCAAGCGAAAAACAAGTTAAAGAAATGTTTGCTTTTGTTGAAAAAAAATATGGCAAATTGAATGGACTTATAAACAATGCAGGAACAAATATCGATGAATTTGTAGAAACATGTAAACTTGATAATTATATGAAAGTTGTAAAAACGAATTTTATTGGCAAAATGCTTTGTAGCAAATATGCAATTCCACTTCTTAA